>JBBSAB010000173.1:0-12532 GCA_038252755.1 Polyangiales bacterium | reverse complement strand
TCTCGCCGGAGCCCCGACGCTGCCGGCCGGCGGCTCCTCTGCTGCGCAAGCTACGGCTGCGAACGACTCCGGCTGTCAGTTGGGCTACGGCGGGCGATCTGGCTCTGGCGGACTTGTAACGCTACTTGCGCTCTTGGTGGCCAGGAGATCGCGGACCGCCCGCTTCGCAAGATCGAAGCGGTGATCTAGAGCCTCGGGGGACTGTGGTTCGGGCTCACGGACAATCCAGCTTGACGCCGGGGACCCAAGTCGGAAGTTCGGCGGCGCTGGCTGCCATCAAAGTGCCAGGGTGCGCGGTGTGGCCGGCGGTGGTCACCGAATCGGCGGCGCTGGTGCCGGACGTTTCGTCGAACTTCCAGTAGCCGGTTAACCCGGCCTCGTTGCCCACCAGCGTTTTCTTCATCGTGGCGGTGAGCTCGGCGGCGGAGCGCGCCACGTTCCAAATCCGTAGCTCGTCGATTTGGCCGTTGAAATAGTTGGAGGGGTAACCGCCGAGAATGAACGCGCTCGGCATGGTCATGAGTGTCTTTTGAGCGTCGGACGACGTCTTTTCGGCCTTCTTTTCGCCGTTGACGAAGGCGCGCACGGCGGTGCCGTCCCAGGTCATCGCGAAGTGGGCCCATTGATCTTTGCCAGCGTCGAGGCCAGTCGGCTGATCGTCGTTGTCGAAAATCGCATTAGTAAAGGGGTCGATAGTGCCTTTCACGCCTCCGAAATCAAGCCCGAAACCACACGCTTGGCGGCAGCCGGAGCCGTAGAAGAACATGCTGTTCGTGTCACCGGACCAACTCGACGTGAGCACATAGGCCCAAAACTCGATGGTTCGAGTGGCCGTGCCAGTCGGCAAGTCGGCGCTGCCCGCGAATTCGATCTCCACGCGAGCCTTGGCCGCGTCATTGCCCTGACCCGTGTTGGCGTTGAACGAGACCGCCTTGCCATCACATGACGCTTTGCCTCCGGCGCCCGCGCTTCCGCCCGCGCCGCCCCCACCCGTTCCGCCTGCGCCGCCCCCACCCATTCCGCCTGCACCACCTGGACCGCCCGAACCGCCCGAGCCAGCCTGTCCGCCACCTCCACCGGTCATGACCGTCCCCGCCACGCCGCCCGCACCGGCCTGCGTCTTGTCGCCGCCCGCACCGGCTGTTCCGCCACCGCCGCTCGCGGGGGAACCACCGCCAGCGGCGCCCGGGACGGAGCTTTCGCTTGAACAGCCCACGGCGAGCAGCGCCAGCAGCGTGGCCGAACCAAAGGAATACCTAAACAGGTTACGCGGCGAATAGTTCTGCATCTCGAGCTTTCGAAGGTGGGCGGAGGTTCCCAAGGTGTATGCGGAGGGCGCTTGATACCCTTCGCCTTTGCGTGCGCTGGTGCGCGTCACGGGCCTATTATGACGAAAGACGACGAACTCGACTGAGCGGTTGCCCGAGCCCGCTTGAAGTTGAAAGTTTCTTCGATGCCTCGCTGCGGCTCGTGCACCGCAAGCTGGTCGATACGCACCACGCCGGCGCCGACCTGCCGCAGCGGGGCGCCGCCGGCGTAGTGCGCTGCTGACTCGGAGCTCATCGGGGCCAACCATTCCGACGCCGTTTTGCTCAAACCGCGGCTAAATTCATCGCTCTGTGGAGCTAGCCGCGTGCCCCTACCCTGGCTTCGTCGCGGTTCGCTTGTTCCGCTGCTGCAGCGAATTTGGTTACGGATCGCTGAGCGAGCTGGGGGCGGCCGTTTCGGCGTTGGCCCAGCCTTGGTTGGGGGTGCTGCTCATGTACAGCTCGAGTTGTCCGCCTGCGGTGAGCTCCGCATGCGTGAGGAACGTGCGCTCGAACGGCTGTCCGTTGAGCTTAGCGGATTGAATGTAGGGCCGATCGAGTGCGTTGTCGTGCGCCACGATCACGAACTGTTTACCGGCAGGCAGCGCGATGCTGGCGCGATCAAACAGTGGACTGCCGAGCACGTATTCGCCGGCGACGGGGTTGACTGGATAGAGCCCGAGCGCACTGAACACGTACCAGGCAGACATTTGCCCGGCATCGTCGTTGCCAGGCAAGCCATCGGGTTGATCCGTGTAAAAGCGCCGCATGATTTCGCGCACGCGTAGCTGCGTTTTCCACGGAGCGCCGGCCCACGCGTAGAGATAGGCGATGTGGTGGCTCTGCTCATTGCCTTGCGCGTATTGACCCCACAGGCCGCTCACGTCGGCTGAATAGCGACCAGCGAGCCCGCTCGTGTCGTCGAACAATTGGTCGAGTTTTTCCACGAAGGCGGCGCGACCGCCCGCGAGCGCGATCAATCCGCGCACGTCGTGGGGCGCGAAGAAGCTGTACTGGAACGCATTGGCTTCGACGAAGTCGTCTTCGGGGCCGTAGTGGGAAACCGCGCGCGGCTCGAACGGCGTGCGCCACGAGCCATCGGCAAAACGGCCACGCATGAAGCCGACACTGGCATCGAATACATGCGCGAACGAGCCGGCTCGCTGACGGAATGGTGCGGCATCCGCCCCCAGCGCCGCGGACAGCTTCGCCACGCAGTAGTCGTCGTACGCGAGTTCCAGCGTGCCGGCTGCCGCGCGCAATTCTTGATCTGCCGCGACATAGCCGAGCGCACGATAGCTCGGTAACCCCACCAGATCGCGCTGCATGTTCTCCTTCATCATGCTGAGCGCCTGCTGGGCGTCGAAACCGGTGAAGCCCTTGGCCTGGGCTTCCGCGATCACTGACATGGCGTGAAGACCAACCGTGTTTTCCCAGTCTCGCCCGAGCAGCCCCCAGGTCGGCAGCAGCCCGCCGTTTTGCTCCCCGAACGCGATCAGCGAACGCACGATCGGGCTCACGCGCTCGGGCGCGACCAACGTGAGTAGTGGGTGCACGGCCCGGAACGCGTCCCACAGCGAAAAGAAGGTGTAGCTCGGGTAGTCGGCGGTATGGATCTTGCGATCGGCGCCAAGGTACTGTCGATCGCGGTCGGAGAACTCGAACGGGGAGAGTTGGGCGTGATAAAGCGCGCTGTAGAAGCTACGCAGCTGTGCCGGCGTACCACCCTCCACCACGACTCTTCCGAGCGCTTCGGCCCAAGCCGTGCGCGCAGCGTTGCGCGTAGCATCGAAATCGAAGTCGGAAATTTCGGCTTTCAGGTTGGCACGAGCACCCTCGACGCTGACCCAAGACAGCCCCACTTTGGCAACAACCACGGGGTCGCTCGAGGCGTCGAACTCAGCGAAGCCTTGCACTTGGCCGCCCTGAGTTGCGGTTTGCGTCGCAATTTGTCCGCCGAGCACAGCTGAAAAACCGCTAAACGGGCGCGAGAATTGCGCCACGAAGTACACGGGGCCGTTGTCGACGTCGGCAAAACGATAACCCTCGATCTCAGTGTCGCTCACGCGCGCGATCCGCGCGTCGCGCACGACCTGCCAGGGCCCGATGGCGTGGATCAAATCGATGAGCACACGCGCTTTGCTGACCTTGGGGAATGTGTAGCGATGCATGCCAGCGTGCACGGTCGCGGTCAGCTCGACGTCGATGCGCGCCCCCGTTTCGTCCTCAGTAGTCACTGAGTAATACCCAGCTTCCGCGTGCTCACGCTCGTGGCTGAAGTAGCTACGATAGCCCTGCTCCGGGGTCTCACCCGGAAGAAGCTCCAGCTTGCCGACGCTGGGCACGAACAGCAAGTGACCAAACGCCTGGCCGTTGCCGCTGGTCTTCATGTGTGAAAACCCGAGCAGTGTTTTGTCGTAGTAGTTGTAGCCAGCGACCCAGCTAAGGCCATCACGCTGGACGTCCGGGCTCAGCGCGACCATGCCGAACGGCGCGACGGCCCCCGGATACGTGAGCCCCCCGAACGGATAACGCGGCGGCGCGTTGCCCAGCGCCTCGTAGGTCGTGTTGGCTCCCGCTGGTGCAGGGACCAGCCCGCCCGTGCCAATCAACGGATTGACCCATCGAACTAAATCTCCGGGGGACCCCGGAACGTCGATACCTGGTGTTCCGGCCGTCGCCTGACCCCCCGCGAACCCGCCGTCAGGTCTACCATCCTGACCGCCTGACGTCTGGCCGCCTGACGTCCCGGCGTGCCCCGCGCTGGCGGGTATCGGGGTGTCATCCAGGCCCGCGCTTAGCGGGCGAGCGCCGTTACTGCAGCCGCAGAGGACGCAAGTGAGCGCCCAGGCGCACAGGCAGCAACGCAATTCGGCAGTAGATAGCGAACGACCCATGGCTACGTCTACTCTCGGCAGCCAGCCTATTGCGCCCTCACGGATGTCGCGTCGCGAGTCGGAAAGTCCGCAGGAACAGCCGGCATCTCGGTAACGCCTGCCAACCATCTCAACGCCCGAACGTGGATTGTCTCGAATGCGGCGCACCGCATTGAATCAGGAATTGGGTCCTCGGGCGCTTGGTTGTACACGTGTCCGTAGTTGGAGTTGTACACGAGACCCTTTCCGTACTGGACAAGCCATGAAGTCGGGAAATTCAATTTCTCGACAGGGTCGTAGGTATAACTAAGTACCGTGACGTTCTCCGCGGGACCACGCAGGTACTGGATGACCTCAATCGTCTTGGCCATGAATTCGCGAGGCAGGCCGGCGTCCATGGGGTGGTCTCCCAGACGCTGAATGAGGGCGTCGCCTCGATAGTCGTGGCGGGTATCAGTCCCGGTTCCTGGCGGGATCAGCACGATCGCACCGTTTTTATCAACCGTCACGGCCGAGCCATAGTCCTTGTTCCGCCACGATATGGCGATCATTTTATTGTACTCAACCCAGTGTTCGAAACCGTGGTTCGCCGAATGGTGCGTCAACATGCGGCCGCCGTTGCGCATGTATTCCTCGAACGCCAGCTCGGTTTCCTTGGGCCAGCTGCCTGGGGTGTTACCGATGTCGGTCGTGTTTTGAACCACGACGTCATACGCTTTGAAGTCTGGTTTCCACGAGCTCCACGCGGGATCATTTTCTTTAGGCACGGTGGACACAACTACCGGGGCGAAAATCGGATCGCGCGCCAATATCGTCAGGTACCTCTTGGTAACTATCTGCCAGACGTGATTGTTGAATCCGTCGACAATCAGCACCTTGATGTTGGTCTTTACGCCCGTTGCGGCGCCGCCGGCCCCTGCCGTACCTGCCGTACCTGCCGTACCTGCTGTACCGCTCGCACCGGCCGTCGCCTGCGGTTGGGCCCCCCCCGTGCCGCCCATAACAAGGACGCCGGGGTTACCCCCACCGCCGACGTTGCCTGGCGGCGCGGAGGGAGAACCGGCCGTCGACTGCGATGGAGCAGATGGTACCGGAGGAGCGGTGCTTTCGCCGCAAGCGCCGACTAGCATGGCCAGGCTCAAGGCGACAACGCGCCGCCCAGAAACCCCGACTCGAGTCATCAACTGTTGCTTGCTACGACGACGCCGAGCCACGGCAGCGGCCAGGCCAGCCAGCAGCAACGCCCACGATGAGCGCTGCGAAAGAGGACGAGCACCGATTGCACAAGCACAACCAGCGTCGCGACCGTCGACTGGCCTGTCCGGTCCAAAGCCGTTGTTGCCGCCCGATTGTGATGTGGCGCCTCCGAAACCGGGAGTGAGCTGGCCACCCGAACTCACTGAGCCACCTGAGCCAACGGTTGCCGCGCCTCCGGTGTTCTGAAAGCACAGCTCCTTTCCGGCGTTGGGGTCACCACTTTTGAGAAACCCGATCCAGGCGTCCACCACGCTCATGCCGGGTTGGTCGACTATCGACTTCGCCAATGGCGGCATCACGACGCCTGCGGCCACGCTGTTGGCACGTAGGTACGCTACTGACCGCTCGAGATCACCCGGCACGACGACAGCCTCACCCTCGATGCCCAGGCTCTCTGTAAGACCGCCGTTGACGATCTTGGAGTCGTTCAGCGGCGTCGTGAGCCGCGCATCAAAGTTTGCCCGCACCCCGTTGGGACGGTGGCAGTAGGCGCAATTTGAATCCAGGTAGGAACGTGCCCTGGCCTCTATCGGTGCTGTACAATCGCTGGTTCGGGTGGAGGTCAACAGAGTTGCGAGATTGGCAACGTCGACCTTCACGATCCCAAGTGCGTTCAGCGTTTCGAGCTGGTTTCCCATCAAGCCCGACGAAGGGTAGAACGCGTCACGGTTCAGCTGACGTGACTTGGGTCCCAACACTGCGACCGTCGCCGCGCCGTGGCAGGTCTGGCACTGGTTGCGTCCGGGGATGTGCCAGGTTTGCTTGCGAGGCCCGACCGACGATTGGATGTTGAAATCTATATCCACGCCCGACCGGAGGAGCTCGGCATCCGAGCCGTCAGCCTTCCAGCGGTAGGTTACGCCGTAGTGTCTGTCGACTCCTTGAACCAGAAAGCGAGTCTCGATTCGCACGGCCGACTGCGGGTCGCTGTCGTTCATCAGCAGGTTGAAGTGCTTGATCAGGACAGAACCCACCGGGAACTGCCAATCGTCCTCAGGAGTGATCGTGACCTGCTCGGCCGCCGTGTCGTGACTGCCGTCGTTTGGCACGCACATCCAACGGGTCTTTTTCGCGTTATCTGACCAGAAGGGCACGTTGAGCTCGTAAGGAATGCACCCTGCCCGAGGTTTGAGCGTTGCCAAATCCGCGAACGCCCCCGTCTGAGAGAGTAGAGCCGGCGGTTCCGGCGCCGCGACCGCGTCGGCCTTGTGGACCAAGCGCTCCACGCTGCCAGGCTGCAACGGCCCCTTGCTCCTGGCGAGCAGGATGTTGCCTTTGGTGTCCAGTAGATACGAGTTGATGCCGTTCGGAAAACCGCTGGTCAGCTCGCCGATCTTGTCGATCTTGTAGGCAGCACCAGCCTGTGGCGTCGCCGTCCACAACATGCCGCTCAGGAAGTCCGAAAACAGATACTTGCCGAGCAGTTCCGGAAACTGCTCACCGCGATAGACCCCGGCGCCAATCACAGCTTTCCCGGTTCCGTGATCGTACTCCCACACCGGTGGCGCCTCGTTGCCGATGATCTTCGCTGGCCGCGGAATCGGACCCGGGATCGAGCCTTCAAGAAATCCCCATTGGTGGTTGTCGCCTTTGCGGACCAGATCGATCTCTTCCCGATCGTTCTGTCCAACATCGGCCGCCCACAGATTGCCCGTTGCCTGGTCGAACGAAATCGTCCACGGGTGTCGCAGGCCGATGCTGTAGAACTCTTCTAGGTTCCCCCCGTTCTTGTCGAGAAACGGGTTGTCGTTGGGAATGAAGTAGCCCTGCGTGGCTGATTTCGGCCAGGCCGCACCGTTGGTAGTCGGGTCTTTCGCGGGATGAGTGGGCTGGCGCCGGATCGGGTGGCTGCGCGTTGGATCCTGGTTCACGTCGATGCGCAGAATGCCGCTCCACAAGCCGCCGTCGAGGCGCTGGGTACTCACGAGGCGGTCGCAGCAGTTGCCCTCGTCGCCAACCGAGATGTACATGAAGCCGTCCTTGCCGAACATCAGGTCCATGCCGATGTGCCACTGCTCCCGGTCGAACTGACTGATCAGTACTAGTTCGGTGCTGAGGTCGACCTGACCTTTAACCACTGAGAAGCGCGACACGCGGTTGTACCCGTCGACGGTCGGGTTATCGTCAAAAGTTCCGCCTTTGCCAGGCGCCCAGCGGTACGAGATGTAGACGTAGTTGGCGTTGGGCGAGCCGTTCTGACCAAACTCAGGGTGAAACACCAAGTCGCTGATGCCACCCTCAGCAATGTCCGACTTGCCTTGCATGATCGACGAAATGTCGAAGAACAGTTGCTTGTCGGTGGCACCGGGGGCGTTCTTTACCGACCAACCTTTGCCGTCTTTGCTGACCACGATCAGCCGGTCTTCGATCGGATGCTGGAGGATGCGGATCGGTTCGACGAAGGTGAGTCCGGGGTAATAGTCCTCCTGGACCAACGCGGCATCCGGCGACGTGCCCGGACTGGTACTCGGGAAGACGCCATCGAGGAACGCACCGACCGGCTCCGGCTTGGTCAAGCCAGGTACGGCGCTGGCGACGCCAGGCAGCAACAAGGCCGCGAACGCAAATGCAACATAGCTTCTAAGCCGAATGATCGTCATCGCGACTCACCGAGGGTTGAGGCGGGGATTTGCCGCTCGTTGGGGTGATGGCACCGGGCGCCGGATCACCACCAGGTGAGTGCCCTTGACCCGACGCAACGGGTCCAAAAAGTTACGTCGCTCGACGCGCGATCTACACTTTTAGCCCCGGCAGCTCGGTGTTGTATTCGGGCAGACCAAAACCAGCGCCGTCAACGCCCATGGCGTTGGCCACAGCCACGAACAACTGGTTGTGAGCGACGCCGAGTGAGCCGTTACCGTACTTGAGGTTACGACCGGTGTTGAAGTAGCGGTCAAGGTTGCCCACGAGTGTGAAAGGCACCTGACGCGACTCGTGATTGACGCCCATCGAGTTGGTGATGACGATCAGGGTGTTGTCCAGCATGGTGCCAGTGCCTTCCCGTGTGTCCTCGAGCTGCTGGGCGATTTTCGCGATTTCACCATGAAAATAGGCTTCGACCGCGTCCTTGCGACGCCTGTGGTCGTCGCTCTGTTCGGCGCGGTGAGTGATGTCATGGTACTGGCGGACCGGGTATTCGTCGCCAGGTCCAGTGAACTCTTGGCCGAGCCACGAGAAGACCAGGTTGTCGCCACCCGCGTCACTCAACGTCAGGCTAGCTACCCGCGTCAGATCGCAGCGAAAGGCGGCCACCAGCAAGTCCGAAAACGCCGTCAGCGCTTTCGGGTAGTTCGACGAATCTTCGCCGCTGGTGCTGAATTGGTTAGGCAGGGTGGGCGCGGTGCAACTGAGCGTCATGTCGCCGCCCGCCAATTGCTTTTCAATGGCGCGCACGGCTTCGAGGTGCGAGTCGATTTTAGCTTTGTCCTCGGTGCCCATGCGCGACCCAAAGGCCGTCAGCGAACCGTCGAGGTAGTCGAGCACGCTCTTGCGTGTGGCTCTAGCCTTGTCGAATTCTCCCTTCGGCAAGTTGCGCCCAGAGAAGAGAGTCTTGAACAAGTTGAACGGGTCGAACTCCGGCGTGATGCCCGTGCTCTTGCCGCGGTAGGACGTAGCACCGTAGTAGCCACCGCTCGACCACGGACCAACCACGAGCGAGTCGAAAGGGGTTGGGGCCGCCAGCTTCTGCGCGATGTATTGATCGATGGAGTCACCGCCAGAAACGCCTAAAAAATCGCCGTATTGCGAGAGCGGATGGCCGGTGAGCACGGCGGGGAAGCTGTCGTGTCCGCCGTACCACTCGGTGTGCTTCCAGCCCACGGCGGAGGGGTTCGCCTCGTACTGCACGCGCTGTCCGAGTCCTTCGATGACCGTGAGCTTGCTCTTCAATTTCTCGAAGGGTGCGAGCACTGGACCGAGCGTGAAGTTCGTTTCGCCTCCACTCGGGCGCCACGAACCCATACGCATGCCATTCGTCCAGGTCACCACCAAGAGGCGCTTGGGGATCCCGCTTTGCGCGCGCGCCATCTCGGAGCCGAGCAGGGGCAGAAATCCCGCCCCTACACCCAAACCAGCCAGGAAATTGCGACGACTTACGAAGCGGCTCATTGGATATTCTCTCCTGCGGCGGGTACGCGGTAGCGAAAGCTCTTGCTGCTGGCGATCGCGGGAACCAGCTCCCGCGGATCGAGCGAGCCCGATTTGAAGGCCGTGAAAGCCGCGTCTTGCGTGGCCGCGTCGAAGTCGCCCAGCGAGCGGTTCAAGGCGTACCCGGTCATTTGCTGAACGAAGCAGCGCTGGCCTTCTTCGCTGCCAGCGATGGCCTGCATCATGGCGGTGGCGCCGTCAAAGCCGACGTCCTTGCCGTCGAGGCCGAGGATGGTGCCCGTGGCGTCGATGGGCTTGCCAGCTTCCATGTCGCGGTAACGGCCCACGGCGTCGAAGTGCTCGAAGGCAAAGCCGAGCGGATCCATTTGCTTGTGGCAGCCCGCGCACGTCGCGTTCTGCGAGTGTTGGGCGTAGGCCTCTCGAGTTTGTACGTTGTCGGAAACGGTCGGCGGCGTGACATCGACACCGGCGGGGGGTGGTAATATTGTCCGGCAGAGCAAGCGCGTGGCCACGAGCTTGCCGCGCCTGACTGGGGAGCTCTCTTGCGGCAACGCTTCAACGGCGAGGAAGGCGGCTTGCGAGAACAAGCCCGCGCGCCCATTTGGCAATGCAGTTGCCGTCGGCGTGGTTCCGAAGCTGCCGCTCAAGCCATACAGCGAAGCCGTTGACGCCGTGACGAAGCTGTTGGGCGAAGTGAGAAAATCGACGTAGGAGCCGCGCTTGAGCAGCGTGTCGGCAGTGAATGCGGCAAATTCGTCACGCATGGCGGTCTTCAGCTCGGGCGTGACATTGGCGACGCTGGGCTGCTTTTGCAGCCCGGCCAGCTTGTCGGTCCGAATCCACCAACCCACCATGCCGGTGACCAATCGGGCTGTGTCGGCCAACGGCAGCATGCGGCGCACCTGCGTGTCGACCCCGGCCTGAGTGTCCAGCTGACCCGCGTCAGCAGCCGCTAGCAGGGCTGCGTCGGGCATGGTGCCCCACATGAAATAGGAAAGGCGTGACGCAACCTCATAGCCGTTGAGTCGTAGGGAACCGCCTTCTGCTACGGGCTTGGCGGGGCCGAGCTCCCAGTGATACAAAAACTGAGGCGACTGAAGCATCGCGCTCAGTAGCGTTTTCGCGGCTTGCACGTAGGACAGGGAAATGGGGGCTGCGCGGACCGCGTCGTACAAGCCAAGCAGCTGCGTGGTCTCGGCGTCGCTGACTGGACGGCGAAAGGCGCGCTTGCCAAAGCTCGTCACGAACTGCTTTGCACAAGCTCGTTCATCACCGCCCGCCGTGCAAGGCGCCAGTGTGGCTAGTTGGGAGGCGACTTTGCCGGCAATTTCGTCAGCGGCTTGTTCGAAAGCGTCGCGCTCCACGCCGCCAACCAGCGTCGGAAACGGGTAGGTCGAGGTGCCTTGGGGGTCGGCGGTAAACGTAACCGACGTCGCGATCTCGGCGCCGAGAAGCGACGCGATCGTATTGGCATATTCGGCCACACCCAGGCGCCGAAGAGGCATGGTGCCGGTCCCCTCGGCCACTTTCGCATCGGGCGCGGGCACCACCGGCGCACCAGCGCTGCCAAGGCCTGTTCCGCCCGCGCCGAGCGTACCGCCACTCGTGACACCTCCCCCACCGGGCGACGCCCCGGTGATGTCACCGGTACACGCTGTTGACGCCAAAGCGGCAAAGACTGCGAGGGTCAGCACAAGAGCGCCACCGCCTGATGCACTGGTGGTCATAGCTGCGCTCCGACGGGACGAGTTACTGCGTACTTATTCATTAGATAGGTTTCCCAAGCGGCGACCTCGGCCATGTCGGGCGTGCCCTTGATGACAACGAGCTCTGCCGCGTCGGCGGTCGATGGCTGCCCGTACACCTCGCCCAGCTTGACGGGTTGGCCGGGCATCGATTTGTCATCGAACGCGTTCTCATGTGACCAAATGACGGGTGGCTGGTCTTGGCTGCCGAGCGCCTGGCCGTTAACGCGAATCCCCAAGTCCCAGCCGTCGTTGACGCGCAGCGCCGCCGTGTAGACCCGGAACTCACCGTCGTTGAAGTCCGCCCGCTGCGACGCGAAGCTGTTGAAGCCTTCGCCAACCCCCAAATGAACCGAGGCGTCATCGTCCTGGTCTTCGTTGTTGAACCAGTTGAAGTTGAAGATCAGCTCGCTCGAGCCTTGTCCCTCTTTGCCGAAGAATGTCGACACGCCGCCGCTGTGGCCCGGTTTGATCGGCGTCTTGTTGGCGGCAACCAAGATCAAGGTCATGCCTACCAAGCCGAAGTGAACGGAGTCGTTGTCGGCAGCCACGAGCAATGTGCTGCGCGCCTTGTCGAATTGGACGACGTGGTGGCCGGCCAATGTCGCCGCCGCCAGCGTCGGTTGGCGCGAGGCATCTGCCTGCAAGAAGTCGTTGTGCGCCGTACTTTGGTCAGCCCACGACGACACTTTGCCCCCGGCGTCGGTAATTCCACGGTCGGCGTCGAGCCAAATCACGACGTCGGTTGCGATCGGCGCTAAAGCGGTGGTCGCGGGCACGCCTCCCGCGCCACTGCTGGACAAGCCTGCGACTCCGGCCACGCTCGACACTCCACCGGGGGCACTGCCACTGTGGGTCCCCGCTACTCCGTTCACGCCTCCGACCGAACTTGTGCCGCCCGGGGTGGTCGCGTTGGCAGAAGCTCCGCCCTGACCAGCGGCGGCACCGCTATCGCCGAGTGCCGAACAGCCAAGAGCCGGGAACAGCGCTGCAAGGCCGCAGACCTGGGCCAAGCGTGTCAGCCGAACGCGCCGTATGCCGCCGCGTGCAGGCAACACTTTGCTATGCATGGAGCTCAGTGCCTCTCGGGCAAGGGACAGGCCCAAAAATCGCTCGAGTCGTTCGCGTTATTGAATGCCGTACGTGCACTTAACGTAAGTGCCGAGCGCGCTGAGATCGCTGTCGCTGAGGGCGGTGTCGTAAATCAGTAACTCGGCTAGGTCGCCGGCCCAAAAGCTGG
>JBBSAB010000172.1:0-12565 GCA_038252755.1 Polyangiales bacterium | reverse complement strand
TCGGCATCGTCACCGTGCCGCCGGTCCTTGCCGACACGGCCGAGCAGGCGTCGGCGGGCTGAAGTCGCGCGCTCCGTCACCCCGCGACTATCGCGTTACCCGCGGGCACCTTCAAGAACGGGGCTGACGCTCCGGATACCCGATACCTTCGATCGTGCGCTGCGCGCAGGGGCGGACGACCTTCTCACCAAGCCGAGCCTGCCTAGCGGGCTCATTCTCCGTATTCAGAGCGCGCTCAGGCTACGCAGCGCCAACCTCGATCTCCGCGAGCACAATGAATTGCTCAAGCGCCAGCGGGCCGACCTACTCCGCCTGCAGCTCCAGAAGCAACGCCTGACAGCGTTGGTCATTCACGATCTCAAGACCCCGGTGGGCGCGATGGACCTCCACGCGCAGCTCTTGCTGCGCATGAAAGGGGTCCCACCGCTCGTGCACGAGTCCGCGGCTGCAATCCGCCACGACGCGCGCCGACTCTCGCGGTTGATCCTGAATTTACTCGACTCGAGCAAGGCCGAGGAAGGCCGGTTGATTCCAAAGTGCTCCAGCGTGGATCTTCCACGTCTAGTGGCTGACCTGCTTTCGGAGTTCGAGGTGATCGCGCAGAGTCGCGGCATACGGCTGCGCAGCGCCATCGAAGTCGAGCGGGTCCACATCGACGAAGATTTGTTCCGACGTACGCTAATCAACCTGGTCGAAAATGCGATTCGCTACGCCCCGCCCAAGACGTGGGTGACCGTGACCGCCGCGCCGCGCGCTGATGGAACCGAGCTTCGCGTGGCCGACGCGGGGCGCGGCATCGCCACGGACATGCGGGAAAAAGTCTTTGAAGCGTTCGTACAAACCGGCCCTTCCGAGCAGTGTGCAGCGACCAGCGACTGTCGCGGCCTCGGTCTGACCTTCTGCAAGCTAGCGATCGAAGCCCACGGGGGACGCATCTGGGTGGAGGATGCGGTGCCTGGTGCCGTCTTCTGCCTCAGCTTGCCGCACGGCCCGTGACAGGCGTCGAGAGGTCCCGCTCCGGCAATGTCGCCGTTCGCCACGCATGCTTCGGGGCCCCAGGTCCGCCGTCAGCGAACCGCGTCGGCGGCGGGATGCCTCAACGCCCCCAGAATGCGGCCGAGCGCTGCCTGATCGTCTCCGCCTGTCGCCAAAATCTCCGCCTGCTCGGGCTCTTCGTAAGGAAGGTCGACCCCAGGGAGGTGTCCCGGCTCTTGCGCGGCGCTCGCGTAGAGTCCCTTGCTGTCCCGCTTTTGGCACTCTGAGAGCGGAGTCTGCACCCAAACCTCGAGAAAACGCGGAGACAGAGCGCGCGCAGAGCGACGGTATTCACGCAGGTGCGCGGTGGCGGGCACGAGGACTACCAAGCCCTGCCGCGCTAGCTCCGCGGCGAGCCGCGCAAGGGCTCCGTAAAACTCTCCGCGCTCCTGATCCGAGTATCCAAGCGATGGAGCCAATATCGGGCGCATCGCGTCGCCGTCGAGCAAGCAGTGCGCGAATCGTTCATGCGCGAGCCTGGCTTGCAGTGCTCGCGCCAACGTGGTCTTGCCCGAGGACGGCAAACCGGTGAACCAGACCACGGTGCCGCTCATGAGAACACCGCGTCGGCCATCTCCGGGTCGAAGCGGTCGCTGTCTAGAGCGACCTCAGCCAGCGAGAGCAAACGCGCGCGGGCCACGCTGGAGAGATTGGGATACCAAACAGGGCACGCCAGCACCAGGAGGCGCCAGGCGAGGAAGGGAGCCGCGACGGACAACAGTTCGTCGTCGCCGGACTTCGCGAGGTAGTGGTCCCAAAATTTGCGCCACAGCGACGCGAAAGCTCCGCGCCAGGCGTCGGCGTCTTCGACGGCGAAGAAGACGAAGTTGGCGGCCATGCAGGTCACGTCGTCGGCCGGATCGCCGACGGATCCCCGACTCGTATCAAGCACCTGGACGTCGCCCCGCTCGTCGAACAGCACGTTGAACGGGTGGAAATCGCCGTGAATACGCCGGAGGCGAGCCTCGCGTTGCTTCAGCCGCCAGCGCCATTGCAGACATCGGCTCTCGATCTGTTCCAGGCGGCGAGCGGATGCGCCTTCGGTCTCGGCGGGATAGGCGTCGACGATACCGAAGATACCTTCGCCGCTGCCCAGCAGGTCGCGCAGCGAACGCTGGTACGTCGCAACACGACCGTTTGTGGGCGAGTGAAGCGTCGTCAGGTAGTCGGCCATGGCGTGCACGCGCTCGACGTCCTCGAGCCTTGCAACACGCGTTTGGGCGATGCGCCGCAGGTCCTCGGCGTACGCGTGCCCCTGCACGTATTGCGTGAGCAGGTAGAATTCTTCAGTATCTGTCAACGAGACGCTGGTTCCATCCCGACGAAACGCTCCGACCTCAAGTGCCCGCACGTGGCGAGGAATCGAGCCATACGTGTCCGCCGCCAAGAGCAGCTCGGCGGCACGGTCGGCACGCCGATCGTGACCAAAATCGTTGGCGCTCGTACCATGTAGAACGAAACTGCGCCGCTCCGGACCGACCTCGACATCGATCCGAATCGGTACGCCGTAGCCGGCCGATTTGGCCGTCGCCTGATCGGCGCTAGCGCCGTCGTCGATACCCAGCCTCACCGCCCGCTGGATGCGAGCACCGGGCGCGACCCGAGCCACGATCCGCTGCAGCTCAGGGTCAATATCTTGCACCCGCGCGTCATGTGCGCCTGACGGTTGTTGCGATCGTGGGTTCGTCATGAGGTTAGGGAGGGGCTCGCCGAGCTGAGTGCCGCAATTGCATGCCAGCCCTTCAGCACGATTCATGCCATCGGAGCGAAGCCTAGCGCACAACGAGGAGAAACGACGCTAGCGCAGCACGGGGTTCGCCGCTCAATGGATCGACACCACGCGGAGAAGGCTCGCCGCGGCCACGGAAACGCCAACACCGCCGACGAATAGTGCGAATCCAGCACGCAGGCGCTCGAGCGAGACCCCGCGCGCGATTCGCATTCCGAGCAGTGCGCCGACGACAGCCGCCCCGGCGAAGGACGCCGCGAGCCCGACATGGAACTCGCTGCCCCCCAGGTGACCGAGAAAGCCTGCCGCGCTGCTGATCGCAATGACGAACAGCGACGTACCGATCGCTTCTTCGAAGGTCAATCCAGCAAAGGCCATCAGGGCGGGGACGGTCAAAAAGCCACCGCCGACCCCGAGAAAACCGGTGACCGCTCCCACGAGCGCCGCAGACAGCAGCACCCCCACGAACTTCGGGCGGTCATTGGCTGGAGCTGGCTTGTGCCCGGTCAGCCGCGCCTTTGCCCCCGAGCATGAAGAAGCCCACGACGACCATCAGCGTCGCGAAAAGCAACATCAGCACGTCGCCGGAAACCAAGTGGGTGAGGCGCCCTCCGAGGAATGCAGTGATCGCGCTGCTAGCACCGTACAGCAGCCCCATCCGCCCCTTGACGGTGCCGCGACGATGGTGAGCTAAAGCCGCAACCGCGCTCGTCACCCCGACGACCGCCAACGACATGCCGATCGCCTGCGCTGGCGCTAGTCGAGCCACATAGACGAGCAATGGCACTGTCAGAATGGACCCGCCGCCGCCGAAGACGCCGAGCAACGCGCCGACTAGTCCGCAAAGGACGAGCGAGGCGATCAGGGGGCCGTCCATTTGCCTGCCCTACGAGGTCATCGCGCCGTTGCCACAGGCAAGGTTCTGCGGAACTTCAATGTCCATCAACTTGGGATTGGGCAATTTGATGCTCCTCATGAGCGCGACGTATTCCTCCGCCGAGCGCACCTGGAGGCGCGGGTTGTGACGAAGCTCCTCGCCGATGGTGCTCACCGTCCAGCCCTTGTAATCGTGGGCAGGGTACACCAGCGTACCCTTTCCAACGCACGCGGCTCCTACGCCTGTAAGCCAAGGAGTTCCCCATGTGCCGAAGAGTCGAATGTTCGAAGTGCAAGCGCCCCACCTTCGCCGGTTGCGGCGCGCATGTGGAGCAAGTGCTGGCCGACGTGCCAAAGCCGGAGCGCTGCCAGTGCCGTCAGCAAGCCGCCGAGAAAGCGAAGCCTGATGGCCCGCCCGGACAGCGCTCGTGGTTCGCTAACCTCCTCGGCAAACACGGCTGAGCCTCGTTAACCCTTGATGAAGAAGGAGCTGTCGTCATGTCTGTCAATGAAGGTTTCGTGGATCGCGTCTTGCGCCTCGTGGTCGCGGGCGTGTTGCTGTCGTTCGTGTTCGTGGGACCCAAGACGCTCTGGGGCCTCGTTGGGCTGATCCCGCTCTTCACGGCCGCGGTTGGCTTCTGCCCGCTCTACCGGCTCGTGGGAATCTCGACCTGCTCGCCACAGCGCCGCACGGCTTTGGCCCCACGCAGATAGCCGGGAGAACTCAGGCACGCATCGGTGGATCCGCATCGGGCGCATTGCTCGGCGCAAGTCGTGTTCGAGGGCAAGGCTTCGGACAGCCGATTTCGGTGCAACTGAGCTGCCCCGCTGTTGCACCGCTTCGCTCTGGCGATGGCATGGCCGTGAGCAAGGACCGCACCGGTAGGACGGAGGGTCCTCCGTCAGCGCTCGGCGTCAGGTAGCTTGCGCAGGTTTTGCGCGACGCGCGCGCTGTTTTGCGCGCGCGCACGCGTGGAACCCTGTTGCCTGCAGTCGGGCCTATTGCGCGAGCAGGTACGGTATTTGCTGGTGTTCGCAAGATGAGTTCCGTTCCAGCTGGAACGCGTACGCAAGCGTCGCGATGCAGTGGAGTCCGAGACGCTGGGCGCTTGCCATCTGAGCCTGCTGAAAGGGGCCCCTGTTTCGCCGTCTCGGTTGCCGTGGACCTGTCGCTAAACCAGTCCAACAAAGTGCTCGAGCTTCTCGAACGCTCCCGCGAGCATGTCAAGGAAGCTCGCGAACTGTCGCGGTTGTTCGACCCGACCCATCGAAAATCAGGAGGCATTACATGCGAACAGATTTACAGCTGAGGGAAGCCGTATTGCGCGAGCTCGGTTGGGACGCTCGCGTTCGAGAAACCGACGTCGACGTCCCGAAGTCTCCGTGTCGGCCGATGTCGCCCGCGCCGTCGACTGGGCGGTTCGTTCGACCTCGCACGAACTCAACGATCGCGCACGCCTGGTGATGTCCGTCGAGCCGTCGCCTCGCGTCGCCATCGACGAGGTGAAGCTCGGCCAGGTTTTGGTCAACTTGCTGTTGAATGCGGCCCAGGCCATCGCACCTGGCGCTTCGACAGCGAACGAAATTGCCATCGGCGTCCGCCCTGGAGTGGACGGTCGGGTGGTAATCGAAGTGAGCGACACTGGCCCCGGGATGGCGCCAGCGGTCTCTAGCCGCGTCTTCGAGCCGTTCTTTACTACGAAGCCCGTAGGGATCGGGACAGGCCTCGGCCTGGCGATCTGCCACGGCATCGTGTCGTCTTGCGGTGGCGAGATTCAAGTGGAGAGCATCGTCGGCAAAGGTAGCGTGTTTCGCGTGATTCTCCCGGCGAGCATGGCAGGCACGGCGACCGCGGCGGAACCGACTCCGGGTGGCCCGGTGCGGTCAGCAGTAGAGCGTTTCGGGCGGCTCTTGGTGATTGACGACGAAGTGACCATTCGCAGCCTCGTCGCTCGCATGCTGCCGGGTCACACCGTAGTCCCCGCGGCGACGGCGATCGAAGCACTGCAGCTCATCGAGCGCGGAGAACGGTTCGACGTCATCTTCTCCGACCTCATGATGCCGGAAATGACGGGCATGAAATTTTATGAAACGATGCTTCGGGAGCATCCGCGGGACGCGAAGCGAATCGTCTTTCTGACAGGGGGAGCTGCCACTGCCCGAGCCCACGACTTCCTATCCGCGGTTTCCAATCGCCGCCTCGATAAGCCGTTTCACGTTGAGCAACTGCGCGCCACCGTTCAGGAGATGCTCGGGCGCAACTCGCGGTCGCAATAGGCTAAGAGCCCGTGCTAAATCCCTCCCGTCGCCCGCTCGCAGATCCGCGATCGACCGGCGGCGTATTCCGCAGCGATTTGCTCGCAGCTCGGCGCGCAGGCCTTCTCGGTGCAGGCAGCCGCCCCGTCATTGCAGCAGGACGAGACCGGAGGTGCGGAGCGCGGTACCTGCCGTCTACCTTCAGTCGGCTGGTAGCAGCTCGACTGCCAGCTTCGCCAAGTCGTTTTCGGTGATGATACCCAAGAGCTTGTTGTGGCTGTCGACCACCGGCAAACATCCCAGTCGGCGGCTGAAGAGCAGCTCAGCGGCGTCACGGATGCGCATATCAGGGTTGGCCGTGACCACATCGCGACTCATGACGTCGCGCACCTTGAAACTCGTCTTCAGCAGTGCGTCTTGCTCACGCCCCGTTGGCAGCAAGCTGCTCGCCGAAACCCGCAACAGGTCGCGCTCCGTGAGCACACCTACGAGGTTTTCGCCGTCTGTGACCGGGGTATGCCGGAAACGAAGCAGCTTCATCGTTTCGAGAATCAGGGTGAGATTCTCGTTTTCGTTCAGCGTGTAGACGTCGCGCGTCATGATGTCGCTGACCGTTCGCGGGGTGGAAATCGCCATGGGGATGCGCAGCTGCAAACGGCACGCCAGCCTGTTCGCATCGAGCGCCAGCATCAGCCAGCGCAAGCTTTGCGCGAACCTGCTGGTGGTTCACGCGCACGACGCAAACGGACCCCGCCCGAAAGAACCGACTCTTTCGACACACCCACGTCCCCAAAACTGATCGGCCAACGGAGCGCGAGTGTCTACGCATGGCACTCTCTACCAATTGACGTGTGGTGCCACTGCAACCCAATGACACCCGAATCGTGGTTTGGTTCACCGGCTGAACTGCGAAGGAATCTCGCGTGCTAGAAGACCAAGCCCATGTATTGACTCGCCATTCGCCAATTCTCGCGCACGCTGAAGAACCTCGACACGGTCCTCAACAAGGCCGACGAATACGCTCAATCGCGCGGCTTCGACGTCAACAACTTCATGCAGGCTCGGTTGGCTCCGGACATGCTGCCGCTCGTCGCGCAAGTTCGCATCGCCTGCGACAACGCCAAGGCCGCAGCCGCCGGCCTTTCTGGCAAGCCCACCCCCAAGCACGAAGACAATGAGAGCCAGTTCGAAGAGTTGCACGGCCGCCTCGGCAAGTGCTTGCGCTTCATCGACAGCCTGAACGAAACCGATTTTGCCCACACGAGTTTTCGCCGATCGAGCAACGGGTCGCAGAAGCCTTGCCCTCTTGCTCGCGCTCGCGCTCGCGCTCGCGCTGCTCGGGCTCGTGCCTGTGACTTGGCTTTGAAGGGCGTGCCGTTTTTGCGCCTGGGCCGCAGTCGGCGCAGATGTTGCGCTCCGTCGCCAGTACTGGAGCGAAGAAGCGTTGGCACAAGCGTTGCAGCACAGATCCGTTTTTGGAGCGGACCGTGCGCGCGCGCGTCGCGGTCGGAGCACGAGAACCATGAGCCGAAAGCGCATCTACACGTTTCAACCGGGTGCGGCCGAAGGCCGCGCGGCATTTCGAGAGCTGCTTGGGGGCAAGGGCGCGAACCTGGCCGAAATGGCCAACATGGGCATCCCGGTGCCCCCTGGGTTCACCATCACGACCGAGATGTGCGTCGACTACTTGAAAACGGGGCTCGTGCCGGACGGACTCCTGCAAGAGGTGCGGGCGTCCATCGGCTGGCTCGAGCGGCTCACGGGCAAGACCTTCGGAGGTGCTGAAAAGCCGCTGCTCGTGAGCGTTCGCTCCGGCGCCCAGAGTTCCATGCCGGGCATGATGGACACGATTCTCGACCTCGGCTTGAACGAGCGTACCGTGGCAGCGCTAGCCAAGCAGAGTCAGTCTGAGCGCTTTGCGCACGACGCTCATCGCCGGTTCTTGGCCATGTTCGGCAATGTCGTGCTGGGCCTCGCCCACGAACCGTTCGAGCAGGTCCTTCACGAGGCGCGGCGCAGCTACGCCGAACGGCATCGCCTGGCCATCGACGCCGACGAGGAGACGATGGCCAGGCGCGTGCCAGACTCGCTGCTGGAGGCGGAGCAGCTTGTCACGGTGGTGCGTGCCTACCAGCGTATCATCGAGCAAGGGTCGCCGAAGCGGCTGCCGACAGACCCCTATGCCCAACTGGAAGCGGCCATCGTGGCCGTGTTCGAGAGTTGGAAGAACCCACGCGCCCAGCTGTACCGGCAGATGCACCACGTCCCCGATGACTGGGGCACCGCCGTGAACGTGCAGGCGATGGTGTTTGGAAACCTGGGCGACAGTAGCGCGACGGGCGTCGCGTTCACCCGCGATCCGAGCACGGGTGAGCGACGCTTCTTCGGTGAGTGGCTGCCCAACGCTCAGGGCGAGGATGTCGTCGCCGGGGTTCGGACGCCGCGACCTTTGGCCAAGGGCGGCGAGACACGCGGCACGAGCCTCGAGGAGACGATGCCCGAGCGGTATCGGGAATTATTCGACATTCAGACCACGCTCGAAGACCACTTTCGCGACATGCAGGACATCGAGTTCACCATCGAAGCCGGCAAGCTGTATGTGCTGCAAACGCGCAACGGCAAGCGCTCGGCGCGCGCCAGCGTGCGGATCGCCGTCGAAATGGTGAGCGAGGGCTTGCTGACTCCCAACGAAGCCATTCTGCGCATCGCCCCCGAGCGCATCGAGGAATTGTTGTTTCCGGCCATCGATCCCAGCGCCAAGGTCACACCTCTGGCCACCGGACTCGCGGCGTCGCCGGGAGCGGTCACGGGCAAGCTGGTATTCAACGCCGACGACGCTGAACACGAGGCAGAGCAAGGCCACGCAGTGATCCTCGTGCGCGTGGAGACGTCGCCCGAAGACTTGCACGGCATGCGCGCGGCGAAGGGGATTCTCACCGCTCGAGGCGGCGCGACCAGTCATGCGGCGGTCGTCGCCCGGGGCATGGGCCGTGCGTGTGTGGTCGGCTGCGCCGCGCTGAGCGTTAACTACGCGGCTGGTCTACTCGAGATTCACGCCAAAGATGGCTCGCTGTCGGCCACGCTGAAGCAAGGCGACTTGGTCACGCTCGACGGTTCGAGCGGGCATGTGTACGCCGGCGCGGTGCCAACGGTCGACGCCGAGCTGTCGGCCGAGATGGGCACGATGCTGGGCTGGACCGACCGCGTACGCCGCCTCGGGGTGCGAGCCAACGCCGACACACCACAGCAGGCCGAGAAGGCCCTGGCCTTCGGCGCGGAGGGCATCGGACTGTGTCGCACGGAGCACATGTTCTTCGACGAACAGCGCATCCTCGCGGTGCGCGAGATGATCCTCGCCAGGACCACGGAGGCGCGCCGGGGTGCGCTTGAGAAAATATTGCCGTTTCAGGTCGGCGATTTCACAGCGATGTTCCGGGTCATGAACGGACGCCCGGTGACCATTCGCCTGCTCGATCCACCGCTGCACGAATTCCTGCCGAAGGAGCCGGCGCAACTCGAAGAGTTGGCGCTCGTCTTGAAGCTCGGCTTGGCCGACGTGCAACGCCGGATCGACGAGCTGCACGAATTCAATCCCATGCTCGGTCACCGCGGCGTGCGCCTGGCAATCTCCTATCCGGAGATTCCGGAGATGCAGGTGCGGGCCATCTTGCGCGCGGCTTGTCAAGTCAAGCGTGAGGGCACGCCGGTGGCGCCCGAGATCATGATCCCGCTCACGCTGAGCGCCGGCGAGCTGGTGTCGATGCGTGGCATCGTCGACCGCGTGGCGCACGAAGTGTTTGCCGAGACGGGGATCGACGTGCCGTTCGCGTACGGCACCATGATCGAGCTACCACGAGCCGCGCTGTTGGCGAACGAGCTCGCTGAGCATGCCGAGTTCTTTTCGTTTGGTACCAACGATTTGACACAAACCACGCTGGGCCTCTCGCGCGACGACGCCGGCAGCTTCCTACCCGCGTACGTCGCGCAGCATCTGCTGCCGGGGGATCCGTTCGTGTCACTCGATCGTTCGGGCGTGGGTGAGCTGGTGCGCATCGCCGTCGAAAAGGGCAGGGTTGCGCGGCCGGGCATGCACTTCGGGCTGTGTGGCGAGCACGGCGGTGACCCGGCTTCGATCGATTTCTGCGAGACGGTCGGTCTCAGCTACGTGTCGTGCTCACCATTTCGAGTGCCGATCGCCCGCGTCGCGGCCGCTCAGTCGGCGCTGAGGCACAGCCACAAAACCGCAGCGCCGCGCTGATGGCTATCAGGCGCGCCATCACGTACTCCGGCGAGAGGCACGAGCCCGCTAACCCGTGAGCTGTTGGCGCAGCCGTTCTACGACAGAGTGGACAAAGCGGTGTACAGACGCCTCTGCAATGCGATGGCCCACGACGGCATCGAGCGCGCCGCCCAGCACGCCCAGCGGCGGATCATAGTGGCCGCGGAGCTCAACCTGGGTTTCGGTGGCAGACAGCGCATAGACGCTGAGCTCAGCCTTCATGGCCGGAAACAGCCCCGCAGACGCTGCGGCGTGCCACTCAAGCGGCACGCGCGTGATTCGTGAGAGGTTGGTGCTGCCCAATTTCTCCTCGCGAGCTTCGCCCACGGCTATTTTGACGTCACGGCTCACCTGCAGGCCCGCCACGTCCACGCTCAGCGCAGCGACCAGATCGCCGCTGCGGGCCTCGGCGAGCTTCGTCGCTCGTTGGAAAATGTTTTGGGCTTCCTTCGCCAGGGCGTCGCGAACGGGCTCGTAAGGTTGATTGACGTAATCGAAGACTCGAATCTCGCGTTGGCTCATGGGACTGATTGTAGCTGCGGCTCGTGTGCTCATGCACCCGGGCTCGTTCTTGAGCCTGTTCTGGACCGTTCTCGGCCCAGGCGTGTCGGCGCTCGAGACCGAGCGCGAGTCTCAGGCAGGGCTGCCTAGTAGCTTGCGGAGTCGCAAGTTTGTCGCTCCACACCGGGCGACCTTGGGCCCCATGCTTCAGTCGGAGTGGCGCAGTTCGCTCGTCACGGCCTTGCGCATTGCTTCGAGGTTGCCGACCACGAAGCCATCTTTGGTGGTGAGTACGCGTTCTTCCTTTTCCCACCTGGAAAGCACGCGGATGACCGTCTCCACACGAGCGCCAACCAGTCGAGCGATCACGCGGCGTGTCAACGCAATTGGAATGTGCAACGCCCCGTCCTCGCCCTCATCGCCAAAGCGCGCGCCCAACACTTCGAAGAGCGTGAGCAGGCGCTGAGGTACTTCGCCGGCCGTGAGGACTTCGACCTTCTCGCGCAAGATGGAGTTGTGCTGATTCATGACCTGACCGAGGGCACGCGAGAGCGCGGGGTCTCGGTCGATGGCCGTGGCGAATGCTTGGCGCGGCACGTAGCGCAACTCGGCATCCTCGGAGATGACCCGCGCCGCGGCGGGAAACGGGCGCCCCTCGACTGCTGCAAACAGGCCAGGGCACTCCCTGGGTCCAAAAAGAGCGAGCGTCACGTCGTCCCCGTTGGGACCAGAGCGGACGATCTCCACTAGACCACGCGCGAGCATGTAGACTTGCGCAGGGCAATCCCCCTCTTGCCAGACGCAATCGCCGTGCGAAAGCTTCTGAGTTTGAGCGGTTGCAGCGAGCGCGCTTAGAGTTTCAAGCGAGGCGCTGCGAAACAACGGGAAGGCACGCAGTAGCTCGAGAGATGCCTCGGTAGTCACCAGGCATGCCATCTATCATCCGGAGCGGCCGCTGGCGCAGAT
This sequence comes from Polyangiales bacterium, assembly GCA_038252755.1. Classification (GTDB taxonomy): domain Bacteria; phylum Myxococcota_A; class Polyangia; order Polyangiales; family Polyangiaceae; genus PMG-095. The sequence continues at coordinate 923 of JBBSAB010000172.1, read as the reverse complement.
GATTTGCGTCATGCCTTGTTCAGCGGCCCGCCGCGCTAGGCTCGGCCATAGCCCCACCGCACATTCTCACTTCGAGGGCACAAAAGCTCGCACGAGCTTGACCAGCTCCGTCACGACGGCTTCTTGGTCCTTGAGGTCGGGATTCGGAGGCATGCCGGGGCTCTTGCCGACAGCTGGGCCCCCCTCGAGGATGACCTTACGAAGCGCCTCGTCATTCGAGGCCTGCTGCCACGCAGCATCGGTAAAGTCGCGGGGTTTCGGCGTGAGGGCGGCCGCGCCTGGACCGTCGCCGTGACCGGCTTCACCGTGGCACACGACGCACTTCGCGTGGAACAGCGTTTTGGCTTCAGCCGCTGGATCGGGCGGTGGCGCGGGTGCTGCCGGCGTGGGGGCCGGTGGGGTTTCGGCCGCCGCGGGGGCCGGTTCCACTTTCTTAGAACAACCGAGCAGTAGGCCGAAGCTGAACCCGGCGACGGCCAAGTAACGCGCGTGCATCATCTGAATCTCCTCAAGAATGGTGGCTAGAACAAAGTCGGGCGCGTCAGCATTATCCCTGGGCGACGGCGTGGCAACGACGGACAGCGGGAGCGATGATCCAGATCATCGTGGGCGCGAACCCGATCCACACATAGTCAGACGCTTGAGGGAGACCGCGGGCCTTGTCTGGTCACTGCGGGCCTCTCGCCAGCACGAATTCGCTCAGGCGAGCGTCCTGGATATGTCGGCATCGAAAGGAACAGGACCAGTGACACGACCCCGTAGCGTTGAGCGCAAAGCGATCATCGTATCCGGTGCACCGACCCCGTTCTTCCGCGCGAGATCGTGAGTCGTCAGACTTGGCGGCATGACGGTGACAGACGAGAAGTGGATTGAGCGGATTCGGCAGTGGAAAGAGAGCGGGAAGACGGCCGAGGAGTTCGCGA
>JBBSAB010000171.1:0-12659 GCA_038252755.1 Polyangiales bacterium | reverse complement strand
TGAACTGCCAGGACCCAGCGCGCTCGTGTGGGCCGGACCTCAGCCAGTCATTCACGTCCGGCGGGGGCTTAACGCTCGCCAGCTGAACCACGCTGTCGCTCACGAGCTCGGCGAGTGGCAGCTCCACCTCTGGGGCTACCATGGTCCCGACGCCGAGGAGCTTGCGGGTCGAATCGGCGCCGCCCTCTGCGTCCCGCGCCCTGCCTTTCACGTCGCTCACCGCGCCATCGGCAACCGCGTTGGTGAGCTGAGTCGCGCGTTCACGGTCTCCGAGAGCCTGATGAGCCTGCGAGTTGGTGAATGCCTCGGCTATCCAACGGCGTTGATCACGCCGCACCGCGTTCGAACGCGCGGCGAGGCCTGGGCTTGGCCGACTACGAGCGCTGGTTGGCGCGAGCTCGCTGCTGGCGCCGGGGCCGCTGGCTTGACGAGGGCGCGGATTAGCGATGCTTGGCGAAGGGTCGTGCTCCGCGCGCCCGAATCGCCCAGAAGCCAGAAAATGTAGAAGCCGCAAGCCTGGGTATCTGGGCGGTGGTATCTTGGCCTCGATGGAAGCGCTCAAGGCAGTCGTGAAGAACGGACGGCTCATTCTCAATGAGGCTACCGACCTGCCCGAGGGCGCCGAGATCGAGCTGGCTGTCGTGCACGACCACGACGATGACGCCGAGTTGCTCGAAGAGCTCGAAGCGTCGGCGGCAGACGAAGCCGCCGGCAACTTGGTGGACTTCGACACCGTGATCGCGCGCCTCGGCTCGAAGCCGTGAAGATCAAGCTCACCAAGCGCGCCGAACGACGCATCGAAATCGTCGACCAGTGGTGGCGGACCAACCGTCTCGAAGCGCCTGATCTCCTGAAGCAGGAGCTCAGCAGTGCGCGCTTGCTGCTCGTGCAGGATGCCTACATCGGCGGCGCCTGCGTGATTGGCGGCAGGCAGTTTCGCCGATTGCTACTGCCGGGCACGGAACAGTGGCTCTACTACGCGGTCAGGGCCAAGCAGCAGCTCGTCGTCGTGCAGACATTGTGGGGTGCGCGACGCGGACGAGAGCCGAAGTTTTAGCCGGCCCGTGGCGCAAGCGCGCTGGGGCACTCAGTGCCGGCGCCGACGTGCGGGCTGCGACAACTTGACGCAGGCCGCTCGGCAGCCCGGCTGCTATTCGTGCGGCATGAATTCCGGTCGCCGCCTTCGGACCCCCACGGCATTGGCGAGCCTCTTTCTGTTGACCTCGGCCTTCGGCCTGGTGAGCGGGTGCTCGTCGAGCTCCGATACCCCGTCGAGCGCGAGTGAAGGCGGAGCCGCCAACGGAAGTTGCACGAATGGCGGCGGGCCAGTTCCAGGTGACGCGGACGGACATTGCACGGACGCTGACGGCAAGGCGATCGTCCAGGAGACGAGCGCGGCGGCATGCATGGATTCGGGGGCCGGCGGAGCTCCGAGTGCTAGTCCCGGCAGCGGCGGAGCGGCCACTGTCGAGGAGATGGCCCCGGTGCTCTTCAACGCGGAGGGTGGCGACGACGACTGTAAGTACCACCTCAGCTTCAGCACGACGTGTGTGGAACAGAACACTGACGTGACCATCACGGTGCACATCAACAATCTAGGTGATGACTTGCCGGTCGTTGGCGCGGGGACTGAGACGGAAATCTACCTGAGCGACACGCACCTGGCGCCGAACACACACCCGCAGACAAAGGTCGTGAGCCCAGGCGTGTACAGCATCGGCCCGGTGCGGTTCGACAAACCGGGGCGTTGGACAGTGCGTTTCCATTTTTTCGAGGAGTGCCTCGACGCCCGCGAAGACTCGCCGCACGGTCACGCAGCCTTCTACGTAGATGTTCCGTAGACGCCTGGCGGACGCCGTGTGGCTCGCAAGCTTGCTAACCGCGTGCAGCAGTGAGCCCGCCACTACGACCGATACGATTTGCGCGGGACTGAAAGCGGACCAGTTGGCCTCAGGTCCCCCACCAAGCTGTCCGGATGATTTGCCGTCGGACTCGGCGTGCAGCGGTGCGACGCCGAGCTACGCCAAGGACATTGCCCCCGTGATCAGCGCCCGCTGCGGAGCCTGCCACGATCCGGGTCAGATCTCAGCGTCGTTCCCGCTTGCGCCATACGCCAAGCTGTACGGTCAGCGTCGCTCCGTTCTGAATCAAATCTTCACGTGCAAAATGCCGCCCGCCTGTGCACACCAGTTGGCGCCAGACGAGCGCGCCGCGCTACTCGACTGGTTCGTGTGTGGGGCGTTGGACAACTGAGCGCTTTGACCGAATGCTTAGCGACATGGTCCGGTCCGTAGCGCAGCCGCCGCCCGCCAAAAAAACGGCTTGGGCTCAGCTGAGATTTGCCGCTGCGTTAGTCGTCGTCGGAACCGTCGCGCTCGCGTCGCAAGGCTGCGGCGATGGTGATTCATCCCCGACCTCGGCCGACAACGCCTGCCCCGGCGTCACCGCGAAATCGTGTCCAGACACGATGCCGAGCTACGCCAGCGACGTTGCGCCGATCCTGGAGGCGCGTTGCCAGACGTGCCACGCACCCGAAAACAACGCGGGGCTCTGGTCGCTCGGTGACCAGGCGTCGGTGAGCGAGTGGGCGGGCACTGTCCTGCGGCAAATCCGTAGCTGCTCGCAGCCACCGCCCGACTCGGGCGTCACGCTCACGCTGAGTGAGCGACAGGCGCTCGAAGCTTGGCTGGTGTGCGGCGCGCCGGACAACTGACGCGGTTGCTCGACCGGCAGGGCGGGGCTAGCGTCGCGCCCCATGGCCACAGCAACGCACGACGACGCTTCTGCGAGCCCGCGCACGAGCGCGCTTGCCGTCAATTTTGCGTGGCTGATTCGGCTGCGCTTCGGCGCGGTGCTGGGACAGCTGGTCGTAATCTTGATCGTGAGTCTCGGGCTCCACGTGCAGTTACCGCTGGCTCAACTCGGCGTCGTGATGGCGCTTGAGCTTCTACTTAACGTTTGGGCCTTGGCACTCGCGCGCGGGCAGACGCCTATTGCTGAACGCCACGTCACGTTCAGCGTCGGCGCGGATCTGCTGCTTTTTTCGGGGCTGCTCTACTTCAGCGGTGGGCCCGCCAATCCATTCAGTTTCTTGTACCTGATCCACATCGTTCTGGCGGCGGTCGTTCTCCCTCCTCGCACGAGCTTCACGCTCGTGGCCGCAGCATTGGGCTGTTCGCTTGGTCTGTTTTGGCTCCACATGCCGCTCCCTCACGACCACTCGCACCACATGCAGGAGTACAGCTGGCACATGCGGGGCATGTGGGTCGCGTTCGGCCTAGCGGCTTGCTTCATCGTCTACTTCATTCAGCGAGTGCTTCGCGAGCTGCGCCTGATCGAAGAGCAGCTCTTGGCTTCACGCGAACGAGCAACGCGGGGCGAAGCTGTCTCAGCGTTGGCCATGCTATCCGCTGGCGCCGCCCACGAGCTGGCTTCGCCGCTATCGACCATCGCGCTGGCGAGCAGCGAACTCTTGCGCCGCCTACCCGAGGGCAGCCCTGGCGAGCAGGCGCGTGACGACGTGCTTTTGATCAAGAGCCAGGTCGAGCGCTGCCGCGCAATCCTGGAGCAGTTGGCGGCAGAAGCGGGTCAGGCGCCGGGCTCAAGCTTTGGCGAGCTGACCTGGCCGGCGATCTTGGAGCAAGGGCTTGTCGGCTTCGATCGCGAGCGCCTCAAGTTGGAGACCCCGCAGGGCGAGCCGCTGAAACTGACCGGATCATTGACCGCAGTCGGCCAGGCGCTCCGAAATTTGCTGAGCAACGCCTTCGACGCGAGCGGCTCGACTGGCGCCGTGTACCTTGCCGTCGCGGAGCAGGCCGGAGAGCTCGCCTTCATTGTGAAGGACGACGGTCCCGGAATGGCGGATGGCGTGCTGTCGCGCGCCACGGAGCCCTTCTTCACGACCAAACCGCGAGGACAAGGTATGGGTCTCGGCCTGTTCCTCGCTCAAAGCGTCGCGGAACAGATGGGCGGCCGCTTGGAACTGTCGTCGCAGACCGGGCGCGGCACGCTCGCAAGATTGGTGCTGCCGGTGCCTGCGACAATCGGACGCATGGTCGCGCGCGCCGCGGGCCCACAAGCTCCCGGAGCGCATGGCTGACCCCGCCGATACCGCTCCGACCATCTTGGTCGTCGAGGACGACGAACACTTGCGGGATCGCCTTGTTCGCGCGTTCGCCGATCGGGGTTTCTTGGCGCAAGGCGCAGCTTCCCTAACCGAGGTGCGGCACCTGTCAGAAGACCCGCCGGAGTACGCAGTCGTCGACTTGCGCATTGGCGAAGAGTCAGGGCTCGACGTGTTGCGCCTACTCTTGGCGAAAGATCCAGCCACTCGGGTGGTCATGCTGACGGGCTACGGGAGCATCGCCACGGCGGTCGAAGCCATACGGCTCGGCGCCGTCCACTACTTGACGAAACCGGCCGACGCCGACGAAATCGTTAGTGCCCTGCAGCGCGACAGGGTCGGCAGCTCCCCTGCGCCTGCCGGCGAACCCCTATCGCTCGCTCGAGCCGAGTGGGAGCACATCAACCACGTGCTCGTCAGCGTCTCCGGCAACATCTCCGAGGCGGCACGACGTTTGGGTCTGCACCGTCGTAGCCTGCAGCGCAAGCTCGCGAAGTACCCGCCGCCGCGCTGAAACGACATCGGCTCACCGTCGCCCGCCTTGACGAGGCGTTGGCCCGAAGTCGTCAGCGGCGCAACGGAGCGGAGCCCGTAAGCCAGGGCGAGACAATCTGACGTGCGCTGGCCCGCCCGCGACCATTTGACGCATTTCTAAGTGGCGGTTCGGGCGCTATGAGCCGACCGTGATTCGCATATGTCGCGCTGTGAGCTCCGTCGGACTCTTCGGCTTGATGGCTACCGGCTGCAGCTCGCCTGCCCCGGCAGACGGCTCGCTTGATGCGCTCTCCGATGCGGGCTCGGTTGAGGTGCAGGTGCAGTTCGACGGTCCAGTGAGGCGAGGGCAGAACGCGCTTAGCGTCCGCCTGTCCACTCGCGACGCCGCTCAAGTGCCGCCGCTCCTCGCGGCGGTTGACGCGTTGATGCCCGCTCACGGTCACGAAGCGCACGCGCAGCAAATCGTGGAGCTAGACGACGTTTTTCACGCCACAGAGCTGGATTTGTTCATGACTGGACGCTGGCAGATCGAGCTTGAGCTCAGTTCGGGCGAGGTCCTCGATCGCGTCAGCTTCCCCGTGGATGTTCCGTGAAGCCAGGCCTCGGAAGGCTCATTGGGGCTCTCGTCTCGCTGGTCCTATATGCCGGGCAGGCTTCTGCTTGTCCTTGCAGTGACGACGCCGGCGGCGGCGCGTTCATCACGAGCGAAAGTGACAAGTATGCGTTGGTGCTCGTAGCGAGCACGCGACGGGCTTTGGGTAACTTCGACGTGCGAGGGCGTTTCCATGCCCTCTCTGCTAACGAGAGCGAGACGGCGGAAGAGCTTTTGCTCCGTATCGGGCTGCGCCAACCTACGCAGCTCGAGTGGCAAGCCGAGCTGGGTGCGGCTTCGTATCGCTTTCACACAGCACTCCTTTCGGAGCGGCAGACCGGCCTCGGGGACGCAATTCTACGCGCGCGATACGAAGTGCGGAACGAGGAGATGCCACACCATAGTGTGCGCTTGCCCGCCGTGTCGGTCGGCGCATTGGTGCGCGTACCGCTCGGAGCGATCGCGTCGAGCGCTTCGAGCGGTTTTGGCTCGGGCGACGCTCAGCTCGGGCTCGGGGCGTGGGAGTTGGGTGCGGGCTTCGACGTCTCGCACTCGATTCTGCGCAAGGTCGACCTCTGGCTCGGAAGCGAGCTCGCGTACCGCTTGCCCGACGACGCGCTAGGGCGTTCTCGGCAACTCGGCCCCAGGTGGGACTTAGCGGTCGGAGGGCGCTTCGGGCTACTGGCGTGGCTGAGCGCCAACCTCGCGCTCGAAAGCAGGCTGACGGGCGACGTCACTCTGGCTGGACGCAAGCTTGACGGCACTTCGGCGCGCCTGCTCACCGTCGTCGTCGGGGCCGCCGCTCGTGACGAGCGGACAGGCTTTCGCTCGTCGTTCAGCATCAGCCTCGCTCCGCCGATCGATGGCTTATCGGCTGGGGCAACGTCGGCGACGGCCCTGGGCTTTTCAGTCGGCATAGTTCGGTAAGGCGACGGTCGGCCGACGCACACGCGTTGCCAGACGTACCACGCGCCGCCCGCCACTGATCGCTCGGCGATCAGTGGCGGGGGAACAATTGGGCGGACATCAGCAACACCACCGCGTCGATGCTTGGCGAGCCCGCGGCGCGCAGAGCAGGGGCGTCGGGGCTGGTCCTTGGCAGCCCGGGCCTAGGCGCCTTTCATCAACTCGGCCATGCGCCGGTGCATCTCGTCGCGCGAGACTTCCTCGACGACGGCGCAAATGGTCCAGCGGTTGCCGGCCACGTCCTTCACACTCGCGCTGCGCTGGCCGAAGAACTCGGTCACTGGCTCCTTCATGGAGATTGCACCCGCTTCGAGCGCGCGCCGGTAGGTGGCATCGACCGCTGGTCCGTCGTCGACGTAGTGCGAGAAGGCACTCGGCATCGGCTCCCAACCGGGCATCGGCTCTGCGCACATCACGACCGAGTCACCGATCATGATCTCGGCGTGGAGGATCGAGCCGTCGGGCCCGTCGTAGCGGTCGACAACGTGGCCGCCAAACGCTCGCTCAAGGAAAGCGAGTACCCCAGCGACGCCGGGGACAATGAACGTCGGGGTGATCGAGTGGTGACCGGTCGGGCGAGCTAGCATGGTCAGGTTTGTACTCCAACACCTCAAGTCTGGCGAGGGCGAGCTCCTCCACGGCACCCCAATGCCGAGGCCAGCGCCTCACCGCCGGTGTTGCAACAAGTCAGCTGGCCAACGACGACCGTGACGAAGCTCCCGAGCTCTTGGATGAGCTGATGGCTTCAGTCGAGTACGATGATGCTGGCTACGTCCGCGAGTTCGAAGCCCCGCTCGGCGCGAGGCGCTGAAACGACCTCAGCGTAGCTGGAACCGCATCAGCCAACGCATTCGCACTGGGACCGCCTTATGATCGCGCAAGGCAGGCGTGAACCGATAGGCGCGCACGCTCGCGAGCGCGGCTTCATCTAGCCCGTAGCCGACGTGAGCAATGCCGCGCGCGCCAATCACTACGCCGGCCTCGCTCACGACGATTTCAAGAGGGACATCAGCCTCGATGCCCGCTGAAAGCGCAGCAGCTGTGTAGGCTGGGGCAGTGCCCGCCTTGAACCGCGCCGGCGTTTCGGCGGCCGACTCGGCGATTGGCGCTTGAGCACCGCTGGTGGTAACGGCGACGCCAGTGGCCGCCGTCACACCCGATCCTAGGAGGCCCGTGGGTGCAACGGTCATCACGAACCGAGGCCCCTCGCTTTCTGGACTGGGGGTCACGAGCGGTGCGGCTGCAAGCTCTGCCACCGATTGACCAGCGTTGGTTGCGGCGGCGGGAGCGATGGCACGGGCCTCGGCGCGCTGGGTGACGTTGGGAACGCGCACGGCCGCGGCAACTGCCGCGGGTTGATCGGGCATCGCGCTCTCGGCCTGCACCAAGTCTGGCGCCGACAGCTCTGCAGCAACGGTAGTTGCGGAACCCAAACTCGTCACCGACTGCCCATGCCGCGCAGCAACGGCAGCAAGCCCCGCATGCGCGAGGAGCGAGACGACGAGCGGGAAAGCCGCACCCTTAGGCATGCGCGATTGCGCGAAGCCTGCCATCTATTGGGGTCCCCGCGCACGTGAGACGTGGCAGCCAATCTCGTGACCAAGCGGTGACACCTTCTGCGCCTCGAAAAAAGTCGTAGCACGTTTTTAAATCTCCGTGCTACTCACGCCGCCTTCGAACGGGCTCTCGCGCCCAACGTTTCATGGCAGAAACAATGCGCAATCCATTGATTTCGACGGCCGCTGTTGGCCTCACCCTCCTGCTCTCCCGCCCTCTTTTGGCCCAAGATCCCACGGGTGGTGCGACGCCACCGGCTGCCCCGCCAGCTGGGGCGAGCGCCGCGGCCGTCGCTCCCGTGCTCAGGGTGCATCCCGATCCGGTCTACCCTCCCGACGCCCTGCGAGAGCGAGTCTCGGGCACCGTTGGCCTCGAAATTGTGGTGGACGAAACCGGGCACGTGGTTGACGCGAAGGTCGTGCAGGCTGCGGGGCACGGCTTCGACGAAGCTGCGGTGGCCGCGGTCAAGGCTTGGACGTTCGAACCGGCTCGCCAGAACGACGCGCCCATTCGCGCCGCGATTCAATTGGCTTTGCCGTTTGAGCCGCCATTGGCTTCGCCCCCTCCTGCGCAGGCCGCGACGCCGGGCCCAGCCGCGCACCCAACGGGACCGGCGCCGGCCATCCAAAAGAATATCGAAACGACACTTGTGCTGGGCAGAAAGCCCATCAGCGCCGCCTCATCGTCTGCCGTGCGCGATCGCGATTTTGCGCTACGCCCGATCGGGTCGGTACAAGACATCTTGCGCGTCACGCCGGGCCTCGTGATGGTGCAGCACTCGGGCGGTGGAAAGGCGAACCAGTATTTTCTTCGTGGTTTCGACGCCGATCACGGCACCGACGTCGCGCTCTCGATCGATGGCATCCCGATCAACATGGTGTCGCACGCCCACGGTCAGGGCTTCTCGGACACCAACTTCATCATTCCGGAGACCGTTGAACGCGTCGAAGTCTCGAAGGGTACCTACTTCGCGAACCAAGGCGACTTCGCGACCGCAGGTGCCGTGAACCTGGTGACGCGCAAGTCCTTCGAACACAGCTCGGTTGGTCTCGGTTTCGGCGGTTCCCCAGGTCACGGTTCACCGTCGTATCGCGGCCTTTTCATAGCGAGCCCCAAGTGGGACAAGGCCGACGCTATGTTCGCGGCCGAGGTGGGTCGTCAGGACGGCCCGTTCGACAACCCTGAAGGTTGGGACCGCTACAAGCTGTTCAACAAGATCACGCTGGCGCTTTCACCCACCTCGAGCATGACCTTCGGCGAGTCGAGCTATTCGGGCAATTGGCACGGCTCAGGGCAAATTCCAGCGCGCGCCGTCGAGCAGGGTCTGATCTCCAAGTTTGGCTCGATCGATCCGAGCGAAGGCGGCAACACCGCCAGGCACCAGCTCTTCATGGGCTACAAGCTTCGGCCCAGCGAGAACAGCGAGCTCAACGCTCAAGCCTACGCCGGCACTTACCGCTTCAACCTCTTTTCGAACTTCACGCTCTACCAAGGAAACCCTGGCGCTGGCGACGAGATCGAACAGGTCGATCGACGTACGTTCTACGGCGGCGCCGTCTCCTATCGGGTTCTGCACGAGGTCGGCGGCATCCGCTTTGACACGACGATCGGGAGCCAGCTGCGCAGCGACGACATTCACGAGGAGCTTTGGCACGCGGTACAGCGCCTTCAGACAGACCAGCTCCGCGGCAATGGGGTGCACGAAACCCTGCTCGGCGCGTACGTCAACGAGGAGATCACCCCGGCAGCTTGGCTCCGAGCCAATGTCGGCGGGCGCGCGGACTTCCTCGGTTTCGCAGTCGACAACAAGCTCGCAACCACCGACCCCGCCAATCCGAAAAGCGGCATCGACGGCGCGCATCAATTCAGCCCCAAGGCGAGCCTCGCGGTGACTCCGCTGGACCGCAAGAACGCGCAGCTCGACGTGTACGTGAACTGGGGTCACGGATTCCATTCGAACGACGTTCGCGGCGTCTTCGCCAATCCCTCGGTCACTCCACTTACACGGGCGGTCGGTGAGGAGGTCGGGGCGCGCACTCGCCTATGGGACCGTTTCGATTTTGGAGCGGCTGGTTGGCTTCTCGATCTCGACAGTGAGACGACTTGGGGTGGCGACGACGGCACTACCAACGTCGGGCCAGCTACCAAACGCTACGGCCTCGAATTCGAGACACGCTACGAGTTCACGCCATGGCTGGCTGCGGACGGTGCGGTCACATTCACGCATTCACAGTTCAGCACAGACAATGCGAACGGCGGCGGGCTCGCCCTCGCCCCTAAGCAAACATGGTCCGGCGGGCTGTCTGCTCGCCGCGAGCTCGGTCCCGGCGTGGGGCGCGTTGGTCTTCGCTTCTACGGTATCGGTGACCGCCCTGCCTCCGACGACGGAGTCTTGGTAGCCCCTGGCTTCACGCAATTCGACGCGCATGTCGGCTACCGCCACCGCTGGTTCGACATCGCTTTCGATGTCGAAAACCTCTTCAATGGCGGCTATCGCTCGGCGCAGTTCGACACGGTCAGTCGCTTGCGTGGCGAGCCTGGCATCGGGCAGTCGCTCCCGGCAGGGGCCAGTTGCGGCTCGAAGGGTCGCTTGGCGAGCAACCCTACATCCGGCGCAATGGACGGACATTTTTGGGGCTGCGAAGATGTTGACTTCACACCTGCCTATCCAATCACGTTACGCGTGATGGCGACACTATTCCTCGATTGAAGGGCCATCATGAACACGACAAGGATTGTCGCAACGGTGTGTGCGTTGTGCGTCTCGCTCGCCCTCGGGTGCAACACCTCGGACCCGACCTCGGCCGTGCTTTCGAACGACTACCCAAACGCGAGCGACTCCAGTCCCGCCGACTCGGTCGTCGTCTACAAAGGATGGTGGGCAGTCGCGCAGTTCCCCGACCCGGTGGCGCCCGGTCAGGTCTCCGATCCGGTACGCGTGGTGCAAGGAGCCGACTACGGTTACGCGCTGCTTGCGCCTGGTTGGGACCCCGCCAGCTGGACCGCGCCCGAGCGGCTCATTCCCATCCGTAGCGCGCAAAAGCTAAGCGTCGCTCGTGGCGACACATTGAATTTCGCGATTTCGGACGCCACGACGCTAGGCAACTGCGCGGGCGGTAAACCGCTCGATCAACAGGACTCGGATTTCATCACGCAGCGCATCTTCCCCCAAGAATTCGCTGGCTTGGACTATGACGCTTCGCAATGTACGGTCGTGCCGACCGCTGAGGGCGCGGGAGGCGCGGGAGGTACGCCCGTCACCGCCGGAGGCGCCCCGGGACAGGCCGGAAGCCCATGACCTCAGCGCTCTGATTTCGCGCGTTTGGATCGCGTGCGCGGCTTTGCCGGCGTCTTCCGCGACCCCGCCTTCGCTGGGGCATGGCTATGGTCGTGCGCATGTTCGTGGCCGTGGTGGTGAACCCGACGGCCACTGCCACTGGTGGCCAGGGTCGTCTCCGCGATGAACTCTGCGCCACCGTGGATCACGCCACGGGTGCCGACCATGCGGGCCGTTGCTTCCTTCAGTTCATCCGAACGGCCGCGCATGACGATGACTTCGAGGCAATGTTCGCGGTCGAGATGCACGTGCATCGTCGAGCGCACGCTCTCGCCGAGATCATGCTGCAGCATCGTGAGGCGCTCTGAAAGCTCGCGAACGTGATGGTTGTAGACCAACGTCAACGCAGCGAACGCGGGCGTCCGATCGGCCACAGCTGATCGGCTGACTTCCGCGCGCACGAGGTCTCTAATCAGCTCCGAACGGTTACAACCCCTACTTGCGGCGATCGCATCGAGCTGCTCGACCAGTCCGGGCTCCATCGCGACGCCAAAACGAAGCAGGCTATCTTTCATCACGGCGTACGAGCCTACCATTCGCCGTGGCTCCGAACGCGGCCCCTATGCGCGATGAATTTGTTTCGCACCACGGACGCTCCTCCGGCCAGGGCAGGAGCAAAGTGCCGGCGCCCAGGGAGGGGGGGACAACCGCAGACGCCAGCGCCAGGTGGGCTACACGAGTGCCGCCGCAGCGACAACACCGCCGCCCCCGAGGCGGTCAATGCTCGAGGAATCCGCCGGCGCGTGCCTGTTCGACCACCCCCTCCGGCAGGTCGACCTCTTCCAGCGCTTCAATGCGTTGGGGTCGTAGATGCAGAGCGGGTGGTGCGTCGGCGTCTCGCGCTTCCCCCAAGGCCCACCGCTCTCCGGGTCGAACCACTTGCGGCATTCGCACTCGCGCCACGTCGGGTTGTTCACGCACTGATGCCGTTCGACCTTCTGGAACGGCGGCGTCGCGAACTTGATCTGGGCGAGCGGGTTGACCCACGCGACGACGGACAGCGCGTCCGTGCACACCGCGACGCCTGTCTTCGGATACTGGCGGGCGAGCCAGGCGGCGAGTTTGTGGCGGGCGTCGCGGTTGATGGCCCAGGCGCGCGTGAGTGGCGTGCTGAGGCGGTGGAAGGGCGTCATTTGGTCAGGCCCCCGGTTTCGCCGGCCAGGTATTTCAGGACTTGTGCGAGGAAGGGCTCGTAGACGGGGTCGACGCGGAGGCCGCGGGCGCCTTCTTTTAGGCGGCGATAGCGGGCCCAGACGGTTTCGCGCTCCGTGCGTTTGCGCGCGGGGCGGCCGGATTTGCGCGTGGGGGTGCCGAGCATTTGTTCGAAGAGGCGGAGCTGGTTGGGCTCGTCGGGCTCGCCGGCGTCGTCGAGCAGCGCCGCCAGCCGAAGTAGGCGCTGCACGGGGAACGTGTTGGGGGGCAGCGTGGAGAGGCGAGCCACGACGGCTGGCGCGAGGTTTCGCGCCAGCGTCACGGAGGTCGAGACGTGGCCGGGGGTTTTGCCGATGCGCGAGGCGATCACGGTTTGGGCGAGGCCGGATTCGCAGAGGTTGTTGTACTTGCGGCCGAGCTCCCAGAGCGCGACGTCT
>JBBSAB010000170.1:0-12682 GCA_038252755.1 Polyangiales bacterium | reverse complement strand
GTTTGCGGGGTCGGCCCTTCGAAGACCGAAACCTTATCCGGAGCGACGACCGAGCCCAGCAGCGAGCCCTGGGTGCCCGACACTTCGTTGCCGGTGGCGTCGCAGGTGAAGGGAACGTTCGAAGGATTCTTGGACACGACGTGTAGAGCCGTAGCGACGAGGTTCGGCGCTACCAGAGTTCCGCTGCCGATCTTCACGACCGGCGAACCGCCGAACGAACCGACCTCGGTCACTACGTAGACAACGCTCGCGTGAGCGTCGGCGGTCAGCGTCCCGCCCACGATCATGTGCCGCTGGCTACCGATGCCTTCTGGAGCCGCGCAGCTCGAGAGCGCGGCGACCAACAGCCCGAGGCCTAGCCGACTGGTCAAAAATTTGGAATGCATGGTAGCGGCTTGGTTTCAAGCGCATTCGTCTTGGGGTCGTAGCGCAACGCATCCGGAGTTGGCCCGGGCGGGGAGTTCTTTTCGAGCGGCGAGAAGCCATTGTTCAGACAGTACGCACTACCCAAGCCAACACGCGTGCCGCGACCCACGTTCCAGTTCGCAGCGCCCAGCGTCAAATTGAGCGCGACGTCATCGTCGTTGTCGAGCGCGGTCAGGACTTGCGGAATCGCAGTCGGGCCCACGTCGTAGGGCGTACCAAGTACCAGGCGCCGCATGCCAGTCGCGAGATCTTTCCCGCCCAATACCGGCACTTGACCGGCGGCCGCAGCCGCATAGATGAGCAAGTAGCCAGCATCGTAAGCACTCTCGGAACCCAACAAAACCGAAGGATCTTTGATGTCCTTATTGGCTGCCTTCAGGCGATTTTCATAGGCCTCGCGCAGCGTCGGATCTTCCGCGGAGGCATACGCAACCCCCACGATGCGATCCATGAGCGACTTATAGCCGCCCGCATCGCCCTGGCGGCTCGAATAGAGGTACCAAGTCTCGGGCGCCATGGTCGAGCCGAGTACGTAGAACGGTCGCGCCTGGCCGCCGGTGTTCGTATTCCAATCGTTACCTGTCTCGAGCAAAGGGAAAACGGTTTCGATGAACTCCGAGTCAGCCAGGGCGACGATGATGTTCGGCTTGTAGCCAAACAAATCGCCAGCAACGGCCGATACATCCGGCTTCGAGCTCACCAGGGCCGAGTCGATCTGAAACTGCTGAACGTCGAAGTCAGCGAGCTCGGGGAGCTGGACCAAAGCGTCACGCACATCGGTTTGCTGCGCCACATTGGCCGTGACGATCGCCACCCGCAGTGGCGCGCCCGGCTTCGGCAATTTCAGGAACTCCTCGTTGATACGCAGGTACGTCTCCGTGCGCTTGAGCAGCGGACCAAACGCCGGCGCAAGATCCGACGTGGCGCCCAGCATGTGCCACAGCCGACCACCGTCCGCCAGCGTCGCCAACTCGCCATCTTGGTCGTACGGGCTGATCACGAACGTGCCCGCGGCGTCGAGCTTTTGGGTGAACACGGCTTGCAGGTCCTTCGGCTGCAGTGCGGCCAAGATGCCGGGGACGTGCAGCGTATCGACCAAGTGTTCGAGACTGGGCGTGAACGCTTCGATGCTGCCCGGGGCCGCGTCGGGGAAAAAAGAGTTACAAACGACGAACGTCAGCGTCCGCCGGCTGCCGTTAGGCCCACCGCGCAAGCCCGTCACCTTGTTCGTGAACTCCGACACTACCAGGTCGAGGTTGCGCGTGACGGTGGAGCGACTGATCTCGTCAGTCGCTTTGGCGTAGGCGCCAAACACCAGCGGCGCCGGAGCTCTCAAGTTTTGGTCACCGACGACCTGCGGACACTCTTTGGTGAGCAGCGCGATGCATTTTCCCGCTTGGCAGACGTAGGGCTGCCCAAAGTTGCGATCGATGCACTCGCCGTTCGTCGCACATTCGGCCGGAGCGGAAGCGCCGCCCTCTCCGCCTGCGCCTGTGCCTGGGTCGCTCTCGCCTCCAGCCCCCGCCGTACCCGCCGTACCGGAGGCGCCGGGCGTGGAACGGGCGCTACAAATTCCAGCGTCGCAAACTGGCAGCTCGCTGCCGAACTTGCGGCAGTCGGAGTCCACCGTGCACTGGTCGGCGTTCAGATCATACAGCAGCGAACACGACGAGGTGGCGGCGGCGGCCAACAGCACGGCCCAGAGTCCACTTAGGCTGAGGCCTCGAAAGAGCCGCGCTGTTTGCATCTCTAACGCCTGAATTTAGCACGCCTCCAGCAAGCCTTGGGTTGCTGGGTAGAAGCGCTCACGGCAGCGGCCAGGCCGCCGGGCAGTCGTTCGGCATCGGCTGAGGGCCGGGTTCACCGAGCAGGTATTGCTCGCAGGCTAGAGCGCTGTCCAAGAAGGCGTAGCAATTCAGGGTAAAGTCGGGGCCGTAGCCGTCGACGCACTCGATACCATTGGCGGGCTGACCGCTCTCGAACGCGTCGATGCCGCACTGAAAGTAGCGATCGAATTCGGCCAAGCACGAGGCGCAGGCGACGAAGTCAGCGCGCGTCTGCTGCTTTTCGGCGAGGCAGTCGGAACAACTGATCACATCGGTGCAGCTGGTCGCGCCAAGCGCAGAACAGGCCTTGTGCGAGATATCCTGGTCGCCGCAGAGGTACACCAAGCCGGCAGCAGCCCCACCGTCGCCGCCCGCGCCGCCCGCGCCGCCCGCGCCGCCCGCGCCGCCGAGCGAGGCCGCGTCGCCGCCAGCCCCCGCCGCTCCGTTGTCGCCACCAGCACCGCCCGGCACGGCCACGCCTCCGGAACCACCGCCGCCACTTCCAGCCTTGTTGATCGATCCGCCTGACGTCGAACCGCCCGTCTTGGTACCAGCGGTCCCGGTGGGCGCCTCGCCACCGGCACCGCCGCCATTTGCCGCGTCGCTTGCGGGGTCGTCGCCGCAGGCTGTCAGCCCACAGCTCGCACCCAAAATCGAAAGCACGATTGAGATACCAAGTCGGTTCGCCATTTTTCCCTCGTGGTCCTTTGAAGCCGGAACGAACCCGTTCGGCAAACTCCGAACGGTAGCTCCACCCCCCCAACGGCAGATCACCCGTCTCAGTTTAGGGCACCATTGAGTAGGCCGCGGTACGACGGTGTAGGCCCATAGAACCATACCCACAAAACACCTCGAGCCGACACGGGAGGGACGTGCCGGCTCGAAGATCACGCAGGGGCCAAGGCCCCGGCGCGTTCAGTTGCAGAAGCAGTAGCGGTAGGAGCCGGACGACTTGACGATGCCTGGCCAGTACCCGGTGCCACCATACGACTTCTTCTGACAGCCGCCGCCCACCGGGAAAATCGACGGCGACGGGTCTTCCGTCGAGCGCCACGTTTCAACGGTTGCTGACTTCACCAGCACGCCGTAGGTCGCGCCGCCGATTTGGGCCGGGGGAACGAAATCGACGTTGAACGGGTCGACGTCGACGGTGTTGTTGGCGAGGTCGAGCCGCACGTCGAGCACGTCGTTGCCGCGCATGTAGCCGAGCGTGACCAACTTGCCGCGGATGGCCGTCCAATCGCCGCCATTCGTCAATGTGACCTTGAAGGAGTCGATCGCGCTGCACTTGTCCGAGCTGGTGGTATCGGTCGACGCGATGTTGAGCGAGCTGGTCTTGTCGTTGAAGGTGCCGAGCCCCGAAGCGTCGCCCGTGTAGGCGGCGCTCGCACCGCCGAACTGGTCATGCTCGTACAGCGTTACCTTCATGCCGCTGCGCACCTTGATCGAGGAGACCTGATCGTTGCCGATGGTGAGATCAGCCATACGGTAGTTGCCGGCGCGCAGGCATTGCGAGGCGCCACCGTAACTGCCGTTCACATAGATGGTCGCTGCACAATTAGTCAGGGAGAGAGTGTGCGCGAGCCCGGTCTTGGTGGCTGATTTGAATTGATTGTTGGGATACGCCTCGGAGTTGTCCGAGATCATTTGTTGATACTGCTCGTTCGTCTGCTGCGCCTGAAAGCCATAGTACAGTTGGCTGCGCACCTGCGACGGGTCGATCGTCGGCTTGGTGCTGCCGTCGGCCTGCTTCGTCATGACCGTGCTGCCTTCTTGCGCGCTGAGGCCAGCGGTCATCGCCGGGCAGCCTGAGCGCCCCCGCGCCGTGCATTGGGCGAAGCCAGCCGAGGAAATTTGTAGGCGGTCGTTGCTGGGCGCGATCTCGAGATCGGTGGTGAACTCCCAGCGACCGAAGTCTTGCATTGCGTCGTAGGCCAAGTGGGCGACAAACGGCTTCCACTCGAGGCCACCCACGTTACAGCTGCCGCCGGGGATCAGCTCTTGGGCTTGGGTTCCGAGCTCTTCGCTGCTCGCGCCGTCAACGCTACAGGCCGCGGCGGCCAAGGCGACTATGGCGAGGGCAGTGAGTTGTTTGAACATGGGGTGAACCTCCTAGCGGTGCCGAGCGATCGTGCTCGGCGTTGAACGCAGCCCACCCCTTTGCAGGGCCCGTGCCACAGGCAGCGACTCGGCCCGAGCCCAAATGACCCGACAAAATGCCGACAAATGCCGGTGGTGGGAGAAACGCGCAGCCCGGAACCTTGCGCAACGAGCTGCGGACGGGTTGTGCAAGTTGCACAAGGCGTCGTTGCACAACTCGCGCAAGTGCACAGCGCGAGCGAGGAGTCAGTGGCGGGCGACTAGCCACATCACGAGCGCCACACCGACCAACAGCAGCAGGCCCAAGGCCGCTTTCCACGCTGGTTTCGCGGCGCTCCGCGGCTCGAGCTCAGACGGGCTGGCGACGCTAAGCGGCTTTGCGGCCACGCCCACCGGGACAAAATCAACCAACTGCGTGGCGTCTGAAGCTCGTGGCGCGACCGCCGGACGCTCCGCCGCGCGCTGCGGCGCTCGAACCGCGCCTGTTGAAGGCGGCTCTCCCCCGGGCTGGGTCGCGCCGTCTTCGGAGGATTGCCGGGCGGCACCTTTCGGCCCGACCCAAAGCTGCGACGGGGCCGTGACCAGCCCGCTGCCGGCGGTCGGGGTCTCGCTGTCCTTGTCGCCCCGCAGCCGGTTCATCAGCAGCTCAGGCGCCACGCGGCTTTGCGACAATAAGGCATCGTTGCGGCCCTTCACTTCGGGGCTAATGCGCTCTTTCACGCAGCGAGCAACGTCGCTGGCAGTCACCAGCTTGCCACTCGACACCAGCCACTCTTCCAGCGCCATTTGCATGTCTTCGGCCGTAGCGAAGCGCGCCTCCGGCGACGCGGCGAGCGCCTTGGCGATGATCGCCTCCAACGGCTCCGGGTAGTCAGGCCGCAGAGCGCGCGGCGCCTTGTATTCGTTCAACAAGATCTTGCGCAGGGCGTCGGCGCCATTGCCGAACGGCCGCGAGCCGAGCGTCGCCACATACAAAACGCAGCCCATGGCGTAGACATCAGCGCGTCGGTCGACCGGGCTACCCGAGATTTGCTCGGGCGGAATGTAGGCAAATTTGCCTTTGACCTCGCCAGTCTTGGTGCGCTCGTGCAGCTGGTAGCGAGCCTTGGCGATGCCAAAGTCACTGACTTTGGCCTGGCCCTGCATCGAGATCAGGATGTTGGGCGGCGAAATATCGCGATGCACGACGCCGAGCAGCGCCCCGTCGGGGCCGACGGTCTCGTGAGCCGCGTGTAGGCCTGCGCAGGCGTCCGCGATGATGCGGCCGGCAATCCGCAAGTCGAGCGGGACCAGCGCATCGCCCTGCCTGAGCAGCCCTGCGAGCGAATCCCCGGCCACCCATTCCATCGCCATAAACAGGCGATCGCCGTGCTTGCCGAGCTCGTACGTTTCGCAGACATTGGGGTGGTGGATGGCCGAAGCGACGGTGGCTTCGTCGATGAACATGCGCGCGTAGTTCTCGTCACCCGACATCTCCGACCGAACGAGCTTCAATGCCACTGTTCGAGCGAAGCCAGAGCCGATCGGGCGCGCCGTCCAAACCTGCCCCATGCCGCCGCTCGCCAACAGTGACGTCAGCTGATAGCGACCAATCGCGTCACCCGGCGCAAGCTCCTCACCCGGATCGGACGGGATGTGGGGCTGGGTAGTACTCGACGTGTGAGACATGAGCTGAAGCCGGAAGGCGTTCTGGCCGTTCGTGGAGGGCGCCGGGTCATTCTAATTATGGCAGTATTCGTTTTCGTGTGTCCAACACTCAAACCGGCGCGACCTCCGCGGGCGAGGGCGGTGCTTAGTGGCTGAGCCAGGCCCCGCCTCGCGAATTGGCCGCTATCAACTCGTGGCTCCGATTGGGGCTGGCGGCATGGGGCGCGTGTGGGTGGCGCTCGATACGGCCTCGCCAGGCCTACGCCTGGTGGCGCTAAAAACGACGCTCGGCGGCGATAGCTCGAGCCCTGATTTCTGGGCAATGCTGGCCGATGAAGCCTCGTTGGCCTCGCGCATCGACCACCCCAACGTCTGCGCCACCTATGAGCTCGGCCAAGAAGGCGGCACGCACTTTCTGGTCATGGATTGGTCGGACGGGGCGTCGCTGCGCGACCTGTTGGACGCCAGTCCCGGCAAACGTCTCGCTCACGAGCTAGCAGCGTTCGTGTGCTCTCGCGTGGCGGCTGGGTTGCACGCGGCGCACGAGCTGACGGACGAGCACGGACATGCGATGGGCGTGGTGCACCGCGACGTGTCGCCGCAGAACATCTTGTTGTCGTTGCGCGGACACGTACGGCTCGCCGACTTCGGCGTCGCCAAGGCACGAGGTCAACAACACCGGCCGACGGAGACGGGCGAGGTCAAAGGCAAGCTAAGCTACATGGCGCCCGAGCAGATCACGTCCAAGGTCGTCGATCGCCGGGCAGACGTGTTCGCACTGGGCTGCGTGCTCTACGAAGCGACGCTCGGCGTGCGGCCGTTTCATGGCGCCGACGCCATGGCCACCATGTACAAGATCCTCGAGGAACCGCTGAGCGCACCAGGCAGCCTGGACGCGGCCTTTCCCGCGGAACTGGAGCGCGTGCTGCTCAAGGCGCTGGCCAAAGATCCCGCCGCCCGCTATCAGACCGCCGAAGAGCTGGGAGCCGCACTGGTCGACTTCTTGTCGTCGACGCGGCGGTCTTTCACCGACAAGCACGTTGCCGAGCTACTGAGCCTCGCGCTCGGCCCCAAGCTTCGCGATCGCAATCGTTCAATCTTGGCGTCCGCGGAGCAGCTGCGCCGCGGTGAGACCGACCCTCGCCGCTTGAAGTCCCCTCCGCCCCCGGCGCCGACGAGCACTCTGACACCCGAGGGTGGCGTCGAGCGCAGTGTGACGTTAGCGCAGGCCCAGGCTACCCCGCCGCGCCCGGCCTGGATCAAGTGGGCTGCCATTGGCGGCTTCGGGCTGGCGCTGGCGCTGGCTGGGCGCCTCTTGCAGCCCAACACGACGACGCCCGCTGCCGCCACCCAGCTCGGCTCGGCACAGCAAGCGATGCCAGCGACGCGGGCATCCGGCAGCGCCGAAGCTCCGCCCCTGGCCGTCGTAGCGAGCGCAATGGCGCCGGCGTCAACCAGCCAAGCTACCGCTGCACCGCAGTCACCACGCGGCGCACGCGGCACGCCTCATCGACCCGCCCCTGCTACCGCGACGCCCAGCGGGCAAGCTACATCGGTCAAGCTGCCGGTCAAGAAGCCGCGCCCTATCGATCGCGACAACCCGTTTGCAACCCCCTAAGACATGCCCAATCTTCGCGCGGCTCGCACTTTCGCCCTGTTGACCCTGGTCACGTCTTGGCCCGTCTTGGCTCAGGAAGCGACCTTTCCCGATGCGCCCAAAGCAACGGCCGGCGACTCAGCCAAGCAAGAGGCCGCGCGCAGGTTCGAGCACGCCATCAAGCTGTACGAAGATGCCGACTACACCCTCGCGCTGGCCGAGTTCGAGCGCGTCTACGAACTCATGCCCGACTACCGCGTGCTCTACAACATCGGTCAGGTCAACATCCAGCTCGGCCGCTACGCGCGGGCCTTCCGCGCACTGAACGAGTACACCGCGCGCAGCGGCGCTGAACTCATGCCCGACCGGCGCGCAGCGGTCGAGGCCGATCTCCAATTGCTGAGCGGGCGCGTCGCGCGCATCAGCGTGTCCGTCGACCAACCCGGGGCTGACATTTCGATCGATGGCACGGTCATGGGCAAAGCGCCTCTGGTCGAACCGCTGGTCGTCGACGTTGGCGAACGCACCCTGCGCGTCGGCCTCGCCGGTTACGTTGCTCAAAGCCTCACGCTCACCCTGGCCGGCGGTGATCGCCGCGACAGCAACTTCGTGCTGCATCGCGAAGCGTCCGTGACTGGGACACCGCCCCCATCAACTCCAGTCGCAGCCCCGCCCCCCCCTGCCCGCGCTATCCCCGCTCCCAGGCTGACTCACCCATCCCGCACTTGGATCGGCTGGTCGTCGACCGGAGCGCTAGCCGCCGGTGCGTTGGTGGCGGGCGCGCTGGGCGCTTCGGCTGCCGGCGATCTCGACAAGTTGCGCGGGACTCCCGGTGTGGCGCGTCCCGACCTCGACCAGGCCCAAAGCCGCGCCCGGACACGGCTGCTCGTCTCTGACGTACTGGCGGCTTCAGCCGTGGTGTGCGGCGGCGTGACGCTCTACTTCCAGCTCTCGCATTCGCCGGCAAACCCCAAGGCCGAAGCGCGAGCACCCCTGAAGCTGGTGCTGACGGCGTCCAGCGTTAGTCTTGCGCTCGAGCACTGAACGAGCGCTGTTCCGAGCGCCGCGGCTTCAGTGGCCCTAGCGTCGCTTAGCCGGAAATGGCTCGCGAAAACTCGTGGATCGCGGCAACGTGCACATTCAGAAAGGACCCAACGGGTTCGTGCTGCGCTTCGAAAAGTGGAGCGGCAGCGAGCTCAAGTTGCTAGTCGCCGCGCGCCTCGTGCTCGAGACTAAAGGGGACCAGCTCAGCATCGTCGAAGAATCAGATGACGTGACCGAAGCGCGCCTAAAAGACGCGCCGCCACACGATTGCGCAGAAGCGGTCGATCGCATCGTCAGCCGCCACCCCGTGATCGAAGCGGACGAAGAACGCGTCGCGCGCGAGATGCCGTACTTCCATCCGGGGGGTCTCTACTACGACGAGAAGCCGAGCCGCGACCACTTCTCCGCCTCACGAGGCTACTTCAGCGAGGACCGCTACGATGCGCGCTGGTGGGTCGAGGCCGCTGAGGGCACGCTCACGATCCGCGATGGCTACACGGGCGCGCTGCTGCCACTCACGACCAAGCAGAAGGCCAACGTGCGTCAAATGTGCCCGGGCAAGGCTGAAGACCCCGACGCGACTGGCAACTGAGCTTGGCGGCGTTTCGGCGCAGCCCGTGTATCGACCTACCGAGAGAACCTACACCTGCGCCAACGCGACGCGTCAACTGCGACGTGGCCATTTGGTGCCCGCGATGCTGGCCCTTGAGCGCGCTTTCTCTCGGTCACCTGCCTGGCCCCCCCACGCTCCGGCGAATCAAGCGGGGGCACATGGCGAACAACATCCTCGGCCGGCGCCGGTTACTGCGCGGAGTGATGAGCGGGGTGGGCGTGGCGATCGGCTTGCCGTGTCTCGAGGCCATGCTGGATGGGCACGGCGAGGCGTACGCCAACGGAACGCCGTTGCCCCAGCGCTTTGGCCTGTGGTTCTTTGGTGCTGGCACCCACCCGGGTTGGACGCCCGCCACGCCGGGTCAACTCGTGCTGCCGGCGGGGCTTACGGCGCTCGAACGTCACCGCGGTTCGATCAACTTGGTCTCCGGGCTCGATTGCGAAACCTTCGGCGACTACGCCGCCAACCGGCACACGATGGGCTGCTCGTCGGTGTTGGCCGGGGCACCGCCAGCACCGGGCCACGACATGCAACCCGGAGCCGCGACGGTCGATCAGTTGGTGGCGAAGAGCCTGACCAGCGGCGCGCCACGTGCCTCACTCGAAGTGGCGATCGCCTATGACGACCCAATCTCCTTCAGTGACGTGAACACGCCGAACCGGCCCACGCGCGATCCGAGGAAGCTTTTTCAATCGCTCTTCGGCGGTGTGATGCAGCCGATCGGCTCGGGCGCGCTGGACAGTAAGCCGCTGCGCGCCGCCTACCTGGACGCAGTGCAGGCCGACATCAACGAGTTGAATCAAAAGCTCGGCAAAGCCGACCGCGAGCGCATGGCTCAATACCTCGACGGCTTGCATGAGCTGCAGAAAGAGGTTGAGAGCCTGCCCGGCGTCACCTCGCCAGCCACTTGCACGCCGCCCAGTGACGCGCTCACTGGCATCACCGACGGCGTCGTCAACAGCAACGAAGACGGTCTTGCCGCGCTCAACCGCGCCAACAGCAAGATCGTGGCCGCGGCCTTGGCTTGCGACCTGACGCGAGTGTTTACGGTCAATTTCAGCACATTCAACTCGACTCCGTGGTTCCCGATCAACCCGTCGCTGCCCAACAATCACCACGAGCTCGGACATCAGTCGGATCCGAACCTGCCACGCTCGGTGGCCTTCATCATGGAGCGCTTCGCCGAGTTCCTGGACGCGCTGGCTAGCTTCAGCGAGGGAGCGAACAATGTGCTCTACAACAGCGCGATCTTGGTGCAGAGCGAAGTCGCTCGCAATCACGAGCTCGACAACATGCCCACGCTGATGGCCGGCAATGCCGGGGGCGTGCTCAAGACCGGACTACACGTCAAAGCCTCTGGACCGACGACGCGGGCGAGCTTCACGGCGGCGAAAGCCGTGGGCTCCACGCTCAGTTCGTTCGGTTTGCAGGGCGCCAAAACCTCCGAGGCAATCAGCGATGTCTTGGCTTGAATCGCATTTCGGGAGCGAAGCTCCTTGGGCCGTCGCGTGCATTGCCCTGGTGAGCAGCGCCTGCAACGCTTCGATTTCGGGGCCGGCCGACGGCCAGCCGAACACGGCAGCCGGGACCAGCACCGGCGGCGCTTCTACGATGGCGGGCGGCGGCGGGACCGGCAACGCGCCATTGCCGACGGCGCCCGGCGAATTTGGGCTTGGACCGGCGGCGATGACGCGCCTCACCTCAGCCGCGTACCTGAACACGCTGCGCGACCTCTTTGGCTCGCAGTCCGCCCAAGGCGTTGCTACGGAGCCGGACTTCGTCGTCAGCGGTCTCACGTCAATCGGCGCGCGTTCGGCGTCGGTGTCGCGGACTGGCGTTCGGCTCTACGACACGGCCGCCAACTCGGTCGCCGAACACGCCGTCGCCGACGCCAATTTTCGTAAGGCTTGGCTCAGCTGCGTGCCGAATGGGCCAGCAGATGCCGCCTGCGCAGGCAATTTCGTCGCGAAAATCGGCCGGCGGCTGTTTCGGCGGCCGCTCAGCGCAGACGAGGTCACGCGCTACGCCAACGTTGTCACCACAACCGGCGCAAGCGCGAAGGATTTCTGGACCGGCGCCAAATTCGCGCTCGTCGGCATGCTGCTGTCGCCCAAGTTCAACCACCTCGTCGAGCTTGGCGTCCCCGAAAGCGGCGGCAAGCTCAGCTACACCGACCACGAGTTGGCCGCACGCCTGTCGTACACGCTTTGGAACACCACGCCGGATGAGCCCTTGTTAGCCGCGGCCGACGTTGGCGCGCTCGTCGCAGGCAATACGCTCAGCGCACAGGCTGATCGTTTGCTCGCCGACGACACGCGACTCGCCGATGGGGCGCGCGAAATGGCGACCGATCTGTATGCGCTGGCCAAGGTCGAAAGAGTCAACAAAGACATGGGCCGCTTCGCCGCGGACTCTCCGGCATTACGCGACTCGATGCTCGAAGGTACCTTGCAGCTTGCGGTTGACACCTGGGTCGCCCAGCAGGCCGACCTGACGTCAATTTTCGAATCCCGCGTGGCGTTCGTGGATGCCAACCTGGCGCCGCTGTACGCGGTGGCACCACCGGCGAGCGGATTCTCTCGCCTGGTACTGGCGACGGGCAGCCCACGCATCGGCCTGCTCACCGAGCCCTCACTACTCACGATGCTCGCCGGGCCCAACCTCACGTCTCCCACCAAGCGCGGTCGATTTATCCGTGAGCGCGTGTTGTGCGGCACGATTCCGGACCCGCCGCCCAATATCGACATGAGCATTCCGGTCACTGCTGTCGGACAAACACGCCGCGAGCAGGAAGCCGACCACATGAAGACGCCCGCTTGCAAGGCCTGTCACAGCGGTATGGATCCACTCGGCTTTGGTCTCGAGCAGTTCGATGCGCTCGGGCAATTTCAGGCGACCGACAACGGACAGCCGGTGGACGCGAGCGGCGAGCTCGACGGCGTGCCGTTCAAAGATGCCCGCGAGCTAGCGCAAGCCATTCGCAAGAACCCGGCGCTGATCGACTGTACGGTCAAGAACCTGTTTCGCCACGTATCGGGTCGCCTGAACGATACCGCCGAGCAGCCGGCGGTGGACTCAACCGTGACGTACTACGGCGAGGTCAAAGGGCTGCTGCGTCCGCTGCTGCGCAGGCTGGTGTTGAGCGAGAGTTTCCGCAAAGCGGCGGTCGCACCGTGAGTCGCGGCAGCACGTGCGGGCTCGTCAGTTGCGCCGCCTTGGCACTTGCCTGTTCGAGCAACGACGCCGGAACCAGCGCGGCGGCAGCGGCGGCGGGCTCGGGTGGGCTCGCTGGGACGAACAACTTCAGCGCCGGAGCTCCGACAGCCGGCAGCGGCGCGGGCGGCATTGCGGGCGTGGCTGGGAGCGGCGGCGCGCCCGATAGTGGAGCGACGAGCGCAGGAACGACGGGCCAAAGCGGCGCCGGCATGG
>JBBSAB010000169.1:0-12706 GCA_038252755.1 Polyangiales bacterium | reverse complement strand
CCGCTCAGCCTGGCTTCTGGCGAGGCTTTCGCGAGGACCGGAGCGGAACGTACGTGGGTACGTGAGCACCGGACCGGAGCGAAAACGAAGCCAGAAGCCAGGATCAGCGGGCGTGGCCGCCAGCTGAAATGAGACCAATGATGAGCCGCCTTCCTGTTGTCCCCGCTCGCTCAGCCAAGATGCGATGAATCATCAGCGCCCAGCTGGGCGGCGGGACAGGTCTGGCCGCGCTCAATCCAGTGGCTGGCTGGCGTTCATTGGCAGCATGCGACCCGGTGCGAAGGCCTTTTGCGGATCGATGATGATGACCTTGGAGAAGTGTGTCAGGCGCTGCGCGAGCTTTTCGGCATCGCCGGCGACCACGATCACGACCTGGTCGGTGCTGAAGAATTTACCGGCTTTGGCGACTGCCGTTGGGCCGTCGATGCTGCGCACGGCTTTACGGTAGTCGTCGAAGTAGTCGTCGGGTAGGGACAGCACGCTCAGCTTGGCGGTCATGTCAGCTAGCGCGCCGACCGTTTCGGTCTTGAACAAGAAGCTGTCGGACAGGTAGCGCGACGCGGTCTCGATCTCGGCCGCTGTCGGCGGGCTTTGACCCATGCGCTGCAGGTTGTCGAGCAGCGCCTGCACGGCTTGCGGCGCCTTGTTGGTCTGAGTACCGGCTGACAGCACGATCGGCACGGGGCTGTGCGCCGGCTCTTCGAGTGACGAGCCTGTCGAGTAAGCGAGCGAGCGCTTCTCGCGCACATCGAGGAACAGCCGGCCGGCGACGCCGCCGCCCAGCACCTGATTCAACACCGCCAGGCTGGGCCAGTCGCTCGTTTGCCGCGTGGGGCCGAGGCGTCCCACCATCACCTGCGCTTGTCCGCTGCCGGGACGATCCACCAAATAGAGGTGGCGCTCGGAGTCGGGCATCGGCTCGGTGAAGCGCGGGGCCTCGGGCTTTTCGCCTTGCCAGCCGGCGAACGCGCGCTCAACGCTTTTGGCGAAGGCGTCGGGGTCGACGTCACCGGCGGCGATCAGGAGAGCATTTTTCGGCGTCATGTTCGCCTTGTGCCAAGCCTTGCAGTCGCCGAGCGTCAGCTTCGAAAGCTCGGACGGCAGCGGGCTGTAGCGCGAGTACGGATGGATCGCCGTCGGTACGTCGAACAACTCGCGGTACAGGATCATCGCCGCGGCGTAGCCGGCGCTCGACTTGGCGGCGCTGCTGGCTTGCTCCACTTCGCGCGTGCGCAGCTTGCCGAACTCGGTCGCGTCGAAGCGCGGCTTCATTGCGACCGCCGACAAGATGTCCAGCGCCGGATCGAGATCGCCCGTCGTGACGCCGAGCGAGATGCGCGTCGAGTCGCGGTCGGTCAAGACGTTGAGATCGGCACCCAGCGACTCGGCGCGTTCGAGTAGCGCTTCGGCGTTCCACGGTCCTGCGCCGCCGGCCTTGGTCAGCTCGCCCGCAACCTCCGCCACACCCGGCTTTGAGCCGTCGCTGGCCATGCCGGAGTGGAACAGCAGCCGCAGCTCGACGATTGGCAGCGTTTTTCGCGAAACGACCGCAATCTGCAGGCCACTCGCCAACGTGCGGCGGGCGATCGTCGGGAAGCTGGCGCTCGGCGTGATGCCGGATGCGGGGGGCTCGGCCAGTGGATCTTTGGTGGGCAGGAGCGGAGGGGCAGGCGGCGCAACGGACGCGACAGGCTTCTGGGCGACGGGTGCCGGCGCGGCACTGCACGCCAGAACACCGCAAGCGAGCAAACTGGCAAGGCGCTTCACGGCTTACCTCCTTTAACGGCGGCGGGGGTTTTCGTTGGCGGTGGGGGCGCTGCCGGTTTGGGGAGCGCTGCAGACTTGGGCGGCGCTGCCGGTTTGGGGAGCGCTGCAGACTTGGGCGGCGCTGCGGCAGCACCCGGAGCGGTAGCGGGCGCGGGCGCTTCGGCAGGCAGCACCTCGACCAACTGGCGGCGCTCGGCGCCGAGGTACTTCTTTACGGCCTGCTGAATGTCTTCGGCGCTGACGGCCTGGTAGTGCTGGAGCTCGCGCGACAAGAGCCGCGCGTCGCCGTAATACGACTCGTATTCGCCGAGGCGCGTGGCGCGGCTCAAGTTCGTTTGCAGGCCGAACACGAAGGAGCTGCGGATGCGCCGCTTCACCTTGGCGAGCTCGGCGGCGGGCGCCGGGGTTTTGGCGAGCTTCGCCAGCTCGGCCTCGACCAGCTTTTCGACGTCAGCAAGCCTAGCTTTTTCGGTCAAAACCGCCGAAATCGCCAACTCGTCCGGGCCGACGTAGTCGCGCGTCCACGCCGACACCCGCTGCGCCACGGCCCGGTCACGCACCAGCAGCCGTTCGAGCCGTGAGCTTTCACCGTCGGCCAACAGCGAGACGGCTAGCTCAAGCGCGTAGTGCTCCGGCGTGTGCGTCTTGGGGATGAGAAAGCCGAAGTAGAAGGCGGGCGTCTTGGCGTTGGCGTCCTTCACCGTATCTTTGCGCGGCGTGACCTTGGCTGGCAGCTCCGGCAACACGGCGCGCGCCGCCACTGGCTTGTCGATGTTGCCGAAGTACTCGCGCGCGAGCTTGACGGCTTCGTCACGATCGAAATCGCCGGCCACGGTGAGCACGGCGCTCTTGGGCGCGTAGTGCGAGTCGTAGAAGGTTTTTACCCACTCGAGCTTGGCGGCGTCGAGATCTTGCATGCTGCCGATGGTGGGCCGCGTGTACGGCGCGTACTCGGCGAAAATCAGCTCGCCCATTCGCATCATGCCGGTCATGTACGGCGCGTTCTCGTAACGCATGCGGTATTCTTCTTTGACGACCGCGCGTTGGTTCTCGAAATTTTCGGCGTTCACGGCCAGCGCGCGCATGCGGTCGGCTTCGAGCCACATCGCTAGCCTCAGCTCGCTCGACGGCAGTACCTCGAAGTAGTTGGTGCGGTCGGCCGACGTCGTGCCGTTCAGGCTGCCGCCGCGCTCGGAGATGAGCGTGAAGTGCTGACCCTTGGCGACGTGCTGGCTGCCCTGGAACATCATGTGCTCGAACAGGTGAGCGAAGCCGCTTTGCCCCGGGCCTTCGTCACGTGAGCCGACGCCGTAGGTGACCGATACTGCGACCGTCTTGGCGCTGTTGTCCGGTGCCAGCACCAGTCGGAGCCCATTTTCGATCGTCAGCCGCTCGATGCCTTGGCCGAAGCGGTTGAGCGATACGACCGCCGGATCCGGCGCTTCATGGGTGGGCCCGTGGTCCACCGTAGAGAGTCGGCCGTCGCCAGCCAAAGCCGGCGTAGAGGCAAGTGCGATGCCGGAAAGCACTGTGATCGAAGCGAGGCGAGCCGGTCGCAGCCGAGGCAAGAGCGCAGCGAGCGAAGCGAGCGGAGCGAAACCAGGCAAGAGCGCAGCGAGCGAAGCGAGCGGAGCGAAACCAGGCAAGAGCGCAGCGAGCGAAGCGAGCGGAGCGAAACCAGGCAAGAGCGGAGCGAAACCAGGCAAGAGCGCAGCGAGCGAAGCGAGCGGAGCGGGCATGAGGGACGGTCTACCACGGCCGCGCGAAATAACCGCTTCCTTAAGTGAGGCCCCGCGCAGCACTCGGGTTCGGACTGCGCTATGTTTGAAGGTGAGTCCTCATGTTGGTCTTGCTGGGTCCAAGCTTCGCGGGCGGCGACGCTGAATACCAACGCCTGTCTAAGGTGACCGGCATGGTTGCGTACGATCTGCGCACCCGCTTGAAACCGGGCACCTGGGGCCTGGTGAAGGCACTGGCCGACGAGACCGAGGCGCAGCGTTTGTCGGCTGCCCTGACGGCCGAGGGCTTTTCAATCGTCGTTGTGGCGCGCGAGGTAGCGACTGATCCTGAGCGTCCGATCGTCGCGTTGCGCGGGCTGACGATCGACGAACACGGGTTGACGTTGCAGTTGCGTGAACGCGCGATGACGGTGCCCGTTGCGGCGCTTTGCAGCATCGTGCGCGGCGAGGCGCAGGTCGGCAAAGCGGGCGCGGCGCGCAACGCTGGCGGCGGGACGAGCAGCTCCACTTTCCGAGCAGTCGTGCCCAACGCCAGCGAGCTACAGGTGTTTCGCGAATCAATGCCGCCGACCAGCTTCGAGGCGTTTGCGGCGGCCGATCTGCACTTTCATTCGGTGACTTGGATTGCCCGCATCGACGCGCGCTCGTTCGACTTCCGCGCGTTGGGGATCGCAGCTGCCAGCCCGGCCGGCGCGCTCGACACGCTCGTTGATCGCCTGGCGCTGTTGGCTCGAGTGCGGGTCGACCGCGCCGCCCGCGCTTCCAGCATCTCGAGCTTCACGCAACAGGCTTCCAAGGGCGTCGCGCCGCATTCGTTGCCGCCGACCGCGCCGATGTCGCAACGCGCGAAAGAGGTCGCGGGCGACGAGCGGTTTGACCCGTACTCGCGCGTCGTTGGCGAAGCCGAACGGCTGCTCGCGGCAGCGCTATCCAGCCAAGCCACGCGCGCCTGAGCGCTCTGCTGGCCAGCGTCCCGCTCCAAATCGGGTGAGGACTGTTGCGTCCTCTCCCCAACCCTGCGGCTTGCCCGTAGGCTGCTGGGTACGAGGCGGAGATGACAAGACAAGTACTGATCGACAACATCTTCAGGGTCTGGGGTCTGCTTGGTGTTGGGCTTGTTTGCCGGGTGCGGCCAAGCGGTGACACCGGGCGACAGCGAGACGCATTTTCTCGCCAAGTGCACGGACACGTGTGGCGGTGGGCTCAGTTGCTTGTGCGGTGTGTGCACGAAACCGTGCACGGTCACGACCAGCTGCGGAACGCTTTCGGAGACCTCCTCGTGCGATGACAGCTGCTCCGACAGCGCGACGAAGATCTGCGATGTGTCGTGCAGCGCCGACGCCGATTGTTCGAGCCTCGGCGCGGCGTTTGGCTGCGCCGGCGGGCATTGTCGGCAGGGCGCGTCGTCGATGACGAGCGGCGGCGGAAGCAACGTTGGCGGTAACGATGGGGGCGCGGGCAACCCGGCTACTGGCGGAGCCGGAAACGGCTTGATCTCGATGTGCAAGGTCGGCCCCAGCTCGACACCAACGCTGCCCGATCCGATGGCACTCGACGCCGATTTGGTGGCGCGTGCGGCAGCGGTGATCGGCGCGTGCGCGCCGGACGACGGCGTGGATCGCAACGCCACGCACATCTGGCCTCGAGCACCTCGCGACAGCGCGGCTCTACTTCAGGTTCGGTGAGCAGCTGGATTGCATTGCGAATGCGGACTGCGGCTGCAGCGCGATGCGGCAATGCCTCGGCTGGTCCTACAGCCTGCCGCCGACACCGCCGGACACGTGCACCGGCGGCTGTGACGGCGACGTATTCACGGGCTGCGGCGACGGCGTGAAGGTGACGATGGACTGCAGTCGCTTCGGGCTCAGCTGCGAGCCAGGCGCCAATTGCTCGACCGGCACCGCGACGGCTTGCGACGGCTCCGCGCCCGCCACCTGCACGGCGGACGGCGAGGTCGAGTTTTGCGACGACAGCTTCGTGCGCCAGACACCTTGTGCTTCGCTCGGATTTGCCTGCAGTGCCGGCAAATGCGTTGGCGAAGGCGCGGCCTGCACCGCGAGCTTGTTCGGTCAGAACGAGCTGGTGGCCCCCGCGGGCACGGGCTGCACGGGCGATACGCTGCAGGCGTGCCTGGGCGGTCACGCGACCAGCCTCAATTGCGCCGAGCAAGGCCCCGGCTTCAGCTGCCAGTCGCTGAGCGGCACGTTCTTTTGCAGGCTAGCCGCGGAGTGCATGCCGGCCGACAACTATTCGAACTCCGTGACCACGCCGCCAGCGTGCGACGGTAACGTGCTGTCGTTCTGCAGCGCGGGTCGTCTCGAGCACCTGGACTGCACCACGCTTGGTTTTACCGGTTGTGAGATTGACCACAAGGCCGGTCACGACGGCTGTACGCCGGGCGCGACGTTAAATTGAGGCTGACCCGGTAGCGATCGCTCGGGCGCGCTTGGCCTTGGACTTTACGCGCGCGGCGAACAGCCGGATCGCAAAGCCGGCGAAGATGACGCTGGCGTAGATCAACGGCTGAGTGTGGTCGGCCTTCACGCGTAGAAAGAAGTGCAGCGCCGCCAAGACCCCGATCGGGTAGACGAGGCGATGCAAACGTTGCCAGACCGGGAAGGTCAGGCGTCGCACAGCTTGTTTGGACGAGGTCCAAGCCAACGGTACCAGCAGCACCAGCGCGATGAAGCCCACGGCGATGAACGGCCGCTTGCCGATGTCGCTCAGCACGCCCACGACGTCGAAGCCCTGATCGGGCCCCAGGTACAGCAGAAAATGCAAAAGAACCGTGAAAAACGCCAGTAGTCCGAAGGTGCGCCGGACACGCAGCGGCCAGGTCCAGCCGAGCGTGTGCTTCAGCGGCGTGGCGCACAGCGAAGCCGTCAGCAGCACCAGCGCCAAGAGGCCGAGCTGGTTGAGCGCGGTCGCGATTGGGTTCGCCCCCAGCTGATGGCGCGCGATGCGGTAGCCGAGCTGCGCGAGCGCCAAAGCCCAACCAGTTACGATGGCGGGAGCGATCAAGGCTTGGCGAGACTTCGGAGCCATGGCTTCAGAATGACCGCGCCAAGTCCATGCCGCTGTACAGGTGCGCGACCTCGTTGGCGTAACCGTTGAACGGCAGCGTCGAACGCCGGGTCAGCTCGCCGATCCGCCGCTCACTGGCTTGGCTCCAGCGCGGATGGTCGACCTTGGGGTTGACGTTGGCGTAGAAGCCGTATTCCCCGGGCGCCGTGATGTTCCAGGTCGCTGGTGGCTCGGTCTCGCTGAAGCCGATTTCGACGATCGACTTGATGCCTTTGAAGCCGTATTTCCAGGGTACGACTAGCCGCAGCGGGGCGCCGTTTTGGCCCGGTAGCGGCGCCCCATACAAGCCGAGCGCCATGAACGCCAGCGGATGCGTGGCCTCGTCGATGCGCAACCCTTCGACGTAGGGCCAAGGCAACACGCGGCGCTCTTGATTCGGCAGCTGCTGCGGGTCGAGCAGCGTCTTGAAGCTGACGTATTTGGCGCGCGACGTTGGCTCGAGTCGCTTGATCAGATCGGCCAGCGCGAAGCCGACCCACGGGATCACCATCGACCAGGCCTCGACGCAGCGCATGCGGTAGACGCGCTCTTCGAGCCCGAACCAGCGCATCAGTGTGTCGATGTCGAGTGTTTGCGGTTTCGCCACGTGGCCAGTGACCCGCACGGTCCACGGGCGCGACTTGAGATGAAACGCCTGCTCGGCGGGCTCGGACTTGGACAATCCGAGCTCGTAGTAGTTGTTGTAGGTCGTGACGTCTTCGTATGGCGTCTGGGCTTCATCGACCTTGAATTGGCCGCGACGGTCGATCTTCCAGGGCATCGCGCCTGGTTCCGGCAACGGCACTGGCGGGGGTTTCTTGGGTGGGTCAGCGCTGCCGAGGCTCGATAACTGCGACAAGCCGACGCCGACGCCCACGCTCGTCGCGACAAAAAGCGCCCCGGTTTTCAAGAACTCACGGCGTCGCGCGTACAGCTCGGGCGGCGTGATTTCCGAGCTTTTCGGTTCGGGCGGCAGCTGGGGCATCGCTACTGGATGATGCCTTTTACGAACCCAACCAGCTCTTGGTTACCTGATCTCGCGATAATAGTTGGCGGCAGCTTGCGCAAGAACAAGCGTACGGTCGACGTCGCGGTGGCGCCCGGCGCAAGCTCGAATTGGGTGCGTTCGCCAATCTCGACCCAGGGTCGAAGCTTGGTGGTGGCGTCGTAGGCGGACGCTACGGAGATGATCGGCTTCACGGCGTCTGTCACCACCTTCACCACGACCAAGCCATCGTTGACGCTGGCGATCCAGCCCTCGGTGCTCTCGACGGATGCTTCCACCATCGCGGTGTCACGCGTCTGGTCGTGGACGAACCAAACGACCGGCTGCCAAACGTTGAGCTTCAGCGTCGAGCCGGCCAGCAGTCTGGAGGTGCCCGGAAAGAACGTCAGTCCGCCCGCCGAAGCAACGCGATGAAAATCCAGCGCGCCGGCACGCAACGTGCTGGTGGTCGTGTTGGCGAGCGTGTACGTGACCTCGACCGAGCGGCGGGCGGTATCGAGGCGAAAGCGCTTGGTCGCACCATCGGCGGCCCCCTTGAGCACCAAGGTGCTGCCCTCGAGCGTGGCGCTGTAGGTGCTGGCGCTCGGTTCCGGCGCGACCAGCACGTTCTTGCCGTCGAGCGACACGCGCACCACGCTACCGGTGCGCGGGTCGACTGCCAGCTCGATACCGCCGCCCGTGAACACGTACAGGCCGTCGTTCGTGAGATCCGGCGTGCCAGGCAAGCGTGGGATGACGACCGGCGGCGGGCTCGGCACCGGTGCGGCGCTGCTGCTGGCAGGCGCGACCGACTCGCCAGCAATCGCGGCCAGCGTCTGCGGGCTGCTGGACGGCCGTAGCTCGGTGCTGCCGCCGTATTCTGGCGCTTGGCTTTGAACCGCGAGCGGTGGCCGAGCGCGCGAGCAGCCGAAAGTTAAAGCTAGACTTGCTCCCAGTGCCGCGAGCCCGAGGAGCGCTCGATGGCGTCGAGCACGCGCTGATTGATCACGCCGTCCTCGAAATTCGGCGTCGGCAGCTGCTGCGTCTTCACCGCGGAGATCAGGTCGGCCACGGTGTGCGTGAACGAGTGCTCGTACCCGAGAATATGCCCTGGTGGCCACCACGCTTGAACATAGGGGTGTTTGGCGTCGGTGGCGAGGATTGTCCGGAAACCCGAGTCTTTGCCCTCTTCCACGTACAGCTCGAGCTCGTTCATGCGCTCCAAGTTGAAGCACAGGCTGCCTTTGCTGCCGTTGATTTCGAACGTGTTGTAGTTCTTGCGACCGGTCGCGAAGCGTGAGGCCTCCACGCTGCCCAGCGCGCCGTTCGTGAAACGGATGTGCGCGTACGCGGCGTCGTCGACGTCGACCGTGCCTGTGCCTGTGCCGTCGGGCAGCGGGCGTTCGTTGATGAAGGTCTTGAGAAAGCCGCTAACCTCGGCGATTTCTCCGACCAAGAAGCGCGCCAAATCGAGCGAATGCGAGCCGATGTCGCCGAGCGCGCCTGAGCCGGCGCGCGCCTTTTCGAGCCGCCAGACCCGCGGAAACTGCGGGTCGACGATCCAGTCTTGCAGGTAGCTGCCGCGGAAATGGTGAATCGTCCCGAGCCGCCCCTCGCTGATGATTTCCTTGGCCAGGCTGACGGCAGGGCAGCGGCGGTAGTTGTGGCAGAGCATGTGCAGCACACCGGCGCGCTTGACGGCGGCCAGCATCTGCTCGGCCTCTGGCAAGGTGTTGGCCAGCGGCTTCTCGCAGAATACGACCTTTTTGGCTTCAGCGGCGGCCAACGCGATCGGCAGATGCGAGTCGCCCGGCGTGCAGATGTCGATGATGTCGATGTCTTTGCGCGCGATCACGTCTTCCCAGCGCGTGGCGTGCTCTTCCCAGCCGAGCGCGCCAGCGGCTTTCTTCACTTCGGCGTCGTTCCTGCCACAGACGACTTTGAGCACCGGCTCGTACGTAGTGTCGAAGAAGCGGCCGACCTGGCGCCAGGCGTTCGAATGGGCGCGGCCCATGAACTGATAACCGATCATTGCGACGTTCAGCTTCGCCATGTTTTTTTTTCCGAGGGCCTTTCTACAACTAGCCCAGACAACATCTCCTAAACCGGGGCCGCTCGCAAAGTCACGAATCTGCCGCGCAAATTGGAGGATTTTTCGCAAGTTTTGGAATATCCGCGCGTCTGTCTCGGGCCCGCTCCGGTCAGAGCGGGCCGGACTTCTATCTTGTGAAGCCGAGTGTGAGCTGTAGGGTGGCCTCGGGTTTTGGGTTTTTCAATCGGTTGCTTCAACGAGTTCGAGAGTGTCTCGCAGCAGAGTGCGGTGCTGTATTCGACGCCTGGCGTCGCCGTCGCTTCGGTGCGCAATTCGATCAAGCAAAAGCTGACGTCGATCGGCTCGACTTTGACGGTGAACAACGTGCTGGACCGCGCGACGACGCAGACCTGCGCTGGTTGCCACCAAGTCTCCAACGGTGCCGCGCTCGGCGGCGGTCTGACGTGGCCCAGCTCGGCCACGTTCGTGCACGTCGACGAACAGAGCAACTTGTCGCCGGCGTTGACAACGACCTTCTTGCCGAAGCGGAAGAGCGTGCTCGAAGCCTTCATCAACGACCGCTGTGACGCGTCCACGCCAGCCGTGCTGGCCGAAGGCACGACCGTTGGCGGCAGTCCCGAAGGTACAGCCAACTAAGGGCTCAACCGCTCCGATCGAGCCGTTTCGCGCTTTGGTCAGGAGGTCCGTCCCGCAGGCGGACTCCTGGCCATGCTCGACTACGGCGTCGCCCTTCTGCTAGTCACACGCTGGCTGATGCTGGGCTGGCTGTCGAAACTGGTTTCAAGCGCCGGTTCGCTGCTGCTGGCGGTGCCCGTGTTCGCGTCGGCGTGGCTCTTGTTCGCCATTCAGCCGATGTTGGCGAAGTTGGTGCTGCCGGCGCTCGGCGGTACCCCTGCGACTTGGGCCGGCTGCATGGTGGCGTTTCAGCTGCTGTTGCTCGGCGGCTACGGCTACGCGCACCTCGGAGCGCGCTACC
This sequence comes from Polyangiales bacterium, assembly GCA_038252755.1. GTDB lineage: Bacteria > Myxococcota_A > Polyangia > Polyangiales > Polyangiaceae > PMG-095. The sequence continues at coordinate 2,123 of JBBSAB010000169.1, read as the reverse complement.
TCGACGTTCGTCGCCATGCTGCGCTGCACGTCGTGTTGATGCTGGCGGCGGCAGTGTTTCTGCTCGAGGGGCGGCTGGGCGCGGTTCCGGAGCTCGGGCCGCTGCCGTTGGCGCTGGCGGTGCCCTGGCTGATCGTGCGCCGCATCGGGCTGCCGTTTCTGGCGTTGGCCAGCACCGCGCCGTTGCTGGCGCGCTTTGCGCCGGGGCTCGGCCGGGCCAGTCGCGCGCTCTACGCAGTCTCCAACGCTGGCGCTCTGCTCGGGCTTCTGGCCTATCCGTTCGTGCTCGAGCGCTTCGTTGCGCTGCCAGTGCAGCTGGCTTTGTGGGCGGCGGGTTTTCTGCTGTTCGGTCTGAGCCTGCTGCCGGTGTGTTTGCTGGTTGGCCGGGCGGCTCCCGACTCGCGCTCTCGACCGGCCAGTGCTGTCCCTTCGCGGCGGCGCTGGCATTGGTTGGCTTGCGCGTTCGTGCCGAGCGCGATGCTGCTGGCAGTCACGAACTACATCACGGTCGACGTCGCGGCCACACCGCTGCTTTGGGTCGTGCCGCTAGCGCTCTACCTGAGCTCGTTCATCGTGGCATTTAGCGCGCTGAACGTCGCGTTGCGCGGTGCTGCGCTCGTGATGTGGGTAGCCGGCTCGCTTTGGCTCTCGCGGAACGCGTTCGCGCAGGGCGCGGTGCCGCTGCTCAGCCAAGTCGCGCCGGCGTTGCTAGCGCTGTTCGGCGCGTCGCTGCTCTGCCACGGCGAGCTTTCGCGCGGCAGGGCCGATGACGACGCCGAGCCGACTGGCTATTTTCTGATTCTGGCGTGTGGTGGCGTACTGGGCGGAGCTTTCGTGAGCTTGCTGGCGCCACTGGTTTTCTCCGACTTCTACGAGCTCGAGGTAGCGTCGGTCGGCACCTTCCTGTTGTTGCTCGGCGCGGTACGGCGGCCTGACGCCGGCGGATTTTCGCGGCTGTCTCGGCTCGTGCTGTACCTTGGCTGCGGCGTCTGTTTGCCGCTGATCGTCGCCGAGACCGTGATTCGGCACGCTCGAAGCGGTCCTGGCGGGACCGTCGTCGAGCGGCGGCGCGGATTCCTCGGGCCGCTGCGGGTGGTCGACGTGGCCGACGGCAGGGTGCTGACGCACGGTCGCATTCAGCACGGCATGCAGCTGCGCGGGCCGGGGCAGCGCCGGGTTGCCACCATGTACTTCGGTGCCGGCACTGGCGTTCAGCGCGTGCTCGACGGTGTGCGGCTTGAGCGGCCGCGGCGGCTCGGCGTCGTCGGCTTGGGTGTCGGCACACTGGCGAGCTATGGCCGTCGCGGCGACAATCTGCAGTTTTTTGAGCTGGATCCGAACGTGATCGAGTTGGCGCGCCGCGATTTCACGTTCCTGGCTGACTCGGCCGCGAGCATCGCGATCGTGCCAGGCGATGGGCGGCTCGCGCTCGCACGCGAGCCTGCGCACGCGTTCGACGTGCTGGTGTTGGACGCCTTTTCGAGCGACGCGGTGCCGGTGCACCTGCTCACGCGGCAAGCGTTTGAGCTGTACGCGCAGAAGCTGGCGCCGGACGGAGTGTTGCTGGCCAACGTGTCGAACCGGCACCTGGCGGTCGATCGCGTGGTGCGGGCGAGCGCGCACTCGGTCGGCTTGTCGTGCGTGGTGGTCGAAACCAGCGCCAACGCGCTCGGACACGCGGTTCACGTCGTGTGGGCGGTGATGGCGCGCGAAGAGTCGCGCTTGACCGAGCTGTTGGGGGACTTGCCGGTCAAGCCCGACAACGAGCCTGAAATCCTGTGGACCGACAGCCGCGCCAGCATCGTGTCAGCGCTGCGCTGACTAGGGAGTGTGCCTGAATTGCTGGTCTCGCCGTAAACGTCCCCGTGCCCGCCCGTGCCCGACGGTCCGTAAGTTACCGTTGGCGGTAGTGGGGCTGGTAGGCCCGTGTTTGTGCTGATGATTCATCGCATCTTGGCCGAGCGAGCGGGGACAACAGGAAGGCGGGAAAACGGGAAGGGCCAGCACTGCAAATTGGGGGTCGGTGGTACTGGCGAGCTCGACGCTTGGCGCAGCGACGAGGCCTCAGGCGCCTGCTCGAACAAGCAAAACTTCCCGCCTTCCCGCCTTCCTGTTTTCTCGCTG
>JBBSAB010000168.1:0-12792 GCA_038252755.1 Polyangiales bacterium | reverse complement strand
GGTTAGCGCGGCGGCGCTGAGACTAGGAAATTTAAACGCCATCGGGCGGCTCAGGGAACGGCCATGAAGTTGATCACGACGCGACGTCATGCGAAGCTTCCCCACTTCGCGAACCGCTCTAACTATTCGTTAACATAAGATAAATTACACGCCAGCTGGGACCGAAGGTGCTCCGTTCCGGAGCCGCTGAGCGTCGAGGTCGCGGTCGATCAATCGCTCGCGGTGTTTCCCTTGACTTTGCGGCGAGAGGGGCCTTCGAGCGCGACCTTGTGGGCGCCGTGGAGCACGCGGTCGCAGATGGCGTCGGCGACGGTGGGGTCGCCCAGGTAGTCGTGCCAGCGCTCGTGTTTGAGCTGGCTGGTGATCACCGTGGCGCGTAGCCCGTAACGGTCCTCGAGGATCTCCAAAAGGTCGCGGCGGCTTTCTTCGGTGAGTGGCGAGATGGCGAAGTCGTCGAGCACGAGCACATCGAGCTTGGCGAAGCGCGTGAGGAGCCGCTGGTAAGTGCCGTCGGCGCGCGCGAGGCGCAGCTCGTCGAAGAGACGCGGCACGCGGCGATAGAGGACGCGAAAGCCCTTGCGACACGCTTGGTGGGCGAGTGCGCACGCGAAGTAGCTCTTGCCGGTGCCGGTCGCGCCGGTCGCGATCACGGTTTGATGCTCGCTGACCCAGCGGCAGGTTGCGAGCTGACGAACGACTGCCTTTTCCAGCTGCCGCTCGCGCTGGAAGTCGATCCCTTCGATGCAAGCGTCGGTAATGCGGAGCTTCGCATCGCGAAGATTTTTGGTAAGGCGCGTGTTGTCACGAGCCAACGCCTCGGCCTCAACGAGCAACGCGAGGCGGTCGTCGAACGGCAAGCTCAAGGTGTCGGGAGATTTGTCCTGCTCGAGCCAAGTGGCAGCCAGGACGCGCAAACGCAGGGCATGAAGTTTTTCGACAGTGGGCTCTCTTAGCATGATTTCTTCCTTCGTTTTGTGATTGGGTGGTTGGCTATCGGTCAGTGGTAGTAGTCCGGGCCACGCACGTTTTCGTGCGACGCGCCGGCGGCCGCGGGCGCCTCGGGCGTCGGCAACGGCTGGCAGTCGAGGTTGTGTTGCAGGATTGTGAGCACGTGCCGATAGCTGCGCGCGCCGGCGAAGAGCGCGCGGGCGCTGGCGGCTTCAACCCGTGCGTCGCCGTACTTCTTCGCGAGTCGAAAGAGTCCGAGGCAGGAGCGGTAGCCCCACTCCGGGTGCCGGCGCTCGCGCAAGATCACGTCGCACAGAGCGCGTGTGTTTTCGCCCACGGTCGCCGCCCAGCCGAGAATGCGCGATGGGGTCCATTCGGCGTGTGCGCGATGCGTGCTGGGCATGTGCTCGGGCTGGGTCGTGCGGCCGCCGCGGACATGGCTGCGCAGGTGGCACGCGACGCGGGTCCCAAGATGAAATATTTCGAGCGAGCTCGCCGTGCCGCGAACCCAAAGCTCTTCGCGGAGCAGCGTGTGCGGCGCCGAGTAGAGATGGCCCTCGAACTCGACGTGATAGTCGATGTTGAGCGCGACGCGCTTCCACGCCGAGGCTTGAAATGGCTCGGCGGGCAGCGGCCCGAGCGCGGGCTTGTCGAGCCGCTCGAACAGGTCACGCCGGCTGGCCTTGTAGGCGCGCATCGTGCGCGTGTTGATGATCTCGGTGAGCTCAGCCAGGCGTTGATTGAGCTCCCCAAGGCTCGCGAACGTCTCGTTGCGGATGCGCGCGAGGAGCCAGCGCTCCGCCACCTGCACGCCGACTTCGACCTTCGCTTTGTCGCGCGGCGACTTGGGCCGCGCGGGCAAGATCGTAGTGTTGTAGTGGCGCCCCAGCTCCGCTGTCGTGCGCTGCACGGCTGGGTCGTAGCGGCACGCCTTGATGACCGCGCTCTTGAGCTGATCGGGGACGATGGCGCACGGCACGCCACCGATGAAGGTCAGCGCGCGCGCGACGCTGGCGACGAAGTCGGCGACTTGCTGCGTCCGGGTGGCCTCCGCGTAGGTGTAGTTGCTTGCGCCGAGCACGGCCACGAACAACTCGACCTCCGTGACTTCGCCGGTGAGTGGGTCGACGAGCCTGGCTTTCATGCCCGAGTAGTCGACGAACAGCTTGTCGCCAGCGATGTGGACTTGACGCATCACGGGCGACTGCCGCTTCAGCCACTCGCGGTAGCGCTCGCAAAACGCCGAATAGCGCAGCCCCTCCGGCTGCTCGGCGAGGTATTCGACATGGAGCAACGCGAGCGTCACCGCGCGCCGCCGAAGCTCCAGATGAAGCCGTGGGCAATCAGGCTCCGGGCGACAGCACGCCGCCGCCGTCTTTGGGTAGAGGCGATCGGTGAGCTCCGCGTCTGTCATCGCCTCGACAGCCGCAGCGTCGACGCCGAGCGATCTGGCGTCGCTGTAGACGCTGTGGACCTTCCCGGCGCTGACGCCAACCGCCGCCGCCACGCGCCGGTTGGTCAGCCCGAGCACCAGCTTCTGCCTGAGGATTTCTCTTAGGACGTGCATGAGTAGTCTCTCCGTTGCCATCCCGACCCTGTAGGTGGGTCGGGGCCGGAGACCCCAGAGGCACGTCGCCTGCCCGCTAGCGCAGCGTGATCACGCTGCCGTTTTGTGTGATCACGATGCCGGAATCGGTGATCACGATGCGCCGTTTTGTGTGATCACGATGCCGTGGAATCGCTGATCACGATGGCCCGGCGCACGCAGCCTGCGAACGGCGCCTTGTCCCCAATGCCGAGTGCCTGCCGCGGAACGCCTGCGTAGTTGAGCAGCGAGCACAACACGCGGGCGCTCCAGCAATCGACCGGACGCCGTGCCACCACAACGCCCCGCAATCACGACCGGAAGATTGTCCGTGCTGTGAGCAGAAAACGTCGTAGGGCGGCTCGTGAAGGCCAGGGTTCGCCGCGACTTCGTTTGGACCGGTCGAGTTGGCTATTTCACGACCGGCACGCTGCCGCAGTCGACCAGCGAAAGCGTGGAGTCGATACGGAAATGCGATCCGACTGAATGGCGCTCGGCGTGAAATAGCTCAAGCGGGTAGACGTTGCCTTTGACTAGCCCAAGCTCGGCGGCGCGATCGTCGAGCACGAGCGTGTCGGTGCGCGCCCCGTGGAGCCCGCCCAGATCAATCGCCAAGTGCCCGTTGATGAACGCCCACACGTCGTCGTCACCGTCAAACGTGAACGACTCGCCACCGGAGTACTTGAACTTGACGTGCAGCTCGGTCGTAAAACCGTAGTTGTGCATCTTGCCGTCGGGCGACTGGTACGTGTCATTGAAACCCACCCCATCGACCGGAAAGAAATTTTCGCTTTGGAACGTGACGACGTCGCCGAGCGGTTTCATCTGGAAATAGAGTAAATACGAGTGGTTCACGCCGGGCATGTCGCGGTACCACTGGTTGAACGCGGCTTGCGTCGTGGTCTGTTGTCCATTGGGGCACAGCGTGGCGTCGGGTGTCGCCTCGCAATGGGACGCGTAGACCGGCTTGCGATTGGCGTCGAGCTCGCGAGCGACCAGGCCTTTGGTCACAGTGTCGCCGCTAAAGGCCTCGAAATCGGGGTGTCTATCGGCCGCGGCGGTGTTGAAGTCGCGCACGATACCGACGATGACGCCGCAGCCTTCATTGCTGGCAACCGTCGCCGGCAGCTCGGTGGTGCCGACGAGCTCATCGCCACGTTGGTAACCGCCGACCTCGGTCTGAGTGATGTTGGTGAGTCTGATCGGCGCGCCAGCGGTGGACGTTCCTGCTGTGTCCATCAGCACGTTAATCATCAGGTTGTCGCCGCCTGTTGCTGCGGCACCGCCGGAACCCGCGCCGCCGCCGCCCAGCACGTGGCCCGGCAGTTTCGCCCATGTTCCAGCTGCAGCGTCACCTGACGCAGGCTCTGCGGTGCAACCGCAGAGCAGCGCAGGAAAGCAAGTCGCAACGCCGAGCAACCAAGCTGTACGGTTCATGGAATGGGAGGTCTCTCTAGGGTGCATGAGCTACGGCACCGCGCTCCGCAACGTTCATCGAACGCAGCGCGCTGCCAGTTGTCAGCTGAGCATGCGTGGGGAGCGGTTGGCTGCGGATCGGGCCAGTCTTCTTTAGTTAGGTTCGTTGCCGCTCGTCGCCTCCCGCGGTGCGCTATTCGTCTTTGGTCCGCAACATTTTGGGGGATTGGCGGTCGAGGCGTGACCGACGACGAACGCCGCGTGGTCCGGCAGCGTCGAGGCGGGCGGCGTGCCTTCCCGTGGCACTCATCGTACCGGTCGCGGCGACCCGCGGAACCCACGACGCGGCGCTTGCCCCGACAGAGGGCACCTACGTGCAGTATGCCTGGTCGTCAACGCGGCGCCGTCGGAGCGGGGGCAGCAGCTCCGCCCAGTGCGACTGCACACCCAGCGCCTGCGCGATGCGAGCACGGCGCGCTCGCTGGCGACGGAGATCTTCATCGACAACGGGGTCGAACCCGCGGGCGCCGGGACGGTCGTGGCACGTGGGGAGCCGCGCAGATGTCGGATAACTGCGGACAAGGTGCGTGCGCCGTCATCGGCCATCCCGCCGCGCGCGCGCTGCACACTATGGTTTGTGACTCCTAGCGCACCAAGATACGCTTCGTGGCACGTTGTTCTTGGTCCGGTATTTACAGTCGCTTCGCCGTAGTTGGTTACTGATGGGTGCAAGCGTGCTGGCGTCAGGGTGCGCGTTTCCCGACTATGGTTTGAGCGATGGAGCGAAGGACGTGGGCGGCGGTGGAGGCGGCTTGGCTGGCATGGGCGCCGGCGCGATCTCGGGCGGCGCCGTGGTAGGGGGCGGCTCCGCCGAGAGCGGTGGTAGCGTCGGAGTGGCAGGCAACGCTGCGAAGGTCGCGCCCAATAGCTGTTTTTCGGTGCTCACCGCCGATCCGAAAGCTGAGTCCGGCCCCTACTTGATCGATCCCGACGGCATGAACGGCGAGCCGCCGTTCACGACCTACTGCGACATGGTCACGCAGGGTGGCGGTTGGACTTTGCTCGCGAGCCTTGCTCCTGGAGCGGGGCTGAAAGGCGAGGGCTTGCCCGCTGACCCTTGCTACGAGCACGCTTGCGTCAATCGTGCGTATAGCGCGCTCACCATCGCAAGCGATCTGCGCTTCGACGGATCTAACGCAGCCATCGCGGGCGAAGCGTATGACGTGATGGTCATCGTCAATGAGGTAAGCGCCGCGGTTCGCGGAAAGTCGCTGCGCGCGCTCTTCTCAGCGCCGATGGCGGCGTTCGTTCAGGAGCCAAGCGGGCCTACTCTCGTCATCGAGTTCAAGAACGGGGCAGGGTGTAAGACTTGGGGTGATTTTGGGGGCGCGCTGTGCTCCACATCGCTCATCGTTCTCCAAGATCCATCTTCCTGTGACACCGACGTGTTTGCGGTGGGGATCTCTTACGGCTACGAAAAAACGCTGGACACCTGCTCCGGTTGGCCCCAAAGGCCGGGGACGGACTTCCCGATCGCGTTCCGATTCTGGTCGCGCTAGGCACATCGCGTCCTCACCAGCAGCATGTTAGTTGCTAGAAAAGCGGATTACGGCGTGATGCTCACGACGAGGGGGTGATCTTCCACCGCCAAGCTTATTCGTTCCGTGGACGTCCGTCGGAGCACGGGCTCGGAAGAATTGAGCGGTTCGAACACCACGACCGACTGGGCAACGCTTGCCAATTGGATCTCAATCTCGAGGGGCTCGATCTGCAAAGCCTGTCTGCTGACCGTGTCCCAGCTCTGCACGTCTTGCCACAACACCAGGTCGAAGCTTCCGTCACGCTTTTCCAAGAGCGCTTGGTGGATCAGCTCGGTGTGCCCGTGGAGGGCGTAGGCTAGCGTGGTGGGCTCGAAATCCGCTCCCGGATCAGCGAGCACCGCGATCAAGTTGGCGAGTGCGGCAAAAGCCTTTTTTTTCGTGCCGTCGGAGCGCAGCAGGCCGCGGTGAAGATCCGCAGTTTCGCCGCCCGGGTCGGGCTTCTCATCGATAAGCTCGTACACGTAGAAGCGCCGCACACCACGCATGAACGATTCTAGTGCCGCCCTCATCAAATACTTCGCGGCGATGATCTCCGAGACGCTGCCATCCTGCGAGCCGGGGTTAGAATAGCCCACAGACGTGGCCATCACGGGGCGGGAAGGGCCGCAAATAACGCGGGCGGAAGCAATCAAGAGGTCGATGTCGTCGCTCGGCGTCCCCGCGAGAGGCTTTCGAGCATGAACGTTGCAGTGCGTGCCAGAATCGAGCGGTCCGAGCAATGTCGCGTTCTTCGTTTCATAAACCGTCGGTAGGAGCATAGGCAAGCTCGAGAGGTCGGGATCGCTCCCGAAAGCGTCGAACAGCTGCTGCTGATAGCTTCGCGTGCCCTCCGGGAACGTCTTCCCGTCGTAGCTGTAGTTCGCGGGCCCATAGTCGGTGTCGGATGGCCCCTCGACACCTTCAACAACCAGAGGCCCCAGCTGCTTGGCCAACGCAACGGCCTGAGCGATCGGGTAACCTTGATAGACCAATAGCACACCGCGACCGGCGCTGATCAGATCGAGCACTGCTTGATCGGGCAAGGGTGCCTTCTCGCGGACATGCCGCACTCCGAGGTCATCCAAGGCGGGCAATACCGCTTGTTCTCGCTGAGTCGCGTACGACGACTCGGTGTAGCCAAAGTGCGTATTGATGCCGAGGTGGTCGACGAACGAATCGGCCGTGTCGGCGGCTCTAACGCCGATTCCAACGTCGCCCGCCGCGCCTTTCAAAGCGCCAACCCGGTTGCCACCGACGCTGACGTCACCCGAAAAGCCACAACCGACGCTATACATCAGGGTTGCAACACAGACCCCGGCAACACTCCAACTCGTAAAGCGCTCGTCTCCCGACTGGCCCATCACTCAGCCCTACCCGACCCCCCTGCAACGCAAGACATCGACAGTCGCGCCGCTATCGGCGAGTTCGGCCAACGTTTCATGAACTCTTTTGACCCGCGCTTGGCCTCCGCAACGCGACCCAGGTCACACAGCGCCAAGATGCGTGTGCCCTGAACCTCCTGCCGAAGAACGCCACGCTCGAAGCGTGACTCGTAGCTCAACAGCAAGGCAAGCGCAGCGCTCGGCTTCCCCGCGCGCAGCGCCGAGCGTGCATCGAGAAGCAGAGCCGACTCTTCTGCCAACAGGCTGTCCGACTTAGTCGCGGCGCGCGCCGTCTTCTGGACGGCAGTCGGAGTCGGCGGTGCCGACGTGCCCACGGCCGTTGGTTGCTCCAGCAGGTCTGGCCCCGAAACCACGGTTCGAGGGGCTGTCCCCAAGGCCGTGTCAGGGGGAGTAACCGCGTTCCGACTTCGAGCCGTAGGGGCTGGCTTCAGTATCCACGCAGTCGCCACGACGCTCAAGCCCCCCACGCCCAGCAGAACCTTGGTGGCGACGCTGGCCCAGCCCGTGCGACTGCTAGCAAGCACGGTGCCGCCCACCGCTAACTTTTGCACCAAGGACCGATGCAGTCGTGCCTTGGCTTCCGCCCGCGGTTGGAAGCCGGGTCGAGCCCTGCGCACCAGCTGGTCTAGCTCATCCTCGTTCACACTTCCCTCCACTTCTGTCGAGCTTTGTAGCGACGAATCGCGTCCTGGAGCTGCCGGCGGGCCCGACGCAACCGTGAAGAAGCTGTGTGAATGTTGACGCCAAGCACGCCGCAAGCATCCTGCATGCTCATTTGTTCGAGCTCGATCAGCGCGAACAAAGCACGTTTGTCGTCATCGACCTCTTTGAGCAGCTCGGACAGCAGACTGGCAGCCTGCCGGGCTTGGGCAGCGTCGAACGGGCCGCCTGGACCGCTCGGAATCTCTTCCAGCTCATGCTGATCGAGTGTGGTGATGTGGCGCGTGCGTCGTTGCAGAGTGCGGCGTTGGAAGCGAGCGATGTTGTGGACGATGCTAAAAAGCCACGTCTGGATGCTGGCCCGGCCCTCGAACTCGTGGAGTCGCCGATGCACTACCAGGAAGGCTTCTTGAACGGCGTCGTCAACGGAACTTTCAGGGACGCCCATGTACCGCATCGTCCGCCACACGAAGTCGAAATGCTGCTCGTAGACCGCCTCGAAGCTCAAACCGGTCCCGGCGCGCTCGTCGCTATCGCTCATGTCCGAACGGAGGGGCTCCAAAGTCGCACCATACATGAGCGGTAGAGAGTGAGTTGCCGCTCAGCCTTACCTCGGGTGATCAAAAGACGATCTCGAGCCCGAGCGTCGTCCTCGCGCCCAAAGCCGACCGCCTGAAGACTGGACCCACATTGTCCAGCACGAAGCGCGGCCGTGACGATGGCGCGACCGCCTCGAGATTCCAGCCAAGCGACAATAGTCGGGAGATTCGAATGCTCAAGCCAACCCCAAGCACCCCCGCCAGACCAAATTTTTGCACCGAGCGAGCTTCCTGGACGCCAAAACCGCGCGCCCTGGCCCAGTCTCCTTCGACCCCAGCGCAAAGTCGCCAAACGCGGGCGCTGACGGGCAGCTCGCGGCAAGCGAGGATGCCGGCGTTCAGCATCGACACCTCGGCGCCAGCGCGCGGGACCGAGGTCACCTGTGCGGGGCGCGCTGGCCACAGTTGTCCCAGCGCCTGAAGGCTCCAAGCAGACCCACGAATACCGGCACGCCCCTCAAACGTGATCGCTACCTCGGGCAGCAGAAACCCGCCCATTCCAGCGCCAGCGGCGACGAAATATTTTGGCCTTCCTGGCCGCGCTCGCCGGAGACTCGCTGGCGCGCTCGCTCGTGGTTTTGATTCCGAACCATGAACCACGGGCGGCGAGACTGGCGGCGCCGGGAAACCCTCTGCAGGCGCGCTTTCGGCATCGAGCAAGAGGGCCAAAACGGCGACCGCGGCTTGCGTTACCTCTTCGCACGTTTCACCGACGAGCTCGCGCTGTCCGGAGCGGCCATTTAGCTTCGTAGCCAGCTGAAGGTGAAACTGCCCAGCGCGCTCGTCAATGGTGCCGCTAACTTGGAGCTCGGCGCCTGCGGTCTCGTCCGTACGCAGCCTGAGCAGCCGCTGCTCGACTTCCAACTCGGAGGGGCAAACAGCAGGCGCCGCCCAAGCGACTTCGAGGTGAGTCGCAGCGTGCGCCTTCGCGGCAAAGCACACCATGGTCCAGGCTAGGGCCAAGACTTTCACGAGCCATCCTGCCAGGTGGCTGCTTTTCATCGCGGTGCACCAGCTCTGCGAAACGAATTGTTCACGCTGGACCCTGGCTGCGGTGACGAACCGTCGAGAGCTACCAGATCTGGACCGTGCAGGGGTGCTCGATCGCCAGGCAGAGAAACCCCACAAATAGGCAAGGTACCCGAAACGCGCTTACTGAGCCGATGATTTAGTCATGAACCTACATAAGTCTAGACGCGCGTGCGTGTTGGCGTTGATTGCACTGGGCGGCAGCGCCGCCGGGTGTTCATCCGATAGTCCCGCCGCGGCCGGTGCGACGGCGGGCGCTGCGCGGAGCGTATCGACTGGTGCGGGAACACCTGCAACCCAAGCTGGTGGCGGTGGCGCAGCCCCGGCCACCGGCGGATCGCTCGCAGGCGGGGCTCCGGCAGCCGGGGGCGGTGGATCTGGCCCGGCGGGATCTTCGGGTGGCGGCCAACCCGCAGCAGCGGAAGGAGAGCCGGCCCGAGCTGCGGACTCGTTCGTGGATATCATTGGCGTGAACGGTCACCTGAATTACGACGGCTCGGTCTACATCAGGCTCTTCGATGCGGCTATCGCGCCGCGGACGGCCGAGCTTGGAATTCGGAATTGGCGCGACGCGCTCAGCTCCAACGCTGATGCTCTGCAGCGCCAGATGGCGTTGGCTGCGCTCGGCGTTCGTTTCGATCTGCTCGTCCAGGAACTCGACGTCGGTACCGCACTCGCGCTGACCAAGAAAGCGATTTCGGTGGCGGCTTCGATTGAGGGACCGAACGAGCTCGATCATGGCTTTCGCAATGGCCTCCCCGCCTACCCAGACGCTAGCACTCGAACGTACAAGGGCATCGGATTCCCAGGCGTCGTGGCGGCATTTCAAAACGACCTTTACGCGGCGATCAAGGGTGACTCCGACACGCGTCATCTACCGGTGCTGATGGCGGGCTTCAGTTTCCCCGACAATACCTTGAGCGTCGGCTTGGTGGACGGTTGCGACTGTGCGAACACGCACAGCTATCCCGACGGCGGGCCGCCCACCTTCCGCTTGGATGATTGGTACATCCCACGCATGCGAGTCAATGCCGGTCCGGACAAGCCGCTATGCGCCACTGAAACCGGCTACCACACCACACCGATGCCTAACGGTCAGCACTGGATCCCCGCAGTGTCGCAGCGAGCGGCTAGTAAGTACGAGCTGCGCTTGATGCTCGAGTACTACAATCGTGGATTCGAGAAAGTCTTCCTTTACGAGTTTGCAGACGCAGCGTCCAGCAACGAGGTCGCGGATCTGAACTTCGGACTCTTGGCGAGTGACGGTACGCCGAAGGCTCAGTTTTTTGCGCTGAAGAGACTCATCCAGCTGCTGAGTGATCCTGGTGCATCATTTCCGGCGCAGCGTCTCGACTACCAGTTGAGCGGTGCCCCGCCCGAGCTTCAGCACACCTTGCTTCAGAAGCGCGACGGAAGGTTTTACCTGGTTGTTTGGCTCAATCGGGCAAGCTTCGATCCGAAAGCCAGGCGCGATCTCGAGTCGTCTCAAAAAGTATCACTGGCGCTGCGCTCGACGGTATCGCGGCTCACGCTGCACCTCCCCGTCGACGCTACCGACGAGGAAATTCCGGCGACACAAGTGCTGGTGCTTGAGGTATCCGACCAGCCGCTGGTTCTCGAGATTGCGCAGTGACACCCGGTTTGCCTCGCTCAAAGACCTGCCAGCGGCCCCTTGCCCTCAATGCCGAATGCCTGCTGCGGAACGCCTGCGTAGTTGAGCAGCGAGCACAACATGTCGTTGTAGTTGGCACGCGGGCGCTTCAGCAATCGACCGGACGCCATTCCACCACCGCGCCCCGCAATCACGACGGGAAGGTTGTCTGTGCTGTGCGAGTTTCCCTGGCCGATTTCGCTCGTGCACAGCACCATCGAATGATCGAGCAAGGTCCGATCGCCCTCGACGGTTGCGGCCATCTTTTCGATCAAGTAGCGAAATTCGGCCATTTTTCGGCGCGTGATCTCGAGCACGACGTCGTCGCTGGCGTCGTGGGACGCGGTGTGATCTTGCCATGACATTCCCGGCCAAACTTGGTTGCCGTCGGAGTTCTGCAAATGGAAAGTGCCAAAGCGCGTGATGTCGCACTTCATTGCGAGCACCATCAGGTCAGCGAAAATCCGTCCCCGCTTGACGAAGTCGTCTCCGGCTTCATCCGGAGTTGCGGTGGCGACGCACGCTACGCTCGCGTCGCTCGACTGTTTTTCGACTTGCCGGACAGCCTCCAGATGTTCCTCGACCTTCGCGCGATCAGCGCTCCCCAGCCGTGAGCTGAGTCGGGTCGCGTCTGCTAGGACGAAGTCGAGAACGCTTTTGTCATACAGAGCCTGACGCTGCTTGCCGGCGTCTGGCATGGCGCCACCGAACAGCTTATCGAAAACGACTTTAGGACTGCGGTACGGCTGTATCGGCGAGCCCGTTTTGGACCAGGACAGGATGCACCAATTGATGAGCTCGTCCTTGTCGTTGGAAATCGGGAGCGCCCTCAACCGGGTGGCGGCGCCGATGGCGTCGCCCGCGACTTGGTCGATCGAAGGGCCACCGGGCAACGGATAACCCGACAAATTAGACTTTACGTTGGGGCCCCCGTTGGCGATGAACACGCCATCGTGGGCACCGGACAACACCGTTTGCTTGTGGTCGAGGCCCGTGACGACGGTAAGCGAGCTGGTGAGGTCAGTCCCACCCTGAGCGCCGAGCGGCGAAAGCGCCTGAGAAAGACCAGCGCTCGTGAGTGAGCCTTCGGCTCCTTGCGGCTGCCACACGTTCATGCGCGTCCCGTTGCCAAAAGACCAGACGAACAGGCGAGTCGGAGGAGCTGCCTCCGCTGCCGTAGCGGTCTTGAACGTCTGGCAGCGGTCATTCAGCATGGCGTCCAACAGCGGAAGGGCAATCAGGGTGCCGGCTCCACGCAAGGCCGCACGACGATCCAAACGAAAATTTTTCATCGCGGCCTCATGGTTGCTTGACGTTCCGGTGTCGGAACCCTTCACTTTTGATCAGCGCCGAGAGCATCGACCGGTAGTCGAAGCCGGAGCTCTTGAACTGGTCCCAGAGCCCGGCAACCGCACAGTCATCCTCGGTTTCGTTGGGACGAGCTGTTGCCCATCGGTACAGCTGTAAAGAAACGCAGCTCGAGAAAGCGTCGGATCCCTTCAGCTTTGCGGCGAGCTCTGGCGCGCCGTCGAAATCCTCCGGCGCGAACCCGGCCAGCGCCCCACGCGCGTCGACGAGGTGACCGCCACTATCGGTTGCGGTGTAGCGCCCGAGGTCGTCGTAATTTTCCAACCCAAAACCCACCGCATCCAGCAGTTTGTGACACCCCGCGCAGGCGGGGTTGCTGCGATGTGACGTCAATCTTTCGCGGTCGGAAGCATCCGCTGCCGCCGGAGCGTTCGCTAGCGGTGGCACGTCAGGCGGCGGACTTGGAAGCGTTTGGAGACTAGGAAACCTAAACGCCATCGGGCACCTGAGAGCTCGCCCCGCTGCCGTTGACCCCGCCCACAACGTCATGCGACGCTTCTCACCTCGCAAATCTCGCTAAGTGTTCGTTAACATAAGATAAATTACACGCCAG
>JBBSAB010000167.1:0-12854 GCA_038252755.1 Polyangiales bacterium | reverse complement strand
GGGGACAACAGGAAGGCGGGAAGACGGGAAGGCCGAGATTTAGGGTGGGTGGTACTGGCAACTGGACGCCGGGGGATCGCGATTGGGCCTCAGGCGCCTGTTCGAACAACAGAAATCTTCCCGCCTTCCCGCCTTCCTGTTTTCTCGCTGCTCGAATCGCGAAATGAGACCAATGCTCAGAGGGAGCCGGGGAGTCGGGGAGGCGGGGAGGGCGAGCAGGAAGCGCATGTTTTGTTTGGAGGACCAAACAAAACATCGTTTGCCCGGGGAGCCAGGCGTGATCGGGCGATGGGGCGGGCTGGTCGCGTCGAGGCTAACTGCTCGCCCACCCAAAAATCTCGGGTTGCAAACTCCCCAACTCCCCGACTCCCTGTTGATTCGCCCGCTCGCGCTCGAGCCGGGCGGCTACTGCTCTTTGGTTTTGGCGAACTTGAGCTGGGGCCACTCTTTTTGGGTGGTTTCGAGGTGCCAGGAGTTGCGGGCGAGGAAGACCAGGGCGCCGGTGTGGTCGTCGGCGAGGTAGCCCTCGTTGCCGTTTTCGAATTTCTTGAGCGTGACGGCGTCGCCGCCTTCGATCCAGCGCGCGGTGAATAGGCCGGCGGTCTCGAACGCGACCGGGATGTCGTATTCGCTCTTGATGCGGTCGGCGAGCACGTCGAACTGCAGCGCACCGACGACGCCGACGATGTGGTTGGAGCCGATGCGCGGTTTGAAGATGCGTGCGGCGCCTTCTTCGGCCAGCTGCTCGAGTGCGCGGCCGAGGTGTTTGGCGCGCATCGGGTCAGTAGGGCGAACGCGTTGCAACAGCTCAGGCGCGAAGCTGGGGATGCCGGTGAACGTCAGCGTTTCGCCCTCGGTCAGCGTGTCTCCGATGCCGAGCTTGCCGTGATTCGGGATGCCGAGGATGTCGCCGGCGAAGGCCTCGTCAGCGGTCTCGCGGTCCTGCCCGAAGAAGCTGACCGGGTTGTTCAACGCCATGATCGAGTTCGAGCGCACATGCGTGAGCTTCATGCCGCGCCGAAAGTGGCCCGAGCACAGGCGCACGAAGGCGATGCGGTCCCGGTGCTTGGGGTCCATGTTGGCCTGCACCTTGAACACGACCGCACTCACCTTGTCTTCGGTTGGCGCGACGTCGCGTTCGCGTGCTTTTTGCGGCCGCGGAGGCGGCGCCAGGTCGGCCAGGCCGCGCAGGAGCTCGCGCACGCCGAAGTTGTTGACGGCGCTGCCGAAGAAGACGGGCGTCATATGGCCGCCGCGGTACTCGTCCAAATCGAGAGGCGGGCACAAGGCGCGCGCCATCTCGACCTCTTCGCGCAAGGCCTTGGTCGCCCACTCTGGCAGCAGCTGGTCGAGCTTGGGATCGTCCAAGCCGTTGCAAATTTCGCCTTCGTCGCCGGCCCGGTTCTTCACGCGCTCCATCAGCGCCAGGCGGTCGCGGCGCAGATCGTAGCAACCCAAGAAGCGTTGACCCATGCCGATCGGCCAGCTGACGGGCGTCACCTGCAGCTGCAGCGCCTGTTCGACTTCATCCATCAGCTCGAAAGGCTCACGGCCTTCGCGATCGAGCTTGTTGATGAAGGTGATGATCGGAACGTTGCGCAGCCGGCAGACCTCGAACAATTTGCGCGTTTGCTCTTCGATGCCCTTGGCGGCATCGAGCACCATGATCGCCGAGTCGACGGCCGTCAGCGAGCGGTACGTGTCCTCGCTGAAGTCTTGGTGGCCCGGGGTATCGACTAGGTTGAAGACGCAGCCGTCGTGCTCGAACGTCATCGCCGAGGCCGAGACCGAGATGCCGCGCTCGCGTTCGACCTTCATCCAATCGGAACGCGCGCGACGAGCGTCGCCGCGGGCCTTGACGGCTCCGGCCAGCTGGATGGCGCCGCCGAACAGCAAGAGCTTTTCAGTCAGCGTGGTCTTGCCGGCGTCGGGGTGCGCGATGATGGCGAAGGTTCGGCGCCGGGCGACAGCCTGCTCGATAAGCGTTGGCACGGCGGGGCGGTACCAGACGAGCACGGCGGCTGCAAGGCGCGCTATCGTGCCCGCGTGTCCCGTCGGGTGATCCTGCTTTGTGCCGCCGTAATGGCGAGCGCGCTCGGGATTGGCGGCTGGTTTTGGGCGAAGATGCGGCCGCGCGCGGCGGCGACCCAAGAGCTGTCGCTGCCCTTGCTAGGCGGCGGCGTGAGCGTTCGCTGGGCGGCTTCGCGCGCTGGCAGCGGTGACGCGGCGTCGGGTGACGCGCGCGATTTCGTGCTCGAGTCCGACCGACTGCGGTTGATGATTGGCAACGACGGCAACGGCATGGAGCGCCACCAGCGCTACGGCGCGCTGATCGATTTCGGCACCAGTCACGAGTCCGACGATGAGCTGATCGAGCTGCGCAGCGTGGTCTACGTTGCGGGCAACCCGGTGCCGTTGCGCATGCTGGGCGTCGAAGTGGATAAGGCCGGCGAGTGCCCGGTGCTGGCGGTCGAAGAGGCGTCGCGCGACGGACGTTTCGAGCTGCGAACCGAGTACCGGCTGGCTCCGAAGCAGGACTTCGTCGAGCTGGTCAGTACGTTGACGAACGTGAGCAGCAAGCGCGTCGGCGGCGTGCAGGTCGGCGACCGCGGGCGATGGCCCGGGACACCGGCGTTTGCGCCGCGGTTAGGGCAAGTGCACGTTGCGACGCGCGCCGACGTGCCGTGGCTCGGGCGCGCCGGGAAAAAGCGCAGCTACGGTTTCGTCTTCCTCGATCGCCCCGCGCAGACCTCGTTCCAGTTCGACGTGGTGGGACCGTCGGGCGAGCTGGCGCTCGGCGCGAGCGTGGACCTTCTGCCGGGCGGCAGCAGCGAATTCCGGCGCGATGCGATCGCTGTCGAGGGCGGACTTGGCAAGTTAGCCGAGCTGGCGTGGCAGCGCTTGAACAAGGTGGTTGGTTACGCGCGCGGTGCGCTGCACCCACCGCAAACCTGGGCCACGATCTCCGCGCGCCACCCGGACGGGCGCACGGTGTTGACCGTGCCGGCGGCGGTCGATGGCACCTTCGAGCTACCGCTGCCTGCCGGGGAATATCGCTTCGTTTTGGAGGCGCCCGGTGGCGAAGACGAGGAGCTGGGCAGCGTGCGCGAAGGGGGCCACCTCCGGCTGAACCTGGTACCGCCGCGCGCCGGTACGCTCAGCTACCTGCTGACCGACGAGCAGGAGCAGCCGCTGTCCGGGCGCTTGCTGGTGCGCGGTGTGGCCCCGACCAAAGATCCGGATTTGGTGCCCGGCGCGCACGAATCGGGCTCGAAGAACATGCTGTATTCGTTGACCGGCGCCGGGTCGTTGGAGCTGCCGGCCGGGCGCTACGACGTGTTGGCCACACACGGTCCTGAGTATTCGATGCCGCGCCAAGAGCTGGAGGTCAACGCGGACCTGGGCGCGACCTTCCGCGGTGAGCTGGTGCGCACAGTCGATACGCGCGGCTACCTGGCGTCTGATTTTCACGTTCACGCCTCACCCAGCAACGACTCACACGTGCCGCTGACTGACCGCGTGCTGACGCTGGCCGCCGAGGGCATCGAACTCGCCGTCCCAACCGATCACAATCACGTGACCGACTACGCCGAGGCGATTGCCAGTGAGCGCCTGCAGGGCAAGCTGGCGTCGATGACCGGCGTCGAAATTACGACGCTGAGCTGGGGGCATTTCAACGCCTACCCGTACCCGCAGTCGCTTGAGGTGCCGCAGACGCACGAGACGTCGCCGCTGGAGATTTTTGCGGTCGTGCGCGCGCGCGCGCCGCAGGCGGTGTTGCAAGTCAATCATCCGCGCATGCCTGGCGTCGGCTACTTCAACCGTGGCGAGGTCGACACCAAGCGGGGCGTGGCTGAATCGCCCGAGTTCAGCTTTGCCTTCGACACGCTCGAGGTCACAAATGGCTTCGATTTGGAGGATCCGAGCGTATTCAACCGCAATCTGCGCGAGTGGTTCGAGCTGTTGAACGTGGGTCATCGTTACACGGCGGTCGGCAATTCGGACTCGCATCACGTCGTATTTCAGTGGGCGGGCTGGCCGCGCACGTATGTGAGAGTGCCGGATCAGGACCTCTTTCACGTGGCGCCGCTCGAGGTCGCGCGCGCGTTGACCGGCGGCCATGCCGTGGTTTCGTGCGGCATCTTCGTGTTGCCGACCGCTAACGGCAGCGCGGGCCCGGGCGACACCGTGCAGGGCTCACGTGTGTCGCTGGCGATCAGTTTGCGTGCGCCGGACTGGATCGATGTTTCTCGTGTCGAGGTTTACGCCAACGGCGCCAAAGTTGAAGACCGCACGCGCGACGAGTCGTTGCGTAAGCCAGTCTGGAACCTGACGCTCGATCTCGAATTCAAAGCCGATACCTGGCTAGTCGTGGTCGCCCGTGGCGACAAATTCATGAACGACGCGCTGCCCGGCAAATGGATCAAACCGTTCGGTTTCAGTAATCCGATCTACGTCGATGCAGACTCGGACGGCGTTTTCGTAACGCCCGGCCCATAGTTGAGGTTCGGCCCGCTCTTTCGCAGCGGCCAAGTCCCAACTCCAAACTGCTAACTCAGGTCCCGCATCGACAACAGCTTCGGCTCCGTAAATTCCTCGATCGCAAACCGAACGCCTTCACGCCCGCAGCCGGAGTCGCGAACGCCGCCGTACGGGATGTTGTCGACACGAAAGGTGGGGGCGTCGTTGATCAAGACGCCGGGGAAATCCAGCTCGCGGAAGGCGGTCAGAGCGCGCCCGAGATCACGCGTGAAGACCGCCGCTTGAATGCCGAAGCGTGAGGCGTTGCACGCTGCCAGGCCGGCGTCGAAGCTGTCGACCGCTTCGATGATCGTCACTGGGCCGAAGATCTCGTCCTTGCAAACGCGCTGCTCCGGTGAAGTGCCAGTCAAGACCGTCGGCGCTACGACATTGCCGTCCGCGTTGCCGCCGCACAGCAGCTGCGCACCGCCGCGCATCGCTTCTTTCACCCACCCGAGCACGCGCGTCACGTGGCGCGCCTCGATCATTGGTCCGACGACGGTGCGCTCGTCGAGCGGATCGCCGGTCGGCAACGCGCGCGTCAGCGCTACGAAGCGCTCGCTGAATTCCGCAAAACGTTCACGCACCACGAACAGCCGCTGCGCCTTGATGCAAACCTGGCCCGCGTTGGCGAAGCTGGCATCGACGACACGCGGCAAGAGCGCCTCCAAATCGACGGTCTCGTCGATCAAACACGGCGCGTTGCCGCCCAGCTCGAGCAGCACGTGCTTTCTGCGCGCCACGCTCTCCAGGTGCCAGCCGACAATGTCACTGCCAGTGAACGACAGCACCGGCAGCCGCGGGTCGGTCGCCAGCCGCTCCGCGACCTCGGGTAACAAGTGCAAGACGTTGAATGCGTGCGCCGGTGCCCCCGCCAATGTTGCCAGCTCTGCCAAGCGATGCGCGGTCAACGGCGCTTGGGGTGCTGGCTTCAATACCAGCGGCGCGCCGACGGCCAGCGCTGGCGCTAGTTTGTGCGCCACCAGATTGAGCGGGAAATTGAAGGGTGAAATCCCGGCGACTGGTCCGCGCGCCACGCGCCGAAACAGCGTGAGCCGGCCTTCGGCGCCCGGCAGTTGATCCGACGGCAACACCTCGCCACCGAGCACGCGCGCTTCGGCAGCGCCGAGTCGAAACGTCGAAACGGCGCGCGCCACTTCGGCCTTGGCGTAGCGGATCGGTTTACCACTCTCGCGCGCGATCAAGAGCGCCAGCTGGTCGCGCTCGGCTTCGATCAACAGCGCTAACTTCTCGAGCACCGACGCGCGCTCATGCGTCGCGCTTCGCGACCAAGCCTTGAACGCGGCCGCGGCGCCGCTAATCGCCGTCTCCAAATCGCCCGCGTCACCGAGCCCCACTTCACCGACGACGCTCGTGTCGTACGGGTTTCGAATCGTTTGTGTCGCCTTGGCGTTGTCGCTCTGGCCACCGAGGTAGGGACCGATCACGCGCGTCGTCATGCGCCGCGGAGCATATCGCGCGACTTTGCTTACATCGCGCAATCGAGCAAGAAAATTCCCTGATTGTGAACAATCACAGTGTGGGCATGAATTTTCCCAGGATTATTCGCGACAGCGTCCTACATGTAATGAGCCGATATCTACCGTCAGATTCCGCGGGAAACATGCGGTGAAACCCTCAGGAGTGGTGCTGTGGGCTGGAGCCTACAAGCCGATCGAGTGCGTCGATTGAGGTTTACAGATGGAAATTCTGACCGGTATAACCAATGGACTCGATGCGCGTACTTGCAGCCATCGCCCTCGGTTACTTCCTCGTCGTCGGTAAGCTCGGCGGCCAGGGGTCCGTGGAGCCGCTCCCTGCCGGCCTGATGGAGCCCGCGCGCGCCGAGCTCGATCGCACACTGAGCGTCACGCTCGAGGAACCGCGCGAGTTCGATCCGGCGCTCGACGCGGCCAAGCGTCGTGTCGCTCCGGGCAGTCGAGTGATCTCTTTGACGGCGGGTTGTCGCGCTGCACAGAAGCCGTACGACCTGTTGATCCATTTCCACGGCGCGCCGCCGGTGCTCGAGGCCGCATTCGATAAGTCGGGCATCGACGGCGTCCTCGTCATCTACAACTGGGGCATCGGCTCCGGTGCGTATGAGGATCCGTTCGCGGCTCCCGGCACGTTCAACCAGCTGGTGACGAACATCACCAACGGCGTTCGCGAGTTGTGCCCCACCGCCGCCGCGCCGAAGCGCATCGGCCTCAGCGCTTGGAGCGCTGGCTACGGCGCAGTCTGGCGCATCCTCGATCGCTCGACCGACGCGGCTCGCATCGACTCGGTGTTGCTCTCGGACGGCCTGCACTGCGGCTTCGTCGGGAACGAGCGCGAGCGTCAGGTGAACCCGGCGCAAATGGCCGCCTTCGAGTTGTTCGCGGATCAGGCCGTAACCGACAAGCGACTATTCGCGATCACGCACTCGACGATCGCGACGCCCTACGCCAGCACCACCGAAACCTCCACCTACCTGTTGGACGCCGAGGGTGTTGGCCGTATTCAAGTCAGCATGGCCGGACCGCGCCCGGACATGGAGCTGACATCCCGCGCCGATCGAGGCTCGTTCCACGTCCGTGGTTTCGCTGGTCAGGACAAGGCAGCGCACGCCAACCAACTCTACGGTTTCGGCGACCTCCTTCTCCCCTACCTCAAAGAGCGCTGGCGCTAGCCAAGCTGGCGATTTCGGGTTTGGGCTGCGTTTTGGCTGCGCGCGGGTGCTCACGTACATGAGTACGTTCCGCTCCCGTGCTCGCCAAAGCCTTGCCTAAACCCGAACTTGCCAGCTTGGCCTGGTAGGTCGTTTCACTTGCAGCCGAGGAACGTGCTGCACTTCTTCTTTTTGGTGAGCGGCGCGGGCTTCGCCGCGGGAGGGGCGGGCTTCGCCGCGGGAGGCGCGGGCTTCGCCGCGGGAGGCGCGGGCTTCGCCGCGGGAGGCGCGGGCTTCGCCGCGGGGGGCGCGGGCTTCGCCGCGGGAGTGGTCGCGGCGGGGAGCGGCGGAAGCTCGAAGAGTACCGCGCTGACCTGACCTGGCGTGGCCGTGAACGTGACCGCCTTGGAGCCGAAACCGTTCTTCGAGGCGCTGCAGTCGTGGTTGCCCGGCGTCAGCTCAATCTCTTCGTTCAAAGCGGTGACGTTCTTGCCGTCGCACACCACCCACTCACACGCTTCCGGCTGGCAAGTGAAGCGCGCTCGCGCAGGACCAGTCGCGACCGGAGTCGGGACGGCGGAAGGTGCAGCGACCGCAGGGGCCGCGCTCGGCACGCTCGGCGCCTCGGTGCCGCCCTTGCTCAGGAGCTTGTAACCGGCGAAGGCGAGGCCAGCGAACAGCACGACACCCAAGCCAAGGAACAACGGCAGCGTGCTGCCCTTCTTGGGCAGGCCGGCGATGGGCTCTTCCGCCGACGAGAGCAAGGTGGCAGCTGCCGGAGCCGGCGCGGCGGGGCGCAGCGACGCGGCTGCCGCCGCCGCCGCAAGCGGTGACGGCGAGGCGGGCGTAGTCGCTGCCAAGCCGAGCGAGGCCGGCGAAGGTTCGGGCTGAAACACCAGCGGTTGGGCGATCGCCGCGGCGATGCCCGGCATCGAGCGTGGCCCGCCGCCGCCGCGTGCGCTGGCTTGATCCGCGAGTATCGAAAGCTCACGCGCCATCTCGCCAGCGCTGCGAAAGCGTTCGTGCGGTGCCAGCGCCAGCGCCCGAGCGAACCAAGGATCGAGCGCCGGATCGAGGGCGACGCCGACCTCTTTGCCGCGCTCGCTGAGCGGGTTCAGCGGCTGATTCAGCTCCGACCAATGCGCGTTCGGATCGAAGCCGGGGCTGCGCAGTGAGCGGAACGGCGTGGCGCGCGTCAGCGCGAAGAAGGCGATCACGCCGAGCGCAAACAGGTCGGCGCCCGGCGTACCGGGGGCGGCGGCGTCCACCGCATCGGGCGGCGTGTAACCGGGCGGCCCGCCCCAGCCCATGGCTTCGGGCGCGCCACGCCGCACGGCGCTCGCCCCGAAGTCGGTGATGCGCACCCACTCCGGATTGTCCGGCGAGATGAAGACGTTTTGCGGCTTGAGATCGCGATGCAATAGCCGCGCGGCGTGGGCCGCGTCGAGCGCTCGCGCCAACACCGCCAGCGCACGGCTCAATTCCGCGACGCCGAGCGGACCTTGCGCCAGCACGCGGCGGTCGAGCGACGCCCAGCTGATGCGCTCGGCGGTACTGAACGGAGCGCCGCTGTTGGCGTCGATGCCGAAATCGTAGGCGCGCGCGATGCCTTCGACACCGAGCCCGGACGCTTGCCGAGCTTGCGTCTGGTATTCGGATAGCGCGGCGGCGCGGCCGGCCACGCTGGTCGCGAACACTTTCACGGCGACCTGCGCGTGACCGCGCTGGTCGGAAGCTGCATAGACTGTGCTCAGGTCACTCTCGCCGATCACCTCGGCGAGCTGGTATCGCCCCGACAACACGGTGCCGGGAGCGAGCAGGCCTAGCGCCATCAGCCGGCTCCGCCGAACAGCACGAATGCGGGCATCACGGCTTGCCCCGCAGCGTCTGCACCGATTGCATGATCTTCGGTGCTTCGGCTTCGGCCACGGCTTCGACCACGAACCCGAAGCCGACCAGCGTTTGCTCCGGCGCGGGCTTGCCGACGAGCGCCAGCAACGTGCCGCTACCCTTGTCGCCCAGCGACAACGATTCGCCTTGTTGGCTCTTGTCGACTTCCCACAGGTCGACGCTGCCTTCGCCTGCCGGCAACGTTTGTTGAGGCTTCTTGAGGCGACGCTTCAGCTTGTCGGCTTTGAAGCTCTTGACGCCGCGCTCATTGACCATCGCTTCGAGCTGCGGCGCGACATCCGCAGGGTCCGCGCTGCGCGTCAGGACTATCATCGCGGTGCCGTCGGGGTTGACCGCGACGCTGCCGGTGGCCGTGCGCGCGTAGTGCCAACCTTCAGGCGGCGTGAACCAAGCACCGCCGTCGCCGACTGCCAGCTTCGTCTCCGCACCGGCCGAGCAATTCTCGGCGAGATCCTCGCACTTGGGAGGCGGTGGAGGGAGTGGCGGGGGTGGGGGAGGCCGCGGCGTGGTCGGTGCCGGTGACGCCACTGGCGCTGGCGCGACGCCGGTCCAGGCGGCTGGCGGCTTGGGGTAGTTGCAGGCCGAGCCGGCCAGAAGCCAAGCGAGCAGCCCCAGCGCGGCCAGCGGGGCCTTGAGCAAGGTAAGGCGGGAGTACACGACGACGCACAAAAGCATAGCTGCTCCGGAACCGCAAAAAGGCGCGACAAACCCTAGGGGGAAGTCGGAATGTTCGGCGCGGTTGTCGTGGGCAGCGTCGTTTTTGATGCGCCGGTCGTGATGTCGGCGTCGGGTTTCGATGGCCGCCCGGCAGGGGGCGCGGCATTCGTCGGCCGATCGTCGACGTCGGCACCGGCTTCTTCGATCGGGCCGGAGGCTTCAGTGTCGGCGAGCTTCTCGCTCACGTCGGGGTGCGGCTTGCTGCGCGGCGCCTCGCCGGGACCGGCGTAGTCGACCCAGTACGCCGCCGCTTCGCGCGCGTCCAAGTGCACGAACGACGAGTTCGGGTAGTAGCCGACGCCGCAGTTCCTGAAACGCCGCACGTAGTCGCGCAGCACCGTGTTGGCGACACCCGCGATGCTGAAGTCGACCGCCTGGCTGTGTTTGTGCCGCGAATCCTCGAAATACGAATGGTCGCGCCAACCGCTGACGACGCGCATCGGGCGCCCGCCGAAATGCTCACTCACATCGGCCAAGAGCGCGATCAGCCGCGGGTCGACGCGCGGCCGACTCCCAGTCGCTGCGAACAGCTTGGAGATGGACTCGACGGCGCTATTCGCCACCTTGCCCTTCTTGTCGAACACGACCCCGCGGTAACGGGTGGTGTACGTGGACAAATCCATGAAGCCCTTCTTGGGCAGCTTGGCGTTGCTGGCGTGATGGTCGTCGTCGTCGACTTTAGATAAGCCGCCGTCCGGCAAGGAGCCTGGGATCAGCAGGACTTGCCCGGGCTTCAGCTTGGCGTTGCGGTGCAGGCGATTGACCTCACGCAGCGCGTCGATGCTCACCTGGTAGCGCTTGGCGATCGTCTCGAGGCGTTGGCCGGCGTAGACGGTGTGCGTCGATGGGCGCGCTGGCTCGCGCGTGCTGGCGAGCAGGGTTTCGGCGGTGGCGCCGTCGCGGGCTTCCTTGCGTTCGGGCGGCGGCCCGTACTGGCGCCGGGTGATGCTGCCGTCTTTGTCGTCTTTGGACGGCACCAGCAGCTTCTCGCCGACCTTCAGGCGTTGGTTGCGCTCGATGCCGTTGGCCGTGCACATGGCGTCGACGCCCACGCCGTAGCGCTTGGCGATCGAGCCTAGGCGCTGGCCCGCTGCGACGACGTGGTAGCGAGGGGAGCTGGCAGCTGACGCTAGCTCCACCCAGGCGAGGATCAGCAGCGAAGCGAGGGTGGCCCGGAAAACGCGCACGACCACTTGTTTAACCCGGGTCGGCCCGGCGTCCATAATATTTAGCATCACTGAAATTGGGTGTGATTTCACACAACTGCGGAAGGCCGCTGCCCGACAGGTGTATATCCGCTCGGTCTAGCTCATGCGATTCCTCGGTTCAAAGCCCTTGCTGGCGCTGATTGTGGCGCTCGTCCCCGCGCTCCAGGCGCCTGGCGCGTTCGCGGCAGGCGAGCCGACTCCTTCAGAGCTGAGCGTCGCGCGCCGGCTGTTCGACGAGGGCCGAGTCGCGGAGGATGGCGCGCGCTGGCACGAAGCGGCGGAGAAATTTCGCCAGGCCACCACCATCAAAGACACGCCCGGCATGCGCTTTCACTTGGCGCGCTGTGAAGAGGAGCAGGGCGCTTTCGTGGAGGCGCTCGTCGAGTACGACCGGGCCCACGAGCTGATCGATAGCGGTATGAAAGCTGCCGACGTCGAAAAGCTGCTGGCCGGCGCTCGTGAGCGGGTTCGGGCCAAGGTCGCGCTTTTGACGCTGCAGCTGCCGAGCGATGTGCAGAACGTCAGCGTCGAGCTCGATGGCAAGGCGTTGTCGCGGTCGGTGCTGGGCGTGCCCATGCCGATCAACCCCGGTAAGCACCGTCTGAACGTGGTCGCGGTCGGTCGCACACCGTTCACGACGGAGCTTGCGCTCGGAACCGGCGAAGTTCGTCAGTTACCGATCGAATTGCCCGTCACGATGACGGTTCCGTCTAGCCCGCCGGCTGCCGCTCCGCAGCCAGCCACAGCCCTAGCTGCACCGCGCGCCGAGAGGCAGGCTGTGGTTAGCTCGATGCCGACGCGCACCATCGTCTTGGTGGGTGAGGCCTCGCTGCTCGCGGCGGCGTTGGGGACGGGCATCGGCTTCTCGTTCGCGCGGGGCTCGGCAGACTCGCGGTACGAAGCCGCGAATCAGATGGTGCTCGATCAAATCGAGGGCACGGATGCGGACGGCACAGCCTGCGCGATGCCACGACCCGGCTGCGCCGAGCTCGACCAAGCCCGCAAGGACCGCTCGCGCGCCAGCGCGTTCGCCACCGGAGGCTTCGTTGCCGCTGGCGTCTCGGCGGCGGCGCTCGGTCTCACCTACTGGCTGTGGCCGCAGCGCGACGCGCCGGCTGAGCTGCGGGCCGCCGCGGGACCGAGCGGCTTCGATCTGTCCGTTTCCGGGCGTTTCTAAACATCGAAACGTGACCTGATCCCTGAAATGCCGAAGGCCCGCGTCGGCGGGCCCTCTTTCGTTGACGTCAGCGCGTTGGCTTCTAGCGGCCGAAATACTGCGTGGCGCGCTTCTGGCCCTTGGTCTTGAGCTGCTTGGTGGCGATCAGCTTCTTAGCGGGCAGGTTCAGCTCCTTGGTGGAGGTGCCCATGCCGTCGGCGATCTGCTCGATGCGTTGGCCGGGGTTGCCTTTGACGTAGTCGAGCAGGCGACCCGTGAGACGCTCAATCTCATCCGGTGGACGCTTGGCGCCTTTTTCGCGACTCGCGGCGCGGCCACGACCGCCACCACGGGCAGGCGCCACGGCAACAGCGGCACGGCGACCACCACGACCCGAGGACGGACGGGCGCCAGCAAGCGCCGCAGTCACGGTTTCCATCGCGGATTCGCGAATTAGCTCAGCGAGTTCTCCAGCGAATTGTTCAACGCGAGCTCGGATTCGATCATCAAGAGAGTTAGCCATGGCGAGCCTGTAGTGCATGGCGAAACCAGGTGTCAATGGTTACCCAGCGATTGGGATCGACATCCATCGTGGATTGAGACTTCGAATCTAGTTGTGGGTCACTTAGTCACACTCGGAGTCCATCACGCGACGTATCAACTTGGGATCCAAGGTGACCGGCCCAGTTGGTTT
>JBBSAB010000166.1:0-12913 GCA_038252755.1 Polyangiales bacterium | reverse complement strand
GGCGCTTAATTCCTTTTCGCACTTGCCACACAATTTGATAAATTAATCCGGGCCCGCTTTTCGTTGGATTGACGGTGTCGCACTTGCGAAACCGTCGTCAGCAGCCGCTGACCTTGTCGCAAGTGCGACACCGTCATGCCAACGAATCGCGGCCGCGAATTCCTTGAGCAAAGTGTGTCGCAAGTGCGATACGGATTGACGCGCCGAAAAGGGGGCGGCCCAACCCTACGGGAGGGCGAGTGCGGACCGGAGGGCGAGTGCGGACCGGAGCGCGAGTGCGGACCGGAGCGCGAGTGCGGACCGGAGCGAGCCGCAGCGGCCGCTGCCGTGCGAGCGTGAATTTTGGGGTTCGCGCTGCCGCCCGCGAAACAGCTAGGCACGCCGGCTGGTGGCCGCGTGCACACCTCCAAGGAAATTTTTTGTTTTGGTCCTCCAAAACAAAAAATGCGTTCCCTCGCAGGACTCCCGATCTCCCGATCTCCCTGTAAAATCTCGACTCGACACGAGCTACCAGGACGGCAGCAGCGCGAAACGGTGACGCAGTTGGCCCGGAGACGCTACGTGAGTTTCTGCAAGAAGGCTGCGGCGCGGCAGCCCCAAATGTGATGAATGATGAGCCGCCTTCGTGTGGTTTCCGGCTCGTGATTCCCGCTTGCAGCGGAGTTGTTCACTTCTGCTGGATGATGACCTGCACGCGGCGATTCTTCGTGCGATTCGCGTCGGTGCTGTTAGGCACGAGCGGCTTCTCGGCACCGTAGCCCTTGGCGACTAGACGATCTGACGAGACGCCGAGCCGCACCATCGCGTCGACGACGGCTTGCGCGCGGCTTTGGCTGAGCCGCTGGTTGTAGACGGCCGAGCCGGTGTTGTCCGTATGGCCCTGTACCTCCGCCAGGCGGATTTCCGGCTTGTTCTTGAACAACTCGGCCAGCTCTTCGAGCAAGCCGAACGAGTCGGGCAGGACGTCGGCCGAGTCGTGCTGGAAGTGCACTTCCTTCTTCAGCTTGACCTCGCGGCCGGCGACCACCACGTTGGGTACCGTCGGGCGCTTGTTGAGCACGATGCGCGCCGTAACCTCTTTGCGAGGCTCGACCTGCACTTCGAGCGCGCTCGTGAAGTAACCGGCGGCCTCGACCGACAGCTTCACGGTGCCGGGCTTGACGTTGCCGACGCTGAAACCGCCAGAGCTGTCAGCCGCCAGATCCAGCGAGCGGTTCAGCGGATCGGTCACGGTGATGCGCGCGCCGGTGATGGGCTGACCGGTTTCGCCGTCGCTGACGCCACCGACCACGGTGCCCACCTTGGGCATCGCTTCGAGCTCGCAGATCACGTTGACGACGGTGTTGCCGCCGACGTTGGTCGGCGCGCCACCCGGCGTCGAAACGGCAGGCGGGGTCGGGGGAGTGGGAGCGCTGGGATCGACCGGAGCCGGCGCTGGAGCGGCCGGAGTCGGAGCGGCACCGCCAGCCGGCGGAACCGTCGCGACGCACTGGCCGTCGCGATAACCCGTCGCACTGACGTTCAACGTGTAGGTGCCCGGCTCGAGATCGGTCGAGCGGAAGGTGCCGTCCTCGGCGGCGACCATGCCGGTCAGGTTACGACCGTCGTAGCGCAGGATCGCGCCTGCGACTGGCGTTTGCGTGCCGCGTTCGGTGACGACGCCGCTGACGTACGCGTGCGGCGCAACCGGCGGTGCCGGTGGCGGCGCCGCGTCTTTCACGTGCTGGATGATCGGCAGCGGTGCCACGGTGTCGACCGCGTAGGCCAAGCCGAACCACAGGTTCCACGGCGGCTCGGGCGATACTTCTTCGACGAAATCGCTAGTAGCGCCGGTGCCGATGTCGAAGGCGCCGAGCAAGGCCAGGCCATGATCGGCCCAGGGGAACACGCGCGTGCCGAGCGTCAAACGCGACGGCGACGAGCTGAAACCCTGATGCTCGCCCAAGCAGCCTTCGCCGGCCAGCTTCACGTCGTCCAGATTGCAGATGTAGTTCTGGCGGTTGAGCGGGATGTCCAGCGACCACTCGAGGAACGGGCGGATGATCGGGTGATCGAACTCGGCGGCGAACGCCATGCTGACGAAATCGACGCGGTTGATCTCCAAACCGAACCTTTCGATGCGCGAGATCTTGGCGCCGCGACCTGCCGGCGGCGCGGTGTTCTCGAGATCACTGATGACCTGGCCCGAGTTGTCGAGCTTGTAGCCAAAATTTGCGTGGAAGCGCAGCGGGATGTTGTCGTCGGCGTTGACGCGGTTGTTCAGGTCGACGGTGGCCAGGCCCTTGACGGCGAAGCTGGTGCCGCCGCCGTCGAGGCCAACGCCGCCGGTGCCGTTCAACAGCCACAGCTCGAGCTCACCACCGAACGAGAACATCGAGTCGGGTGACTTGGGCATGAAGCCCTTCACGCCGAGGTTGGTGTCGCCGAGGACTTGCAGTAGCTGCGGGCGGCTGCGCGTGTTGCTGACCGCGCGATTGTGAAAGCCCAAATAGCCTTCGAGAAACGGCAAAATTGTGGCTGAAATGCCCAGGTGTGCGCCCATGCCGTCGATCTCGTCGGCGGCCGCGGCCGCTTCGCTGCCGAAGGTCGGGCAGACGTTGACCGAGTTGCACAGGAAGCCGGAGCTGGTGAAGTAGCTTCCGGAGAGTGACATGCGGAACGTGCCCGGCGCGCCCGAGCCGGCTTCGCTCGTGTGCAAGAGGCCGGTCGACCCCGAGACCGTGTTTTGAATCTGCAGCGACGTCTTGCGCCAACGGCGCTCGTAATCGGTGGGCTCGGCGGGCTTGTCGTCACCCCCGAGGTTGAGGTCGGCGTCGCCTTGCAGCCCGTCGTCGAGGCTGACGGCTCCGCTCGCCGAACCCGACGCTGCGGGAGCGGTGGCTGGCGCTGGCGCGGCTGCCGGCGCTGGCGCGGCTGCCGGTGCCGGTGCCGGCGCTGCTGCCGGTGCCGGCGCTGCTGCCGCCGGTACCGGCGCCGCGGGAGGAGGAGGTGGCGGTGCTGGTGCTGGTTGCTGAGCCTGGGCCCCCATTGCCCAAAGCGATCCCACTAGCGAAATCGACGCGAATCCTACCCGTTTCATCTTTCCTCGTTTTTCCTCAGTTCGTACTCACGCACGCTTGGCGAGAGCCGGGGTGGGGCCCCGCCGGCACGAGACTGCAGCCGGCTACGCTTTCTATCATCCTTTGGCCGCCCACAGAAAAATCGCAGGCGACCGATTTTTTCAGGCGTTTCCAGCGAAGCCGACGACCTTTACCCCATAACCCATGAGCGCTACCGTCCACGGGTAACGTGACAGATGCGGTGATTCGGGTCGAGCGCCTCAAGAAGGAATTCCGCCAAGGGTTCTTCATGCGCCGCGTCTTGGCCGTGAAGGACATCTCGTTTCAGGTCGATCGTGGGGATATTTTCGGGTTTTTGGGGCCTAACGGGGCAGGCAAGACGACGACGATCAAGATGCTGACCGGGCTGATCAGCCCCAGCGGTGGGCGGGCCGAGCTGTTCGGCGACGCGGTGCCGAGCCGGCGCGCGCTCGGCCGCATCGGATTTTTGCCGGAAAACCCCTACGTCTACCCGTACCTGACCCCGAGCGAGTTTGTTGTGCTCTGCGGTCGGTTGTCGGGGCTCGGCGCGCGGGCCGCACGTGACCGCACCCGGCAGGTGCTGGAGCAGGTCGGCGTGGCCTATGCCGCTGATCGCCCTGTGCGGCGCTTATCGAAGGGCATGCTGCAGCGCACCGGTCTGGCGGCGGCGCTGGTGGCGGACCCGGAGTTGTTGATTCTCGACGAGCCAATGAGCGGACTCGATCCGATCGGACGCAAGGAAGTCCGTGACCTGATCGTCGAAGAGCGTCGGCGCGGCCGCACGATCTTCTTCTCGACCCACATCTTGAACGACGTCGAGTCGCTGTGTGACCGCGTCGCGATCTTGCGCAAGGGCGAGGTGGTGGTCAGCGGCCGCATCGCCGACCTCTTACGTCGCGACGCGCGCCGCACCGAAGTAACCCTTTCGGGTGACTACGCCGCGCTGCAAGCTTCGCTCACCGGCGAAGGTATGTCCGCCAAAGAAGTCGGCGGCATGCTCGTCGTGCTCGCCGAAGGCGCCGATACCCTGTCCAGCTTGCTTTCGCGCGCGCTCGCCGCGCGCCTCTCCGTCGAACAAGTCATCCCGCGCCACGAAACCCTCGAAGACTTGTTCCTGCGCGAAGCCATCTCTTCCGGCGACCCGGCGTAACCCTTAACGACGCCGCCCGACGCTCCCGAATTTCAGCGGTAAGCGGGGGTAGGCCTGTCCCGCCCTGAGCGGCCGTCGCCCGAAACGAAACCCGGCCTCCCCGCCAAACGAAACCCGGCGCGCGCCCTGGGCTCGGCGCCCTGGGCTCGGCGCTCGCAGCTCGGCGCCCTGCGGCGCTCGCAGCTCGGCGCTCGCAGCTCGCAGCTCGCAGCTCGCAGCTCACGCCTAGCGGCGCACGACTTTGCGGAGGATTTCCAGGTCGGCGCGGGTGAGCTCGCGGGTGAGCACGAGCAACACGAAGTAGAAGCAGGGGGTGACGGCGGCCGCGACGAGTGTGAGGAGCTTGCCGGGTGGGAAGAGTAGGCGGGCGAGTAGCGCGGCAGCGCCGAGGGCGAGCAGGGTGCGCAGGACGCTCCAGGGTGAAACCAGCGTGCCGGTCGCGCGATAGACGAGAAATCCGGTGATCAGCGTGGCCGCGAAGAGTCCGGTCGAGGTTGCTTGTGCGGTGAGCCAGAGCAGCTCTTCGGATAGCGCGGCGCCGTGGGCGCGGCTGAAGCACAGACCGGCGACGACCACGACCGCGAAGGCCGTCACCCACATGCTCTCGCGCTCGCGACCGAGGCTGTTCAGAATCGTCGTCAGGATACCGAAGATCGCGAAGGCGCCGAAGCCGAGCGCGAGCAGGCTGAGCGCGCGACCGCCGAGCGCAGCGGCCTGGGCGCCGAACAATAGCTCCAGCAAACGCGGCGCGAGCCCCAAGGTGACGCTGACCATGGCGCCAGCGATGATCAGCGAAAGCCGTAGGCCGGTGCGCACGAAGCGTGCGATCGCCGCCGTGTCTTTGGCTTGCGCGGCCGCGGCCAGCATCGGAAACAGGATGAAGGTGATCGCGATCAGGATTTGGTATGGCAGGAACGAGAACAGTTGCGTCGCACGGTAGGCGCCGACCAAAGCGTCGGCCTGTGAAAGCGGCGCGCCGGCGGCGTGCGCGGCCTGGCTGGCAAAGCGACCAAGCAGTGTCAAATCTGCCTGAAAAAGCAGGTTGAGCAGCGCCTGACCGAACAACAGCGGCAACGCCAGACCAACGTAGCTGCCGAGCGAAAGCCGCGACTGGCCAGGCCGACCAGCGCCGATCACCGAGCCAGCGATGAACAGCACGAGCGTCGCGCTGATCACGAAGCCGACGGCCGAGCCCGCCGGACCGCTGTAAGTGAGCCTTCGCGCCACGAAGGCGCCGACCACCAGCCCGAGCGTGCGCAACGTCGCAGAGGTGACGTCGAAGCCGGCTTGTAAAACGAAGCGCTTCTGGCCGTTGGCGATGCCGATCAACGGCGTGTACATCGCATAGATGAACAAGATCAGCGCTAGGATGCGCAGCGGGGTCTCGACGTGACCGGCGCCGGCCAGCTCGGCGATCGTCGGCGCTAGGCCCGCGAACGCCGCCGCCAGCACCAGACCGAGCAGCGCGTGCCAGGTGAGGACACGGCGGATCGTCGCCTGTAGCTCTTCGGGCGGAGCCTGCACGACTGTGCGGCTCACGGCCTGGATCGACATCGTCGTGATCGGGTTGTAGGTGATGCTCGAGATTGACAGCACGCGCGACAGCGCCCCGTAACCGTCCAAGCCAAGCACGCGCGGCAAGGCTATCTGCTGCACCAGGCCGAGTAGAATGAAGTAGATCTTGGCGCCGGCTACGGCCAGGCCGCCGCGGCCCGTGCTGCGTGTCGTATCGTCTTCACTCATCGCGCGGCGCCCCTCGTAACACGGACGGCTGCCAGTGCGCGATCACTCGGGAAAATGGCTTCAGTTCGGCGCGGTGCGCAGCCAGCTCTCGAGCTCGGTAAGGGACGAGAGGACCTGCACGCGCTCCGGCAAACCGGGCAACTCCGCGACGCGTCGGCCGCCGACCAGCAGCTGGACAGCCGCCGGCAACGCCTTGCACAGCGCTTCGATCTCGCGGCGTGCGTCTTCGGCGTTCAGGCCGACGAGCGACAACGCCACTCCACCGGCCTTGGACAATCGGGCGGCTTGAGCGATCTGCTCGGCGGGCAGGTTGGCGCCCAGGTAGATCGCGCGCTGACCGTGCATGGCGATCACTACTGCCGCCAACAACGCGCCGAGCTCGTGCTGTTCACCGGCCGGCGTGGTGCACACGACTGGCGGCCGGCTGTTGACGGGCTGAGCCGCCAGCAGCGAGCCCAGCTGGGTGCGCAGCATGGCCGAAGCTGCATGCTCGCTAGCGACGCAGAGGTCGCCGCTCGCCCAGCGTTGGCCGATCTCGTTGAGCGTCGGTGCCAGCACGGTCGTGACCAGATCATGTGGAGAAAAGCCGTTGGTGGCTTGCTGGAGCACGCGGCTGGCGCGCTCGAGATCGAGCCCGGAAACGGCTGCCAAGAGCTCGTCGATGATCGCTCGGGCGCGGCCGTCGACTTCAGGGTCGCGCGCTGTCGAGCTC
Source organism: Polyangiales bacterium (assembly GCA_038252755.1). Lineage (GTDB taxonomy): Bacteria > Myxococcota_A > Polyangia > Polyangiales > Polyangiaceae > PMG-095. The sequence goes on along the minus strand of JBBSAB010000166.1, from coordinate 6,228 downwards.
GGCGTCGGCACGGCTTCGGCCGGTGCCAACAGCGACAGCTGGTCCATGTCGAGCGTGGCGACCGCGCTGATCGTGTAGCCGCGTTCGAGCAGCTTCTTCACGAGTCGCAGTCGTTGCACGTCGGCGTCGGTGTAGAGGCGCGCCCCGCCGGGCGTGCGGCTCGGGGTCAGCGCGCGGTAGCGGCGCTCCCAGATCCGAATCGCGTGCGTCGTGACACCGGTCAGGCGCGCGAGTGTGCCGATGCGGTAGCGGGCTTCGTTCACGCGCCTGCTCCGAGCTGTTTCAGCGTTTCAGCGACGCCGCCGTAGCCTTGGAAGAACCAGCTCCACCAGCCGAGCATCATCACGCTGTGGCCGAGCAAGATGCCGAGGTGGCTCCACATCTCCACGCGGTCCGAATTTTTTCGCACGTAACGCCGCCAGTGAAAGGCCTCGTCGACCAAGCTGTAGACGACGGCCAACGCTGTGAGCACCATGGCCGGGATCCAGAGCCCGCGCGGGTGGTGGTAAGCGGCGGTGAGCAACACGCAGCTGGTGATACCGCAGAAGATCGTGATGCCGTGAACCAGTCCTTCGGCGCCGCTGATTTCCTGCTTGTAGATGGTGCGGTGGCCGATGGTGTCGATGGCGATCGCCCAGGTGAACACCGCCGAGCCGATCGGGACGAGCCAGGCTTCTGGCGTGAAGGTCACGCCGTGCAGGTGCCCGGCGAGCAGAAACCCTCCGGTCGAAACCAGCAGCCCGAGCATCAGGCCGACCCAGGCAACGTAGACGAGCCAATCGACGCGCGAGAACTCGCTCATCCGACCGACGTAGACTTTGACCTCAGAAGGGAAGGACATCTTCTGGGAACCTTAGGGGTGTGGTCAGCGAAGCCGGGCGGAAGGGCGGGGCGGTGGCAGCAACTCGGAGGGACGTGACTCCGGCGCGCGCGACGTGCCAGAGCTTTTCGATTCCGGATACGACCGCGCGACCTGCCAGCACGTCGGCGTGCTGCGCCAGAATGCGCTGGCCGATGCTCGAGTAGACGCGCCGCGCCGTGGCGACCGCGAGCCGCGAGCGGAACGAAAGGTACGGCAGGCCCAAGTCCCCGGAGGCGTACAGCAGCTCGGCTTCGGCCAGCAAGTGGCGCACCGCGCGCGCGCAGACGTCCAGGGCGGCGCGCGGCAGCCGCGGCGAAGCGCGCAGGTATTCGAGCTCCGGCGCCAACTCATGCGGCAGGTACAGGCGGCCGCGTTGCCAGTCTTCGGCGACATCACGGCAAATGTTGGTCAGCTGCATGGCCATACCCAGATGCGCACCGTGGCGCACCGCGCGCTCACGCCGCACGCCGAGCACGTGACACATCATGGCGCCGACGCTGCCGGCCACGCACCAGCAGTAGTGATGCAGCTCGACCAGCGTGTCGTAGTTCTTTCCTTCGGCGTCGAGCTGAAAGCCTTCCAAGAGCGCGTCGGGGTATTGGCGCGGGATGCCGTGCTCGAACACCAGTCGCTGAAACTCGATCAGCACCGGATCGGCGAGGCGGGCGCCAGCGTAGACGTCGTCGAGCTCGGCGCGCAGCGCTACGACTGCTACTGGCGTCGCTGCGGGCGCGACCAGATCGATCGCGTCGTCGGCGCGACGGCAATAGGCGTAGAGCCCGGAGGCGGCGTCGCGCAAGCCGGGGCCGAGCAACAGCGCTGCCAGCGAGAAGCTCTTCGAGTGTTTGCTGATGATCGCGCGCGCTTCGGACGGAGCGAGGCCCACAGAGACCATGCTGTTGGCGGTGCTCATTCGGCTGCCTCCGCCGCGGAATTGGGGGCAAATCCGTAGTCGGCGAGCACGAGCCCGGCGGTGGCTTTGGCCGAGCTGACGACGCCCGGCACGCCGGCACCCGGGTGCGTTCCGGCACCGACCAGGTACAGGCCAGGGATTTTCGGATCGCGATTGTGTGGCCGAAACCACGCGCTCTGGGTGAGCTTGGGCGCGACCGAGAACGCCGAGCCATGGTACGCGAACAGGTCGCTGGCGAAGCCGCGCGGTGTGAGGCTGCGGCGGACGACGACGTGCCGCCGAAGATCAGGCATCAGATCTTCGAGCGACTCCAAAATGCGATCGCCGTAGGCGTCACCGATGCGGTCCCAATCGAGTGGCGCATTGCCGAGGTGCGGAACCGGCGACAAGACGTAGAAGGTGGCGCCACCGGGCGGCGCGAGCGAAGGATCCGTCACGCTCGGCGCGTGCAGGTAGAGACTGAAGTCTTCGGGCAGCGCGCGGCCGTGGAAGACGTCTTCGAGCAGGCCGCGGTAGCGTGGGCCGAACACCACCGTGTGGTGCGCCAAGTCGTAGCCGCGATCGGTGCCGAAATAGAGCACGTACAGCGACATCGACCACGCCGAGCGCTCGAGCTTTTTGGTGGTTTTCTGCGCCTCGGGCTCGCCCGCATACAGCCGCGAGTAGGTGTGGTGCAGATCCGAGTTCGAGACGACGAGGTCGAACGGCTCGTCCACGCCGTCGGCGGAGCTGACGAGGTGTCGGACGTTGGGCCTACGCTCGACGCGGACGCTGTGCACCGGGCAAGACAGCCGTAGCTCACCGCCGAGCTCGCCATACAGCTTGACCAAGGCTTGCACTAGCGCGCCGGTCCCGCCGCGCGGGAAGAACACGCCCCAGTTGCGCTCCAGGTAGTGAATCAACGTGTAGATGCTGCTGGTCTCGAACGGGTTGCCGCCGACCAACAGTGAATGAAAGCTGAGTGCCTCACGTAGCTTCTCGTGCTTCACGAAGCGCGAGACCGTGGTGTAGACGGAGCGGTCCGCGCGCAGCCGTGCCAGCGACGGCGCCACTTTGAGCATGTCCGAGAAGCGCAGGAACGGCGCGTGCGCCAGCTCGGTGTAGCCCTTCTGAAAGACCTCGCGCGAGTAGTCGACGAAGCGCAGGTAGCCGGCGGCATCCTCGGGGCACAACCGTTGGATCTCCCCGAGCAGGCCGTCACCGCCGCCGTAGTCGAGGCGCGTGCCGTCGGGCCAATGCAGCCGATAAAACGGGGTTACGGGCAGGAAATCGACGTAGTCCTCGCGGCGCCGGCCGCACAGCTCGAACAGCTCGTCCAGGCAATGCGGCGCGGTGATCACCGTTGGGCCGGCGTCGAAGGTGTAGCCGCTGTCTTCGTAGACGTAGGCGCGGCCGCCAGGCTTGTCGCGCGCTTCGAACAGCACGGTGTCGATACCGGCAGCTTGTAGTCGAATCGCTGCGGCCAACCCGCCGAAGCCGGAGCCGACGATTGCTGCGCGTTTTGTAGCGCGCGAGGTGCGGGCGTCAGCCATAGGCGTGCTCCAATCGTTCGATCTCGTCGGCCAGCGGATCCAGCAAGCGACGGCTCTCGACGTGGCGCTCGAGCCGAGCGAAGGCGCGGCTCAGCTGACCGTGGATCGACTGGTAGGGCGAGCCACCGAGCTCTTTGCGTAGCGCCTTGGCGAGTGCTTCCGGATGCAGCTCGCGCCGCTCCACTTCGCGCGCGCGGTGCTGCAGGCGCGAGTAGCTCACTTCATCGAGCCGGCGCGACAGCCATGCCCACGGCCAGGTTGGACGGCCATTGACAAGATCTTCGTGGCCCTTGTGCGCGCGGCGTTCTTCGACGAGCCCGCTCACGTCATCGAGCATCTGCAGTGCAACCCCATAATTGCGGCCAAATAGACCAAGCTCTGCGCGAAGCTGCGGCGACGCACCCGCCGCTGCCGCGCCAAGCTCGGCGGCCAGCTCGAGCAAGCTGCCAGTCTTGAGCCGTGTGCTCAGGCTGACCACGTCGTGCACTTCACGCTGCGCGAGCGTTCCGAGCGGCACGCCCAGATCGAGCGCTTGGCCGTAGTGGCAACGCAAGACGCCGCGGTCGATCACTCGCCTGAGCTCGAGCTCCACGTCGGCAGCCAGCGCCATCTGTTCGAGCACGTTGTGCGGTAGGAAGTACAACCAGTTGCCGGCGTTCAGTGCCAGCGGCACGCCCACCACCAGATGCAACGCGGGTTTGCCACGTCGATACTTGGAGTCGTCCTCGATGTCGTCGACGATCAGCGAGCCGGCGTGAAGGATCTCGACCACCAGCGGCAAGAGCTCGGGCATCGGCTGGGAGCTACAGTCGCGGCTGGCGTGGTACGCGACCTCGACCAAGCGCGAGCGAAATTCTTTGCCCGGGCGATTCAACAGCTCGCACAGCGGACCACTGAGCGAGGCTGTCCATAGCCGTTCCGGCACGCGCTCTGGCCCGAGATCGAGCGTGGCGGCCAGGCGTTGCTCGGAGAATTCGCCGCGAATCAGCCGTGTGAGCGGAGTTTCATCCGTGGCCTCCGCGCTGCGTTCGCCCGATTCCGGCGTGCTGTCCTGCGACCAAACCGACTGCGTCATGAAAGCGCTCCTCCAGGTGCCGAACGAAGCGAAGCTGGCGCTGCGTCTCCGTTGGAGAGCGCGCGCCGAAGTGAGAAGCCGCGCGGCGGGCGGCCGCACAAGATCCGCGCGCGATCGGTGCGTGTCAGGGTCATAGCGTAGAAGCGCCGCACCGAAGCCGGCGGGAGCCGGTAGAATCGCTCGATGACGTTACGACGTTCCTCGGCGGCGAACGCGCCGAAAAGTAGCCGGTTGAGCAGGAGACAGTACCGAAGCTGCGACCGCTGCGCGCGCACGAGTGCTGGCCAGACCTGATCACGCAAGCGTGTCGGGTCTGCCTGCGCTACGGCTTGCGCGACCCGCACCGCGAGCGGGAAGGAGTAGCCGGTCACGGGATGAAACCATGCGCCTTGGTAGCCGGCGACCAGCGGTCCCCGCGCTGCTGGATTTTCGACGCGCGGTAGACGTGTCGGTAGCGGCAAAACGCCGGTCTCCTCGCGTGCGATGTAGTCGATCTCGAAGCCGTTGTTCTCGGCGTAGCCAATGATTTCGGCTTCCAGGCGTTCGCGCTCCAGCTCGGGGCTGTCGGAAAAGTACGTGTCTTCCAACAGCACGCGGTCGCGCGCGAATGGCAGGGCGTAGAGGAAGCGAAAGCCGTCACGCTGTGGCACGAGCGCGTCCATCAGCAGCGGGTGCTGAATCGGCGCTGGGCGACGCAGCTTTAGCTCGAGGCCGAGGAATTTCTGATATCCGGCGCGTGGCCCGGTCGTCAGCGCGTCGGGACCGCGGCTCTCGATCACCGTAGTGGCGTGAAGCTCCTGCCCGCTCTCGAGCGTGACCGAGCGGTCGGTGACGCGCACGGCACGCGAGTCGAGGAAGAGCCGCGAGCCGGTGTGTTCAGCGAAGGCGGCGCGCACGACCTGATCGAGCCGCTCCGAGCGCACGGCGGCGTAAGGCTCTTCGAGCGTGCGAGCGAGCTCCGGAAAGCGCACCTCGTAACGAGGCCAGCGGGCGCCCACCAGCCGCGACACGAAGGGCTGCGCAGCTGAGTCGACGTCGCCCGCGTGAAAGCACCACACGTGATTGCCGCCGAGCGAGCCGTGTTGCTCGATAAGGCCGACCCGCGCGTCGGGCCGCGCCTCGAACAAGCTGAGCGCGATCAGCGCATTGCCGAGCCCACCACCCACGAGCAGGTAGTCGAACGACTGTCGGAGGGCAGGTTCCATGACTCATCGGTGTCTAAGTCGAAGTTAGACGTTCGTCAACGGTCTTGTTGGCCGATTAGTGGCCAGATGCTTGGATTGTCTATTGTTTGTCTAATTATTAGAAGCGGATCGGGGCGGGTGAATCGAGCCGGAAGTCGACCTGCTTGGGGCCACCCTGCGCGGCCCCGAACCTGAGTCGCTCCAGCATCCGGGCGTCGCATCAGCAAGCGCTGCGCGACGCGCGAGCTGCGTGAAGCGTCGACGCGTGTTGCGAGGGCGCCGCATAAACCCCATGCGGCGAGCCATCTCGTTCTGAAACCCGATACCCCATTCCAGCCGGCCGATTTCACGGAGTGGGTGTATTTCCCGCTGCTTGTCCTTGACCTTCAGCCCTCCGTGGGTACTGTCCGCCCCACAATTCCGACTTAGCTCAGTTGGTAGAGCAGGCGGCTGTTAACCGCCGGGTCCAAGGTTCGAGTCCTTGAGTCGGAGCCATTCACGCGGGGTCGCGGAAACGCGACCCCGCATTTTTTAACAGCGGCCTCGGAGAGCGATCTCCGGGGCCGTTGCGTTTCTCCCCCACGTTTCCGCGACCTTCGACGCTCGGCGAGCACCACGCGCGCGTGGACAGCGTTCGCGCAGAGAGCGCTGCGGGCGTGAAG
>JBBSAB010000165.1:0-13002 GCA_038252755.1 Polyangiales bacterium | reverse complement strand
TGGCTTCTGGCGAGGCTTTCGTGAGGACCGGAGCGGAGCGTACGTGGGTACGTGAGCACCGGACCGGAGCGAAAACGAAGCCAGAAGCCAGGATCAGCGGGCGTGTTCAACAGCTGAAATGAGACCAATGACAAGCCGCCTGGGCCTACCAGACGAGGCCGAGCGACACTGCCGGGACGAAGCGGGAGACGGTGTAGACGTCTTCGGCGTATTGAATCGCGAAGCGCGGTGGTTTGAAGGCGATCGCGACGGCGCCTTCGAGCCGTAGTGCGACGGGGCCGTAGAACGGAGCCGTGACGACCACGGACGGCGCGGCGGCGTACCAGGGCGCGCTGGCGGCGCCGTCGCGGAAGGCACCGGTCGAGGTGCCGTGGATCGCACCGATTTGCAGCGTGGCGCAGCCGGCGAACGACCAGCCCGCGAGCGGCCAGCGCCCGCACGCGCCGATGGCGCCGACGAACGCGAAGTACGACGAATCGACGCCTTGAAACCGCGCGCCAGCGACCGGCGGCCAAAATGTCGCGTCGAGCCGGCTTTGCCAGTGGCGCTCGCCGACCGCGAGGCCCAGCTGCGCGCCGAACGAAGGTTCGCGGAGCAGTCCCCAGCCGCCGTTCGCGGCCAGCCACGGCGACCAGCGAAACCCGTCAACGGCATGGTCCACAGACGGCGCGCGCGGAGGCGCCGGAAGCGCGGCCGGGCTGAGCGGTTTCGGAGCAGGTTTGGCGCCATCGTCCGCTTTCGGCCTCGCGTCGGCGACCTCTTCGTCGACCACGTCGACGCCGTCGCCGAGCGTGAGCGCGAGCACGAGCGTGACGCCGCGCTTGAGCACCGGGCAGCTCGCAGCGTCCAGATCAGTCTCGCCGGTTTGGCCTTCGCGCTCGGTCAACAACGTGAGCTGGTACCGCCCGTCTTCCGTGCGCTCGATCTTGGCTTTCGCGCGGACGCTGGTGATCTCGCGACCGGGTTTGACGCGCGTGATGCGCTCGAGCTCGGTGACGACGTCGCTGTACGACGGGCACTCGGGGGGCGCGTCCCAAGTCAGATCGAGCGGCAGCAACGTTTGGCTACTTTCCGACGCACGTGTCTTTGAGGGCGGCGCTGACCGGCGAGCTGGGCGCCTGCGAACGTAGCCGATCTGCTACTTTGCGTGCTTCAGCAGGGCGCCCGAGCGAGCATAGCGAGCGTACTTCAATCGCGCTGCGCTCCACGCTGAGCCGTGATTTGGGGTAACGCTGCGCGTGCTCGCGCGCCAACTCGAGCGCGCGCGCCGCATTGCCCGAACTCGAAGCCGCGAGCGCTTGGTGCAGAAGCGAGATCTCTTGCACGAGCGCGTCGCCACTCGGCCTGGGAGCAGGTTTCACCTGCGGAGACGGCGCGGCCGATGACGCTTCGGAGACTACGCTGGGGCTAGGCGGCGCCGCTTGCTCGACGTTGGGGGCGACGACCGGCGCGACTGGCGCGGGAGCGACGACCGTTGGCGCGTGCGCGGTCGGTGAAGTCGCGACCGCTGCGCGCGAATACCAAACGTACCCGCCCGCGCCCGAAGCCAGCACGGCCGCCGGAATCGCCCACTTGAGCCAAGCGAATGTGCCCTTGAGCGCGACCTTCGCCGCAGCCGACGCGACCTTGGTCGTGCCGACGGCCACCGTACCACCAAGACCCGCGACCAGGGCCTGGTAGGCGCGATCGCGATGCCGGTCGTTGGGCGTGCGCGCGCTCCGCGCGATGTCCACCACGTTGCGGGCGGCGGAACGAAGCTCGTTGTCGCTCATGGTCTCCACCATTTTTGGCTAGCACGCTGACGCACGACGCCGGCATTGAACAATTTTCTGGCCGCCAGCAGCCGCGTTCGCACCGTATTTTCGTTGATGCCCAACACTTCGGCGATCTCCACGCTCGAGAGCTGCTCGATTTCACACAAGATGAACACCTCGCGCTGCGCGTCGCTCATCTTGTCGAGCAGTTGATCGAGCACCAACAGCGCTTGCTTCCGCTCGAGCTCTTCGGCGGGGCTGACGCCGTGGGCGAGCAGCTGCTGCTCTTCGTCTAGGTAGTCACCGGAAGCACGGTTGCCCGGCTTGCGAACGTAACCGCGAACCACATTGTAGGCGATGCCCGCCAACCAGGTCTTGAGCGAAGATCGCGCTTCGAATGACGCCAGACGGTTGTGCACGACTACGAAGACCTCTTGCACGACGTCGTCGATGGCCATTGCCGGGACTCCCCGGTTGGCCGCGTAGCGCCAAACGAAACCAAAGTAAGCGTCATGGATTTCTCGAAAACCGAGCTCTCGCTCCCGAACAGCCTCGGCGTTCACGCCCTCGGGCCGTCCGCCTGGTTGGTTGGGGGCGCCCTCTGGTTGTGTGGGCAAGCTCGCCATCTGTTCGGCAAAAAAACTGTACCTGCCGAGGACAGAACCCGCAATGTGAGTCACCGTGTGGATGCGTGCACTTTTCTCAACTGATTTGGACGCCGACCTGCACTACCGCGATAAAACGACCCCAATGAGCAACAGCAAGCGGGCAAGCGCGGCACGAGCCGTTGGCTTAACTGCGCTGCTGTGTTCGTCGCTCCTACTCGAGGCTTGCACTTCGAATCCGTATTTCATCGGCGCTAGCTGCCCGGGCGCCAAGAGCGCATCGGCCGACGCGCCGTGTGGCGCAGCTGGCGCTGCCGGCTCAGCCGGTTCGGTGGGCATGGCGGGCTCCGCGGGCTCGGCCGGTGTGAGTTCGAACCTCAACTTTGCTGTCGACCTCGATCAATCGGGCGCCTCACATCTGGCCAGCAAACTTGGTTTGGCGGCTGGCAGTATCGACGCCACGCTGCGCTTTCGGGGTGAAACGGCGACGGCCAACGACTGGCCATCTGATCAAGGCGCGCTCTTGGTCAAGGGCACAGCGCCGCTCGTCGTTCAAGTCGAAGCGCCGTTCACCGACGGCACGCGCGCGGTCGGCTTCGCTTCCGACGCTTCCGCCTACGTAGCGCAAAGCGCCGAACCGGGCGACGTCGACACCGATGACTTCGCGCTCGAAGTGGTGCTGCAAGCCGCGGCCGGTGCTCAGGTCATCGCCACTAGGGGCACCACGCGTGGCTGGTCCGTTCAGCTCACGCCCCAAGCTGCGCTCACGCTCGAGCTCACCGACGACCAGGGCACGCTGGAGGTGAGCTCGGGGCCGTTGGCAGCCGACACTTGGTACCATTGCCTTTTCTGGGTCAGTCGCAGCGTCGGTGGCCAAGCGTATTGCAACGGCCGCGCCGGCGCGGTGACCGACACGAGCCAGCTCGGAAGCCTGAAGTCGACCACGAGCTTGGTCGTCGGTGGCGGTTCACCGACCAGCGACCGCGCCAGCAACCTGGCGCACTTCTCGCTCTTTCGCGTGTCGACAGGCGCGCTCGGACCCGCCGAGGATTGGGCCGCGATCAGCCGGCTACGCTTTGCCGAGCTGACCGGCGTCAGCCCGCGAGTCGCGCGCGGCCGCCTGTTGCCACGCGCCGGGCAGCGCGAAACACCCGCGTATCTGGATCTGCAGCGGGGCATCGACGGCGCACGGCACTTGTTTCTGGTCGGGCCAGATTGGCCGCGCGTCACGTGTCGCGCGGACGCCGCGGGGGTACGGGACTGCGGCTACTTGGGTGAGCCTGAGCGGAGCCGCTCGATCAAAGCTCGCGCCGATGCATGGACGGCGAGCGAGCTCGACACGCTGCCCGACAACGCTGACTTCGCCGATGGCGAGCGGCGAATGGAGGGCTTGGTGCCCTCCAGCACGACACTCCGACACGCGCTCAGCGTGACCGGCAAGTTCGGCGGCGCGCAGCAAGCGCTGTCGTTTTTCGCGCGCGCGGAGCTTGGCCAAAACATCGCCGTTTCGGTGACCGGACGCGACCGAGCAATCTTCGACGTTGCTGCGGGCAGTGTGACAACGGCGCCCGCCAACGCCAGCGCGAGCATTGAGGCTTGGGGCGACGGCTTGTTTCGGTGCTCGCTCGTCTTCACGCCCGCCGCGGGTGCGCTGACCTACGAGCTTCAGCTCTTGGGACCAGACGGCGCCGAAGCGTTTGCCGGCGACGGCAAGACAGCGTGGCTCGACGTGGCAGGCCTGCAGCTCGATTCGGGTTTGGCGTACGCCGGCTCGCTGCTGGCGGTGGACATTCAAGCCGCGGATCAGCTGAGCTTCAGCGGTACGGACGGTAATTTACCCGCGCTCGGTGCGCTGACCGAGCGGCTGCGCGTGCTTTTGCCGGCAGGCCCACGGCTCACCGATCAGAGCGTCTTGAACCTGAACCGCGCTGGCGAGTTCGCCAATCAAGCCGAGCTTTACGTGATCGGCGACACCAGTGAGCTCAAGTTTTGGGGGCTCAACGCCGGAGCGACGCACTGGGCGTTCGTGCATCCAGCATCGCTGGTCGACGGCCAACGGCACCAGCTCGAAGCCAGTTGGGGACCCGACTCGGCGGAGCTGACCGTCGACGGCAAATCGGTAATGAAGAAGGCGCAGCTCGCCAATGAGCTGGCGTTTTCGTTCGATCGCATCGACGTCGGCTTCTCCTCGAATAGTAGCGGCAGCCTGGAAGGCTTGGTCGCCGGCATCGAAATCGGCCAACCGTAAGCAATCCAAAACTGATTCGGCGCGGCCCCCGTTGCACGGCGCGTCATTGGCACAAAGCTGGCACAACCCCGGTCACAGCACGAGCGGCCGTCAACTGCCGAGGTGATCGAGCAGCAAGATCGGGCGGCGTTCGGCGATCGAGCGGGCGATGTCGATCCGGCCGCGCACCGAGTATTCGGTGATTTCGTCGTTCGCCAAGATAGCTTGCGAGACTTTCCAAAACTCGGGACCGACTTCGACGCTGAGGTTCTTCGGGCTGCGCGCGTTGGCGTCGAGCTGAATGTGCTGGCTGTCGGTGTAAAACGGCTTGATGCGGCGTTGCAGCTCGGGCGGCGCCAGGTCGAGCTCGCCGGGCTCGGCGAGATCCGGAATCGTTTCGTAGTCGCCGTATTCGATCGCGCGCAAGATGCCGAACATCAAGTTCCGGATCAGCGCGGTGAAGCGGCGCGCGTCGGTGGTGATGTTCTGCACCGGAGCGTCGACGGGCTCGTCCGCCTGGACAGCCGCTTGGTACGCCGGATCGCGCAGCTTTTCCCACTCGTCAAGCAAGCTCGAGTCGACGCCGCGGATCAACGTACCCAAATGCAAGATGATGTCATCGAGTTCTTCGGTCCGGGCCAGCTCGGGAATCGTCTGATTGAGGGTCTTGTAGACCTCTGACAAGTAGCGGAGCAGCATGCCTTCCGAGCGCGAGAGGCCGTATTCCTTGATGTAGCCGCTGAAAGAGTGGAGATTTTCCACCATTTCCCGGGCAACGGACTTCGGCTTCAACACCTCGCGCGCGACCCACGGGTGCTGCAACGCGAAGGCTTCGAACGCCGCCGTCAAAAACTCGAGGTTCGGCTTCGGGTGCTCGACTTTATCGAGCTCGAGCATGCGCTGTTCGTACTCGACCCCGGCGGCCTTCAGCTCGGCGACTTTTTGGCCCTTTAGCTTGTCGACCTGCTGGCGCAAGACGACGTCCGGATTTTCGCAAATCGATTCGACGAGCGTGAGCACGTCGAGCGCGTAGGTCGGGCTTTCGCGTTCGAGGCGTTCGACTGCATCGACGATAAACAAGCCGAGCGCCTGCAGCAACGAAAAATTGGCTTGCAGCTCGGCGTTGAGCCGGACACCGCCGCCGTCGGCAGCGCTGCGAAATTCGATGATGCCGGCTGACCAGAGCGAGCGCAGAAGCTCGAGCGCTTGCTCCTTGTGGTAGCGCTTGCGTTGCGGCGTTTCCAGGCTGTCTTTCACCAGCTGCTTCATGGCGCGGCAGCCGCCTTGTGGGCGACCCAGCACCGACAGCAGCATGCCGTGCGAGACCTGAAACCGCGACTGCAACGGCTCGGGCGGCGAGACGACCAGCTTTTCGAACGTCGGCTTGTCCCAGTGCACGTAGCCCCAATCGGGCGGCTTCTTGCGCACGAATTTCTTGCGACCTTGCGCGGCGGATTTGGCTTCGAGGCGCAGGTTTTCGACGCTGTGCTCGGGCGCGAGCGCGACCACGAAGCCTTCGGTGTCGAAGCCCTTGCGACCGGCACGACCGGAGATTTGATGAAAGTCACGCGCGGTGAGCAGGCGCACTTTTTCGCCGTCGTACTTGCACAGCTTGGTGAACAGCACCGTGCGGATTGGCACGTTCACACCGACGCCGAGCGTGTCGGTGCCACAGATGATTTTCAAGAGGCCGCGCTGGGCCATCTTCTCGACCAGCAGTCGGTAACGCGGCAAGAGGCCCGCGTGATGCAAGCCGATGCCGTGGCGCAGCAGCTTCTGCATCTCTTTGCCGTGCGGGCTGCGGAAGCTTTCGCCTTTGAGCGCTTCGGCTAGCGCGCGCTTCTCGTCTTTGCTGGAGAAGTCGACGGACAGCAGGCTTTGCGCGGCTTCGGCGGCGCCACGCTGCGTGAAGTTGACGACGTAAACCGGCGCACGGCCGTGCTCGACCAAGTTTTGGACGGCTTCCTGCAGTAGCTTTTCTTGGTATTCGAAAGCCAGCGGCACCGGGCGCGTGCCCGAGCGGACGGTGACGACAGCTTCGCCCGTGTGCTTCTGCAGCAGCTGTTCGAAGCCGGTCACGTCGCCGAGCGTCGCGCTGAGCAGGACGAAGCGGCTACGCCACAACGTGAGCAGCGGCACCTGCCAAGCGACGCCGCGCTCTTTGTCCGAGAAGTAGTGGAACTCGTCCATCACCACGTAGTCGACGTCGGCGTCTTGACCTTCGGCGAGCGCAATGTTGGCGAGAATTTCCGCGGTGCAGCAAATCACGGGCGCGTCGCGATTCACGGTCGCGTCGCCGGTCATCATGCCCACGTGCTCGGGGCCGAGCTCACGGCACAAGTCGAAGAATTTCTCGGAGACCAGCGCCTTGATTGGGCACGTGTAGAAAGAGCGCCGTCCCTCCGCGATCGCCTTGAAGTGCACGGCGGACGCGATCAGCGATTTTCCGGAGCCAGTCGGCGTGTGTACGATCACATTGCTGTCGGTCATCACCGCCAACACCGCTTCTTCTTGATGCGGATACAGGCTCAGCCCCAGGTGCTCCACGTACTTGAGAAAGCCGTTCAGCACCGCGTCCGAATTCGAACCGCGCGGCGGCAAGCAAGCATAAAGCGGCGGTTCAGAAGCCATCGGGGCCCCGCCTTCTCACGAGCAGCAGCAGGAGGCCAGCGCAATCGGGGGGCAGGCCCAGCCTGGCTGTCTCCGGGCCAACTGCGTCACCGTTTCGCGCTGCTGCCGTCCTGGTAGCTCGTGTCGAGTCGAGATTTTACAGGGAGATCGGGAGTCCTGCGAGGGAACGCATTTTTTGTTTTGGAGGACCAAAACAAGAAATATTTCCTTGGAGGTGTGCACGCGGCCACCAGCCGGCGTGCCTAGCTGTTTCGCGGGCGGCAGCGCGAACCCTAAAATTCACGCTCGCACGGTAGCGGCCGCTGCGGCTCGCTCCGGTCCGCACTCGCGCTTCCGTATGGTTGGGCCGACCCCTTTCGGCGCGCGTCAATCCGTATCGCACTTGCGACACGCCAAGCGCGTGCCGAGAGCCCTCGCCTTGAAAGGGGCGCGGTTCGCAACCGGCGTTCGTCAAAGCGACAACTACCTTGACGAGCGCCGCAACCAGCGTTCATCAAAGCGACAACTACCTTGACGAGCGCCGTCTCCGCATCGCGGACGCGCCACGCGGCTCCCGCGATCCGCTCGCGCAAACGCTCAGCGCTGCACGCACGCGTCCCAAATCTACCGACCACCGCTACAAAAGGTTCTGCAAGCGGGCCGCATTTCGGCAGCCAACCGAGAAGACCAATGCTCAGCCGCCTTCCTGTTCGCTCGCTGCTCGAATCGCGAGATGAGACCAAGGCTCAGCCGCCTTCCTGTTCGCTCGTGCTCGAGGCGAGAGATGTGATGTAGCAACACGGCGCCATGCCCAGAAAATGCTTGCACTCCTCGCAGCGCGCGACACAGCGACGGTGCGGCAATTCGCACACCTCGCAGTAAACGATATCGACCGGATCCGGAATCACTTCTTGCGCGTCGCCAAGGCGATCTGTTCGTCCAAGGCTTCGAGCATCAGTCGATTGCCGTCCTGCGAATACCCCTTCAAGGCCTCAGCGCAGCGTGGCACGTCCTCAAGGAATTTCTCCAACGTCGCCGTGTCCAGCAGCTCGGCGTGGTGACCGTAGCCCAGTTGCTGCAAATACAACGCGTTCAAGGTTTGCTCGAACTGTCCTTGCACTGGCAGCGACAACAGCGGCTTGTGCAAGTAGACGGCTTCGCTCATCAGTGTGTAGCCCCCGCCCGCCACTACAGCCCGCGAGGTGCGAAGATCGTCGATGAAGCCGGCTTCGCTGAACGGGCGAAACGTCAGGTTGTCTTCGACTTCGTCCGTTTTGATGCCGCGGCGCACACCATACACGCGACACGGAATGCCGCTCTTTTTCAACGCATCCAGCAATTCCCTGTTCGTCGTCGACGTTTGATAGACGAGCAGGTGCTCGCCCGGCTCGGACTTCGCCGCCAGGATCTCCGGCCGCAAAATCGACGGCAAGAGCGTCGTCCGATCTTTGCGCAGCTCCGGATGGAAGAACGTTGCCACCAAGTAGTGAAAGCAGCCCGGCAGCTTGGCCTTGACGATACTCTTGGTGAGCTCGAACTCCTTCTCGTGACCGGCCAGCAGCTCGGGCGCGTGCTTGGCGCGGTTGATGATCTGCATGTTGTCGACGCTGATGCAGGGCAGCATGTGGTTCTTGGCGTACAAGTAGCTGAACGACTCGAAGTCGCTCACCACCACGTCAGGGCGAAACTCGTCGACCAAGTCGAAGTACGCCTTGATATTCTCGGGAAAGCCCTTGACCGCGTTCTTCAAGTTTTCCAGCAACGTGCCTAGCTTGCGCACTGAGTTGCCCTCGTATTGAATCGTCAGTCCCCAAATCTTGTGCACGTTCTCGAAGCGCTGCGCCAAGTAGTCGCGCGCGCGGCCCGACACCACCACGTGAACCTCGTGCTGCTTGGTCAGGTGCTCCAAGATCACGCTCGAGCGCGTCGCATGTCCCATTCCCTCGCCGACGACACCGTACAAGATCCGCATGGCGCGACCCTACCTCGGAGACCTGCGAGCTGCGAGCTGTGAGCTGCGAGCGCAGGAGACGCGCGATTTTTCTGCGCTGGTGCGCGACTCGCGGGATACAACGATGCCGACATGGCTACGGCTCCCTCGCTTCCCCTGGTATTTTTCCCCGGAGCGGGCGGGCGCGTCGCGCATCTTCAGCCGATCGGCGAGCGGCTGGCCCACCGTCGCCCCGCCATCCTCTGCGAGTACCCGGGCCTCGGCGGCGTCGCCCCCGATCCCCGACTGCACGGCTTGGACGACCTCGCGCAGCACCTGCTCGCCTCGCTGCCCGAGCAATTCGATCTGGTCACGATGTCGATGGGCGGCGTGCTCGCGCTCCGGATCGCGCTCGATCATCCGGGGCGGATCCGGAAATTAGTGCTGATGGCGACCTCGGGCGGCGTCGACGTTGCCGCGCACGGCGGCATCGACTGGCGCGACACCTTCCGGCGGGTTCAACCCAACGCGCCCAGCTGGTTCCTGGACGATCGCACCGACGTGACGCGCCGCCTCGGCGAAATCGCTCACCCCACGCTGCTGATCTACGGCGATTCGGACTTGATCGCGCCGCCGCGCGTCGGCCACCTGCTGCAGCAAAACTTACCCAACGCCAGCATCGAGGTGCTCGCCGACGCCACCCACGATCTCGAAATAGACTATCCGGATCTGATCGCTAGCCTGATCGAGGCGCACCTGCGAAAGCCGTAAATCCGCTTCAGCAGACCAAGTTGCTGCCCGGGCTCACGCTCAACAGGCCGCAGTTGGCCTTGTAGTAGTCGGCGCGCGCCGCCGCGGACGCCGAACCAGGGCACTCGATGCCGCCGTTGATGATGCGCGTGGTCTGCGCAAAGTCGCCGGCCTGAATGGCTTGGTGACAGTTCTTGGTGCCAGCGGTTCCGGGGTTGTTGTGCACGACCCAGAACCACAGCGCGGTCTGCCAGTTGGTGACCGCGTCGGTCGACAGCATGCCCGGACTACCGACCAGGTTCTTCTGCAGGTAGTCGCCCGCCGCCTGGTAGTTGGCTTGCCCGGTGAGCTGAATCGCCCCGCGGCCGTGAAAGTCGCCCGACGTCGAGGACTGCCCGGCTTCGTCGGTCTGCTCCAGGAACGCGGTCTCCTTGGCGACGTGCGCGAAGAATGCGGCGACTTCGCGCTTGTCGGCTTCGGCATTGCCGCTGTTGGCGAACTGACCGAAGCCCTTCAACGCCGTGCACAGCGCAGCGTAGTTGTAGAGCGCCTTTTCTTGATGGCCCTGCCATGGCGGGATGAACATCGAGTGGAACGTCGTCTCGCCGGCGGGCAATAGCTTGCCGAGCACGCAGTCACCGTTGTTGACTACTGGACCCGTGCCACCACTGCCACTGCCGCTGCTACCGCCCGCGCTGACCGGGTCGCACGAATACGGCGACCAGAAAAACGTGCTGATCAGCGGGTCGTAGCCGGGGTTGGCGTCGGTCGCGATGAACGCCTTGCCCATGTACATGACCTTGTCGCCCTTCGCGTAGTCCTTGCCGGCCATCCACGCCGGGAAGCTGCACGCTTCGACCGATTTGGTGCCGCCCATGCCGCCGCTGCTGGTGCTGCCGGCGCTCGCGACACTGCCGCCCTGCCCGGTGTTGCTGCCCGCGACCGACGAAGTTCCGCCGAGCATATTCTGGGCGCCAGCACTGCCGGCCGGCCCTGAACCAGCTACCGCCGAGCTGCCGGCTTGGACAATACCCAGGCCAGCAAAACCAGCGCCGGCTTGACCCGTCAGCGGACCAGGTGTGCCGTCGAACGGCTCCGCGGCACCCGAGACACACGCTAACGCCGGGGCAGCT
The DNA here is from genome assembly GCA_038252755.1 of Polyangiales bacterium. GTDB lineage: Bacteria > Myxococcota_A > Polyangia > Polyangiales > Polyangiaceae > PMG-095. The sequence goes on along the minus strand of JBBSAB010000165.1, from coordinate 1,993 downwards.
GCGAGCACGCACACCCGCACTCGAGACATCCACGGCAACTGGGCGGAACGCTTCACACCCTTAAGTTACCAACCGGTTTCGACTATGCCGTGGTCGATTCCTATCGGTTGCTTGGGCAGTTCCACGCTCGCAACGCCGCCTGGATCAATTTTCCAATCTCGCCTCAACGCTTCAGGCCGGACAGCTGCGTGATCGCGGCGGGGCAGGTCGTCTCTTTGAAGACCAAGTTGGGATTGTCGGGCGCCCCCATCCAATTAATGAAGAAGTTGCAGCCGGCCAACAGCCCAGGCTTGTCCTTGAAAACGCTCTCGCATTTCGCTGCCGCACAAGCTTTCGAAGCCGCGTAGGCGAAGCCGTTCTTCTTCTGGCAAGCCAAGTAGAACCCGCCGTACTGCTCGCCCAAGTCCGAGCTGCCCCACTGCGACGAGCAGGCGTTGTAGTCACCCACGCCGCCGCCTGGAATCAACAGATCGAACTGCGTGCCGTCGACGCCGCCGGTATTGATGGCCTGAACGATCATTGTCTTGCCGACCAACGATTGCGCGCCCGGATCGCTGTTCGCGGTGTGGGACGAGCCGGTGAACTGGATTTGGTAGCACTTGCCACAGTAGTCGCTGCCCATCTTCACGGCGGCATAGCCGTAGGCCAGGTTGTTGCTGACCGCCCACGGCCCGAAGTCGTGACACATGTACGCGCCGCTCTGATCGCCTTCGCAGGCGTTGGTGGCGGTGAAGTTGCCGCCCAGGCTTTGATCGCTCTTGTTGCAACTGTGAACGGGTGTGCTGCCGCCGGGCACGTTGTCTTTCCAGCCGCAGGCCGGCTTGCAGCAGTCCCAGTAGCGGCTGGCCCAACCTTGAGTGCCGCCCTGAATCGCGGGCGGTTGGCCACCTCCACCGCCGTAGCCGCCAGTGTAGCTGCTGCTGCTGCCACCGTTGCTGGCGCCGCCGCCGCTGACTCCGCCGCCGCCGACCGTGCCGGTTCCGGAACCAGCTCCCGCCGTGCCATTCGAACATTTGCCGCAAGCTTGCTGGCACGACTCGCCGAGCCAGGCTTCCTTGCACCAGCTGTACTCGACCGCGTGCGCGCAGGTGTCGCCATTGTTGGGCGGCAGGTTGGTGCACGGTTCGACCGTGGTGCCACCGCCGCTCGCGTTACCGCCACCCGGGTTGGCGACGCCGCCCGATGACGTCACTCCGCCGCTCGCGGTGACGCCCGCGGTGTTGGAACCCGTTGAACCGGCCTGACCGACCGCTGCTCCGCCAGCGGGCAGGTTCGTCTGCGCGCCAGCCTGGCCGTTGCTGGTCAAGTTGCCGGTGCCACCGCTCGAGCCCGCCGCCAACGAGTCGTCGCCGCTCGTGCAGGAGCTGAGCGCGCCAGCAAGCGCGAAAGCAGTGGAAGTGACGAGACCGAATTGAAGGAGTCGCGTGAGCTTCAAGATAACTCCTGGGTATCATCCAGCCCGCGCCCGCGCGAGCCCGATCACCGCCGCAAATGCCGTTAATTTAGGCGCTCGCAACAAAACTACGCTGAGCCGAAAACCAACATCCTTGCCAAACTGCAATCGGTTCCAGATTGGGAGCAGCGAAACAACAGGAAGGCGGGAAGGCGAGAAGGCCAGAGGAAGGAGTTCTTGGGCTCGCCGGGCCTACGGCCCGCAACCACGTGATCTCAGCGCAGAGATGCAAAACGCCGCGGCCCGCCCACCTCAAAAATCTTCCCGCCTTCCCGCCTTCCTCTGAGCATTGGTCTCATTTCGCGATTCGAGCAGCGAGAAAACAGGAAGGCGGGAAGGCGGGAAGATTTCTGTTGTTCGAACAGGCGCCTGAGGCCCAATCGCGATCCCGCTGCGTCCAGTTGCCAGTACCACCCACCCCAAATCTCGGCCTTCCCGTCTTACCGCCTTCCTGTTGTCCCCGCTCGCTCGGGCAAGATGCGATGAATCATCAGAGGGAGGCGGGGAGACGGGGAGGGCGAGCGGGAAGCGCATTTCTTG
>JBBSAB010000164.1:0-13177 GCA_038252755.1 Polyangiales bacterium | reverse complement strand
CGACATCACGGTGCCGGCCAATCGGGTGCTGGCCCAGACGTCCACCAGCATCACGGTGCTGGTGCCGGCGCTGCCGACTCAACCGGCCAAGAACTTGCTCGTCGGTGTGGCCGTGAACAACGGCACGCTGCGCGCGCTGCGCGCCGGCGCTTACACGTACGTGGTCGATCCAGTCATCGAGGCGATCGGCCAATACTCGCCCACCACCGGCGTGTTGAGTGCGTCGGACGACCAGCTCGGCTTTGCATCAGGCGAATGGGTCGGCATCAAGGGCCGAGGCCTCGGACCGCTCACGGTCGTGACCGTCGGCGGCAAGGTTGTCGACAACGTCACGTTGGCCGGGCCCGATCTTTTGATCTTCCAGCTGCCGGGCGATGTGATTGGTCACCTCGAGATCGGCGTCCGCAACGGCTCGGCGACCGCCGCCAGCACTGAAATCGAGGCAGTGCTCAACGTCGGGGCATCGCTTTCGAGCGACTGGCTGCGCGCGCGCGACGGCGATTTCCTGGCGCTGGCCTCGGCCAAGAAGTTGCGCCTGTACTCGACGCGCGACAGCGCAATCCCCTCGCTGTTGTCGGAAATAGCGCTGCCTGCCGACGCGCGCAGCGTGGCGCTCGACTACCCGATGGTGCTTGTCAGCGCGGGTAACAACGATCTGTACCGCTTCGATGCCAGCAACTTCTACGCGCCCACGCTCCAGCACACCCTGCGCAACGCCAAGGGTGTGGCGCACGACGGGCTCTGCTCGGCAGGCGGCCTGTTCGTCTCCCAGGGCGCTGACGGGGTGCATTGGGGCAGCACTTCGGGTCCCGATTTCACGACCCTGACCGGTACGAGCGACGTCATCGCGTTGGCTTGCGACGAGCGCTACTCGTTCCTGCTCCGCGCGACGACGCTCGAGACGCGCGAGATGGCGACGCCCACCACCATCGTCGCTTCCCAGACGCATGGAGTGAGCGGCGCGCGTTTCTTGCGCTCGGCGTCGCAACGACTGCTGGTCGTCGGCACCGGCAGCCTGGCCGGTTTCACGACCGGCCGCGTTCGCAGTGGGGCGCTGGAAGCGCTCGGCACTTTCACGCAGGCAGGCGTCGTCGATGCGGCGTTCGGCGGCGAGCTGTTGGCCGTCGCCCCGAACACGAGCGAGATCCGTCTCTACGACGTCGCGCCCTCGTCCGGCAGCATGGCTACGCGAGAGATTGCCAGGGTGGTGGCGGGTGTCACCGGAAACTTGAGCTTCGACGGCAAGGTGCTCGAGTGGTCGAGCGCGGGCTACAAGAACGTCAAGAACCCGCTCGCGCACGTCACGTCGGTCGAGCCGTCGCGCGCGATTGCCGCTCCCGATCAGCGCATCGCTTTGGCGGTGGCCGGTACCGCCGACGCCTGGCTGAGCTCGCGGCTCGAAGTCTCGGACGAGCTTGGCGGGTCGGTGCCCGGCACGAGCGTTGCGGTCGGCCAGCGCCTGGAATTTACGCCGGCCGGCGCGCTGTTCGCCGAGGGTCGTCAGAAGTACCAGGTTGCGTTGGCCGTGGACGCCGCCAACCTGATTCGCGGCGGGCATATCGACGACGATTTGGGCTTCTGGCTCGAGAGCGTGCCGCTGTTCGGAGCCGCGCCGATCAGCGTGAGCTCGGTCCAGCCGGAGTTCGTGCGCCGTGGTGTGATCAGCGAGCTGACGTTAACGGGCAGTGCCCTCGATCAGATCGACTCGCTGGCGTTCAATGGCGCTGCTGTTCCCGCCGGTTCGTGGCAAACGATGCCCGGTGGCACAAGCCTCAAGCTGTCGACGAGCTTCGCCAGCGCCGGTCTCTACAGCGTCACGGTCACCGGTGGGGGCGGCTCGTTCACGTTGCCGACCGCGTTCTTGGTGTCGGACCCGCTCGGGGTGACGTCGGTATTGGCAACCAGCGGCGTCGGCCTGGGCAAGGTCGGCGACAGTGGCGACGCGCTGAACGTGATCGGCAGCGGCTTCGACGCCAGCGTGACCGCTCACTTCTTGCGTGACGACGCTGGTTTCACCGCCGACACCTCCAATCGCATCGCCGGCATCACCTACACCGCGACGGGGTTGTCTTTTGCGACGCCGGCTTGCGTGATCGGGCTCGACTACGCCGCCGTTTTCCTGAAGCCGATCACCGGCGAGAGCGCGCGCGTCGGCGGTCTGCGCTGCATCGACAACACCGCACCGCGGCTCGTGCACCTGACGAATCCAGGCTACTTCACGCCGCTCCAAGCCACGTACTCCGAGCCGATGCTCGCGACCGGTTTCAAGGTGACTTCGACGCCGCTCGACTACTCGAACGATCCGGCGAGCGATATCAGCTCCTGGTTCTCGCTGACCAACAGCGGCAATGATCTGACCGTCAGCTTGACCGTCGGCCACCAGCTGACGAACAACCATTCATACGCGTTCGCGATCAACGGCGTGACCGATTTGGCGGGCCACGTCGCGGTCGGGCCTGGCGCGGGTCCGAGTCTGACCAGCACCTTCAAGGCCACGGACACGCTGGCGCCGCGCGACGTCGCGATCACGCTGCCCGGCGGCGCTGCGCTCACGGACTCGACGGTGCTGACGCGGGGCAGGACCTACCACCTCGTCGCTAGCGCCAACGACAACTACGTCGGGACGATCGACTACTCGTTCCGCGCCTCCCATGATGGCGGTCAGACCTATGCCGCCCCTTTCGCGTTCTCTTCTTTCGATCTGAGCGTCGGCTTGGCCGATGATCAGATTGGCGTTCAGCTTTCGGCTAACGACAAGGCCGGCAATCTGGCGCGCTACACCACCGTTTTTGCCACGGCGGAGCCGGAGATCCTGCTGTCCGGCGTCTTTACCGAGCCCGACCCAGTCGAAGAGCAGACGCGCGGTGATCTGTATTTCCATCTGTCCGGTCTCGACTCCGGGCTCGTGAGCTCGGCTGACGTCGAGGTGCTGGGGCAGACCTTCAGCAACGTGCCGATCACCGCGCTCACCGGTGGTCTGCGCGAGGTGCGGCTCAAGAGCTACCTGCAGCCGCGCTTGGTCGATCTGGACAACGGAATGGTGCCGGTGCGGTTGACCGCGCACTACGGCGCCGCGACCAAGACGCTCGTCAGCAGCTACCAGGTCAAATCCGACGCGACAGCGCCGACCATCTCGATCGTTTCGCCGAAGGACGGCAGCTCGATCCCGATCGGCGAGGCCGCGCTGGTTACGATTCGCAGCTTCGATCAGTACGGCGTCAAGGAAGTTCGCGTCGCGGTGAACGGCGTCTTCCAGCCCCAGCCACTGGCGGATCCGACGCGCTTCGCGTTCACGCCCAGCAGCACGGCGCCGGTGACGATCGCCGCTCGCGCTACCGACCCGAGCGGCAACCAAGCCTCAGCCAGCGTCACCCTGTATCCGTACCAGCCGGATGCGCGCAATCCGAGCGTCGCCATCGTCTCGCCGGCCAACGGCGCGACCCTGCGCGAGCGCGAGACGGTCACGTTCGACGTGGCGCTGTCGAACGCGACCGATGCCGATCTGTTCCTCGACGTCGCTGGCGACGCCGCAAATCCGGCCAATCCGCCCGGCGTTGCCGTGCATCGCGCCACCGATGGTCCCGAGCGCCTGCAAGCCTCGGTCAAGATGCCGACGCTCACCGCCGACAAGTTGGTCGTCGCGCGGTTCCGCGAGCGAGTTTCTGGGCGCACAGCCCGCATTTTGCTCACGGTGCTCAACGACGACAGCGTGTCGGGCACGGCCCAACTCGAGCTCACGCCGAGCGGCGCCGTGCTCGGCGGTAGCCCGCTTTGGGTCAAGGCGGATCCACCCGCCGCCATGACCGACTTCTCGGTCGCGTCGTCGTTCGAGGTCGACCAACCCGCTGGCAGCGCCGTACTGACGGCGCCGCTCGATGGCGCGCGCCGCTCGGTAACGCTGCAAAGTGCGGCCGGCAACGCGAGCGTGCTGAGTCAGCTGAAGGACCGCTCAGAGAACGTCAACTCGGCCAGCCGCAGCGTGTCGGTATTGCCGTTTCTGTCTACGCCGACGGTGCTGGCGACGCCGGCCGCGGCCAGCGACCGCTTCGACCAGTTGGTGGCGGTGCCGGGGCTCGCAGCGGGCGACGGCGCGCTGCTTTGGGTCAGCAACCACAGTGCCGGCGGCTACGACATCCGGAGCACCGCCGGCGTGCTGCTGAGCGGTCCGAGCGCGCGGCTCGAGAAGGTTTCGTTCACAGGCGCGGGCCTGGTGGGGCAAGAGACCACCGGCGGCGACCAGCAGCTCGTGTTCTGGCCGCTGAGCGGCGGCAGCTTCGGCGCTCCGCTGCGCCGGCACCTCTACGGCGATCTGGTCGGCGGCACGGGTGGCGTCATCTTCACCCGTTACGGCAACCTGATCGACGCCGTCGCGGTCGAGAACGGCGTCTTCATTCCGCTGGTGGGTCAAGCCGCGCGCGACCCGATTTTGGCGACCGCGGTCGATGCGGGTCGCGTCTTGGTGTTGACGAGCGCACGCGACCTCTCCGTGCTGCGAGTCGCAGCGGCTGCCCCGCGGCTCGTGGTTGAGCGCAGCATCAACTTGAACGGCCTGATCACCGGCGCGCCGGTGGGCGTCGCGTTGCAGGGCGCCCACGTCGTGGTGTCGCTCGCTGACTCGATCGCCGATTTGCGCTTGCTCGAGACGGGCGAGGTAGCGCTACTCGACCAAGTCGCGCTCGGCGCCACCGTTCGCTCGGTACAGCTCGACGGCGAGCTATCGTGGGTCCTCGCCGACGGCCCGTTCACGGCCCGCGCTTGGAACGTCTTGCTCGACGGTGCACGGGTGGCGCTGCTGCCGGCGGCTGGCCAAGAGCGCGCATTCATCGGTTCGCGCGGCTACGAGCTCGTCGACGCCGCCAACGGCGCGCGCCGGATCGATGCTCAAACCTTGGTGCCCGCGGATGCCAGCGCGCCGTTCTCGCCCAGCTTCAGCGAGACTCCGCTGTTCGTCGAGGTCGCGCTGGGTGAAGAGACCGCGACGTTGGGCGGCGAGTCGCTGACGGTGACCGACCTCAGTGGCAAGCTGCTGCCCAGCAGCCTGGAAGCAACCAGTGCCGGCCGGCTGCTGCGCGTTGCCCGCCCGGTTGCCGCAACCGCCGCGGGTCTGCGCGTGACGCGTACCGATCGCGGCGGTGGCTCCGCCCACGCCGACTACGCGCCGCTCGTGGAGTTGGCTGGCGCTGTTAGTTACGCGCCCGCTTCGAGCACGGTGCTGACGCGCGCCGCGAGCTTGCCGGTCACGCTCTCGCTTAGCGCCGAGACCCGCATCAGCTCGGCCGCGCTGACGACCGCGGGCGGTCCGATCTCGCTGTTGCGTCTGCCTCAGGGCTTCAGCGGCTGGTTCGACGTGCCCAGCTCGGGAACGACGGATCTTGCGCTCAACCTCAACGGCGCGCCGGCGTCCGGGCAGCACTTCGAGCTGACGGCCGCGACGGGTGTGACCGGAGGCGTGCTGCTGTCGCAGCCGGCCGTGAACGCGCAGATCGCCGAGGGCGCGGCGATTCCGGTGCGCTTCCGCGTCGTGCAGCCGCTGCTGGGCGCGTTCCAGTACGCGGAAGTCACGTTGACCGATTTCAACGGCAACCTGCTCGACCGTCGTTTGATCGCGGCCGAAGACGCCGAGCTTTCGCTGCGCGCTCCACCGGTTCAGGACGTGCAGGCGCTCAAGCTGAGAGCGCGGGCCTACTACGGTGCCGGGTACGACTTCGTGGATTCGGCGCAAACCACCTTCTCGGTCGTGCCGGTGTTCAACATTGCGGCGCCGAAGCTGAGCGGGTTGCCGCCGCGCGTGATGGTCGGCTCGCAGCTGCACGTCACGATCGATAATGCCTTTGCCGCCGCGCAGCAGACGCGCCTCGTCGTCAGCGACGAGGGCACGGGTGACGCGATCGCCAGCGGCACCAGCGATGTGACATTCGTCGTGCCAGACGTGGCGCGAGTGCGTGTCGAAGCCACGGTCTCCGACGGCCTCGGCAACTCGCAAGTCGCCAACAAGCAAGCGACCGTTATCGCGGCGTTGGCGACGGCCGACACGGGCGTCCGGTTGCCGTTCACGGATGGGGCGCCTGACGTCGGAACCGCATGGTTCGCGCAGGGGCGCAGCCTAATCGCGCTCGAAAACGGCGTTCCGGTCGCCAAGAAGCAGTTCGACGGCGAGGTCACGGCGCTAACCACGCTCGGCGATCGCGTGGCGGTGGCAGTGCTCGGCACCGGCATTCAGGTCGTCGACGCCACGAGCATGGCCGTGCTCGCGACGCAGCCGCGTGCGGCACGCATCGAGCATCTCACGGCGGTGAAGGACGCGCTGATCGCGATCGAAAATGGCGTGGTCGTCGGCTTTACCCTGTCGGGTAACGCGATCGAGCCGAAGACGACGGTGCCGAGCATCACCAACGTGCTCGACGTGCAGAACGCCGGCAACACGTTCTTCGTGCTCACCAAGACGGCGCTCTACCAGCTGTCGCGGGGTTTCTTGATCACTCGCACGGTGACGGGTGCGTTCACGGCGCTCGCTCAATACCGAGACTTCAGCTTCCTGAGCTCGACGGACGGCAGCCTGCGCGTGCTCGACCGTGGCAGCGACGTTCGTTCGTTCGCGCTCGGGGTCAGCGCTGAACGCTTGCTACCGCTGCGCGGAGACTTGCTGGCACTTTCGGGCCAAACCGGCAGGCTCAGCGTGATCGACGTGCGCGACCCGCGTGCACCGACGCTGGTCGGCTCGTACGTGGCCGATCTGGGCGGTAGCGCCGCGCGCGCCTTGCTCGCTGGCGGCAAGCTGTTCGTCGGCGGTGGCGTCGGTCAGGTCCGCGGCCTGACGCCGCCGAACCACGGCGCGAACCAGCTGTACGCCTCAGACCACGCCAAGGGCGACGCCGCCGGCGCGGTGGCGAGGGCAGGCGAGTGGTGGTCGGCAGCCGACGCGTACGGGTCGATCACCCTCAAGGCCGGCACGGATGGGCTGTTGACCGAGGGTGTCTATCCTTCGCCGTACACCCAGGCGACGGGCGCTGTCGCGGCTGCCGGTCAAGTCATTGCGCTGAATCAGCCAGGGCTGCAGCGGATTTTGGCAGCGTCGGTGCGCGACGGCAGCTTCGTGACCGCGGTCACCGGCGCGGCCTACGATCTGATCGCGATCAACCGCGAGCAGATCGCGGCCGCCCGCGGTGACAAGCTGCTGATCGCCAGCACCGCGGACTACAGCAAGCGCTACGAGTTCGTCGTCTCGCCGGGCGCGTCGATCGTCGCGTTGGTCGCGGCCGGACCGAGCTTCTTGGTCAGCACCAGCCAGCGCCAAGTCTTTCAGGTGGACGCGCTGAAGCTGCCGCTCGCGGCTCCCACGGATCTTCGCGTCACGCCGATCTTGAACAACGCCGTCGCGCCGCTGCGCGTGCTGGCATCGGACGGCGATTGGGTGTTCTTCGGCGACGATGGCAAGCTGCAACGTCAAGCGATTTCCGGCAGCGGTCGCGCGCAACTGGCGCTCGGCGGCGCGCTCGGAAGTCTGGCCACTTCGGTGGGTTCGCTGTGGGCCGCCGTCGACAACGACGTCTACCGGTTGGACGCGGCGGGGACTTGGACGCAGCCGGCGCCGTCGTGGACTTCGTCGCGGATCGTGCGTGGCATGGCGGCCCAAGACGACCGCATCTTCCTCAGCCACGGCGCTTTTGGCGTGTCGCTGGTCGACACCAACGACGCCGAGCTCGGCGCTTCGCCTGCCTTGTACGGACCGTCTGCGGGCTCGGCCTTCGCGTACCGGCAAGGCATCGCGCTCGGGCTGGCTGACGCGAGCGGCGTCAACGCGGTTCGCTACCGCATCAATGGTCAAGTCGTGGCCAGCGTCGCGACCGCACCGTTCGAAACCGTCGTGCCGGCGCCGGGCTGGCTCTCGAATGGCCAACCGTTCGCGATCACGGCGGATGTCGAGAACGTCTGGGGTGGTGTGTCGAGCAGCGTGCCGCGTCAGGTCGGTCTGCGCAGCGACTCGATTCCGACCAACGGCACGCTCTCGATTTCACTCACCGCGACTGGAAACTGGACCACCCGTCCAGTGGACTTGCTGGCCACCGTCAGCGCCACGGAGCACCCGATCGAAGAGGTCGAGTTCTACGAATGCGGTACCGGTGGCGTCGAACCGTGCACCGTGCTCGGTCGACACTTTGGCCCGATTTACAGCCTGAGCCCCGACATCGCGACCGGCGGCACCCACTGGTTCAAGGCCGTCGCCATCGACGAGCTCGGCAACCGCAAAGACTCGGCCGTCGTGTCGCTGGCGCGCGGCGTTGATCTCACGCTACCCGCCGTGCCGGTGTTCAAGATCGTCGGTCAAGTCTCGAATGGTCAGCCGGTGGCGCTGCACCCGTTCAGCGTTACCGTCGACGTGACGGACGCCGAGAGCGGCGTCGATCATGCGTTCCTGTCGCGTAACGGTGAAGTCGTGGCCGCGATCTTCGCCAACGGCCAGTTGCGCTTCGATGAAGCCGCGCCCGACCCGGGTACGGTCATCAACTACGCCGTCACGGTCGGCGACAAGGCGGGCAACGAGCGCGCGCCCTTCCTGCAGACGCTGACCGCGCTCATCGACGCGCCGCCGGCGCTTTCGTCGATCGGCGCGCCCAGCGCGGTGCGCGAGCAATCGACGTTCTCGGTTCAGGTGAACGCGACGGACGATGTATCCGTCGTCAAGCTGCGCGCCAAATGGCTGGGCCAGACCTACGAGTTCGTCACCAACGCCAGCAATTCGGTCAGCAAGACCTTCAACATCACCGACTCGCGTCCGCGGGTCTCGGGGTTGGTCACGTCCGACCTCACCCTCGAAGCGGAAGACGACCACGGCCAGATCACCAGCAGCACACGGACCATCTCCGTCACGCCCGACGTCGCGCCGAATCCCGCGCTCACGACCTATTCGGTACCGACGAGCGGTTTCTTCGGTAGCACCGTCAAGGTGCAAACCGGCGGTCTTTCGTCGGTCGACGACGCTGGCGCGAGTGGCCTGACGGTGGCGATTCTCGACGTCACGAGCAATCCGGCGCGCGAGCGGTATTCGGTTAAGGGTGCCGGGTCGATCAGTCAGAGCGTCGCGACGCCCGCCACCGAGGTTCTCGGCACCGACTTCAAGCTCAAGCTGCGCTTCACGGACGCGCTTGGTCAGTCCGCTGACAGCCAAGTGTTTGTCGTCAAGTTGACGCAGGTGCCGAGCTCGATCGCCTTCGACAACGGCGGCGCCGCGGGCCTGAACCCGACGCAAGTGAAGGTGAGCAACACCAACTTCACGCTGCAGACGCGGGTCGTGGATAGCGCGGGCCGTGGTGTTCCAGGCCAGACCGTCGACTACAAGATCGTCGCCGGGCCGGTCGTGCCTGCCACGGTGAGCTCACCAATTACCGACGTTTCGGGCTACGCCCAGCAGGCTTTCACGGCGCTGCGGACTTTCGGCGTCTACCGTTTCGAAGGGCGCTTGCGCAGCTCGCCCAGCATCGTCGCCACCTTCGACGTCGATCTGCAGCAAGGTGACTTCGATCACATCGAAGCTGCGTACGTGGCGGCCAGCGAAGCCGGCGACACCGTGAACCTGCGCTTCACGGCGACGGATGCGTTCGGCAACGTGCTGACGGCATCCAACGAAGATCTGCTGACGATCGACGCCAATATCGCGGGCTTCCACTTCGGGCTCGCGGACGGTGTCACCATCGTGCCGCTGGGCGCCGGCGAGCGCGCGCGTCTGAAGACGACCGCGGGCGTCGCCCAGGTCGTGGCTGCGCCACCGTTCACCGCGGGCTTGCTGTCGCTGCCGGTGGCGTCGCTGCGTAGCGGTGCGCTAATCAAGTACGACAACGACGGCTCGAGCGCGACGCCCGGCGTCGCGGTCAGCTCCATCCCGATCGACGTCCGTAACTCGGGCGCGACGGCGTTGCGCCTCACCTTGGTCTCGACGACCAACGCCGCACTCGGCCGGCCCGAGGTGCTCGAAATCGGCGAGAACGCGCACGTCCGGCTCGAGGTCATCGACGCGCACGGCAACCGCGTGACGCAGGTGCGGAACGCAGGCCAGTTCACGTCTTCCAGCTACTCGGCGACGCTGGCCTTCTCGAACAACGGCCGCAGTGGCGGCGCCGCCCAACGCACGCTCGCGCTGCCGCAAGGCGCGGTCGAGCTCGATATAACCGACACGGTCGCCGAATCTTCGGTCGTAACGGTGCCGAGCGTCACGACGGTGCCGGGCGGCTTCGACAGCTCGGCCAACCTGACGTTGACGTTCGAGCGGCTGCTACCCGGCGTCGCTTCGTCCGGCTTTGCGGTCACCGAAGACACGCTGCGCACGCCGCTGACGCTGGTGCTTTCGGAGGCGATGCAGCCGCAAGGTGCGGGCGCTCCGTTCGCGGTCACGCTCGGGGGCTCGGTCGTGCCAGGCGTCTACACCTCGTCCGGTTCGACGGCCACGTTCGTGCCGACTCAAGACGTCGCGCTCAACGCCTGCCACACGGTCGACACCACCAGTTCGAACCTGCGCGCGGTCAACGACGGTCGCGCGCTGCGCGCTCAGCAAATCAGCGTCTGCTCGGCGCAGGTCGGTCTGCCCGTCCCAGCGCACCACTTCCTGGTCGACACCTTGGCGCAGTCCCTGCCGCTGCGCGCGGGCACCGGCATCACGCTGAGCCAAATTACCAACGGCACGCTCTCGCTTACTCACGCTGGCGGTACGCTGTTTGCGGCTTACAATCCAACGACCGGCGCCTTCACGGTGCCCAGCTTCGCCGGCCTGGCGGAAGGTACGGCGCTCAGCGTTTCGTTGAGCGGCAACTACCAGAGCGCGGCGCTCAAGGTAGCCAACACGCTCACGGCCGTGGCCCTCACGCGCAACGGCGACTTCGACAACGACGGCCTCAAGAACGATCTCGAAATCAAGCTGGGTCTGAATCCAGGCAACGCCGACAGCGACGGCGACGGCTTGGGCGACGCCGCCGAGGATTCCGACAATGACGGCCTCTCGAACGACCAAGAGCTGATCCTCGCCACCGATCCGGCCAACCCCGACACCGACGGCGATGGCCTTTCGGACGGCGCCGAGGTCAACACCTACGGCTCGAATCCGAAGTCGACCGACAGCGATAGCGACGGCCTGAGCGACGGCGCCGAAGTGACGCGCGGCACCAATCCGGCGCTGGCCGACACTGATGGCGACGGCCTCTCCGACGGCACCGAGGTCAACACCTACGGCACCGACCCGCTCAAGTCGGACACCGATGGCGACGGCCTGTCCGACGGCGCTGAGATCAACACCTACACGACCAATCCGAAGCTCGCCGACACCGATGGCGACGGCTTGTCGGATGGCGCCGAGGTCAACACTCACCACACAGACCCGAAGCTGGCCGACACTGACGGCGACGGCGTATCCGATGGTCTCGAAATCCAAACCGCCAACAACCCGCTCGATTCCGCCGGCCTGGCGATCGGCGCGTACGTCACGCAGGTCACCGTCACGCCCAGCGTGGTCGACCTGGTGCACTCCGTCACGACGCCCGCGCAGCTGCAGCTGGCAGTGTCGGCGACGCTGCGCGTCAACAACGTCAACTACACGATCAACGCCACGCCTCAGAACGTCGGCACCACCTACGTCTCGAGCAACACCGCGATCATCACGCACCAAGGCAACGGCCTGTTCCGCAGCGCCGGCCTCGGCACGGCAACCCTGACGGCGACCCTCGGCTCGTTCTCTGGCACCTCGATCGTCACGGTCGGCCTGTGCGGCAACGGCGTTCGAGACGCAGGCGAACAGTGCGACGACGGCAACCGCGTCGACGGTGACGGCTGTGAGTCGAATTGCCAGCTCGACCCGACGCTTCGGCTTTCGACGATGGAAGCCGGTGGCTCGGTTACCTGCGCGCTCACTCAAACCGGAGCCGTACGTTGTTGGGGTACGAGCAGCTACGCGGTGGTCACGCAAACGCCGACGACCGGCACCTACAAGAGCGTCAACGTCTTCGAAGGCGCCGCCTGCGCGATCCGCACCGACGATACCGTCAAGTGTTGGGGCACGGCGCCGCACGTGTCGACTACGCCTGGCACCGTAGCGGCCACTTCCGTCGCGACCGGCGGCTTGCACGGCTGCTTCATCCGCAAGAACGACAGCGCCATGCAGTGCTGGGGCTCGAACGCTAGCGGGCAGGCTCCGGCGACGACCGGCGCCAAGTACTTGCAGGTCGCGGTGACGCAGAACTCGACCTGCGCGATTCGTGAAGACAACGGCGCCATCGACTGCTTCGCGACAGGTACGACTGCCCTCTTGGAGGTCGCAAACAAGCCGACCGCGGTCGGTTTCACCAAAATCTCGTCCAGCTTCGACAACTACTGCGGCATCGCCGCCGGCAAGGCCTACTGCTGGGGCAAAGAGGATGCGAACAACCCGGGCGAGATCAGCGGGACGCCTTCGCCGACTACCACCGACACGTTCGTCAACATCTCGGCGGGCGACGATCACACCTGCGCCCTCCGCGGTGACGGCACGCTCCGCTGCTGGGGCCAAGGCACCTCCGAGCAAAGGATCAGCGCCGGCAGCATTGCGCAGGGCCAGATCAACGTGCCGACGACCGCCGCCGATCGCTTCTCGGAAGTGGCGACCGGTTACGTGCACACCTGCGGCAAGCGCCGTAGCGGTGGCATCGTGTGCTGGGGCCGCGTTACGCCCACCACCGCCGGAATACCGATCGATAAGTGTGGCGACAAGGTGGTGGATCCCTGGGAGGCTTGCGACAAAGGCATCACTGGGAGCAGTTGCAGCGACGACTGCATGAGCACGAAGGTCTGCGGCAACGGCATCGTCGACCTGCCCGAGGTATGCGACGACAACAACGATTTGGCCGGCACTTACTGCTCGGCCGCCTGCGGCGCCAGCACGCGTTGCGACATCCCGCAGGGCCAGACGCTCGACACGCTGTGCGACGACGGCAATGAGTGCACGGCTCCGGTTTGCGACCCACAGACAGGCTGCGGGTCGGCGGTACTGGTAGACGGAACGTCTTGCAGCGGGGGTACGGGTACGTGCCGCAGCGGCGGTTGCGTGGTGCCGCAGGTCGTGACGGGCGGTGACGCCACGTGCGGCATCAGCGCGACCGGCAAGCTCAGCTGCTGGGGCTCGAACGGCTGGAGTCAGGTGACCGAAGTACCGTCGACGGGT
>JBBSAB010000163.1:0-13495 GCA_038252755.1 Polyangiales bacterium | reverse complement strand
TGTCAATGGTTACCCAGCGATTGGGATCGACATCCATCGTGGATTGAGACTTCGAATCTAGTTGTGGGTCACTTAGTCACACTCGGAGTCCATCACGCGACGTATCAACTTGGGATCCAAGGTGACCGGCCCAGTTGGTTTCAAAAACGAAATTGTCTTGCGGTGTGCGTGTGCTCGAAGCGTCAGACCGTCGGCTCGTGAGGTTAGACAGGGTGGTTGCGGCGACACGCGGCGTGGGACCGCTGACACGCACTTCGGCACACACCCTGGCAATTCCTGGGCTTTTTCGCTGGCAGGCAACTTGCTGATGAAACCTAAGCAGCCGGTGGTTGTCAGCTATCGGACGCAGGGAGCTTTTCGAGTCGTCGAGCGTAATAAAGGAGCATCGGTCATGAGCTTTCGAAAACACACGATGTGGGCGTTGGCGTTGGGTGCCTGTATGGGCGTTACGGTACTTGCCGAGGACGCCAGGGCCTGTGGTGGCGAGTGGTATCCAGAAGTCATGATTGACCCACGCATTCACGGGGTCGCGCAGGCAGAGAAGACTCTCGCCAATGGCAATCGTCTTGCCGCGGCCGCCAGCGTGTTGCGCATGATGCCCCATATCAAGTCACTCAAATCGAAGCCGGGGTCACTGGTGGCGCGCGCTGAACGGGTGCTCGCTGTCGCGCTGTCGCGTTCGCGGGGTGCGTTGCCGGTTGGTAGCGAGGTGCCGTCGGAGGTGCTCGGCAGCTGGCGTGGCGCCGCCGCGGACGAGTCGGCTGCCAACATGGCCTGGTCGGTCGCCGTCTTGAAGCGCCAATCGGAGAGCAAGAGCGATGACGTGGCGCTGAAGACCGACTTGGCCGAGGCGATGGCGCGGCTTCCGGAGCATCGCGCCGAAGCGCGCACACTGTTGGAGGACCTAGCTAAGCGCGATCTGATCGCCTCGCCTGAAGGTTATGCCGCGCTCGCGTCTTTGCGCCGCCAATCCGGCGACGCGGACGGCCAAAAGTTGGCGCTGAAGCGCTGTGAAGCGATGGCCAAGAACCAAGACGCTTGCGTTCTGCGCAGCTAACGTTCGATCGTCGTTGCGAAGGCGGTTGAGATGATCAGCGTTTGGCGCACGGGCTGTGTGGTCGCGGCGTGGCTGGCAGTGTCGCTCGTGGCGGCTTGCAAGTCGCCGAGCAGCAGCCCGCCCACGCCTGAGAAGCCGAAGGCGGCGGCGCACGTGCGGCCGGGCTCGACACCGGTCGAGGCACCGGATGCCGCGCCGTTCGCACCCGGCAGCGCCGAGCATGGCAAGGCGTTGGTCGCGGAGTTCGAATGCAACCGTTGCCACGCCGGCACCGGCTTGGCCACGCCCAAGCTCGATCAGGATTGCGTCGGTTGCCACGAGCAGATTGCGACCGACAAGTTCCAGGCGGCAGCGAGCAAGCTGGCCAAATGGAAGCCGCACATCTTGGCGTACCGCGACGTGCCGTCGCTGACTGATCTGGGCGCGCGGCTGCGACCGACCTGGGTGAGGGACTATCTGTTGCACCCGCACGACCTGCGTCCGAACCTGGCGCAGACCATGCCGCGGTTGAAGCTCTCCGCCGAACAAGCGAGCGACATCGTGACCTACCTCATGAGCCCAGGCCCAAGCCCGAGCCCGAGTCCAGTTACGGTCAACGCCGAGCCCGCACAAATCGCCCGCGGCAAAGAGCTTTTGACCGCGCGCGGCTGCGTGGGTTGCCACCAGGTGAGCGGCGCCGGCCTAGCGAGTCCGCCCAAGAATGATCCGGTCGTGCGCACGCTCGGCCTGGCTCCGGACTTGCGCTTTGCACGCGCCCGCGCCGAGCCCGCCACGCTCGCGCGCTGGCTGCTCGATCCGACGAAGGTAAAGCGCGACGCAGTGATGCCCAATCTGGGGCTGAGCGTCACCGACGCGCGCGACCTGGCAGCGTTCCTGAGCTTTGGCGAGCTCGAACCCGTATCGCCGCCGCCGCCTTTCGAACGAATGCCCGTGCTCGCTCGACGCGTTGGTTTCGACGAAGTGAATGAGCAAGTGTTTGCGGTGACCTGCCGTCATTGCCACACGAATCCGGATCTGGCCGGTGGCGATGGTGGCCCGGGTGGCACCGGCGGCTTCGGCTTCAAGCCGCGCAAGATCGATTTCTCGACCTACCAAAGCCTCCAATCCGGTGGTGTGGACGCCCAGGGTCAGCGCGTGAGCTTGTTCGCGCCTACCGCCGAGGGCTTGCCGCGCTTGGTGGCGGCGCTGGTGGCGCGGGCGCGCGAGCATGCCGGCCAAGAGTCGGACGAGGTGCGGGGCATGCCGCTCGGCTTGCCGCCGCTCAGCGCGGAGAAGATTCAGCTCGTCGAATCTTGGGTCGCGCAAGGTCGGCCGCTGTAGTCTTGGCCAGTGACCGAGCGGCTGGTATTTCGTGAAGTGAACGTGCTCGACGGCAGCGGCGCGCCGGCGTTCGTAGCGGACGTTTCGGTGGTCGGTGAACAGATCGAGCGGGTGGGTCAGGTGCCGGCCGGCAGTACGGAAATCGACGGTCGCGGTCGCTACTTGTCGCCGGGTTTCGTCGATGTGCACTCGCACGACGACGCCGCGGTGCTCGAGCTGCCCGAGCTCGAGTTCAAGCTCGCGCAAGGCGTGACGAGCGTGGTGGTGGGCAATTGCGGCTTCGGTTTGTCGCCGCTGACCGGGTCGAGCGAGCCACCCGGCAACGCCAGCTTGTTTGGGCCGAATCGGGGCCGCTTCGCGAGCGTGGGTGAGTACCTGGCGGCGATCAGCGCGGCGCGGCCGGCGGTCAACGTGGCGACGCTGGTCGGGCACCACAACTTGCTCGTCAGCGTGCTGGGCGAGGGCGAGCGAGCGCCTTCGGCGAGCGAACGCGCCGAGCTACGCAGCCTGTGCGCGCGCGCGCTCGACGACGGCGCGATCGGTCTTTCAACCGGCTTGATCTACCGCCCCGGCCGCTCGGCGAAGACCGAGGAAATCGTGGAGCTTGCCGCGCTGTGTGGCGAGCGCGACTTGATCTACACGACGCACATGCGCAGCGAGTCCGATCGCCTGCTCGAGGCCGTCGACGAAGCGATCGCGATCGGCAGCAGCGCCGGCTGTCGGGTGCAGATCTCGCACCACAAAGCGGCTGGCAAGCGCAATTGGGGTAAGACTCGGCAAACCCACGCGCGCTTGCTCGAAGCCGAGCGGGCCGGCGTCGACGTGGCGTTCGATGTGTATCCGTACACGGCCGGCAGCGGCCCGCTCGTCGAGTACTTCAATCCGGCTGAGCCCGACCTGGAGTTCTTGGAGGTCACCCGCCTGGCCAGCTGCCCGCCGTTCCCGGAGCTCGAGGCGCGGATGCTCGTCGACATCGCCCGCGAGCAGGGCACTGATCTGCCGACGCTGGTCGCGCGGATTCTGGCGGGGCCGGGCGGCGAGCGCACGCTGTGCATCACCTTCACCATGGGCGACGAGGACCTGGAGCGGAACCTGGTGCACCCACGCTCGATGATCGGTTCCGACGGCCTGGCCGATCTCACCGGCAAGCCGCACCCACGGCTCTTCGGCACCTTCCCGCGCGTGCTGGCCCGCTACGTCCGCGAGCTCGGTTTGCTCACGCTGCCCCAGGCGGTGGGCAAGATGACGCGCATGTCGTGCGAGCGCTTCGGCCTCAGCGGGCGTGGTCGCGTGGAGGAGGGGATGCAGGCGGATCTGGTGCTGTTCGACGCTGAAAGTGTCACCGACGTCGCCAACTATGACGAACCGATGCGCGCCCCGCGGGGTATCGAGTGCGTGGTAGTCAATGGTGCGCTTGCTTATCGAAGTGGCGTCATTTCGCGCACTGGGCGAGCGGGGCAGGTGCTGACGCCGGCCAAAACCACGCCCGCGTGACCGCCGGGCCGGCCAAGGGCAAGGCCAGCGACCGCGCCGCCTATCACCCAACCACTAAATGTCCCACCTCGCCCGAGGGTGATACGATTAGTCCCCTCTGAGCAGCCTGATCCGTCCAAGGAGCAGGCGTCCACTCGCACCGTGCATGCCTGATCCTCGCTTACCGCTCGCCGGACGATTCGCCTTCGCTGGTCTCTTGCGCACGAGCCAAGGGCCGCGTCGTTGGTTGGCTACTGAAAGTGACACCGGTCGTCGCGTCATCGCTGTCGCGACCGAAGCTGGTCGTCTCGCTACGCTCGAGTCCGCCAAAGGCGTGAAGCATCGCCACCTGGCCGGCGTGGTCGATGTCGTGCGCGATGTCGATCCGCAGTCGATCCCGGAAGGCGTCGTGATCCCGACGGCCGGCGGCGTCGCTGTCGCCGAATACCTCCCCGGGACGACGCTGCGCAGTCAGCTCGAGAGTGGGCCACTGAACGCCGCCAAGGCGGTCGCTTGGACCGTGCGCCTCGCGGAATCAGTCCAGGCGCTGCATCAGGCGGGCGGAGCGCATGGCGCCATCTCGCTGCGCAGCGTCGTGGCCGACCCCGAAGCGCGCAAGATCGCACCGGTGTTGTCGCAGCTTTTGGCGCAGCCGGTCGGCGCTTTTTGTACGCCAGAACGCCTGCGCGGCAGCGTCGAGACCTCTGCCGACGACGTGTGGGCGTTGCACGCGGTGCTGTTCGCCATGCTCACGCGCGAGGCGCCGTTCAAGGGTGGCGCGCGCGATGCGCTGCTCAAGGCCATGCTCTCCGGTCGGCCCAAGGCGCTGTCCGCATTCGGCATCGACGAGCCGGTACTGGACGAGATCTTGGTGCGCGGCTTGGTTGGCGAGAAGCGCCTGCGCGTCACCGATCTGCCCGAACTGGTCCAGGCGCTCGACGGTTGGGAACGCGACCGCACGATCATGCCGCCCAAGCGCGCGGCATCGCCGCGTCCGGCGTCGCGTGGGCTGGCGGACATCGTCGGCGGCACCGCCCACGGTAGTGTGCGCGACGACGGCGTCGTCATTGACGATGATCTTTTGCCCGACGATGAAGGCACTGAGCTGCGCGCGGTCGCGCCGCCGCTAGGTGCGTTGCCGGAGCCGGCCGCTGGGGCGCGCCCAGCGCCAGCTGCGGCGGTTGCGCCCAACGCCGCGCCTGCCACTACGGCGGCTGCCGGAGCCGGCGGCGCGGGGCGCTCCTCCGCGGGGCCGCCCGGCACCGGCAAGCGCCCGAGCCGGCGTGTCTCGATCAACCCGTTCGAGAAGAAGAAGCGCGTCTGGCCGCTGCTGGCCGTTGCGGCGCTGGTGGGTGGAGGCGGCGTCTACTTGGCCGTGGCACCCGAGTCCGCACCCAAGCCGCCGGTTGAGCCGATCGCGACCGCCGCGCCCACGCCGGCGACGGTCAAGTCGGTGGTGAAGAAGCACAAGAGCGTGGCTGAAGAGCGGGACGCTTGCGTGGTCGCTTATTTCCCCGAGGGCGCGTTCAAGGGCACGGCCGAATTCGAGTTCGTGTGCAGCGACAAGGATTTTCGCGAGATCGCCACGTCGCTGAATCAGATGGTCGCAGCACCCACGGCGCCTGATGCTGCGGGCGGCGGCAGTGCGGGCGTCGTCGACGCGGGCACGCCGGCCGACGTCTTGAAGGGCGATGGGGGTGTGAAGGGCTCCGGCCTCGATTGGTACGAGCTGCCGGCGACCGCGATCATTCGTCGCCATTGCTGCGTGGCCGCCGCGCCGCTCACGTTGCCCGAATCGGCGGGCTGGTGCGAGCAGCTGCAGTCTTCAGTGCGGCGCGTCGCCGACGACAGCTCCAAATCTGTGGACTTGGCGCCGGCCGCGCGCGACTTCGACAAGGCCGTCAATTGTCTGTTCGCGAACAAGATTGCCCGCCCCTACGCCTACGACAAGCCGCCGAGCGAGGCGAACCGCGCGGCTTTTCAACAGTTTCTTGGCCGCGCTGCCGTCAGCGACGCGCGGCGCTGAGCCGCCGTTGAAGGTCTAGCCTTGACCCGGCTGGTGGTGCTCGATGCGTTCACGTTCAACCCGGGCGACAACCCGTGGACCGACGTCGCGGCGCTCGGCGATCTGCAGGTCTTCGAGCGCTCGGATCCGGAAGAGATCGTCGCGCGGGCGCAGGGTGCCGACGTCGTGCTCACCAACAAGACGCCGCTCAGCGCCGAGACGCTCGCGGCGCTGCCGGGGTTGCGCGGCATCTGCGTGCTGGCGACGGGCGTGAACGTCGTCGACGTCGCGGCCGCCACGGCGCGTGGCGTACCGGTTTGCAACATTCCCGCGTACAGCACGGCCAGCACCGCACAACACACGATCGCGCTTTTGCTCGAGCTCACCAATCACGTCGGCAAGCACGATTTGGCGGTGCATCAGGGCGCGTGGGTCAACGCGCTCGATTTTAGCTTCACCGTGTCACCGCTGACTGAGCTCGATGGGCTCTTGCTCGGCATCGTCGGCTTCGGTGCGATCGGGCGGCGTGTCGGTGAGATTGCGCACGCGCTCGGGATGCGGGTGCAGGCCGCGGGCACCGAAAAACGCGCGACTGACCCAGAGTGGCTTGAGCGTGTCGGGCTCGACGAGCTGTTCCGTCGCTCGGATGTCGTGACCTTGCACTGCCCGCTCGGCGAAGCGACGCGCGGCCTCGTCAACGCCGTTCGGCTGTCGAGCATGCGGCCGAGCGCGCTCTTGCTCAACGCTGGGCGCGGTCCGCTGATCGACGAAGCCGACCTCGCGCAAGCGCTCGAGTGCGGCGTGATCGCGGGCGCGGCGCTGGACGTCTTGAGTCAAGAGCCGCCAGACGTCGACAATCCGCTGCTGCGCGCGCCGAACTGCATCATTACACCGCACAATGCGTGGCTAACGCTGGCTGCGCGCCGGCGCGCGATGCGGACAACGGCCGAAAACGTCCGCGGGATTCTCCGCGGGACGCCGCAAAACGTCGTCAATCCGCCCGCGTAGTCCGGTCGGCTCCGCGCGACGCTACAGGCACACGTGCGCGGCGTCGAAGCAGACGTTCGCCGATTGCATGAGCTGCGTCATCGTCTGCGTTCCGCCGGGGCCCAGGCAAACGCAATCGGTGTACGCTGGGTTTTGGCGGTTGCTGGAGCAATACGTCGTGTACGACCCGTTTGGGCAAGAGAACAGCATCTTGCACTCCGGCGAAGGCCCGCCGACTCCGCCCATCGACGGGCAAGACGTGACGTCGCCTCGGGTTGGCATGCCCACAGGAGCAGGATTGGTAGCTGGGCCGGTCTTGCATTCCTCGAACGCGTCGACGATCGGACCGCAGGCCGTGAGGGCACGATTCACGGCGGGATCACACGCGCCGCCGTTGGCGCTGAAAAACGGTGTCAGGCAAGACAGCGCCAAGATGCCTAGCATTTGGCACGTCGAGCCCGAACCATTGAGCTCACCCTGACACGTGGACAAGCAGTCCTGGCCTTTGAGGCGCTTCTGACATTGCGCAGCGTAGCCAGGGCAGTACTGCCGACACTGCGGGATCGACAGCGCCGGATCGACACCGCTCGCGCCACCCTTGCTACCCGATGACGACGACGCGCCGCCGTTGCCCAACACGACGCCGCCCGTCGCCTTGCCGGCTGTGCCGATCGGCTTGGGGGTGACGTTGTTAATGCTCCCGCCGTTCTCGACGTTCTCCGCCCCCACGCCGTACACGTCCGGGTCGAGCATCGACGTTCGGCTGCCGCAACCGAAACCGAGCGTGCTGATGAGACCGAGCACCCCGACCGCTGCCGCGAATGACCCGACGCGGGCCCGCCCAGACCTACCACCGTTAACCAACATGTGGGGCAGTATAGGCGTCCCGTCACTCGCAGCAAATCAACGGCCTGGAGGCCGCGCAACTTTCTTGGTTCGAAACGCGCCAGACCTGCGAATAACAGCGGGGGGTGCAGGTCTGAACCGTGATGCCGCACTTGTCGGGGATGATGTAGCTGCTGTTGCACTCCGAGGGGGCGGGGCCACTACTCTCGGTCTGCTCGGCGCCGCAACAGCTAGCCGGGTCGCAGGCGCGGCAGCTGCATTGCTTGGTATTGCTGATGCTCGCGCCCGGCTTGGGTGGGGGGTGGAAGACGCCGGTCCACGCCTGCGGCGGAGGCGGGGCTGGCTCGCCCGCACAACCCGAGACTAGCCAGGTCATAAGAACTGCGAATACCCGTGAGCACCGGACCGGAGCGAAAACGAAGATAGAAGCCAGGATCAGCGGGCGTGGCCGCCAGCTGAAATGAGACCAATGATGAGCCGCCTTCCCGTTGTCCCCGCTCGCTCGGGCAAGATGCGATGAATCATCAGCCGTGCCCGTGCCCGTAAACGTGCCCGAGATTCTGACGGCTGCGGCCAGTCTTCTCTCTGGAGGCCGAGGTTCCTGGCGCGGGCTTTCAGCCCGCGCGCGCCGCGCGCAGCTGCGCGCGCAGGCAGGGCCTACCCCATACAAGACGCCGTACGGACCGTCGGGCACGGGTACGTTTACGGGCACGCGAGAGGCGACGAGGTGAGGCACGCACACTGGTTGATGATACCCGCGACGACCGGCGCGGCTTTGCCATGGTTCCGAGAAGAATCGAACGGGCCCCGAGCCGCGGGCAAGATACGCTCAAAGCTGCATGAAGCGCGTCCTTTGGCTCGTTGGCGTGTGCGGTTCGCTGGGGTTCGGCTGCAGCGCTGCCGATCCGGGCGAAGGGGGAGCGAGCGGTGCGCCAGCGGTAGGTGGCATCGTCGGCACGACCGGCACCGGCGTTAGTGGCAACGCCGGCAGTCCAGCTGGTGGTGCCGGACCCGCGTCGACAGGCGGCAGCCTGAGTAGTGCCGGTGCGGCCAGCAGCGCCGGCAGTGGTGGTGGAGGCGATACGGGTGCGGGCGGCCTGAGCGGAGGAGCGAGCGGCGGCGGAAACGCCAGCGCCGGGGCCGGTGGCGGTGGCGGAAGCGGCTGCGTGCCCGATGCGGCCGGCGCGTTCAGCGTCGTAGGCGAGACGGTTCACGACCCGAAGACGTGCCTCGATTGGATGAAGACTACCAAGACTGGCGTCAACTACGAGGCGGCGCAGACGTTCTGCCGCGACTCAATGCTTGGCGGCTTCGACGACTGGCGGATCCCGAACGCCAGTGAATTCGCTTCGACCGTCACGCTGTGCGGCAAGTACCCGCCCGACGGCCCTGTCGACACAAAGTTCTTCGATCAGCAAGGCGACGGCTACTGGACGACTACGTCTGCGGGCGAGCTGAACAAGGTCTGCGCGGTCGGCATGCTCAACGCTGGCGACTACTACCACTACGGCACGGCCGGGCCGCAGGTCGTGCGCTGCGTGCGCGGCACCGGCACGGTGAAGGGGATCAAAGACTGCACGACCGTCCAAGGTTGCAAGACCTGGTAGCCGTCAGCGAAACCGACTCTTAAGTCGCAAGAACGGCCGCTCGATAGCCAGGTGTGCGGCTTGGGCGAACAGCAGCGAAAGCGGCAAGCCGAGCGCAAACACCACCAGCGCGCTGTCCGCAAATTGCGGCACTAAACGCCGCACGAACCCGAGCGCGGTCACGTGCAGCAAATAGGCGGCGTAGCTCAGCGTGCCGATCTTGCGTAAAGGTGCACGTTCCAAGAGCCAAGCCAAGCCGTTGTCGGGTCGGATCGCCACCGCGCCGACCAACGCTGCGAGGGTGATCGAGAGTGACAGGTACGGTGTGGCCGGTACCGTGAGCCAGCCCACGCTCAGCAGCAGCAAGCACGGTGCCGCCCAGCGCCACCCCAACACCCATTTCGCCACCGCAAAGCCGCGCGGGGCATCCAACAGCAGCGCCACCACGCTGCCTCCGCCGATCGGCGTCGCGAAGCTGGTCAGCATCCGCAACCCGAGCGAGCCTGGCGGCAACCACGCGCTGAAGGCGGCGTGCTCGGCCAGCGTATCGATTACGACCGCGCCACCCATCAACAAACCGAGCAGCCAGCGCTGCGGCAACAGCGCCACCAAACCGGGCCAAATCCAATAAAATTGTTCTTCGACACACAGCGACCATGAGAACGCGAACATCACTGGATGCGGTACCGCGTAGTCCAAGAACCAATTCGCCGTGTACGTCGCTTGAAACGGCAAGTTGTGCAGGAAGTGGCGCGCGACCACCGAGCTTGCTTGCGTCTGCAAGGCACGCAGGACGTAGCAGCCGAGTACCAGGTAATAAAGTGGGAAGATCCGCAACGAACGCCGCGCATAAAAGGCACCCAGGCCAATGCGACCGTTCTTGCGTCGCTCGCGCAGCAACAGCGTCGTGATCAAAAATCCGCTCAGCGCAAAGAACAGATCCACGCCGACGGCACCTTTGCCGAGCACGCCGGGCAGCAAGCGTGGCGTCGCGTGATGCCAAATCACAGGCAAGATCGCCAAACAACGCAGCCCGTCCAGCCCGGGCAATTGCGCCGTCTGCACGAAGCGCCCGTAAGCGTCTTCACTCGATCCTGTACTGTGCCGCTCCACTGATAGACGCTGAGCTCCGTCTGCGACTATAGACGGCATCGTCATGCGTGAGCGATGCCTGCGAAATACGTGGTTCGTGTTGGCCCTGTTGGCCAACAACTGTCGCGGCGAGCCCGCGCCGTCGGTCGCCCCGGCGACGACGCTCCCGGCGCGCGAGCCGAAGCCGGCCGTCGAAGTGACGCCCGCGCCCTCCTCGCCCCCGACTCAAAGCCCCGTGGCGGAGGCATCGCCCGTGCCCTCTGCCGGTGCGAGCCCGACGCCGAGCTTGAACGCGGCTGCCGCACCAGGCCCAGCCGCTGACGAACCGCCGTTGGTCGGCGTTGACGGCACGCCGTTGCCGCAGACCGAAGCGCGCCCGTCGGTGACCGATGAGCGCTTCAAACAACGCATGCAGCGTGTGGCCGACGCTATCCTGACGGGTGATGCCGCTCGGGCTCGCTTGAGCTTCTTTCCACTCGTGGCTTACGCGCAGGTCAAAGACGTCGAGAAACCCGAGCGCGACTACCGCTATCGGCTGATCGCCCATTTCGAGCGTGACGTGCGTGAGTACCGCAAGTTGCTCGGGCACGACGTCGAGGGCGCCGAGTTTCTAGGCGTGGACGTGCCGGATGCGCGCGTCGAATGGATGAAGCCCGGCAAGGAAGGCAACCGGCTAGGTTACTTTCGTGTGCTGCGCTCCAAGCTGCGGTTTCGGCTTCCGAGCGGCAAAGAACGAAGCCTGGAGCTGACGAGCCTGATCAGTTGGCGGGGCGAGTGGTACGTCGTCCACCTGCACGGCTTCGAGTAGTCGTCGCGTCGGCGCGGCTGTCTAGCTTGCAGTAAGCGCCGCCTGCGCGCATGCACCTACACGCCGTGGGTGTCTCGGGCAGGGACCCGTTTGAACCAGGAAGGCAGCTCGGCGTTGCAAGGATGTTGTGCCACGCTGCATGGCTGCAACGCGCCGCGCTCCGGCCAAACAGCCGAGCACTCGGGTTGGGGTTTGGAGCATGCTCGCCGCAACTCGACCACTCACCAAATCCTGTTGCAGTTGGTTACGGGCAGTGCCAAAGATCGATGCCGAGCCGCACCCGAGGGGGCGTTTCGGTCCGGCAAGCACGATTAAGATCATGGCCAGCGAGGCAACTATCCAAACCATCTCCAAGGCATTAGGGGAGGCTGACGAGGGGCCCCTCGCTCAGATCCTCGCCGTCGTTGACGCGCTCGGTGAAGAGACGAGCCTGTCGCTCTTGACAGAGACTGACCGCATCGAAAAAGCGGGCGGCATGGAGCGTGGTGATGGCAAGGGCCGTCGCTCGCCCGGTGGCGTCTTCTTTTACCTCGCGCGCCAGAAGCTGCCGAAGGAACAACGCGCCGCGATCTTCAACGACAAGATGCCGCGTGAAGCCAAGCCGCCCGGTTGGGCTCCCGAGCAAAAGCGCTCGAAAGACTCGGAGCGCAGCTTCCCGCGCCGTCGCGTGTTCGAAGTGAACCCCGGCTCTTCTAAGTTTGGTAGTGGCGGTAGCGGTAGCGGTAGCAGCCCCGGCAGCCAACGCTTCGGCAATGGTCCTGGGAGCAACCGCGGTCAGTGGTCGCCTCCGGCGGCCCTGCCCGGCACGCACATTCCTCCGCAATTGCCGAACGCCATCTCGCGCAGCAAAGCCAAGCTCGGTGTTTTGGACGCGCTCGGTTCGCTCCACCCCGACGATCAGTACCTGGTGCTGCTCGACTTGTTGGGCGACCTGCACGCCGTTTACGGTGCCAGCGCGGACACGGCCGCTCCGGATTCCAAGTCGGTACCGGAGTCCAAATCGACGCTCACGGCTCCGGTAGTCGCGGTCGCCAGCGCGGCCAGCTCGCGTCGAGCTGAGCCCGAGCCTGCCTCGTCTGAGCCGCCGCCCTCGCCCAAGCGCAAAGCCCCCGCACGCAAATCCGCCAAAAGCGGCTGAAACCGGGCCCTAGGTCCGGCGTGTAAAAACGCGACGCGGTTACGTAACCGTGCGTGGCGACTCCGTTTAGCGACAATGTAGGGAAGAGGTTGCTTCCCTGATCCAGTCTGGGGATAAACTACCGCCGCCTTGGCGATAGTTTGGGACAGCGCCGTTGATTTTGCGCAACCACTCCTGCGCGTGACCGATTGCGCGGTGTGTCCCCGTCGGGCTTGCCTGAGTCGCTTCGAATGTACGGCGCCATACGGCGCTTGGGTCGACCCATGACAGACGAACGGGATCAGTCCAGTCGTGGCAAAGAGTCACTCGCGCGCACCACAGCGCGTGACGTGCCACTCGTGCGCAGCGCAGGTAGCGACTCGGAGCCCGCCCCGCGCGGCCAACGCCCCGCACAGTTGCCGCGCGATCCGACCTACGAGGAGGAGCTGGCGCAGGTCGAGCTGGCGGTGCTGCGCAATCCGGAGCGGCGCGATGATCCTTCGACCAAGCAAGGCGGCGGACGGCGCGCGCACGAATTCTCTCCGGGCCAAGCGCCGGAGAGCGTCACCCCTGAGTCACCTGCCACACGCTCGCACGATGTGGCGCTGGGCCGCAGCCCCGAACCTCCGAGCTCCGGTGGACGCGCGGTCGCGAGCGGTACGTTGCTTTCCGTTGGCGCGGTCGATCCGCGCGGCAAAACCGAGCGCACGCTCGAGACACCGCGCATGTTCTTCAGCCAGCCCGACGAAGGCGCGGAGGCTTATTTTAAGCCAGGAAAGATCCCTGCCGTAACCGTTCACCAAACGCTCGAGACCGAGACCGTCAAGCTCTCCGACTCGGTCGATCCGCGGCGCGCCAAGACCATCCCGCGCTTGGATCGCGCAGATCTCGAGCGGCTCGCGTCGCTTCAAGGCGAGCCAGACTCGGAAGCGCCCGTCGCGCTGTCCGAGCCGCAGAGCAGTCTAAACGTGTCCGCCGCGGACGCTTCGCCGCGCTGGAACCAACAAGATTACGATCCGGTTTCGTCGCTCGGCCCGCACGATGGGCAGATCCACGCGTCGCTGAGTGCGTTTCGGGATCGCGGTGAGCCGAGCTTCCGCTTGGACGGCGCGCCGACGCGGCCGGAACCGTTCGTGCAGCGCCGCGGCTCGGAGCCGCCGCCTTCGTCCGTGCAGGCTCCCGACACCAGCACGATCCCTACTCA
>JBBSAB010000162.1:0-13502 GCA_038252755.1 Polyangiales bacterium | reverse complement strand
TGGCTTCGTTTTCGCTCCGGTCCGGTGCTCACGTACCCACGTACGTTCAACGAGAGGCGACCGGAAAGGTCGCTTGGTCCTCGCGAAAGCCTCGCCAGAAGCCAGGCTGAGCGGGCGGGCAGCTGATAAATGAGACCAATGGTCAGAGGAAGGCGGAGGAAGACGGAAAGCGAGCGAGAGAAAAATTCTTGGGTGGGCGGTGCTGTGGGCTCGACGTGACTGGGCCCGCTCCGGCCTCGGGTGCTTGCTTGAACCAACAAAACCTCCCTGACTCCCCGGCTCCCTGTTTGCTCGCCGATTGGGCCGCCTCGGCCTACTTTGCGGGTGCTGCGGCCGGGGCGGGTGTCGCTGATGGCGTGCCCTTCAGCTTCTGGCCAGCCTTCTCGAAGGCTTCGCCGGTCGCGCTGACGGCTTTGTGAACGCCCGCGTCGGTCTTCACCGCCGCCTTGTGCAGTGCGTCGCCGGTTTTTTCCGCGGCGTTGTCGACGTGTTTGCCGGCCCGCTCCATCGGACCTTCGGCTTGCTTGTTGTCGTGGCAGCCGTAGAGCAGCACCGCTAGCAACGGGATCAGGCGTAGAGTTTTCACGTCGGAAAAATAGAGCAAAATCCAGGATCCGCCAGAGCTTAGGATTGTTGCGCCCGGAGCAACAAGCGGGTGCAGCTGACGCCATTGTCGCCCGTTGGTACGGCCTTAACCTGCGGGTTCTCGAAGGAGCTCGAAGATGCCGACCGCAGCCGTGAGAGAAGCCGAAAAGATTCTGTCCTCGCACCGCCAGCTGGAGGGAGCCGGCTTCATCGTGCGGCGACCCTTGCCAGCGCCGGGCCTGACCGCGCTCGATCCGTTTCTGCTGATCGACGAGCTGGGGCCGATTGAATACAAGCCGGGCGAGGCGGTCGGTGCGCCCGACCATCCGCACCGCGGCTTCGAAACCGTGACCTACGTGCTCGAGGGCGAGGTGCTGCACGAGGACTCGGCCGGCCATCGCGGCACGATCAAACCGGGCGGCGTGCAGTGGATGACGGCCGGCGGTGGGATTATCCACTCGGAGACGCCGTCCGCGGCGACGTTGGAGCAAGGCGGTCGCGCGCACGGTTTTCAGATTTGGGTCAACCTGCCAGCGCGCTTGAAGATGACGCGACCGCGCTATCAAGAGCTCGGCGTCGAGCAAATTCCGACCGCCGAAACGCCGGATGGTTTGGCCAAAGTGAAGGTGATCGCTGGCCAGGCGCTCGGCGTGCGAGCCGCGATCGATACGCACACGCCGATCGTTTACCAAGACTGGTCGCTCGAGCCGGGCGCCGACGTCACGGTTGCGCTCGACGCCGCGCAGCGCGCGTTGGTCTACGTGTTCGCCGGTAGCGCTCGCGTCGGCGATCAGGCGCAAGAAGTGAAGGACGGTCAGCTCGCAGTCTTGGGCGCGGGCGACGCGGTGCGGCTGCGCGGCAGCGCCCAGAAATCGCGGCTATTGCTGCTGGCCGGCGCGCCGCTCGGCGAACCGGTCGCGCGCTACGGTCCGTTCGTGATGAACACGCAACTCGAGCTGCAGCAGGCGTTTCAAGACTACCAGTCGGGCCGGATGGGGGAGATCACCCGCACGGCGCTAGTCGGCTGAAAATGACGAAGTCAGCCAGCGGCGGAGAGCGCTTCGGGTGGAGCCCCGAGGCGCTCGGCGAAGACCCGAAACTGTTGGCGGACATCGAACGGATGCGGGCCCTGCGCGACCGCAAGCGTGATGAGCAGCGCGTCGTCCAGCTTGCCGGTAGCAACCATCTGCTCGATGAAGAACGCGCACGCTTCGACCATGTGCGTGATGAACGCCGGAAATCCGAGCGCGCGCACCAAGGTGCCGGTCAGCGCGGGCGACGGACCGCGGTGCTTGAATAGGAACAGCAGCTTTTCGATGTTGGCGTAGCTGCGCAGTCGCATCGCGACCCAATCGGCATCTTCCTGCGGCTGGCTGAGCAAGCTCGGCGTGAACGCCAGCGGCAAGCTGACGTCCGCAGCGAGCACGCTCGGCGTAGCCAGCACGAACAGCGCTCCGTTGTCGATCACGCGCGTGATGTCGAAGCCGGCTCGCCGCATCAGCGCCGGCAGCGTATTCGGGCTGTAGCTCACCAGGTGCACGTTTTGGAAGAAGTTCTCTTCCAACAGCCCGTACGGCTGGTACACGTTCGGCACCTCGACTAGCAGTTTGCCGTCTGGTTTGAGCAGCGAACGCAGCTTGAGCAGCGCCTCGAGCGGCTCGTGCACGTGCTCCAGCACGTGAAACCACTGCACTTGATCGAAACGCCGCTCACCGGGTTCGTACGCTTCCAGCGGACCCGTGAAGCAGTCGATGCCAACGGCTCGCGCTTCGGTCGCCTCGTTTTCGCCGGGCTCGATGCCGAACGGTACGATTTGCCGGCGCTCGCGCATCAAGCTGAGCGTCTTGCCATGTCGGCAGCCGATCTCGAGCACGCTCGCTCCAGTCGCAGGCTCTGCCAGCGTGAGCGAGTTGTCTGCCTGCTGCGTGTGCCACGAAAGCAACGCTTCCTCGTAGCCAGGGTCGCCGGGTGCCGCGCGCGTGCCGTCGCTGCCGGAGTAGCCGACGCCGCCGTAGTGCTGGCGGTAGGTCGAGCGGTAGTACTCGGCCATCGCGGCCGCGGTTGGGCGTGGTGTGACGTACACGGTGGCGCACGCCTGACAGCACAGGTTGCGGACCGGCATGCCGAAGCGGCCTTTCTCACCAACCACGATGCCGGCGCGTTCGCCGCACAGCGGACAGGCCACGTCGTCGCTCGCCTGCGGGATGTCCATGGTGTCCAGATCCATGCCCCGCGCTGAGCAACATGCGTTCCAGAGCTCGCTCGCCCACGCCACGCGCAGCTCCGCGAGAAAAGCCTGCCGTCGCGCCTGTCAAAGCGCTGACGCGCGCCAAGTCGCTGACACGCGTCAGCGCTTTGGCGCGGCGTTCGTCAGCGGCTCTTGCCGTCTACGTGACGGGTCGGCAGCGCTTGCACGTCGACGTCGTCCAAGCAGCGCACGTTGATCGCGCGCGTCTCGACGCCGTCCTTGCCCGTGCCGCTGGCGAACGACTTGATGCCGCACACCGAGCAAAACAGATGATTGATTACCTTCGAGTTGAACCGATAGTCGGTCAGGACGTCGGCGCCCGACAGCAGCGTGAACTTGTCCGACGGCACGAAGCGCAACATCGTGCCGCTCCGCCCGCACATCGAACAGTTACAGGTGATGGCAGGTTCGGTGAGGTCGACCGTGACCTCATACCGAACCTTGCCGCAGTGACAGCCGCCCGCGTGAGTCTTCGCTTCCGCCATGCGCAGCAGCTTATTCGACGCTGAAGCGATGCACCATCACGTGCTTGTAGGTCTGGCCCGGCTTCAAAATGACTTGATCTTTCCAAGCCGGCACGTTGATGGCGTTCGGATACTTCTGCGTCTCGAGGCAGAAACCGTCGTACTGGTTGTACGTCGAGCCTTTACCCTTGTTCGAGCCGTCTAGGAATTTGCCCGAGTAAAACTGGATGCCGGGTTGGTCGGCCTCGAGCGTGAGCACGCGGCCCGACTTCGGATCCTTCACGCGCGCCGCCGGGCGAAGCTTGTTCAGGTCACCGTTGACGATCCAGTTGTGGTCGAAGCCGATCGGCTTGCCGCCGACCGCTTCCAAATCTTTGCCGATGGTTTTGGCCTTGGTGAAGTCGTAAGGCGTGCCCTTGACCGGTTTGACCGCGCCGTCCGGAACCGGATCGCCGGTCGCTACTGGCGCGCTCGGCGTGTACTGGTCGGCGAACAGCGTCAGCTCGTGATCTTTGATCGTGCCCGAGCCTTGGCCGCCGAGGTTCCAGTACGTGTGATGCGCCATATTGACGATCGTCGGCTTGTCGGTCGTGGCTTCCATCGTCACGACGAACTCGTTCTTGTTGTTCAGCGCATAGACGACGCTGGCCTGCACGGTGCCGGGGAAGCCTTCTTCGCCGTCCTTCGACGTGTACTTGAAGTGGATCTCGGGGCCGTCGGCGGTGTCGGTGGTTTGGGCGTCCCAAATCACTTTGTCCCAGCCCTTCTTCCCCCCGTGCAGGTTGTGCGGGCCGTTGTTCGCGTCGAGCTTGTAGGCCTTGCCGTCGAGCTTGAACTCGGCGTTCTTGATCCGATTGGCGATGCGCCCGACCGTGGCGCCGAAATACGGCGTCTTCGCCACGTACTCGTCGAGCGTGTTGTAGCCGAGCACGATGTCCGCGAACTTACCGGCCTTGTCAGGCACGTGAAGCTCGGTGACGATCGTGCCGTAGTTCGAGACCTTCAGCTGAAGGCCGTTCTTGTTCGTTAGCGTATAAAGCTGCACGGTCTTACCATCCACTTTGCCCCAGTCCGTCTTGGCGACGGCTGCGGGCTGCTTGGGCTCGGGCGCTGCTGCTTTGGGCTCAGCGGGAGCCGCCGCGGGTGCCGCTGCCGGCATGGCTAGCGAAGGAGCGGGCGCGGCGCTCGTTGGCTCCACTGGCGGCGTTTGGTTGCCCGAGCAACCTGCCAGAATTCCTAGAACCAACCCTAGACGCAGAAACCTCATGGCCATGTGAATGCCTCCTCCCGCACCATACCAGCCGGCAAATGTGTCGCGTCCAGATGTCAGTATGGGAAAGCGACCATGACGATAGTGTTGGTACGGTGAGCCACAGGAGTCGCGCGGCCACTCGGCCGATTGGCGTCGCCCTGCGACTCCGTGAATCGATGCGGTAGTGCACCTGAGACGAGGTATTCGCGCAGGTGGGCATTTCCGCTACAGTGGAGCGGCTGTGAGCCAATCTTCCGCCGGCATGCATTCGCGCGCGACCGTGGTGCATCGTAGCGACGATCTCGTCATGGCCGAGATGCGGGGCATAGCTATCGCAATTTGGCGGCGTAAGCCGAACCGCGAGCTCTTCGAGATCCAGCGCAAGTGCCTGTCTGAAGTAGTCGCCAAGAACAAAGGTAAAGCTGGCTTTGTCTGTGTAGTCGAGCCGACGAGCGAACCGCCAGACGATGACATCCGCAAAGCTGCGTCGCAAATGATCACCGTGCACGAGAAGAATTTGAAATGCGTTGCCCTCGTCATCGAAGGCACCGGGTTTCGCTCGGCGATCACGCGCACGGTCTTGTCTGGCATCTTGCTTCTCGTTCGCACACCGTCGCCGATCAAATTTTTCGACGTCTGCAAGCCGGCCTGCATGTGGTTGAGCACTCAGATTCCGGCCGCTCGCGAAGGGCTGCTCGACGAGATTGAAGCGCTGCGAAGTCTGCTCGACACCCGCTAGCTGCACCGTCCTCAAACGACAGCCTTCTTCGCTGAAGATCCGAATCAATGCGCGCTGCTCGGGGCTCGCCCAGCATGCGTCCGCGCACACTCGAACGTACATTGTCTATTTCCGTTGCCGTGGAGCTATACTTCTAGAGCGATTGCCGATTTAAATTCCCAGAACAACTCCCGAGGGTGTAATTTTGAGAGCTTACGCCACGCAAGGAGTTTGCCATCGATGCGCCAGGTTAATGGTTTTGCGGCTCTGGTACCTGTTCTCTTCTCTGCCGTGATGGGTTGTAGCGCTGCTGACACGTCGACCGAAAGCGTTGGGGAGGCCAGCTCGCAGTTGCTCGTCCAGCGCACTCGCCTCGGTGTCAGCTCCGAGCTGATGCCGATCGACGGACCGTTCCCCGCCGGCATCGCAGCGTCCGAAGACCTGCTGTTCACCGGCTCGCCGTTCGAGGGGCGCGTCGTGGTCCACGATCGGGTCACCAAGGCGACGGTGGGGGATCTGCCGCCACCTCCTGGGGGTTTCATCCTCCCGTTCATCTTGAAGTCGGTCAAAGGCGACAAGGTCGCCGTACTCGACGCGGGTGGCTTCCCGAGCCCGAAGCCGTTCATTCCGGCGAACCCGACGATCTACGAGTATCGCTTCCGCTATCGCCACGGGGTGTTCACGGCGCAGCTCACGCGCTCGATCCCTTTCACCGGCAAGCTAATTGGATTCGCGGAAGACGCGATTCAACTCGATGACGGCCGCTACCTAGTCGACGACGCCGTGCTTGGCAGCATTTGGATCGCCAACACCGACGGCACGATCGTGCCGGGCATCGTGCCTAAGACGTTCGAGCCGGCGGATGCGATTCCGCAGATGTCCTTCTGCGACACCATGCCGCAGGTGACGGTCGGCGGCCTGCCATTCTTGTTTAGCGCTTCGACCATTCCCGGCATCACGTCGATGGCCGTGATCAAGGATAATCTCTACTTCAGCGGGTCGTGCTCCGGCGCGCTCTACACGGTACCGCTCAAGGTGCTGACCGACCATCGCCAGCCGTATCAGCGTGCCGCCGACTTGAAGGTCGTCTCGCGCAAGCCTGCTGGCGTGCAGGTCGAAGAGTTGCTCGGCATGATCAGCGATGATCGGTATCTGTACGCGGCCGACGCGCTGCAGCTGCGCGTGATTCGCATCGATCCGAAGACCGGCAAGCGCGAGGTCGTGGGTGACGACCCGCACTTGTTCAACTTCCCCTCGTCGCTGGCGTTCTCACCGAATGGTTGCGACGGCAAGAGCGATCTCCTCACATTGTCGAATCAACAGCACCGAACGCCAATCACCAACGACGCCGTGACCGAGGACATGTTCGAGCCGCCGTTCCTGGTGACGATCACGCACCTGAACCATTGAACTCAGCAGCGGGCTGAGACTTTTTGTCTCGGCGCTTGGAACATCGATCGGGGAATTTCTGTCACGGCAGCGGGGTGCCGTGATTGCGATGTATGGAGTCGGACCACCAATCGACGTTCGAATAACTCCGGCGGGTTGAACTTGGTGCTGAGTGCAGTCACTTTAGTCGGCGGGAGTTTAGCGTCGCGCGTGTCGGTAGCTATCCCGGCCGACATGTTTCGAGAAAGTCACAAGCTGCCAATCGCGCGTGCCCGAACCAGCACAAAACTAGCGCAATGCGAATAGACTCAGCGAAATGCGGCTTAACTGCCGCTGCTTTTGGTCGCTTCGGTTGAAAGAAGGATTTGCCCCGATGTCCCAAGCTACTGTTTCTTTCGCCCCCGTCCACCTGGTCCGCGCCATGGATCGCGAAGTGGGGGCCGCCGAGCAATGTGGCCTAGCCCTGCAAACTGCGGACGATGTCGTGTACGAGGGGCGCCATGTTCAATTGAACGGCGCGCGGCTCCTCAACTTCGGGTCTTGCAGCTACTTAGCGCTTGAGGTTCGCGACGAGTTGAAGCGGGGCGCGATCGACGCGGTGACCCGCTTCGGCACGCAGTTTCCCTT
Organism: Polyangiales bacterium; assembly: GCA_038252755.1. Lineage (GTDB taxonomy): Bacteria > Myxococcota_A > Polyangia > Polyangiales > Polyangiaceae > PMG-095. The sequence goes on along the minus strand of JBBSAB010000162.1, from coordinate 6,219 downwards.
CCCACGCGCCATGTTGCAGAATCCGCTTTACCTCGAGCTTGAGGCGGCGTTGCAGCGAATCACCGGTGGCTTCCCGGTTATTGCCGCCTCTACCACCCTGGGCCATATCTCCGCGCTGCCGGTGATCGTGGAGCCGAAGGACGCCGTGCTCATCGACACGGCGGCCCACGCCAGCGTCCACACGGCGGCCGCGCTACTTCGAGTGCCAGTCATTCCGATCCACCACAGCGATCTGACTCAGCTAGAGGAGAGAGTCGCGGCGCTGTCGACTCAGCACCGAAAGGTTTGGTATCTCCTCGACGGCCTCTATTCGATGAGCGGCGATTTTGCGCCACTGGCCGAGCTGGCGGTGTTGATGGAGAAGTACCCGGCGCTTCATCTGTATGTCGACGATGCCCACTCGACGACCTGGACGGGCCGTCATGGTCGAGGTTTTGCGCTCGAAGCACTGAAGGACACCAGCCGCGTCGTGGTCGCGTTGTCGCTGAACAAAGCATTCGCGGCGGGCGGCGCTGCGTTGATTTTTCCGACGCGGGAAATGGCTGACTTAGTGCGGCGCAGCGGTGGACCAATGGTGTTTTCGGGGGCGTTGCAGCCGGCACTCCTCGGCGCGGCCGTGGCCTCGGCGCGCCTCCAGCTTTCGCCAACACTGGCCGATCTTCAAGCGCAGCTGCTGACGCGACTCGAGCTGGTGGTCAAGTTGGCCCGCAAGCTCCACGTACCCCTGAGCGTCGAGTCGTTGAACCCAGTTTTTTTCCTGCGCGCGGGCTCGACCAAGAACGCCTTTAGCTTGGCTACCTCATTGCGCGCTCGCGGTGCCTGCGTTTGTGTTGCGATGTTCCCGGTGGTCCCGCGAGGGCATGCGGGGGTGCGCATGACGATTACCCTGCACAACACCCCGGAAGACATCGAAACGATGATTGGTTGGCTTTCGGCCGAAACGGAGCGGCTCGGTCTCGTGCGGTCAGCGCCGGCGGCCGAGTAGAGATTCGCTGGACGCGACGGCACACCAAGCGCAGATCAGTAGCGCACGCTGCCGATGCGCGCCAGACACGCGACGGCAGCGGTCAGCTCGGTCGGCTCGACCGGCTTCGAGATGTGGAGCTGAAAGCCAGCCAACATCGCTTGTCGCCGTTCGTCACTGCGAGCGAACGCGGTCAGCGCGGCTGCCGGGATCTTGCCGGCGGGGGTCTGCAGCTGCCGAACGCGACGGATCAGCTCGTAGCCGTCTTGCTCGGGCATGCCGATGTCGGAAAGCATCACGTCCAGCGGTTGCTCATCGAGCAACCGCAGAGCATGTGAGGCTGAGCTTGCGGCTACGACGGTAGCGCCGCCTTCGCTAAGGATCGTGGTCGTGAGCTCACGCGCGTCGGGTTCATCGTCCACGACCAGCACGCGCAAGCCCGAGAGCTCGGAGGTGGCTTGAACGAGCGGCGGGCGCGGCGGCAGCGTTGCCGACAGCCCGCGCGGTTCTTCGGTGCTCAGTGGCGAGCGACCTAGCGTCAGCACGAAGCGCGAGCCCGTGCCTTCGCCGGCGCTCTCGGCTTGGATCGTGCCGCCGTGCAGCTCGACGAGATGGCGCGCGATGCTGAGCCCCAGACCTAGGCCGCCGAACGCGCGCGTGATCGAAGCATCGGCCTGGCGGAAGCGATCGAAGACGAAAGGCAGCGCACTTTGCGCGATGCCGCGGCCATTGTCGGTGACTGATAGCTCGACCGAAGCGCCGATGCGGCGCAGCTCGACCTGCACGAGGCCGCCCTTGGGCGTGAACTTCGCGCTATTCGACAGCAGGTTCCACACCACCTGCTGCAGCCGCTGCGGGTCGCCCAAGATTGGCTCCAAGTTCGGCTCGAGCGTCACTGCCAGCTGCAGGCCCTTGCTCTCGAAGCCGGGCCGAACCGAGTCGATCGCGGCTTCGACCAGCGCGCGCAAATCGAGGCTGGTGACCTCGAGCCTTAGCTTGCCGTGGACGATCCGCGAGACGTCGAGCAGGTCTTCGATCAGCTGAGCCTGGGCGATCGCGTTACGCTCGATGACTTCTAGCCCGCGCTTCTGGCGTGCGGCGTCTGGCGTTCCCGACGACAGCATGCGCGCCCAGCCGAGCATGGCGTTCAGCGGTGTGCGCAGCTCGTGCGAAACCATCGCCAAAAATTCGTCCTTGCTGCGGTTGGCCTGCTCGGCCTGCGCGCGGGCCAGCCGCTCGCGTTCGAGCAAGCTGTCGCGTTCGGCCTCGGCTTCGCGCCGCGCGCTGACGTCCAAGATCCAGGCCACGCCGCTGTCGGTTGTGCCCTCCCAGAACGCGTTGCCAACCAGGATTGGAATCCGTCGACCGTCTTTGGCGACGTAGATCTTCTCGAACGGGGTGCAGATGCCGGTCGCCTCCATTTCGATGAAGGCGCGTGCGTCCAGGTGCGCGAACTCGGGCGGGGTCATCTCCGTCCAGCTCAATTGGCCTGCAATTAGCTCTTGGCGCGAGTAGCCGAGCATGTTGAGGAACGCATCGTTGGCGTCCACCACCTGGCCGGCGCGGTTCCAGAACACCACGCCGATCACGCCTGAGTCCTGCAGGCGGCGGGCGCGGGCTTCGCTCTCGGCCAACTCGTCCGCCAGCGCCTCGATGCGCTGGCGCGCCTTGACCTTCTCGGTCACGTCGTGGACGAAGGCAGCGATGCGGTCGATCTCACCGCGCGCGTTCTTAATCGGCTGGTAGGTGCCGTTCAGGAACACCTCGCGCGGCTGGTCTTCGGTCCCGACGTTGAGCTTCACCTCGACGTCGTCGAACGTCTCGTTGGTGCGATAGATCAAGTCGAGTAGATCGGCGAATCCTTGCGACACCAGCTCCGGCATCGCTTCGTACACATTGCGTCCGACCAACGCGCCCTTACCGGCCAGCTCGTCATTCTTGGCGTTCGAGAACTCGAAGACCCAATCTGGTGCGCGGATGACGGCGATCGCCGCTGGCGATTGCTGGAATAGTGAGGCTAAGCGATCGTGGTCGGTCTCGCTCATCAGCTGGCCGGCGATTGGCAACGCGGGAGCCGCCGCCGTGTGCGCTGCTGGCGTGAGCCTGGCAGCGATCAAGTAGATGCCAGCCGGAGTCGCGTAGAGACGACTGTCGAAGCGTCCGCCCCAGGCGTCGTACTGATGCTCGAGGCGTTCACCGCGGCCGGTGGTGAGCACACGCAGCAGCGCCTCCGACAAGGGGTCGGACTCGGTGCCGGGGGATAGCTCCCAGAGGCGCTTGCCCATCATGGCTTCCGCGCACTCCCCGAGCAGCAGCGCCAACGTCGGATTCACGTGCACCAAACGCGCATCACGATCGAAGAGCGCAACGCTCTCTTCGAAGTGGTCGAAAACCCGGAAGTCTGTCGGCGTGGCCACGCTTTTCAACGCCTCTACTACTACCCCGACGCGCCGGCCGGGGGGCGTAGCGATTTTCGTTGAGTGATTATTGTGCTGTACATTTCGTGGGTTGGCGCCCGAATCGCTGCTCGGCAGCCGTGGCAGCGGTTCGCTAGCTGGTCCAGCCGCCTGCTGGCGTGGATTCGGGCGAGCGCGCGACGTTTTCGGCGGATCCCGCAAATGATTGATCCCAATTGCCGACACTCACCACTCTGCATGAACAGGCAGCATCCGTGGTCATGCGCAATTTTTCCAATCCCTCTGCTCGACCGCTCTTGCCAGGCGGGGACAAAACAGCTCGCTTGCAAAAGGGCGGGCGGCGTCGGAGCATCGTGTCTGTGACGCGTTTGGATCCGCGGCGGCTGAGTCGAAATTTCCTGTCGCGGGTCGAGTCCCCGGCTGGATTCGATGTGCTTTTCGAGCATCTGTCGGACGTGTACTTTTTCGTCAAAGACGGCGAGGGCCGCTTCGTTCGCGTCAACATGGGCTTCGTCAAGCTTTTGCGCGCGACCCGTGAGGAAGAGGTGATCGGCGCACGCGACTCCGATTTCTTCCCGGCGGACCTAGCCGAAAATTACATGCGGGATGACCGCGAGGTCATCCGCTCCAGCGAGCCGATCATCGACAAGGTCGAGCTCGTGCGGAACCCGGACGGCACGATCGACTGGTATTGCACGACAAAGTTGCCGCTTTTCGACAAGAAAGGCCTGGCGATTGGCGTCTGCGGGATCACCCGCGACGTCAAGAAGATGAACACCAACAACGCGCGCTTCTTGTCGTGGGCGCCGGTGCTCGAGATCATGCTCAACGATTACGCACAGCCGCTGTCGACCGCCGCGCTGGCGGGCAAGGTGTCGCTGTCGGTGAGCCAGTTCAATCGTCAGTTTCGTAAAAAATTCCACACCACGCCGCGCGCTTACCTGACCAACGTGCGCATGAACGCCGCGTGTCATCTGCTCGTCACCACCGACCTGCCAATCTCCGATATCTCGCTGCAGACCGGCTTTTACGACCAGAGTCATTTCAGCAATCAGTTCGTGCGTCACCGTGGTTTGCCGCCGTCGCAGTACCGAACCAAGTACGCGCAGAACCAGGAGCTGGCGCCCGAAGCGTCATTGCTCGAGGAAGAGCGCGTGCGGATTTCTTCCAACAATCTGCGACCCGGTTCCAAGCTCAAGCAGTCGCCATAAGCGCGCTCACGCGGTGGTTCTTCCAACAATCTGCGGCGTGCCTCCAAGACGACAATCGCGGTTGCTCGTAGTGTGGCGCTCGAGTGTTGCCTCTACCTGCGTTCACGCGTGGTGGCTCGCGCCGCGCCATTTGCCTGATCCTTTGGGGACTTGCGGGCGGCTGCGCGACTTACGAAAACACGCAACCTGAGGCGAGCGGAGCGCTCGACAACGGCGGAACGGACGCAGGTGGCGCCGCAGGTGTGAGCGGTGCAGGTGCACAGGCTGGCACGCTCGCAGGTTCGAGCGCTGGAGTTGCCGGCGGTGGAACGAGCGCGAGCGGCGGAGTCGCTGGCGCGACGTCGCTCGGCGGCGCTGCAGGAGTGGCGGGCAGCTTGGCGGGCGCCGGCGGTGCTTTGGCCGGTGCCGGCGGCGGTGCGAGCGGGGCCGGTGGTGCGAGCGGGGCCGGCGGTGCGAGCGGGGCCGGAGCAGGCGGCAAGGCCAGCGGCGGCAACGGCGGCGCTGGTGGTGCGCCACCGACGCCGACCTGCGCCAAGAATCCGATCTCGGCGAAGTCGAAATGGATTGTCACGGCGTCAGCAACCAGCAACGCGGACCCGACGACGAATGCGCACGACGGAGTGCTCACGAATCGCTGGGCGACGGGCCAGGAACAGGTCGGCGGCGAATGGCTGCAGCTCGATTTCGGTGTGACCGTCACGCTGACCAAGCTCACGTTGGTGCTCGGTTCGAGCGTCAACGACTACCCGCGTAAGTACGCGACCCGTTTTTCCAACAGCTCGATGAACACGGCGGCGCCGGTGCTGGTCAGTGGCATGGGCGCGGCCAGCACCGATACTGTGCTGAATTTCCCGACTGGAACCACGGGACGCTACGTTTTGATCTCGCAGAGTGGAACGGCGCCGGCGCTGTGGTGGAGCGTCGCCGAAATTCAGGCTGAATGCGCCGATTAGGGGTAACCGAAAAGCGGATCTGGCGGATTTTTCCCCTGGCCCGCGAGTTTGGAAAATCGACCGATGCGGACATTTTGCAAATCTCCGCGGGTTCCCTCCAAGACCGATCTTGAGTTGTTTCGGTAGGGTGTACTGGTCGCGCCGTATTGCGTTCCCGTGCAGGAGTATCGAGCCATGACCGTTCGGAATTTCGAGCCTAAGTTCATGAAGGTGGGCGTGCTTACCGCCGCGCTGCAGGAACTCACCCCGCGCAGTGTGCGCGACCCGGATCCGGACCGGGCGATCGAAGACTGGTTGTACTTCGGGCGTGAAGTCGGCGCGGACGTGATTCAGCTCTCCGCCGCGCTGCACCCGTCCGAAAGCGATGTGCCGTCCGAGGCCATGCTCGACCCGGTCGCCAACACGCTCGATTTGCGCGCGCCCTTCGACGCCAAGCGCCGTGACCGCGTCGAGGTCGCGATGAAAGAGTCGAAGGTCGGCATCAGCGACGTCGCGTACTTCGACAACTTGCTGCACGACGACCGCGCGATTCGCGACAAGAAGCTCGACTTCATGCGCAAGGTGTTCGACGCGGCAGCGCTGCTCGGCGCCCCGGCCGTGTGCGGTTTCGTCGGCCGCGACCAGACCAAGAGCATGGATCAGAACCTGGAAGCGTTCGAAGCCGTGTTCGTGCC
>JBBSAB010000161.1:0-13699 GCA_038252755.1 Polyangiales bacterium | reverse complement strand
TCCGCACAACCCAGCGCTGGCGCTCCGGGTGCGCGCTCTCGGCATGAGTCCCCAAGACAAGCAGGCCCGATCCGACCGAAGCCGATGCCGTCACTGACCCCGCTGCTGGCTGCGAATTTGTGCAGATCCGAAACCGCTGCCCCGGCCGATCCCCATCCCGCTGCCGATCAGTCGATCCCCAACCCGACCCCGGCCCGATCACCAATCAAGGCGGGACGCGGCCCTTGAGGAAAGGCTGACTTAGCGGGGCAAGATGCCGCGCCCACTCGCGCGGCTCGCACGCTTCACGCGCGATCTTTAGCGTTTCTTGATCAGCCATTCGAGGACCGCCACGCCTCGTTCAGTGATTAGGCGGGCCCGCCGCCCAAGATGCCGCCCGCCCCCGAGACCGCGGCGATCAGCTGCGTGCCTTTCGGCACGATGTTCACCTCGAGTCGCGGCGATTGCAGCAGATTCTGCGTCTCCAACAGCTCGAACAGCGCATCGGAGATCACAGGATCTTTCGAGATTTGTGCCAGCGCAGCGCCGACGATGTGTGGCCGGGTCGCGGCAGCGCGCGCGAACTCTACGGCTGCGGAGCGCTCGGCAGTCGAGCGGATCACGTTCACGCGGTTGGCGCCGTCCTGCTGGATCGAGGACGTCACCTGCCGCAGTCGGTTGACGACCTTCTGCTCGATCTGCTGGATCATCCCGATGTCGCGGAAGTGCACCTTGCGAATGTAGGTGCTGCCGAGCATGTAGCCCCACTCGCGCGATTTGGCTGACACCTCTTCGCGCACGACCTGGCTCATCGGGTGGCGGTTCTCGAGCATGTCCGACAGCTTCATGTTCGACAAGCAGCGCACCGTCGCGTTCGATACGTTGGCGCGCAAGGAACCGACCGGATCGGTGTTCTTGTACAAGAACGAGATTGGATCACTGACGAACATCTCACACCACACGCCGATGCCCATCGGCGCGCCTTCTTCGGAGTTGACCGCTTGGCTGCGCAGGTAAACTTGGTCCAGCCGCAGGTCGACCGAGCGTTTGCGGCCGAAGAACGGCACCAACGCGGCCAGCGGCCCCATCGTCAGCCAAGGGAAATGAATCCCCGGCTCGCTGATCGTCAGCCGAACCTTGCCGAACACCTCGAACACCACGCACTCGCGCTCACGCACGACGACGTAGAGCCCGAGCACGCGCACCCAGAACATGACGATCGGCATGCCGATGAAGCTGCCGAAGAACGCGACCGCGAAGGCAATCAGGAAATCCATTCTATTTGCCGCCTTCTTGTCCGACCAGCACCAACTGTCGGGAACGCTTGAAAAGATTCAGCTTGGTGTTGCGCACGTAAGCTTCGAGCGCGCCCGGGCCGTTGGCGCGTAGTTGGCGGAGCTGCTCGGACATCATCACTAACGGCTCGACCTCGGCCTGCGCGTTCAGGGTCTCGATCTCGACCGCGCGCCGCGACTGCACGATCTTCTGGTCGGCAGCGGCTTGCGCCAGGCTGATTTCACTCGAAACATGGTTGTGAGCCGTATTGATCGCGGCCAGCGCCGAGTCGACGTCGGGCGGTGGATCGATGCCGGTGATCAACGCGGCGTCGAGGCTGATGCCGTAGCGGGCAGACGCCGACGCACAATGGTCGTCCATGCGGTCGTTCAGGTCGCGCAAGTTCTTGCGCAAATCGTTGATCGAGATGCCCTGTACGGCGTCGGCCGGATCGGGCGGGTTGTTGGCGTCCGGCAAGGGCTGCGTTTCGGGCGGCGCTTCGAAGTTCGCGATCCGATCGCGCAGCACCGACACGAAGTAGCCCATGATGTGAGCAAGCGGATTCTTTACGCCGAACAAGTAGGCGTACAGATTGCGCTCGGCGACCGTGAAGCGCAGTTGACCGGACAAGCCGGTGTTGAGCTGGTCCTTGGTGACAGCCTCCAAGATGCGGCCGCCCTGATTGGCGCTGCCGTCTTCCGGGTCGTAAGCGATCGACACGGTGATCGTCGCGATCGAGACCTTGTGCACCTTCTGCCACGGCAACTTCCAGTAGAAGCCCGGCCCGACCACCTGCACTTGCGGGTAACGGTAGCGGTCGCGCTCGTCCGGCCGCAGCGCCTCGGCGATCGGATCCTCAAGCGTAGTCGCCTCCCCAACTCGCTGTGCCCGCCCGAAGGTCGTGACTACTGCGCGCTCACTCGGCCCAATCGTGTAAAACCCGAACAGGCCGTAACGCAGGAAGAACCACACGATGAACCCGAGCGGAAATGCAATGAGTGCCTCAGCCATGGGCGGAGGCTAGCCTAGTTTGCGCGCCTACGGCCGAGGGCCGCGGCAGCCGCGGACAACTGACAACCGCCGACGGCTCAGGGCCGCAAACAGCAGCCCAACGAGCGGCAAGACGAACCCGCTCGGCCTCGTATGCCCCGGCGCGGTACAACCACGCCGTCAGCGAAATACTCGAGGTGTGTCTACCCTGGTGCTAACGCCGCGACGTTGCGCCGTAGTCCGGCAGGGCGCCCCACTTGAAACCGACACCGAAGGTGTACCAGCGGATCTTGGCGTCGTTGTCGCTCGAGAGGCTGCGCAGCATGGATATTTCGGGATGGATCGCGAATGACTCGGTGAGGCGCAAATCCAGACCAATGCCGGCCTGCAGGAACGACGCATCGATCGTCGAAACGCGCTCGAACGTACCGTTGGCGCCCGGATCTCCAATCGTGAAGCCATACGCGAGACCGACGCTCGGCACGATCGAGAACTCAGGGGACGCGTTGATGCCCAGGCTGAGCGGCGAATTCAGAAAGAGATGCGGCACAATCGCGTCCCCGCTCTCGGCGCCGCCCGTAAGCAAGAAGCTCTGAACGCCCGGGTCCAGCGCTAGATCCAGCACATCGCTACGGAAAAAATTCCACTTCAAGTCAGACCCCAGGCTCGACGCGTTCGCCAGCCTGAACCCGATATCCAACCGGTCGCCAAGCCCGTAGCGCAAACCGAACGACGGGACCGCCGGCAGGTTGTCCGACGTCTGGTCCTCGTAGGGCTCGAAGTAGGATACCTCGGGGTTCGGGTGGGGATTCGGGGTCGCGCGTCGGAAGCTGAAGTACTCCCATGACAGCGACTGCGGGACCTTTCCAATCGGCGTCGTGCGCGGCGTGCCGTAGCTGCTGGGATTCAACAGCCGTTCAAACACGCCGCGAGCAACGCCGCCGCCCCGAGCACCTTCACGCTCCCCATCCGTGGCTTCCCTTTGGTCAAGAACCGAGCGTAACGGCAGCTCGCCACTCATCGGGACGGTCGTCCGCATCTCGCGCAAGCAAGACGTGGCGCTGATCGCCATCCCCAGCGCCGGCAATCAGCAGCCGTGCCTCGAGCTACAGCCGACGACGCCCTCGGCCGGCGCCGATGTCTCCGCGATCGGCTCACCGGCGCGTCAAGACTTGGCGTTTTCGCTCACCCGCGGCATCGTCAGCGGCTTGCGCCTGGTGGACGGTGTCCAGCTCGTCCAAACCGACGCTTCGCTGAGTCCCGGCAACAGCGGTGGCCCGCTGCTCGATCGCCAAGCGCGCGTCGTAGGCGTGGTCACCCGCAAGATCGCCGGCCGCGCCGTTGAGGGTCTGGGTTTCGGCGTGCAGATCCAAGACGCGCTGCAAGCGCTCAAGCTTCAAGCTGACCTCACTACCGCGTCCGAGCTGCTCCAACCCGCAGCAGTGGTACCGCGTGCCACCGCTCCGCGGTTCATCGAGGACCTCAATAGCGCCGTGCCGAGCTTGGATCCAGAGGGAGATCGCCGCCGCGCGCTATCAGCGGACAGGGCTCGCCGTGAACGGGAGCGCGATGACGCGAGGCCGTGGATCGTCACACCATTGCGCGTGGCCGGCATGGTTTCTTGCCTCGTCGGCGTGACCGGCATCCTTGTTTCAACCGTCGACAGTAACGACCCGTCGCTTACCCACAAGGACTACGTGAAGTACCGCTCGCAGAACGACGTCAGCTGGGCCGCCTTCTTGCTCGGTGCGGCGGCGGTTGGTGTTTCGTATCCCCTGGAGCCTCGCCTGGCGCCGGCGCGCATCGCCAAGGTGCCGCGCGCGTGGTACGTGGGCATCGGATTGGGGCAGGTCCGGCTGGGAGTAACGCTCGACCCATGAACCCGCTTCGAGCCATCGCGCGTGTGCTGCTAGCGCTGCCGCTCCTGGCGCTGACGGCGCAAGGCTGCGTGCGCCTCGACGAACCAGAGGCGTTCCGCTGCAACAACCAAGAAGATTGTCTAGAAGACGAGACGTGTGGATCCCGCAGGCGATGCCTGGCCCGCGGCGCATGCGACGACACCACCGACTGCCAAGACACCGAACGGTGCTTGAACGGAACCTGTGCTCCCGCCGAGTGCACTACCGACCTTGCCCAGGCCTGCGGCGGCTACAAATGCAACCTCTACACTCGCTCGTGCCTCAAGCAGTGCACCTCCGACTACGAATGCACGACCGGGAACCTCTGCGACGTGGCCACGTGCCGACCAGTCGCCGGCCTCGCGAACGGCAACTCTTGTAAGTACCAACTCGACTGCCTGTCCAAGGCTTGCTGCGGTACGACGACCCGCGCCTGCGCCGTGGAATGCAAATTCTGACGGCTGGCTTCAGTGCCAGGTGATGTCCGCGGCCGTATAGATGCAATACGTGCCGTCGGCGCCGGTGCCGACCGATGTCGGTTCGGCGCCGGTGTTGTTGCCGGCGTAGCGCTCGCAGATTTTGGACGATAGGGCGGCGAAGATGTTGGTGAACTTCGCGCTGTCTTTGTAGTTGGTGTTCACGCCGGCGATTTCGCCCTTGCCGTTGGCGACGATCGTGTCGAACTCGACGTGGCGCGGGTACTGGTCGGAGCAGTTGCCGCACGAGCGGTACAGCTTGCCGTAGGTTTCGACCAAGAAATTTTTCACGAACAGCGTGCCGCCGCCGTTGTGCTGAATCACCTTGTCGCTCGCGTTCTTCGCGCCCGAGTTGCTGAGGCGGTACACGTTCGAGCTGCTACCGCCGAGTAGGGTGATCGCGTCTTCGCCGACGTCTTCCCACCAGACGTTGTCGATCGTGCAGCTGCCCTCACAATGCACGCCGTCGGCCGCGGGCGCGCCGAGGATCACGTTCTTCAGCGAGCCACCGGCCTTGACGAGGAAAAGCGGATCTTGGCCTTCGTTCTGCCCGCCGCTGCCGAGCGCGCCAGTACCAACGTAGCGCACGCCCTTGCCGTCGAAGTCGGTGACGACCTTGGTCGCGCTCAGCTTCTGGTCAGCGCCGATCGGGGTCGGGAATTTCAAATCGGGCTGTTTCTTCGGCGGCCCGGCGTCAGCACCGGCTGTGCTCTCGCCGGCCGTGCCCGCGCCGCCGCTACCGGAGCCGGCTGTGCTCTTGGTACCACCCGCGGTCGTCCCGGAACCAGCAGTCGAAGTCCCACCGCTCGTCGCGCCAGCCACGTCGCCGACCCCGCCTACGCCAGTCTGCATGCCCGCCGTGCCGGTGCTCGCGCCCGCTTGAGCATTGCTACCCGCGCTCGGCAGGTCGCCGGGGTCACTCGGGGTGCCATCCCCGGCGTCGGTGTTGCCCGAGCACGCAACGACTGAACCTAGAATCCAAAACAGCTGAAGGTACTGGCGCATGATTTTTCGCATCGGCCTAAAACGGCTCGAGTGCTTCATGGCGTAATGCAGACCGCCGACTACTTCGATCACTGTAAGAGCGGTTTCATGCGGCAAAACAGCGCGATCCGAAAATTCGTTTCACTCGATCGGGCGTAGCATCACCACGGAGTAGCCGATCGCGAGCTTGCGACCGCGGTTCACGTACGAGTGACGTTGGTCGCCGCGGAAGACGACGACGTCACCTTCCGCCATTTGAAAAGATTCTCCCGACGCTACCAGCTCGAGCTCGCCGGTTTCGCACGTCAGGTATTCACGTGTGCCGGCTGTGTGCGGAACACCCACCATACGCGCACCGACCGGTAGTTCGAGGCGCTCGATCTGCATGCCCGGCACCTTGTCGGGCAACAGCGAGCTGACCGTCACTCCACCACGCTGGCGCGTCGGCAAGCTACCACGCCGGTACAATTTGGCCGACGCGTGCGGCTCGGCCACGATCTCCTCGAGCGAGACTTGAAACGCCATCGCGACCGCGTGCACCACGGTCAGCGTCGGGTTGGCGTCGCCCGACTCGAGGTTGGCCCAAGTCGCGCGTGGCAAACCCGACAGTTTGGCCATTTGCTGCTGCGTGAGCCCGCGCGCCTGGCGCAGCTGACGAATGTTGCGACCCAGCCGACTCGATAGCTCCTCGCTCATGGGTTGGCATTCTGCCAATACGCTGGCAAGGATGCCAATATCCTGTCAGGGCAGGCCCATGCTCCACCCACACGAGGAGCAAAATCATGGACCTGACGAGAAAGTCCGCATTGGTAACCGGGGCGAGCCGCGGCTTGGGTCGCGCCCTCGCCGAACAATTGGCTGCGGCAGGCGCGCGAGTCGTGCTGGTGGCTCGTTCCGAGGCAGAACTGACACGCGTGGTCGAGGCCATCCGCAGCAAGGGCAGTGAAGCCCACGCGCTGGTCGCAGACGTCAGCCGCAAAGCAGACGTGTACCCGATCGCCGGCGCGGCCGCCGAGCTGGTCGGACCGCTCGACCTGTTGATCCACAACGCCAGCAGCCTGGGGCCCACGCCGTTGCGGCTCTTGCTCGACACCGAGTGCGAAGACTTGTCCAGTGTGCTGGAGACGAATGTAATCGGGCCGTTTCGGCTCAGCCGCGCGGTGGCCGGATCGATGGCGCTGCGCAAGACCGGCACGATTCTCCACATCAGCTCGGATGCGAGCGTCAACGCGTACGAGCGCTGGGGCGCCTATTCGGTGTCGAAGGCCGCGCGCGATCACCTGTCGCGGCTGTGGGCCGCGGAGCTGGCCGAACGCGGCGTGCGCGTGCTGAGCGTCGATCCGGGCGAAATGGACACCCAGATGCACCAGCAGGCGATGCCCGACGCCGATCCGCAAAGCCTGACGCGCCCTGAACAAGTGGCGTCGCGTATCATCCAGCTACTCTGCGACAGCAGCGTGCCGAGCGGCAGTCGCGTCGAAGCGCAGAGCTGGAGGACTGCGTGATCGCCGCGAGCCAAAGCAGCCAGAGCGCCGAGCACACGCCGATTCGCCCGGCGCGCGCCGCTCAGCGTGGTTTTCAACCCGAGCGGCTGCTGGTCATCGACCCGCTCACCTACCGCTTCGGCGACTACCGAATCGCCGAGCTGCCGCGACTGCTCGGTCCCGGTGACGTACTGGTCGTCAACGACGCCGCCACCCTGCCAGCCTCGCTCCAGGTCGATGCGGATCTAGAGTTACGCCTCGTCTCGACCCAGCCTGACGCCACGTTTCGGGCCGTGACGTTCGGCGCCGGAGACTTCCGACAACCGACCGAGCTTCGCTCCGCGCCGCGCGCTTTGCGGCTTGGCGAACGGCTGCAATTTCGCGCCGATCTCGCTGCAACCGTCGTCGACATCGACGCCACCGACTCGCGCCTCGTGCGGATGCGCTTCGAGACGAGCGGCGCCGCGTTCCTGCGCGCCCTCTACGCCCACGCTAAGCCGATTCAATATTCGTACAGCGCGGAACCGCTGCAGCTTTGGGACGTGCAAAATCGCTACGCTTCGCGACCATGGGCGTTCGAGCTGCCGTCGGCGGGTCGAACGCTGACGTTCGAAGCGCTGTTCGAAATCGAGAAACGCGGCGCCACGCTCACGCACGTCACCCACGCCGCCGGCATCTCATCCACCGGCAGCGAACAGCTCGATGCACGCTTGCCCTTGGGGGAGCGCTACGAGATTTCCGATGCTGCCGCCGAGGCCCTCGGTCGCGCCCGCGCCGACGACGGCCGGCTCATCGCTGTCGGAACCAGCGTTGTGCGCGCCCTCGAAGGCCGCGCCGACAGCGACGGCGTCGTTCGTTCGGGTCGCGGTGAAACCAATCTACGCCTGTCGAGCAGCTACCAACCGCGCGTCGTCAATGGCTTGCTGACCGGGCTGCATGAACCAGGCACCAGTCACTTCGCGCTGCTCGAAGCCTTCGCGCCACGCCAGCTCTTGCTGCGGGCCGTCGAGCACGCCGCCAAGACCGGCTACTTGCAGCACGAATTCGGGGATTCGTGCCTGATCCTGGCGGGTGCATTACTCGACCGGCTCGTGGCTTGAGCCGAGCTCACGTCAACGCGCGGGGGTGGCCGGGGCCAGCGGCGCTGCAGGCGCCACCGGTGCGCTAGCTGACGGCGTTTGGGGACGACCGTGGCCCCAACGCCCGTGCCCACCACGCTCACCGCGCATCGGCGGCTTGATCTTGCCAGACTCGAAGGCCGCTTTCAGTTCTTCGGGCGAAAGCTTCTGGTCAGCGTTGGCGTCCGCGACGCTCAGCTTGGCCCAATGCTCGGCACCGACCTCGGATTGCTCGAGCAAGCCATCGTGGTTGGTGTCCTTGGCGTCGAAGCGCGCTTTGGCGTGCTCGGCGAACTTGGCTTGGTGCTCGGCGAACCTGGCCTTGAAGTGGGCGGCGAGCTCATCCTTGGTGACGACGCCATCGCCGCTGGTGTCAATCTCGCCGATGTTCTCTTGCATGCGTGGCGGCAGCTCAGCCGCTTCCAGCTGCCCATTCTTGTTGGCGTCGAAGCGCTCAAGCATCTTTTCAGGCGAGGGCGGGCCGTGGTGTTCGCCGCGCGGGCCGCGGTGCTCGCCGCGGGCCTCCGGACGCATTGCGTCGGGGGCGGGCGCAGCAGGCTGAGTCAACTTGGCGGTTTGGGTCTGATCCACGGGACCGACCTCGGAGCCGCCACAAGCCATCAAGCCAAAGCTCGAAAGCAATGCGATCAGAGAAGTGGTAGTGAGGATGGTCGATGTCTTCATATTCCGTCGTGCTCCTGTCAGTGCGTGCGACGCCGACCGCGCGGCGCCCCCTACGGCTTTTTTCGCGCGTAGGGATTTGCCCCGCAGCGGCGTCAAACTGCTGCGAGTGACACAACTACGGAGAAGCATTGGACAATCTTGGCGAAGCCGTCGAGCGCGTCCGTTCAGGAGACACGGCGGCTTTTCAACGGATCGTCGACGCCACGAGCGCTCGACTGGTCAGACTGGCGGCTAGGATGCTGGGCAACGTCATCGACGCGGAGGACGTCGTGCAGGAAGCGTACGTGAAAGCCTATCGGGCGCTGATGACCGACGAGTTCGACGGCCGCGCGAACGTCTCGACGTGGCTGTATCGAATCGTCACCAATCAAGCCATCGACGCGATGCGCGGCCGCAAGCGGCGCCCGCCACCGACCGACACCGCCGACGAAACGATGGGCGACTTGGCGTCGGCCGAGCAGAAGCTGGCGCTGACCGAGCTGGAAGATTGGATCAGCGACTTGCCGGCGGATCAACGCGCCGCGCTGGTGCTGAAAGCCGTGGAAGGCCTGACCTCACCGGAGATCGCCGAGGTCTTGCAGTGCAGTGAAGGCGCGGTGGAACAGCGGCTGGTTCGAGCACGCGCTGCACTACGTAAGAGGAGTGAAGGGCAATGAGCCACGACGAAGACATCGACGCGCGACTTTCACGGCTAGCAGCTGCCACCGAGCAGGTTGGCCCGCGCTTCGATTTTTCGAATCGCGTGATGCAGCGCATCGCGCAAGAGCCGGTCGGCACCTTGTACGCGCTCGGCAAGCCAGCACGGCGCTTCGTGCCGCTCGGCATGCTGGCGGCAGCGATGGCGATGGTGTGGGCGGTGTCGGTCAGCAGCCAGGTGGATGAAGCGATGGCCGCCAGCGACGACACGGAGCTGTCATGGTGATCGGGCCGAAGCTGAAGATTTACGGCATCGTCGCGGGCATCTTCGTCCTCGGCGCAGGCGCGGGCGCGGCCTCCGGCTATGCGGTCGCCAACAAGCGGCTGGCCGCGGTGCTGCGTGAAGACCGACCCGGCATGGGCGACGCGCGCCGAATGGAGGCGTTGGCGTCGGAGCTCGATCTGACGCGCGAACAGCGCCGCCAGGTGCGGCAGATCATGGAGCGCCACCGCAACGAAAACCGCGAGCTAACGCGCGCTATATTCGAAAAGTGCGGCGAAGACTTGCAAGGCCTTCGCACGCGCGTCGACGCTGAGATCCGCGGCGTGCTCAATGAGCAGCAGGCCAAGCGCTTCGGCGAGCTGATGGAAAAGCGGGGTAACCGCTTCCCGCTCGGCGCGCCCGGTCCACGCCACCGCAAGGGCGACTGACAGCGCGCGGCGTCGATGTTAAGTCGGCGTCGATGCGTTTCGTGACATCCCTCGGGGTTGCGTTGACGGCGACAGGCTGCGCCGGCGCGGCAGTGCCAACCATGTCGGCCACCACGCCGCCACCGAACGGCCTCGCCACGGCCGCGGCCGCGCAAAAGCCGGCGTCCACGCTAGCCGCCGGGCCGCGCGAATTGCCCGAGCTCGGCAAAGAATTCGAAGCCGCGCGCGTCACCGGCACGATCGCGCTGTTTGACACGCAAGACGGCGTGCTCGGCTGCAGCGACGTGAAGAAGTGCCAGGAAGCCGTCACGCCAGCGTCGACGTTCAAGATCCCGCACAGCATGATCGCGGTCGAGACCGGCGCGGTCGAGAGCCCGGACACGATCATGCCTTGGGACCATCAGAACTATTCGAACGACGATTGGAATCAGGATCTGAAGTTTCGCGACGCATTTCGGGTTTCGTGCGTGCCCTGCTACAAAGCGATCGCGCGCAAGGTCGGCCAGGCAGGCGAGCAAGAGTGGGTCAACAAGCTCGGTTACGGCAACCGCGACATCTCGGGCGGCGTCGACAGGTTCTGGCTGTGGGGTGGACTGCGCATCTCGCCCGTCGAGCAGATCGATTTCCTGCGCCGCTTCGACGGGAATAAATTGCCGATCTCCGAGCGCACTGCCGACTGGGTGCGCGACATCATGACCGTCGACGTCACCGAAAAGTACGTGCTGCGCGGCAAGACCGGCTCCACCTCGCTGCCCGACGAGCCGCGCGACCTCGGCTGGTTCGTGGGCTGGCTGGAGCTGGGCGAGCGGCGCGTGTTCTTCGCGACGTTGATCGACGGCCATGCGCCCGACATCGACTTTCGTCCGCTAAGGCGGCAACTAACCGAGCGCATCCTGCACGCGCGCGGCTACTTCTAAAGACGGGAAAACCGGGTGTAAGGAAGCGCGCCGGGCCGCGTTTGAAGGGGCACAGGCGGCGTGTGGTGCCGTTTGGAGGTTTGTCCCAGATGGTAAAAACGCTTTCAGTTCGCGGGGTTGTAGTACTGGCGGCGCTCGGGCTCACGGGCTGCTCCTTGGCTCGCGAGGCCCCTGCTGGTGCCGCAGCGATCGAAGCGGCGCCCGCCAAAGGCGGCGGCGACCCGTCGGCCCCGCCCGCGGCCGATGGCACCAAGACCGCGATGCCCAAGACCTCGCGCAAAGTGATCCGCAACGCCGAGCTTTCGATCGAAGTCGCGTCGCCAGCCGCCGCAGAGTCAAAGGTCAGCAGCTTGGTCGAGCACCTGGGTGGCTACATCGCCAGCTCGACGCGCGAGATGGTCGCGGATGAAGGCGCGCGTTCGGAGGCGCGCGTCACACTTTCGCTACGCATCCCCGCCGACCGCATGGACGAGGCGCTGCGCGAGATCAAGCGCTTGGGCGGCGGCGCCGAAACCGAAAAGATCGGCTCCGAAGACGTGACCGACGAGTACATCGACATCGAAGCGCGCGTCACCAACCAGCACCACCTGGAGCAGCAGCTGGTCGGCATCCTGGCGCAAGCCAACAAAGTCGACGACGCCTTGAAGGTGCATCAAGAGCTGACCACGGTGCGCACCGAGATCGATCGCCTGGAAGGTCGCAAGCGGTTCCTCGATACCGAGACCTCGCTTGCCAAAATCTCGTTGTCGATGTCGCCTTTGCGGCCCGTTGTCGCTGCGACCTCGAACGAGTTCGGCGTCAGTGTGCGGCGTGCCGCTTCCGACTCCGTGTCAGTCGCGGCCGCGGTCGTCACCTTCACGATTCGCGCCGCGGGCGTGCTTTTGCCGTTATCGGTAATGTTCGGCCTACCGCTGCTCGGCCTGACAGTCTGGCTCCGGCGCCGCCAGCGCAGGGTCGTCGCCGCGCTTTCTGCCTAACTGCGAACCAGCCGAAAATCGGCGCGAATCTCGCCCGTCTTCAGCTTGCGCGCGTTGTTGAGGCTCGGAGCCTCGTAGCGGGCGAGCGTCGGAAACTTGCCGATGTCGTCGATCAGCCCGAGCTGTTTCAGCGTTTCGACCAAGATCGGACCGAGCGCGCGGGCGGCGCCGTCGATGACCTTGATCGCGATGCCGAGACCGGGTTCGCGAAACGCCAGCAGCAAGAGCGCTTCGGCGCCACCCTTCACGACTACCTGGCCTGGAAATGCCAACGACAAGTCGTAGTCGAGGCGGCGCTCGCCTGAGACGAGCAGCGGATGGGCGAGCATGGCGGCACGAATGCGCGAACGCGCGGGGTCGTCGGCGCTCGCCAGGTTTTTGAAGCCCACCGCCAGGTTGCGCAACGGCAGCGCGAAGTTCGGCGCGCTGCAACCATCGGTGCCCAGCAACAACGACTCGGGTTCGACTTCGCACGCAATCGCCACTGCGCGTCGCACGCGGGTCTGCGCCTCGCCAGCCGGATCAAGGTACGTCTCCAGCGGCTGCCCTAGCAGCTGAGCGAGCGCCAAAAATCCGCTGTGCTTGCCCGAGCAGTTGTGGCGCAGTGGATCCTGATCTTCGCCGTGCAGCGGGTATTTGCCGAATAGCTTGAGCTGAAGCGGCAGGCCCACCCCGCATTGCAGCGCGGCGTCGGTCAGGCCGAGCTTGTGCAGCATGCCGACCACGACCGCACGGTGCTGATCGCTGCCGTTGTGGGAAGCCGTGCACAGCGCCAGCTCTTCGGCGCCGAAGCCGAAGCGCTCGAGCCCGCCGGCTTCGACCAGCGGCAAGACTTGCAGCGGTTTGATCGAAGAGCGCGAGAAAAACACCGCTTCGGCGTCGCCCAGGCTGTGCGTTAGGCGCGAGCCGCCGTCGACGACCGCCACCGCTGCCGTGTGGATAGCCTCAATGCCTTGGCCACGGTGGACGTAGGCAGCGGGGACCAAAGGTTGGGCAGCGTGCTTGTCGGCCGTCATCGCGCCGGATACTGTCAGGTCGTGACACTCCGCGGGAAGACCCTGTTCATCACCGGCGCGAGCCGCGGCATCGGCAAGGCGATCGCGCTGCGAGCGGCGCGCGACGGCGCCAACATCGCCGTGGTCGGAAAAACCGACACGCCGCACCCCAAGCTGCCCGGAACCGTGGGCGATTCGGTGCGCGAAATCGAAGCCGCCGGCGGCAAAGCCATCGCCTGCGTCGCCGACGTGCGACTCGAGGAGCAAATGGCGGAAGCCGTCGCCGCGACCGTGAAAGCCTTCGGCGGCATTGACATCCTGGTCAACAACGCCAGCGCGATCAGCCTAACCGGTACTGAAGCGACCGAGCTCAAGCGCTTCGACTTGATGTTCGGCGTGAACACGCGTGGCACGTTCTTGAGCTCCAAGCTGTGCATCCCGCACCTGCGGCGCGCCGAGAATCCGCACATCATGATGATGTCACCCCCGCTCACCCAGGAGCCGCGCTGGTTCGCGCCGCACCTGGCGTACAGCATCGCAAAATACGGCATGAGCTTGTGCGTGCTCGGATTGGC
>JBBSAB010000160.1:0-13958 GCA_038252755.1 Polyangiales bacterium | reverse complement strand
GCATCCCGGCCGCGTGGGTCGCCAAGATACGAGAGAGCATGGCGCGTCTCACGCCGCGCTTTTCAACCAACCGCGCGGTACGCGAGTACACCGAGCAACGCTACCTCCCAGCTGCCTCGGCGTATCGGGAGCGGGCTTCCATCAAGGGCGCCGCGGGCAAGCAGGTGGCCGATTGGCGGCGCGCGATCGACAGAGCCTGGAGCGACATCCGTTTCGAGCAGGTAAAGGTCGTGACCAACGGCGACAACCACGCCTTCGAGGTCACGGGTCAACTCGCTGGGCTTGACCCGGACGCCGTTCGCGTCGAGCTCTATGCCGACGGACTCGGCGGCGCGGCTCCCGTGCTCGCCCGAGCTCTTGCGCCAGATGAACGCCTATTGGCGCGCTGCCAACTGAGGGAGGTCTCTGTCTTCCTGAGTGGTTCCGCGCATGCCGAAGCACCGCGCGTGCCAAGCTAAGTGTCGCGATTTGTGGGGCCTACCTGCTCGCCTCGGCGGCATGCGCGCGCAATCCTTGCGCCTAGGCGCAGCAGGCGCGCGGGTGACGTATCGACGAACAGCCGTCGGAGGCGCGGCCTGCGGTGCTTCGTCGCTGCGAGGCATAAATGAAGCGCGGACTCAGGAAACCGATTCCGCCGCAGGCCCCAGTCCCCGATTCCGCAAGACTGCTCGCGCGTCGTTCGAGTGTAATGACCCGTGCCCTCCCGCGTCTGCAGATCGTGACCCGTGAGTCGTCAGGAGATGCACATGGAAAAGAATCAAAGCAAAGCGAACATCGAGACCCCCAAAGCCAAAGGCAGCTGTTGCGGCTGCTGCAACAGGCGGACGCCGAAAGACGAGAGCAAGTCGAAAGACACGAAACAATCCGCGGAGCAGCCCGGCGGAGGCAGCGCGGAATCCTGTTGCGACGGTTGACAACCACTCCCCGCGTCAGCACTTTTCTCCATACACGTTGCCGCTGAAGCGCGTCCTCACGCTTCTTGCGACTGTGGCGCTGCTCGTTCAGCGAGTTGCGCAAAGCTTGCGCCTGACGTTGAGAACGAGCCCAACCTTTCGTCAGTCGCCTAAATGGCATGTTAGTTGCTGCTGTTTCGTGCGCGGGGCTTGCCGCTTGAGCATTGCCGCTCAGTTCGAGCCCCGCGTGGACAACTAGCCGCACCCGCTGGGATCGCGCGCACCAGAGCGCCCCACTCCAGCCCGTTGCTGAGCGGATCGAACCATGCACGAACATAGCGAGCCCCATCACGCGACCCTCAATTCAGAACCCGAGTCGGAAGCGGTTACCGAGCCCTCGTCGGCGCCTCCCTCCGGGGCGCCGGACTCAACGCCGACGAGCGTTTCCTATACCTGCCCGATGCATCCTGAAATTCGGCAGCCTGGGCCCGGGGCCTGTCCGAAATGCGGCATGGCTCTTGAGCCGGTGAAGGCGGCGGCAGCTCATTCGGCAAAGCCTGCCCAAGCACCGCACGCGACCGAATGGACCTGCCCCATGCACCCGGAGGTCCGTCGAGATGCGGCCGGCAGTTGCCCGAAGTGCGGCATGGCGCTCGAACCGCGCACAGCGAGCGGCGTAGGCAGCGAGAACGCCGAGCTGCGAAGCATGACGCAGCGATTTTGGTTGGCGCTCCTTTTCACGGTGCCGCTGCTGGCGATCACGATGGGAGAAAACGTCCCTCTCGTCGAACGAACGCTCGAGTCGCTGATGTCCACGCGCGCGCGTGTGATCGTCGAGCTTGGGCTCGCGGCGCCGGTTTGCCTTTGGTCGGCGTGGCCATTCTACGCTCGTGCGGTTCAATCGGTCGTGAATCGCAGCCTGAACATGTTCACGCTGATCGGGATCGGAGTGAGCGTTTCGTTTGGCTATAGCCTGATCGCGGCGCTATTCCCGGAAGTCTTTCCAGCCTCGTTCCGCGGGCAAGCGGGCCAGCCCGCTGTCTACTTCGAAGCGGCTGCCGTCATCGTCACCCTGATCCTGCTCGGCCAGGTGCTGGAGCTTCGCGCGCGGAGCCAAACCGGTGCCGCGATCAAGAAGCTCCTCGGCATGGCCGCCAAGTCAGCTCGACGCATCGACGAAGGCGGGACCGAAACGGATGTACCGCTCGACGCCGTGAAGGTCGGTGATCGCCTTCGAGTCAGGCCAGGCGAAAAAGTGCCCGTGGACGGGGTGGTGCTCGAAGGGCAAAGCAGCATCGACGAATCGATGGTGACCGGCGAGCCGATCCCGGTGCAGAAGCAGGCGAACGACAAGGTGGTGGGTGCGACGATCAACGGCACCGGCGGCCTGGTGATGCGCGCCGAGAAAGTGGGCGCAGAGACGTTGCTCTCGCGGATCGTCGCGATGGTTGGCGAGGCTCAGCGCAGCCGCGCTCCGATCCAGAAGTTGGCAGACGTCGTGGCCGGCTATTTCGTTCCGGCCGTGATCGGAATCGCGATGATCACTTTCGGCGTCTGGGCTCTTTTCGGCCCCGAACCGCGCATGGCCCACGCGCTCATCAACGCCGTCGCGGTGCTGATCATCGCTTGCCCTTGCGCGCTTGGGCTCGCGACGCCCATGTCGATCATGGTGGCGACCGGCAAGGGTGCGAGCATGGGCGTCCTGTTCAAGAACGCAGAGGCGATTGAGCTGATGCGCAAAGTCGATACGCTCGTCGTCGACAAGACAGGGACGTTGACGGAAGGCAAACCAAAACTCGTTAGCGTCGTCGCGAGCGACGGCGTCGATGAAGCGACGCTCGTCCGCCTGGCCGCGACGCTCGAGAAGGGCAGCGAGCATCCACTGGCCGCGGCAATCGTCAAAGGCGCTGAGGAGCGCAGCGTCGCGCTCGGCACTGCAGAAGGCTTCGAGTCCATCACTGGCAAGGGCGTCCGCGGGCGCGTCGATGGCCGAGACGTTGCCCTCGGCAACCGCGCAATGATGGAGAGCCTCAGCATCGACCCCGGAGCCCTGGTAGCGCGCGCCGAAGAGCTGCGTGCGGATGGCCAAACGGTGATGTTCGTCGCCGCCGACGGCAAGCCCGCCGGACTAATTGGTGTTGCTGATCCGATCAAGGCGAGCACGCAGGAGGCAATCGAAGCGCTGCATCGAGACGGCATGCGGATCGTGATGATGACCGGGGATAGCAAGACAACCGCACAGGCAGTCGCCAAAAAGCTCGGCCTCGACGAGGTGATGGCCGAAGTTCTGCCCGACCAAAAAGCTGCAAAGGTAAAAGAGCTTCAAGGCGCGGGCCGGATTGTCGCAATGGCCGGCGACGGCATCAACGACGCACCGGCGCTCGCCCAGGCGCAGGTCGGCGTCGCCATGGGCACCGGCACCGATGTCGCGATGGAGAGCGCTGGCGTGACACTCGTTAAGGGTGATCTGCGCGGCATCGCGCGTGCACGCGGACTCTCGCGGCGCACGATGGGTAACATCAAGCAGAACCTGTTCTTCGCGTTCATCTACAATGCGGCCGGCATCCCAATCGCCGCCGGCGTTCTGTATCCTGCATTTGGGCTGCTGCTGAGTCCGATGATCGCGGCGGCCGCCATGAGCCTGAGCTCCCTATCGGTCGTCGCTAACGCGCTGCGCTTGAAACGAGCAAGCCTGTGAACGAGATGGCCCATGGGCATTGGTGGCAGGGAGAACACCACATGGGAGGCATGGGTGTCTGGTGGGCGCTCGTCCCCATCTTGCTCGCGGTGATCATCTGGTCACGACTCAGGTCAAGAAACTCACGATAAAGACCTTCGATTCCGCCGAGCAAGAGGGCTGCGCCCAGCCGAATGCGCTCACGGATTCACCGCACTCGACCCACACAACCAAGGAGACTCACCATGCAAGCACAAGCCGAACCCATCGCAACGAAGGCAACTGGATCGGACGCGTCGGAAAAGACGGCCGTCGTCGCCGTTTACGCGACTCACGAACAGGCAGAGCAAGCGGTCCGTGAGCTCAGCAAGTCCGGAGTCGACATGAAACAACTCTCGATTGTGGGCAAGGACACCCAAACGGAAGAAGGAGTCGTCGGCTACTACACGACGGGTGACCGCATGAAAGCCTGGGGGAAAAATGGCGCCTTTTGGGGCGGCCTCTGGGGGTTGATGTTCGGGTCCGCGTTCTTCCTCATTCCAGGCATCGGGCCGCTGCTCGCCGCCGGACCGCTGGTTGGTTGGATCGTCGGCGCGCTCGAAGGCGCGGTGGTTGTCGGCGGCTTGAGCGCGCTCGGCGCAGGCCTCTACAGCATCGGCATACCAGAGGACAGCGTGATTGAGTACGAAACGAAGATCAAAACGGGCCAATTCCTCGTCATCGCCCACGGTGCCGTCCGTGAAGTCGGCACGGCCAAAAGCGCTCTGGAAGCAACCAAACATCAAGGCGTGAAAGAGCATTCCTGCTGCGGATAACGCGCTCGGTGCTCGCAGCGTGCCGGCGGTGCCTTCCCGAAGCAACGACGCTCCGATGAGCCAGCGCTAGTCGATTTACGGTCACGCAGCGACGGTTTTACGCCTATTCGTTCGATGGCACCCGTCACCAGCGGCCCGCGGTTGGCAAGCGCGCACGGTTTGCGTCCTCCGACACGCACGCTTTGCGGATGCGGGGCACGTGCCGCCCAATCTCGCATCGGACTTGTTCTTGCAGAAAGGATTCACCATGGCTCCGCTATTTGATCGCACGAGGCTGCTGATGTTTGCTGGCCTATTCGCTCTGTCGGCCTGCAATCGCGAGCCCCCCACTGCCGAGCAACCCGCACCAGCGACGGGCTCCGCAGCCCGCGTTGCGATCACGGTGACCGCGGACGGGTTCGTCCCTTCGCAAACGCGCCTCAAAGTCGGGCAACCCGTCACGCTGGTCGTCACGCGCAAAGTCGAGAACACGTGCGCGAAAGACATCGTGATCGGGGACTTTGGCGTGAACAAACCGCTGCCCCAGGACCAGCCGGTAGAGATTACGTTTACCCCGACCAAGCCGGGCCCGATCCATTACTCCTGTGCGATGGGGATGGTATCCGGCGAGCTGGTCGCCGAGTGAGAACTGCTGTGCGGAACGCGGTCGTGTTGTGTTTGCTCGCGCTCAGCCGCCCAGCTTGGGCACAATCGGCTTCGCCCGCGCTTCCAACAGACGAGACTCTGAGCAAGCTCATCGCCGACAGTCTCGCGGCCCGGCCGGAGGTGGCGCAGGCGAAGGCCGTTGCGCACGCGACCCAGGAGCGAGTCTCGCAGGCCGGAGCACTGCCAGACCCGATGCTGCAGGTCGGTATCCAAAACGACGGTTTTCGCAGCATCGAGATTGGGCGAATGGGCACGAGCTTCGTCTCGTTTATGGCCTCGCAGACCTTCCCGTGGCCGGGCAAGCTCGGGCTGCGGGAGGACGTCGCGAAGCTAGCCGCCGGTCAAAATCTGAAGGCCGTCGCTCGCGTACAGCTATCCACCGAGGCCGACGTTCGGCGCGCGTACCTCGATCTGGTCCTCGTTCGCGATCGCCTCGTGCTGTTGGATCAACTCGAGGTCATCTGGCGCCGCTCAAAAGGCATGGCGCAGTCGCGGTACGCGACCGGCGGCGGTGGGCAGTCGGACGTGCTGCGCGCGCAGCTCGAGCTCAATCGCATCGCACAGCGCCGCTTTGCGCTGCAGGGTCGAGAGCAGAGCCGGGTGCAAGCGCTCAATCGACTCCGCGCTCGCCCGCTCGCCGACCCGATCGACACGAGATCGACCCATGTACGAGACCTCGCGGTGCTGGCCCCATTGGAACGGGTCTTCTCGTCGCAGCGCGCCATCGCGCGCAGCCCCGAGCTGGCCGCTGCTCGCCTCGCGACGACGCGCGCGGCCAGTGCGCTCTCGCTCGCTGGCAAGGCCTACTACCCGGACCTGACGGTGAGTGCCGGCATCATGTACCGCGGACAGCTGCCGCCGATGTGGCTTG
The DNA here is from genome assembly GCA_038252755.1 of Polyangiales bacterium. Taxonomy (GTDB): domain Bacteria; phylum Myxococcota_A; class Polyangia; order Polyangiales; family Polyangiaceae; genus PMG-095. The sequence continues at coordinate 8,057 of JBBSAB010000160.1, read as the reverse complement.
CGACGGTTGCCGGTCCCCTGCCGCTACTTGCCGGAAGCAAGCAGAACCGTGCGGTCGCCGAAAGCGAAGCTTGGTTGGGCGCGGCTAAGAATGAAGTCAGCGCTATCGAGCAGCTGCTCCGTCTGCGTAGCGCGGAACGGCGAGTCGCGTTCTCCTCGTTGCGCCAATCAGTCGACCTGTACCAGCAGGCCTTGCTCGTTCAGTCGGCGGCCACCACTGAAAGCACTCTCACGCAGTACGCAGTGGGTAAGCTGTCATTCGCCTCGGTCCTGGAAGCCAACGCGGGCTATATCGCCGATCAGGAAGCGTATCTAGAGTCCGTCGCAGCGGCGCAGCGGCTGCTGATTGCCGAGGTCGAGGTGAGTCTTGCGGCGTCCCCGATGCCACTCGAGGCGGCGAGCTCGTCCGCAATGACGACGACTGGCGACGGGCAAAGTGAAGCGTCGCCGTCGAGTATGTGAAGGTCAGCATGACAATCCCACCCACTGATATGCCGATTGCCACACGCCAGAAGCGCTCGTTCGGCACTGGAGCATTGGCTCTAGTTGCGGTGCTCAGCATAGCGATCACGATCCCGGCGGCGCTGGCGGTCTCGCACCAGCTTCGGTTGGGAGCGCAGCAGGGTGCACCAGCGGCGGGGGCGACGCTCTACCAATGTCCCATGCACCCGTCGATCATACGGGACCATCCCGGCGATTGCCCGATCTGCGGTATGAAATTGGTCAAGATCGACAAGAGCAAGTCGGACGCGGTCGCGAAGCTCCCGAAGGAGCGCCGGATCCTTTTCTATCGCTCGCCCATGGACGCCAAGATGACGTCCAAGACGCCGCGCCAAGACGAAATGGGCATGGACTACGTCCCGGTGTACGAGGACGAAGCCGCTGCGAAGCCTGCCATTCCGGGACTCGCCGTCGTGGAGATCGACCCAGCGCGGCAGCAGCTCATTGGGCTCAGCACCGCGGAGGTGACTCAGGGCCCCGTTGGCGGAGCCTGGCGCACCGTTGGTCGAGTTGCGATCGACGAGACGCGCGTCCGTCACATCAACTTGAAGGTGTCCGGCTTCGTCGAGCGCGTCTATGTCGACTTCGTCGGCAAGCGAGTCAAAAAGGGCGATCCGCTATTTTCGATGTATAGCCCCGATCTCTTGGCGGCTCAGGGTGAGTACCTGATTGCCCTGAAGACGAAAGCGGCGCTGTCCGGCGTCGGAAACGACGGCGACGGTCTGCTTACCGCAGCGCGTCGCAAGCTGGCGCTTTGGGATGTCCCGGAGTCCGCCATTACCCGACTTGCGAATACCGGCGAAGTAAAGAAGTCGCTCACCTTCTACTCGCCGCTCGCGGGCGTGGTCACCAAGAAGGACGTGGTCGAGGGCATGAAACTCGAAGCGGGCGCGATGCCTTACGAAATCGTCGATCTGTCGTCAGTTTGGGTGTTGGCCGACGTGTACGAAAGCGAGCTCCGCTTCGTGGCTGAGAACATGCCCGCGACCCTAAAGCTGACCGCGTTTCCGAATCGTGAGTTCAAGGGCAAGGCGACGTTCATCGACCCGCTGCTCGACCCGGAAACCCGAACCGTGAAGGTGCGCCTCGCGTTCGTCAATCCCACTGGCGAGCTCCGACCGGGCATGTTCGGTGAGGTGGTTCTGTTGGGAACGCCCCGAGAAGGGCTCAGCATTCCCCCCGACGCGATCATCGATTCTGGTACCAAGAAGCTGGTGTTCGTGGCGATTGGAGCAGGGAAATTCCAGCCTCGGCTCGTGAAGCTCGGCGCGAGTGATGACACACGCGTCGAGGTCTTGAGCGGCTTGACGTTGGGCGAACGAGTCGTGACTCGCGCCAATTTTTTGATCGATTCCGAATCGCGACTCCGCGCTTCGCTTGCTGAAACGTCGGTCGGTGCTGCCTCGGCGGCCGCCCCCGAGAGCGCCCGAGTCTTGCCGGCCACTGCCGAACCCGCCGCGCCCACGCCATGATCAAGGCAATCATCCGCTTCTCGGCGGCCAATCGCTACCTGGTGATCGCCGGCACGGTCGTCGCTTTGGTCTTCGCGTGGTGGTCGATGCGCACGATCCCGCTCGACGCGCTACCCGACCTCTCGGACACCCAGGTCATCATCTACTCGCGCTGGGACAGAAGCCCCGACATCATCGAAGACCAAGTCACGTACCCCATCACCACCGCGCTGCTCGGGGCCCCGAAAATCAAGGCGATCCGTGGCTTTTCGGACTTCGGCTACAGCTACGTGTACGCGATCTTTGAAGATGGCACGGACCCCTATTGGGCTCGCACGCGCGTCCTGGAATACCTATCGAAGATCACGCCTCAGTTGCCCGCTGGCGTGAAGGTCGAGCTCGGGCCAGATGCTTCTGCCGTGGGCTGGGTCTTTCAATACACGCTCGTCGACGATACCGGCAAGCACTCGTCGGACGAGCTGCGTTCGTACCAGGACTGGTTCCTGCGCTACGCGGTGCAGAGCGTGCCTGGCGTGTCCGAAGTCGCTACCGTGGGCGGGCAGGTGCGCCAGTATCAGGTGACCGTCAATCCGAACCAACTGGCGGCCTACAAGTTGCCACTGAACGTGGTCATCGACGCCGTTCGCTCGGGGAATAGCGACGTCGGCGGGCGCTTGGTCGAGCTGTCGGGTCGCGAGTACATGGTACGCGGTCGCGGCTACGTCAAAAGCATCCACGACATCGAAGACATCGTGCTGCGCGCGAGCGGCGGCACTCCTGTGCTGATCAAGGACGTGGCGACAGTCGCTCTTGGCCCCGAGATGCGCCGGGGCATTGCGGACTACAACGGCACAGGCGACGCCGTGGGAGGGATTGTGGTGATGCGCGCGGGCGAGAACGCGCTCAGCGTCATCGCCCGCGTCAAGGCCAAGCTCGAGGACGTGAAGGCGTCGCTGCCGATTGGCGTTCGGGTCGTCACGACGTACGACCGTTCGGAGCTAATTGAACGCGCGATCGATACGGTCAAACACAAGCTACTCGAGGAGATCATCGTGGTCTCCATCATCATTCTGATCTTCTTGTGGCACTTTCCGTCGTCAATCATTCCCATCGTCACGATCCCGGTGGCGTTGGCTCTGACGTTCATTCCCATGAAGCTGATGGGGCTGAACGCGAACCTGATGTCACTGTCGGGCATCGCGATCTCGATTGGCGTTCTGGTCGACGGCGCAATCGTCGAAGTCGAGAACGCATACAACAAGATCTACCATTGGCAGAAAGACGGCAAAAAGGGCGACTTCCACAAAGTTCGGCTAGAGGCGCTGATGGAAGTCGGCCCGGGCGTCTTCTTCTCGCTGATGGTGATCGCCGTCGCATTCATGCCGGTCTTCACCTTGCTGGATCAAGAGGGCCGCCTATTCAGGCCGCTCGCGATCTCCAAGACGCTGGCCATGGGGATCGCGGCCGTCCTGGCGATCACGCTCGACCCAGCGCTACGCATGCTGTTCGCGCGCATCGAGCCGTTTCGATTTAGACCACGGTTTCTGGCCTGGATTGCGACGCAAGTCTTGGTCGGGAAATACTACTCCGAAGAACGCCATCCAGTCAGTCGTCTGCTGCACCGCTTGTACGAGGGGCCCTGCCGCTTCGTGTTGCGCCACCCCAAAGCTACGATTGCTACGGCGTTCCTGATCGTCGCCAGCGCGATCCCCTTGTACGCGCGGCTCGGCTCCGAGTTCATGCCGCCACTGGCGGAAGGCAGCATCTTGTTCATGCCCTCGGCGGTGGAGCCCGGTATGTCGGTAGCCGAGGCGGAGAAGGTGCTCCAGCTGCAGGACAAGATCCTGATGACGTTTCCCGAAGTCGAGCGCGTCTTCGGTAAGGCAGGGCGGGCCAATACCTCCACGGATCCAGCACCATTCACGATGATGGAAACCACCGTGCTGCTCAAGCCCGAGAGCCAATGGCGGGAGAAGCCGCGCTGGTACTCGGCCTGGGCGCCGAACTGGCTCAAGAGCGTATTGCGCAGCTTCTGGCGCGACCGGCTCACCTCGAGCGAGCTCGAGGACCAGATGAATCAAGCGCTGCAGATCCCAGGCATTTCCAACGCCTGGACGATGCCTATCAAGGGGCGACTCGACATGCTGTCAACCGGCGTTCGTACGCCGGTTGGTATCAAGATCATGGGCGCTGATCTGGGGACCATCGAGCGCATCGCCAAGGAAACCGAGGCGGTCATCGCTCGCGTTCCTGGCACTCGCAGCGCCTACGCGGAACGGGTCGCTGGGGGCTATTTTCTCGACTTCGTCCTGAAGCGCGACAAACTCGCGCGGTACGGTCTGTCAATCGACGACGCCAATACGATGGTCATGACCGCGGTCGGCGGCGACAACCAAAGCATGACGGTCGAGGGCCGCGAACGCTACGGCATCAACGTGCGCTACGCCCGCGACTACCGCGACGATCTTCAAGCCCTGCGCCGCGTGCTGCTGCCGCTTCCCAGCGGCCTCGGGCAGATCCCGATGGAGGAGATTGCGGACGTTGGCCTGACGCAAGGGCCGTCGATGATTCGCGACGAGAACGGCATGCTCGCAGGCTACGTCTACGTCGATTTCGATACGGCTAAGGTCGACGTGGGTCATTTCGTCGAGCTCGCCAAGCGCGCGGTGACGTCGCAGGTGAAGGTTCCCCCCGGCTACATCATGACCTGGAGTGGTCAGTACGAGAGCATGCTGCGAGTGCGCGAGCGGCTGAAGCTGATCTTGCCGCTCACGCTCGTCTTGATCTTCGCTCTTCTGTTCATGAACACGAAGTCCGCATTCAAGGCCAGTATCGTAATGCTCGCGGTGCCGTTCTCGGGAGTGGGCGCGTTGTGGCTCTTGTGGCTGCTCGGCTACAACATGTCGATCGCTGTCTGGGTCGGCTTGATTGCACTGATGGGGCTCGACGCGGAGACTGGCGTGTTCATGCTTTTGTTCTTGGACTTGTCACACGGCGAGTTCAAAAAGGAGGGCCGACTCAACACCGTGCACGACCTCGTGGAAGCGGTCGTGCACGGGGCAGTGAAGCGCGTGCGCCCGAAAGCCATGACGGTCTGCGCGGCGCTGCTCGGCCTCTTGCCCATCATGTGGTCGACGGGAACAGGAGCCGACTTGATGAAGAGAATCGCAGCGCCCATGGTGGGCGGCCTCGTGACGAGTTTCATCATGGAGTTGCTGGTCTACCCCCCCATCTACTTCCTCTGGCGGAAGCGCCAACTGTTGGCGCCACTAAATCAACCGCAACCGCAACCGCAATGACGCGCGTGCTGGCTACTTCTCCGTCCGCCGCAGAATGCTCTGCTCGCCGAAAACGTGCTCCTGCGCCAACAGCTCCTGGTCGTCCATCGCCAAGTCAAACGGCCGGTGCTCACGTAACTGGACCGGCTCGTGATCATCGGCGCCAGCGCGCTCACCGGAACCTGGCGCGACTCGCTACTGCTCGTCCAACCGGCAACCGTACTGCACTGGCACCGCAGGCGTTTCAGACGAGCAAACACCCACGGTCCGCAGAAGTTGCTGCCTCGGTCGCGAATGATGAAGCGAGCTGCCCAGCGCGAAGCGTGCCCCTGCCCACGCCCTCGCCTCAATGCCGGTTTTTGACGGCGCGCACTTCGTGCGCGGCGTTATGGTCCAATTGAGGCACTTTGGCGTTAGCGCTGGGGGAAGCGCCGAGCCGTCGTCGGGCGGTGGTCGTGACCTGTACCGGTTGTGACCGTCCCTGATGACGTGGTGCACTCCGGGCGTATGCTGAAGTGACGACCGCGAGGTGAACCTGCCTCGACCGATGCTCCGCGCTCGCGAGGACGGGGAGGGGCAAATCATGGACGGGAGCGAGTCACTAGAAATCAACGACCGACTGCGTTTGCCGCAAGGCGCTCGCGATTCGTTCGACCGCCGCTTGGTCGTGGCCGCCACTCGCCAGGATTTCGGCCGCTTCCGGCTCTTCGTAGAGCGCGCTCGCTCCAGGCAACTCAGTCGCGTCCTCGCCCGCGCGAGCGTACAGCCCTTTGCTGTCGCGTTTTCGACATTCGGAAAGCGGCGTCGTCCCTCAAACCTCGAGGAACTGCGGCGCGAGTCGACGCGCCTGGCGCCGGTATTCACGGAGGTGCGCGGTGGCGGCGACGAGCACAATCAGACCTTGTTGAGCTAGCTCTGCTGCTAAGCCCGCGAGCGCTAGCTAGAATTCGGCGCGATCGCTGTCTGAGTAGCGCAGCTTTGGTGCGATGAGCTGACGAACGACGTCTCCGTCGAGCACGCACGAGCCTCGCTGGAGGTCGCCCAAGCGGCTGCGCGTGAAGCGCGCCAGCGTCGACTTTCCGGACGAGGGCAAGCCGGTGAACCAAATCACTACACCGCTCACCGAAACACCCGGTCCGCGAGACTAGGATCGAAGCGCTCTTGGTCCAGCGCTAGCTCGATGAACCACAACAAGCGCTCGCGAGCGCTGCTCGAGAGGTTCGGGTACCAAACCGGACATGCGAGCACGAGCAAACGCCAAGCCAAGAACGGCGCGGCGACCATCAGGAGCTCTTCGTCTTTCGTTCGTGACAGGTATTCGCCCCAGAACTCGCGCCACAAAAACGAGAAGGCGCCGTGCCAAGCTGCCACGTCCTCGATCGCAAAGAAGATGAAATTGACCGCCAGGCACGTCACGTCATCCGCGGGGTCGCCGAGCGAGCCGCGACTGGTATCGAGTACTTGAAGTCCGGCTTGATCGTCGAACAGCACGTTGAACGGGTGAAAGTCGCCGTGGATGCGGGCGAGGCGTTCGGGCCGCTGCTTCAATCGCCAGCGCCACTCCAGGCACTTGGCCTCGATTTGCTTCAGCCGTTTCGAGTCCGCACCGGGCGTCGACCCTGCGTAGGCATCGACGATTCCGAAGATGCCTTCGCCGCCGCCCAGCAAGTCGCGCAGGGACCGCTCGTAGATCTTGGCGCCCTGTTCTTGCCGCACGTGCAGAAGAACCAAGTAGTCGACGAGCGAGCGCACGCGGCGGACGTCTGCAGGCTCGGCGGCACGCCTGTTGGCAATCTGTCGTAGATCGTCGGCGTAGGGACGACCATCGAGGTAGTCGGTGAGTAGATAGAATTCGCCCGTATCCGCCAGCGAAATGCTGCCGCCGTCGCGCCGCAGTGCGCCCACTTCTAGGGCGTGAACATGACGCGGGATGGCGGAGAAGGTGTCAGCGGCCAACAGGAGCTCGGCGGCGCGGTCGGAACGACGATCGTGCCCAAACTGGTTCGAGCTCGTGCCGTGCAGCACGAAGCTTCGCCGCTGGCCATCGACCAAAGCGTCGATGCGAACCGGGATGCCGTAACCAGCAGCTTTGGCGGTCGCTTGCTCCCGGTGTAATCCTGAGTCAGTGCCAAGCGCCGCAGTTTTCAAGATCTGCGCGCCGGGGACCGAGCGTTGAAGGATGCGCGTGAGCTCCGGATCGATGTGACCTGGAACTTCGCCGGCGCCTGGATTGGGGGATGAAGAAATCATGGGTTCACTCGCCTTCTTTCGGCGCCACCTCGTCGCCCGCTCGCTCTTACACCAGGGGGCGTAGTGCGACCGGAAGGCGCCAAACTGCGCCGGGCCGCGCGGCACGCTCAAGCCTCGGGCACGCGGCCGGGGGATTGTTCAGAATTCGGGATGACAGAGGGGCAAGCGGCTTGCACGGTTTGGGCCAGCGCGACCCGGCAGCGTTCAGGTCCCGGACGCGGGGAACCTCGCGCAAAGCTTGCGCTGGCTGATGCTGGCGCTCGATGCGAAGCGCGTCACGGCTACTTGGGCTCGCTGACAGATCCTGTTTGTGATCGGATTGTGAAACGATTGCAGGAGGTACCACCGTACTTCGGGCGATCGCGCACCCGCGGGGGGCACGACCCTTGCGGAGCCCCCGCGCATGACACGCAAGCTCACCGCGGCGTGCGCCTGGGCATCACGTTCCCAGAGATACCCGAGATGCAGGTGCGGGCAATTCTGGATGCTGCTTGCATCGTCAAGAAGGAGGGTTGTGATGTTCACCCCGAAATTATGATCCCGCTCGCATTCAGCGCGGCGGAGCTGCTCGCTATGCG
>JBBSAB010000159.1:0-13964 GCA_038252755.1 Polyangiales bacterium | reverse complement strand
TGTTCGAGTTGCAAGACATTCGAAGCCGCACTCGATTCGCTCTGCGATGCTTACCGTGGCCTGTTTCAGCTCGTTACGTACGATGCAGGTGCCTGCTCAGCGCTCAATGCGTCCTTCGTGCGAGCGCGCGATCTGCACTACCTGTTTGGTCTCACTGCGGCCCAGCCCACGCTCTTCGAAGAAGCCAAACGCTGGCTCGGCACTAGGCAAACCGCGGACGCCGACGCTACGAGCGAAGACTTCGAGCGAGGAAGCAGCATCGTGCGTCGGCTCGCTCATCACGACCACCGCCGCCGAGCTTTTGCGGCCCCCAAGAGCAGTCTGCTGAAAGGAGACGACCGATACCCAGGGCCGAAGCCCGCAACCGATACCGAGATATCCGGCTCCGCACCGAGTCCGAGAACGGCCCCGCGCGAGCGCGACCCAGCCTCTGGCTTGCCCGAAGCCCCTGCCGAGACCGATCCTGATCCCACGGCCGAGCCCCTTCCCGGGGCCGCGCTCGCGCGGGGTCCAGACAACGGATCAAGACTGCCCGCCAGCGGGAAGCAATTGACGTCGGAGCGGTTTAGACTATATCTAACCCTAGATTGAGTCTTCACCCGCGCTTCAGGCGGATAACCACCTATAATTACTGGAAAATTTCGCATCATGATCGTCCCCGGCAGCAAACTCCCCGAATTCAAGACCGTCGCCTGCGTCAGCATCGAAAAGGGTAAGGAATTCACGGACATTTCCTCGTCGAGCTACCCCGGCAAGTGGCTCGTCATCTACACGTACCCGAAGGACTTCACCTTCATCTGCCCGACCGAGATCGTCGACTTCGACAAGAAGCTCTCCGCCTTCGCCGACCGCGACGCCGTGATCCTCGGCGGTTCGACCGACAACGAGCACTCGCACCTGGCCTGGCGCAAAGACCACGCTGACTTGAAGGGCCTCAAGCACGCACTGTTGTTCTTCAGCCCGGCGCTCGCGACCCAGCTCGGCATCTTGCATCCGACGGCTGGCGTCGCGCTGCGCGCTACCATCATCGTCGATCCGGACGGCATCGTGCGCTACGCCAGCGCCAACGATCTCGACGTCGGCCGCAACGTCGACGAGGTCCTGCGCGTGCTGGACGGTCTGCAAACCGGCGAGCTGTGCGCCTGTAACTGGAAGAAGGGCGAGGACACCCTGACGGCGCAGATCAAGAAGGCTGGCTAATGATCGAAACTGCCAAGCTGGCAGAGGGATTTCCGGACGTCGCGAAAGACGTCCGGATCAACCTTCAAAACGTGCTCACGCCCGCTTCGCTCAACGCGGATCAGGTTTGGGGTACGGCTATCGCTTGCGCGCACGCCTCCCGCAATAGCGCGCTCAAGCAAGCGCTTGAAGCCGACGCACGCTCCGCCGGCATCGGCGATGGCGTGATCGCCGACGCCAAGGCCGCCGCGGTCTTGATGGGCATGAACAACGTCATCTACCGCTTCAAGCACGTCATCGGCAAAGAAGACTACGAGAAGAAGCCGGTTCGGTTGCGCATGCAGCGGCTGGCCCAGGTGACCAGCAACAAGGCCGATTTCGAGCTGTTCTGCCTGGCCGTGAGCGCGATCAACAACTGCCAGAACTGCATGGCCGCGCACGAAGCCGCAGTGCTCAAGCAAGGCCTGACCGAAGACCACGTCTGGGATTCGATGCGAATTGCCGCGACGATCCACGCGGCCGCCGTGGCCGCCGAGCTCTGAAGCACGAGTACGAGCACGAGCACGAGCAAACAGGGAGGCGGGGAGGCGGGGAGAATTTTCTGGTTCGAGCCTGTGGATCGAGCACACCTGGCGAGGCTGTGACCTGGTGTTCGGCTACACACCCCCCAAGAAAATCCTCACCTCGAATCCTCCCCTACTCCCCGCCTCCCTGTTGATTCTTCTCGGGCTTTTTCGTAGTAGGCTGCCGGGCATGGCACTCAGTGATGATTTTGCGGCGGCGCAGGTGCGCGTCAAACAACTCTCCAAGACGCCCGACGCCTCGGAGCTCTTGGAGCTGTACGCGCTGTTCAAGCAAGCCACCGTTGGCGACGTTTCCGGGGAACGCCCCGGCATGCTCGACTTCAAGGGTCGCGCCAAGTACGACGCTTGGGCTGGCAAGCGCGGCGGCAACAAAGACGCCAGCATGCAGAGCTACGTGACGCTGGTCGAGAAGCTCGCCGGCAAATACGCCTGAGGTCGGCGAGGCGCGAAACCCGCGGCTACGTTACGGCGCGCCGCCGGCGCCACCACTGCCGTCATCGAAGCATTTCCCCGACGGCTCACAGCCCCAAATCAGCGTGTCGTCGAGGTACAGCGTGATCTTGGCGTTCGGGGTGCTGGTGGTCGAGGTGGGTTGCCACGAAAAATCGTCGGCTTGGTTGAATTTGCCCGTGTTGTTGGCGATTTCCAGCTGAACTTCGCTCAGGTTGATCGCCTCACCTTTTGCGATCACGCCGCCGCCAAACGTCATCAGCGCGTGGCTGTTCGCCGCGTCACTCACGAACGCCGCCATCGACGGTTTGGCATGGTCACCCATGTAGTACTGGTGCAGCTCGGTCGCGACCTCAGCCGTGCACCAATAGCGAATTTTCACGTTCGTCATCGGCAATGGATCCGCTGATTGATTCTTGATGAAGAGTTTCATCTGAATCTTGCTACCGATCGCCGTTGTCTCCTTGGTTTCGTAGTAGACGACCGCGCTGGCGCGCGCGAGCACTTCGGGCGGGATCATCGGGGCCACGCCGCCTGCACCTGCGCTACCTGAAGCGCCGCCCGTGCTCGCTCCCGCCGCGCCGCCAGCGGCCGTGCCAGCCGTCGTCCCAGCACCGGCTGCCGCCTTAGTGCCGGCCGTGCCGGTACCGCCCCCGCCGCCCGTGCTGCTGGTGCCACCGAATGCGCTGCTGGCGCCCGCTTTACTGGTGGTGCCCGCGCTGCCGGTGGCGCCGGATTTGCTGGTGGTGCCGCCGCTGGCCTTCGTGCCGCCGACCGCGGTCGTATCGTCGTCGTCGCCTTCGAGCGTGTTCGCTTCGCGCGCGCACGACGCCGCGAGCGGCAGGCCGAGAGTCAGATACACAGTGAGGACGCGAAGCTGCCAGATTTTCGTCATGTGAAGAGGTGCTCACACGCCGGGCGGGACGGGCGCGGCGCGGTAACCCTCTTTACTTACCATACCTGGAACCGGTTCCTACGGCCAAATGCGCGACAACACTTGCGCACCCGCAACCACATCAGCCAAGGATGCGGGAAAGCTCGTGGAGTACTCGAGTGGTGACGGCTGGCAGCCTACGTGAGGTCGTCCAGCAGGCTCGTGAAAGCCATGACGCTGCGCGGCGTAGCGAGCTGGTCGGGCCCACGCTCGACCAGCAGCACTTCGCGGCGCGGAGTCGGTCGCGTGAGCGGGATCGAAACCAAATCACGATCGGAGGGCGCCGCGTAGCCGCGCGGCAGAATCGTGATGCCTAGACCGGCGCGCACCGTCTCACGCAGGGCCTCGGCCGAAGCCAGCGTGAGCCGAACGTTCGGCGTAAAGCCCGCGTGCTCGCAGGCTTCGTGAATCATGTCGGACAGAAAGGTGCCGTCGGGCACCAGCACCAGTTCACGCGGTCCGAGCTGTGCCATGCGCAGCCGCTTGGCGCGCGCGAGCGGATCACTTTTGCGCATCAACGCAACCAGCGGCTCTTCGAACAAGACCTTCACCGACAGCCCACGCAGCGAAGAGCGCGGCGCCCCGGCCAGCAACCCCACGTCGGCGCGCCCCGAAGCCACTGCGCGAGCGATGCTTTCTGCAGCCAGCGTGCGCACGCTCGGCTTGATGTCAGGATACTCGCGGGCCAAGCGTGCCAGCACGCCCGGCAGCAGCGTCGCGCTGAGGCTCTGAATCGCGGCGATCCGCAAGTTGCCACCGACGTGACCGCGCAGCGACGCCAGATCGTCTTGCAACGCCGTCACGGCCGACAATGCTTGACGCGCGCGCACGGCCACGAGCTCGCCAGCGTCGGTGAGGCGCAGCGGGGCGCGGGCTTTGCGCTCGAGCAGCCGCTCGCCCAGCTCGTTTTCGAGCCGCGCCAGCGCGTGCGACAGCGTCGGCTGGGCGGCATGCACTCGGCGCGCCGCCAGAGTCACGCTCTTGGCCTCGACGATCGCCAGGAAGTATTCGAGATCGCGCAAATCCATATGATTGCTCTAATGAATGATACTCATCAAAATGTATCATTGTACAGAATGCATCGAACAGCGCAGCTTGCCCGGCATGAACGCGGTCACCGACCAGGCTTGGAATCCCACCCACTACGACCGCGCGGGCGCGTTCGTGCCGAAGCTCGCGGCTGACTTGGTCGATCTGCTGGCGCCGAAGCCGGGCGAACGCGTGCTCGACTTGGGCTGTGGCACGGGGGACTTGACCGCGCAGCTGGCGGCCAGCGGCGCGAGCCTGCTCGGCGTCGACGCATCCAGCGACATGGTCAACGAGGCGCGCCGGAAGCATCCCGGCTTGAGCTTCAGTCTCGGCGACGGCCAAGAGCTGTGCTTCGAGCGCGAGTTCGACGCGGTGTTTTCCAACGCAACATTGCACTGGATGCCGCGAGCCGACGACGTGGCGACCGGCGTGGCGCGTGCGCTCGTGCCAGGCGGACGTTTCGTGGCGGAGTTCGGCGGCGCACGTTGCGTGCAAACCGTGCGCGACGCCGTCAAGGCCGAGCTCCAAGAGCGGGCTATCGAGGGCTATCGCACGCCGGACTGGTTCTTCCCGAACGTGCCGCAGTACGCGCGCATCCTGGAGCAAGCCGGCCTGTGGGTGCGTACCGCGCTCTGGTTCGAGCGTCCGACGCGGCTCGAAGGTACGGGCGGGCTCGAAAACTGGCTTGAGCTGTTCTGCCTGCCGCTACTCAAAGCGCTAGGCGACCGCCGCGCCGAGGTCGTGCGCGGCGTGGAGGAGCGCTGCCGGGCGGGCTTGTTTCGCGATGGCTCGTGGTGGCTCGACTACACACGGCTGCGGGTCGTCGCCTCGAAGGCGTGATACGCTTCGCAGCGCGTGACGTCATCGAGCTGTTCGAGATTGGCTGAGTCGCCGTGAGTCACGGCTGGTGGACGCTGGGCAGAGTCCGGGGCGCGCCGATTCGCGTGCACTGGACGCTGCTCCTCGGCGCGCTGGTTTGGAGTCGCTTTGAAATCCTGCCGGCGTTCTGGCTCGGCTTTGTGCTGTTGATCTTGATTCACGAGCTGGGCCACGCGCTCATCGTCCTGCGCTACGGCCTCGGCTTGTCCGAGATCGCGGTTCACGGCGCCGGTGGCTACTGCCGGCATGAACAATCCGGCTCGCGCTTCCAAGAGGCGATGGTGGCGTGGGGCGGCGTGCTGGCGCAGCTCACGCTGTACGCGGTCGTCCAGCTGCTGCTGCTGGTCCTCGGACCGCCAACGTCGCGGCACGTCGGCCTGTTGGTGTACGTCTTCACCGACATCAACCTATGGATCGCCGCCCTGAACCTGATCCCGTTCGAGCCGCTCGATGGCGCGAAAGCCTGGCCGCTGGTCGGCATGCTGGCCGCGCGCTGGCGCAAGAAGGCCGCCGTGCATGGGGCTTCGCAGCGCCGCCGCAGCGTGCAAGACGAGCTGCGCGCGCTCGAGCGCTTGGACACGCAGTCCGAAACGCCGAGCCAGAAGACCGATCGCCTGGTCCGCGAGCTCATCGCACGCACCACGCAACCCAAGGACCGATAAGCCGAGGCTCGACAGCGGCAGCGCCAATGTTCGGCGCTACTGCGCGAGCGTGGCCAGTCAGCTGACAAGTTCCCGTAACCGGCGCGGGCAAAGCGCGGATTTGGTCGTGCGCAAAGCCGCGACTGCGGACACTAATAGGAGCTGCCGCACGACACCTCGTTCGTGCCGCGCAGCCGATACTGCATGCGAAAGCTCGCCACGCTCGTCTTCGTCTCGGCAACCGCTGGTCTGCTGCTCGGTGCTTGTTCCACCACCGAAAACAACCCGGGCGGTGTCACCACCTCGGCCGCCGGAACGGGCGGCGGCAGCGCTGCGACAGCGGGCGCTGGCCCGAGCACCGGCGGCATGTCCGGTATGCCGTGTGCGCCGGCCGGCGGCGGCAGCGCAAACCCCGGGGCTACGGCCGGTAGCGGCGGCGCCGGTACGGCCGGCAATGCGGGTCAAAGCAGCGGTGGCGGAGGAAGCGGAGGAGGCGGTCCAGTCGCGGCCAAACCGAGCCCCGGCTGCAACAAAGCGGCGCCCGAAACGCCGGCCCAATTCGTCAAACACTCGCTCATGTCGTCGGGCACCAGCCGTGATTTCTACACGTATTTGCCGATCGGCTACGACGTGAAGAAGCCGTATCCGCTGATCTTTGCCTTCACGCCGTGCGGCGGCTCCGGCAACCCGTCTTCCAACGTGCCGATTCAGAACGAGTCGAAAGGCGACGCGATCATCGTCTCGCCGCAGTCGAAGGGCGCTTGTTACGAGAACCAGATCCGCAACTCGCCCGAGCTGCCGTTCTTCGACGACACCTTGAAGTACGCGGAAGAGAACTACTGCGTCGACGAAAACCGCATTTTCGCGATCGGCTACAGCGCCGGCTCATGGATGTCGATCATCTTGGGCTGCGAACGCGCTGACATTATCCGCGCGCACGCCCAGGTCTCGGGAGGGCTACCAATCTTCGAACGGCCGAGCGATTGCCGGGGCAGCGTGGCGTCGCTGTACATTCACGACAACACCGACGGCAGCAACAACATCGGCGGCGGAATTGCCGCGCGCGACCGTTCGCTGCGCATCGACGGCTGCAGCGACACGACGATGGCGTGGGATCCGGCGCCCTGTAAAGCGTACCAAGGCTGCAAAGCCGGCTACCCAGTCGTGTGGTGCGAAACCACCGGCAAGGGCCACGACCGTCAAGACGCTCTGGCGCCGGGCGCGTTCTGGAAGTTCTTCTCGCAGTTTTGAGACCGATGAAACGAGCCTTTTTTGTCTTCAGTTTTGCGAGCGCGGCGGCGGCCGCTGCTGCGCTGTCGTGCGCCGGCCAAGCGCCGAGCGGCACCGAAGCAAACGGCAACGAGCAATCCTGGCTCACGCCGTGTGTCGACAGCGCCGGCACTGCCAGCGGCGGCATGAGTGGCGCACCGAGCGTGAGCGGCGGCGCGGGCGCAGGTGGCATGTCAGGCGGCGCAGGTCAGCCGCCGGCCGGTGGCGCAGGCGCGCCGTTCGTGCCGGGCCCGCCGTACGTCGCCCCGTCCCACTCGAACAACCTGATTCACATCAAGAACGGCTGCTCGTTCCCGCTGTGGCTGCACGGCGATGGCGGCGGCGGCGTGCTGATGCCCGACAACCAAAAGGTCGAGGCTGGCGCGACGTTCGACTACAACCGCGGCGACTGGCCGTTTGCATGGATTGACGCGTTCCTCGACGGCCCCAACCAAAATCGTGCCGAGCGCGCCGAGCTGACGTTCTTCCCCGGCACTTACGTCAGCTACAAGCTCAACTACATCGACGGCATCACGCTACCAATGCAGCTCGAAGGTGTCGGACCGGGTAAAGACTGTAAGCCCGTCGGCTGCTACGTGCCGCAAGCGCAAATCATGGCCGGCTGTCCCGACGGCTTGCTCTCTGGCAAGCGCTGTTTGTCCGCCGGCGAATACTGCAAAGACGCCGCCAACGCCGCCAAGCCGTACTGCCACGCGCTCGACACTGCGATCGCCCAGTGCGTCGCCAGCACGCCAGGTTGCGCGGACGCCGCGGGCGCCACCACCGCACAAGCCTACCGCTGCGACAAGGCGTTCGGCGACAAGCCCAAGGTCTGCGCAGCCGTGAATCGCGGCATGCTGGCGGATCCGAGCAGCTCGACGGAATCCGCCTTCTACGGCGCCTCCCCGCACAACAGCTACGCCGCCTGGCTCCATGGCATCTGCCCCGGCCTCGCCACGTTCCCCTACGACGACGCCAACATCCCCACCGACTCCTTCCACACCTGCATCGACGCCGACGGCGGCACGCAACTGAACATCACCTTCTGCCCCGCCGGCTAACGGCTTGGGCGGCTCCCAGATTTCACAGGGAGGTGGGAGGTCGGGGAGGGATTTTTGTGTTGGCCTTCAGCTCGACCGACGCCTCGACGCCAGCCAGACGCGTCGCCACCACCAGCCTCGCACTCGAACAAACCTCCCAAACTCCCAGTCTCCCTGTGAATCTCGCCCCGTCCAACGACCCTACGTAGCTGGCCTGAGGACTTCGGCGGTGAGGATTTTGTCGAGGCGGAAGTGGCGGCGGTCCGCGGTTTCGGTGTCGATGGCGTCAATGCGCGTTTCGTGGCGGTCCATCATCACCGATTGAATGCGGACCACGCGCTTGCTCTCGACGTGGTTGCCGTCAACGTAGACGATGCGAATCGGCTGCTGTTCGAACCAGGCGCGCTCGATGGCGGCGCGCACCTTGTGATCGCTGGGCAGCGACGGCACGCCGTGGAACGACAGCTCTTTGAGCCGCGTCAGTAGCTCGCGCTGCGCTGAGGTCGACAACGCGGCGCGCACTTTGTCGAGCCCGGACTGCAGCGTTTCCTGAAACGGCAGGAGCCGCATGTCGATCGCGAACTTGCCGAGCGCCAAGATCAACGCCGCCTCACGCGCCGTAAAGTTCACCGGCGGCAAGCTGTAGCTGCGATCGAGCGCGTAGCCGCCACCCGGGCCCGACTCCGCCGAGACGGGCAAGGCCGCCGCGCGCAAGGTATCGAGGTCGCGGTAGATGGTGCGCACCGTCACGCCGAAGCGCTCGGCCAATGCCTCGGCCGTCACGCCGGTCCGACGGCCGCGCAGGTATTCGGCGAGGGCGAAAAGCCGTTCAGTTCTCTGCATTTCGCTAAACCCTGACATACCGCTGACAGCTCGACTTGTGAAGCTCCGGGCCATGAATGCCGACGTTCGCCGCCTGCCAACCGAGATCGAACCGTGCCGACTGGCAGTTCCGGAGGCGGCGCTGCGGCAGCTCCGGCTACGCCTAGGTCGCGGCATCGCGACTGGGGAGACCCTCGACGCCAGTATCGCTTACGGCGCCACGTTAGATGCACTGAGCGAGCTGGTCGACTACTGGCTGCACGACTTCGAGCTCGAACGCGAGCGCTTGTTCGAGTTGCCGACCTTCACGACCCGGCTCGATGACGACGAGTGGTGCTTCGCCCACGCGCGTTCGCCCGAAGCGTTCGCGGTGCCGATTCTACTCTTGCACGGCTACTCGGGCTCGCTGTCGGAGCTCGGGCCGCTGCTCGAACCGCTCGCCAATCCGCGCGCGCACGACGCCAACCCGAGCGACGCCTTTCACGTCGTGTGCCCTGCCCTACCCGGTTTCGGCTTGTCCGAGGGCACCGTGAACGCCCGCGCGATCGCCGAAGGCTGTGCCGCTTTGATGCGCCGACTCGGCTACTCGCGCTACGTGGTGCACGGTAGCGATCTGGGCGCCAACCTCGCGCTCACGCTTGCGGCCATCGACAGCGCGCACGTCGCGGGCTTGCACGTGACCGCGCTGCCCGCCTACCCATGCGAGAACGCCGATGAGATGGCCTCACTGACCGGCCGCGAGAAGTCGCAGCTCGCGCTGTTGACCGAGCTCCGCGACGAGCTTTCGTTCCAGTTGCCCGAGTCACCGATCGAACAACTGGCGTTCGCGTTGGCTCGCATCGAAGACGGCGAAGAAAGGCCGGAAACAACCGGCTGGCGTGATCAGCTCTTGGCGGGGTTCACGCTGTCATGGGCACTCGGCAACGCGGCCGCGCGCAACGATCTGTACCGCGACATTCGCCTGGCGTCCGTGCCGACCGCCGACACTCCAATCAGCATGCAGGCGTTCCCGCTCGACGCGCCGAGTCTCAGACGCTTCGCCGAGGTCCGGCACCGCGTCGTCGAGTGGACCGAGCATGCCCGCGGGGGCCCGATGCCCGCGCTCGAACAGCCGACGCTGCTCGTCCAGAGCCTGCGCAATTTTTTCCGCCGTTTTCGTTGAACCTGAAGCGCCGTGCGCCCGGCATGCAGCTTGCTGTGATGAGAGAGCGAGGCCATGTCTACACAAGTTCAACAGCGCACGCCCCTCGATCACCCGTGGCGAATCGCCGCGCTTGTGGCAGTCGTCGCCAATATCACGTTCAACTACCTGGACGGGCGCGTCGGCGCCCACACCCAAAACGTCGCCGAAATCAGCGCGAAGTACCCGAGCTCGTTCACCCCCGCCGGATACGCGTTCGCGATCTGGGGTCTGATTTACGGCGCCACGCTGCTGTATGCCGTGCTCGCGCTGTTACCCAGTCAGCTCGAGGTGCGGTTTCACGACCGCGTGGCGCCCTGGTTGCTACTGACGAATGCGCTGGCAAGCCTGTGGATTTCGCTGTTTACGGCGGAGTATTTGGGGCCGAGCGTGCTGGTGATTGGCGCGATGCTCACGGCGGCGGCTGTGATGTATTCGATCGCCAGCGAGCACCTAGCCAGCGAGCAGTTGAGTCGCCGCTGGCGCGTGCCGTTCGCGCTGTGGCTCGGCTGGTTGTCGGTGGCTACGATCGCCAATACCAGCATCGCGCTGAGGGCTGCCGGCTGGACGGGTTGGCCGCTGTCTGCTCCGATTTGGGCAGCGCTGATGCTGGTCGTAGCGGGCATGGTGGCGCTGGCGGTCGACATCTTGTTCATGGACCCGGTCGTGCCGTTCGTCGTCAGCTGGGCAGCCGCCGCGATCGCGGTCGAGCAGTGGCAGGCCTCGACGCTGGTTGCGGTCGTGGCCGCGCTCGTTGCCGTGAAGACGCTGCTGCTGGCGACGCGGGTGCTGGTCTTCAATAGCTCGCGTGCTGCGCGTGCGCACTCGCCCCAGCGGGTCGTTCTGCCTCGCGATTGGCAGCGCGCGTTCGGAAACGTCGTGGAAAATCGGCGGTAGGCCGAGCGCTACCGCGCGGCACAGCGCTTGCTAAGCGGCTGCCTGTAACTCGAACCGGAGGCATCATGATTCGCTTCACTACTACTCTCTCGATGTGCATGGCTCTTTCGCTGGCGTTTGGCGCAGGCTGCGACAAGGCAGCGGACGAACAACAGAAGGCCGATCAAGCCCGAACCGACGCTGACAAGAAGGTCAACGAAGCCAACAACGAAGCCAACGACAAGATCAATGCCGCGCGCGCCGAGGCGGACAAGAAAATCGCCGACGCCCAAGCCAGCTTCTTGAAGCTGCGCGAAGACTACCGCCACAAGGTGACGGAAGATCTCGTGAGTACGGACAAGGACATCGCTGACCTGGAGGCGAAGTTGAAGACTGCCAAGGGCAAGGCAAAGGCGACCATCGACGGCGCCTTGCCCAACGTCCACGCACTGCGCGAGGCAGTGGCCACCGAATACCGTTCGCTCGAGCTGTCTTCCGCGATCACCTGGGATGATTCCAAGGCGCGCGTGGAGAAGGCCGTGGAAAGCCTCAAGCAGGCGATTAAGAAGGCAGACTAGGTCTCAGGCACCCGCACTCCTGCGGGTTGCGGCTTTAGCCTGTGCTTTGGCCACGGACGGCGCGTTACTGTTCCCTTCGACCTTCCCCGGCGAAGTATGGTAGCGCGCCGTCCGTGGCCTGATGGCGTTTGTGAGCTGCGAGCTGTGACCTGCTTTGAGAGGAGCGAGCGGCGACAAGTTTAGGAGCTGCAGGAGAGCATCGAGCACCCGGGGCGATTGCGGGCCCATTCGGGGCGTTTTTCTGCAAAACGCTCTTTGCCGGGATGCTCATCATACGGGCGACGCAAGACGTCGAGTAGCTCGACGACGACGCTGCCGTCACCCTGCTCGGCGCGATCGATGGCGAGCTGCGCCACGTAGTTGCGCAGGACGAACTTGGGATTCACCAGGTTCATCCACCGCTTGCGGTCGGCGTCGGCGGTGCCGTCTTCATTCACGCGCGCGGTGTAGCGACGCAGCCACGCGGCGAGCTTAGCGCGATGTTCCACGCCCACACTGGCAGGTTCGTAGAACGCGACCTCGAGCGGAGCGAGGAGCATCGCGTCGGCGACGTCGGGCGCAGCGGCCGTCACCGGCACGTCGGCCAAGTGGCGATAAAACAAGGTCATGTCGGTCTCGACGGCTGCCAGCAGCTCGATTAAGTCATCGACTAACAGCGAGTCCGGAATGCGCGCGGCGCCGTTCGGCGTAATTTCTTCGTTGCTCAGCTGCTCCAAGCCGAGCTTGCCAGCGACGAGCCGCGCCCGCTCGGCCTCCAAGGCTTCGGTATAGGTCGGGATCACGCTCTCGAGCGCCGCGACGTCTTCAACCAACGGATAGATCGCGTTCGCCAAGCAGACGATGTTCCACAGCGCGATGCGCGGCTGCGAGCCGTAGCGGTAGCGTCGACCCTGCGCATCGGTGATATTCGGCGTCCAATCGGGCGCAAAATCGTCGAGAAAGCCGTACGGCCCGTAGTCGATGGTCAGACCCAGAATCGACATGTTGTCGGTGTTCATGACGCCGTGCACGAAGCCGACCGACATCCACCTGGCGACCATGCGTGCCGTCCGCTGCGCGACTTCTTTCAGCCAGGCCACGTAGACTGGAGGCGAAGGCTCGCCCAGCTCGGGGAAGTAGGTGCGAATCGTGAAGTCCGCGAGCGTCTTGAGCACCGCGACGTCGTCGCGCGAGGCAAAGAGCTCGAAATTGCCGAAGCGCAGGAACGACGGCGCGACCCGACACACCACCGCACCCGGCTCGTCGCGCGCGTGCCCATCGTAAAGAATGTCGCGCAGCACGGCCTCGCCCGTACCAACTAGCGACAGCGCGCGCGTCGTCGGGATACCGAGGTGATGCATGGCTTCGCTGCACAGGAACTCGCGCACGCTCGAGCGCATCACCGCGCGACCGTCGGCGCGCCGCGAGTATGGCGTGGGACCCGCACCTTTGAGCTGCAGCTCCCAATGCTCGCCGCCACTGGTAACGAGCTCGCCAAGCGAGATTGCCCGACCGTCGCCGAGCTGACCCGCCCAATTGCCGAATTGATGCCCACCGTAGCAAGCCGCGGCCGAGTCCATGCCGGGCAGCAGCTGATTGCCTGCGAACACCTCGGCAAACTCTTGGCTCTGGGTGAAGTCGCTGGAGAGACCGAGCAGCTCCGCGACGTCGCTGGCCACCGCGAGCGTGCGTGGGCCACGCACTGGGGTCGGCCTGACACGCGAGAAACACGCGCCATGCACCTGCCGCGTGCGGTTCTCGGCACTGGCATCCACGGGCAAGCTGCGCAAAGCGCGATTGTCGAACACCAACATCTGGCCCAGGCATAGCACGCCGGCAGGCCTGTTATGCCGGGCGGCATCGCCTATACTCAGCCGCGATGCCGAGCACGCTGGTGGCCGAGGTTCTGGGCGCGATGATCACGCCAGCGGTGCTGATCTCGGCCGGCGGCACGCTGGTGCTTTCGACCTCGAATCGCCTGAGCCGCGTCGTCGATCGCGTGCATGTACTGGCCGCCGACGCCGAGGCGGTGTTGCGGAGCAAGGCGGGGGGCGAGTAGCGGCGAGCGTTGAGTTGTCCCCGCTCGCTCGGGCAAGACGCGATGAATCATCAGGGCCAGGCCCTGACCATTCGTCACATTTCGCGCCTCGAGCACGAGCGAACAGGAAAGCGGGAAAGCGGGAAGGTTTCTGCTGTTCGAACGGGTGCCTGAGGCCCAATCGCGATCCCCCGGCGTCCAGTTGCCAGTACCACCCACCCTAAATCTCGGCCTTCTCGTCTTCCCCTGAGCATTGGTCTTCGCGGTTGGCTGCCGAAATGCGGCCCGCTTGCAGAAGCTTTTGTAGCGATGGTCGGTAGATTTGGGGGCGCGTGCGTGCAGCGCTCAGCGTTTGCGCGGGCGGCTCGTGGGGGCCGCGTGGCGCGTCCGCGATGCGGAGACGGCGCTCGTCAAGGTAGTTGTCGCTTTGATGAACGCCGGTTGCGAACCGCGCCCCTTTCAAGGCGAGGCCTCTCGGCACGCGCT
>JBBSAB010000158.1:0-15073 GCA_038252755.1 Polyangiales bacterium | reverse complement strand
CATCATTGGTCTCATTTCAGCTGGCGGCCACGCCCGCTGATCCTGGCTTCTGGCTTCGTTTTCGCTCCGGTCCGGTGCTCACGTACCCACGTACGCTCCGCTCCGGTCCTCACGAAAGCCTCGCCAGAAGCCAGGCTGAGCCGGCGGGCAGCTGATAAATGAGACCAATGCTCAGAGGAAGGCGGGAAGACGGGAAGGCCGAGATTTAGGTGGGTGGTACTGGCGACTGGAAGCAGCGGGATGGCGATTGGGCCTCAGGCGCCTGCTCGAACAACAGAAATCTTCCCGCCTTCCTGTTCGCTCGTGCTCGAGGCGAGAAATGTGATGAATGGTCAGCGCCTGGGCGGGGTCGCTATGGATGAGACTGGGCCTACCTGAACAGGCAGTGCGATCAGCTAGGCCGATCCAACGGATCGAACGGGTGGCTCGAATTTGAGTGCGCCACTTGCTCACTCGTCTTGCCGAAACGGCGTTCTTTGCCGTTGTAGATGTCGCAGGCCTCGAGGAGCGTCGACGCGGTGAAGTCGGGCCACATGATTGGCAGGAAAACGAGCTCGGCGTAGGCGGATTCGAAGAGCAGGAAATCGCTGACGCGGGTTTCGCCGCCGGTGCGGATCAACAGGTCGACGTCGGGCAGCGAGTGCGTCGTCATTTGGCGGTGGAAGAAGGCTTCGTCGATCTCTTCCGGCAGCACCAGGCCGGCGCGGGCTCGCACGGCGAGTGAGCGCGCGGCTTCGACGATGTCTTGGCGACCGCCGTACGAGAGCGCCAGCGTGAGCGTCATGCGCTCACCGTCGGCCGTGTACTCGATCAAGTCTTCGACCGCGTGGCGCGTGTCGGTCGGCAAGTCTTCGAGGTTGCCGATCACGTTCACGCGTATACCGTTCTGGCGGAGATCGGCGCGCTCTTGCTTGGCGAACTCGATCAACAAGCGCATCAGCGCTTCGACCTCGCCGCGCGGGCGAGCCCAGTTGGCGACGCTGAACGCGTACAGCGTGAGGTACTTGATGCCGAGTCGGGTCGACGTCTCGACGGCTTCGCGCACCGCGCGCGCGCCTTCAGCGTGCCCTTCGGCGCGGTCCAAGCCGCGTGCCTGCGCCCAGCGACCATTGCCGTCCATGATGATGGCGACGTGGCGCGGGATCTTCGAGCTGCCGTTTTTGCCGTTACCGTTGCCGTTATGGGACAAGTGCTGGAGCCTCAGTTTGAAGGATACGGTCGGGTGCCCGGGATTCCGCCTTGGGGGGCGGCCTTGGGGCCAAAGTGTGCCTCACAAGCTCCCACATCCTGACGCGACCGTTGATGGAGGTTTGGTGGAGAATCGCGGAGTTACGTCCTCGTTTCGGCGCCGGCTCGGGCGCCAGTTGTTACGCGTAACCTATTAACAACATTGAAGTTATTCGCTCGGCGCGTCCGCCAAAGTGGCTCGCAGCCGAGCGGCCGGCAGGTTCAAGCGGAAGACGACGTCGGGCGGTCCGGCAGCTTCGAGCTCGGCTAGCCCTCCGTGCGCCTCGGCGACGGCTTGCACGATCGCCAGACCGAGGCCGGTGCCGCCTTGCTCGCGGCGCGTGGTGACGAAGCGCCGGAACAGCCGATCTTGGACGTGGCGTTCGACGGCGCCGGTGCTGCGCACGGCGAGCACCACCTGTTCGCCGCGACGCACCACCTCGACGAACACCGGCGACGCGGCATCGGAGTGAACGAGCGCGTTGTCGATCAAGTTGGCCAGCGCGCGGGTGAGCCACAGCTCGTCACCGCTGACGCGCGCGTCGCCCTCCGAGACCACGCTGACGCGTGGGCGGTCGTCGCCCAGCGTTTCGAGCGTGCGCCGCGCCAAGCGCGCCAAGTCGACGGGCTCGAACGTCTCGGCGCCGCGCGCTTCGATGTGGGCCAAGCCGAGCAGCTCGCTGAGCAGTCGCTCGATGCGTTCGATGGCCTCGCGGATGCGCTGCACGAAATGCCGCGCTTGTTCCGGCTCTTCGAGCGCGCTTTCTTCCAACACTTCGGCGCTGGCGCGGATCGCGGCGACTGGGTTTTTGAGCTCGTGTGATAGATCCGCCGCGAAGGTTTCGACGAACGGGCGGCCCGAGAGCTCGCGTCGCATCGTGTCAATCGCGCGCGAAAGGCGTGTTACCTCGCGCCCAAACTCGGGCGGCGGTGGCGCTGTGCGCTCACCGCGACTGACACGCTCACCGAATACGCTCAGCCGTTCGATCGGCTCGGCGATCGCGCGGCCGATCATCGCCGCCGCCGCGGCGGCCGCCGCGCCCAGCACCAGGCTGATCACGAGCACCGTGGGAGCCATGTCAGCGAGCAGATTCTTCATAACTACCGTCGGCTTGATCACGCGCACGGCGCCGATTTTCTCGCCGTGCACCACGACCGAATGGTCGACGTGGACCAGGCCCTCCTCGTTGCGGGGCGGCCCTGCGCGCGGGAAAATCACTGTGCCAAAGGCGTCGACCAGCAACAGTCGCAGATCGGCGCCGCGCTCGCGTTCGTGCTCGAAGCGGCGCGCGACGTCAGCCAGCCGACCGCCTGTGCGATCGAGCTCGCCCGCGACCATGCCGGCGATCGACGCGGCTTCGTCATCGGCCGCCTGCCGGGCAATCCTCACCGCGCGCGCTTCGATCCGGTCGACCACCATCAGGCCTAGCCCGAACGCGAACGCGCCCACGATCAACGCCAGCGCTAGGAATACCTGCATGCGAATCGACATGCCGCGGGTTCGCGTGCGCAACAGGCGCGACACCACGAATGCTACGAAAAAGATCAGGCCGATGCCGGCCGCCGCGACGATCACCAAGCGCACGAGTGCGCTGCTGTCGCTCACGGCGCCTCCGCGCGGCTGCTAGCGGTCACGGCGCCTCCGCGCTTTGGCCGGGTGCTCAAGGCGCCTCCGCGCCTTGCGGATCGTCGCTGAGTCGGTAGCCAACGCCGCGCACGGTTTCGATCCAAGACGGTTCTGCGCCGGCTTCGCCGATCTTTTTTCGCAGCGCCTTCACGTGTGAGTCAATCGTGCGATCGGTGATGCGGAAGCCGTCGCCCCACACGCGATCGATCAGCTCTGCGCGGGTGAAGACTCGGCCAGGGCTGCCGAGCAGCGTCGCCAACAGGTCGAACTCGACGCGCGTGAGGTCGAGTGCGCGCCCGCCGGCTTCGGCGCGACGCGTGCGCTGGTCGGTACTGAGCGGCGGCGCCTGCTTGGTCTGCGCTCGGGTCGAGGCGTCCGAGGCCGCGCTGCGGCGCAAGACCGCGCGCACCCGCGCTACGATTTCACGGGGCGAAAACGGCTTCGTGACGTAGTCGTCAGCGCCGGATTCGAGCGCGGCGACGCGGTCGGCCTCGGCGTCGCGGCTCGACAGCACGATGATCGGCATCGGCCGCCCCGGCGAGGCGGCGCGCCAACCGCGGATTAGATCGAAGCCGCTGCCGTCTGGCAGCATCAAGTCCAGCACGACCAGATCGACCGGAGCGCCCGGCGCACCAATCGCGGCGAGCGTGCTCGCCTCCGCGGCATTTTTCGCGGATATCACCGAAAATCCGTCGCGACCGAGCACGTAGGCCAGCGACTCGAGGATCGCAGGCTCGTCCTCCACCAGCAGGATGCGCGCGGTCATGGGCGGCTCATGCTAGCCTATGCGCGGCCAATATGGCGGGCACGGCATGAAGACGCTCTACGTGCTTCGACACGGCCAGGCAGTTCCGGAAGGCGACGCCGGCTCCGACCACGAGCGTGAGCTCACGCTGCGCGGGCTAGCCGAGGCCGAGCGCGCAGCGAAATTCTTGAGTCAACGCGGCAAGCCGCCGTCGTTGATCCTGACATCCAACGCCACGCGCGCGCGTGAAACGGCCGAGTGCTGCGTGGCCGCTTTGCCCGGCATGCCGCAGCTGATGATCCTCGAGGGCTTGTATTTGGCTGAGCCCGCCAGCTACCTGGCGGCGCTCGCCGCCCGCGGTGAACCCCACGACGCCGCGCTGGTGGTTGGGCACAACCCTGGGCTCGAGGCGCTTATCTACGTGCTGACAGATCGCTCTGAACATCTGGCCACGGCGTCTCTCGTCGAGATTGCGCTACCCATTGCGGCTTGGAGCGAGCTTTCGGGCGTGGCGCCCGGTTTTGGGCGGTTGGTTAACGCATTTCGCGCCTAATATAGGCAGACCTCAGACTGGCTTTTGGCAGCTCTTGGGGTTATTAACGCCCGTCCAGATGCCCATGACGCGCCTGCCGCCAAAGAAAGACGTGGCCCTCGCTCTGCTCGAGCAAGCCACGGTTTTGGTCCATTTGGATCCGCGCGGCGAAGCGGTGCACGTGCCGGCTTGGTTCAAGCGGCAGCCGCAGCTGGTGTTGCAGATTGGGCTCAACATGCCCAAACCGATCCCTGACCTCAGCGTCGACGAAACGGGTATCTCGTGCACGCTCAGCTTCAGTAATACGCCGTACTTCTGTCAGCTGCCGTGGGCCTCGGTCTACGCGCTGATCGGCGCGAGTGGTCGCGGCATGGTCTGGCCGGATGACGTGCCGAAGGAAGTCGCGGGTCAATACGTGGTGACCACGCCCAAAGAAGAGCCCAAGCCGCGCGCTGCACTGCGCGCGGTTGAGGCGGAGCCCTCGCCCGACCAACAAGCCGCCAAGGTCGACGCGAAGAAGAAGAAGCGCGCGCGCAAGGCCAAGGAAGCCAAAGAGACCGAGAAGGTGGCGCGCGCCACGCGCCCGCGCAAAAAGCCGATCGCCGTCGTACCTGCGCCTGAGCTCGGACCCGAAAAATCACGCGTACCGCGCGTGGCGCCGGCCGTCGCGGCAGCGCCCGGCACACCCGCTCGCCGCGCATCGGGCGGCACCAGCAGCGCCGGTTCGAAGAAGAAGCGCGAGCTCCCTCCCTACTTGCGCGTCGTCAAGTAACTCAGCCGCCCGCGCCCGCAGAGCTCATCGCGGCCGGTGCGCCGCCGTTGGTCGTCGCGGGCTCGCCGTCGTTGACGGCGGGCGAACCGCCGCTGGCGGCTCCGCCGTTGCTGCTGGGGCCTTGTTCGAGGCATTCCCAGCGCCCGCTGCTGGAGCTGCAGGCGTACCCGTTCACGCAGCCGACGCTCGCGAAATGGCAGTCGCCAGTTTGGCAAGTACCGGAGCGGCCGCAAGTTTCATTCGTGCCACAATCATCCGGGCTGTTGCAGGTCGGCGACGCGTTGGTTGGCTCGGCGTAGCAACTGCCTGTGTGGTCATCGCACAGGTACCCATCCGCGCAGTCTTGGTCGCTGAGGCAACCGACGTCGTCCGAGTCGTACACGGGGCAGCCGGACACGCTGAGACCAACGCCGAACAGCAACAGCGTAGCGGGTAGGGCCGATTTCTTCATGGAGACTCCGGAACGCGGCTAGAGGACCGAGGCTAGCAAAAAGGCTGCGGGTCTGCCCGTTGGCCGCCCGCGATCCGGCCGTCGCCCGTCAATCTTGCGCGTCGGATGGGAAAGGCTCGCGACGTAGAGCGCCTCCCGCTAAGCTTTACGCGCATCGTAGCGCCTCTCGTGCCGCCCGGCCGGGCGCGTGCCTGACCCCGCCCTGCACCCAGCCCTCATTCATGGACGTCCGCTGTAACCGCTGTGGCACCGAATACGAGTTCGACGATGCGCTGATCTCGGAGCGGGGGACGACCGTCAAGTGCACCAACTGCGGGCTTCAGTTCAAGGTCTACCCCAGTCATCACAGCGGCGGCCCCGAGCGCTGGGTGGTCCGGACCGCCGAGGGACGCGAGCAGGTCTTCACGTCGCTGCGCGAGCTGCAGCGCGGTATTGCGGATCGTCGCGTGGGTCCCGGCGACATGCTCACGCGCGGGCAGAAACCGCCGCGTCCGCTCAGCGCGATCGCTGAGCTGGAGCCGTTCTTTCAGAGCAGCCTAGGCAAGGTCGGGGCGGCTGCTGCTGCGGCCGGAGTCGATCGCGTTCCGCGCACGCTGCACGGCGTGGCGCCGCCAGCCAATTCGATCCCCGGCTCGGCGGTGGCGAGCACGGTCGCGTCGCCGTTCCCGTACACGACTGATTTCGACGTGCCTGAGCCGCCCGAGCCGAGCAGCTCGCCGGCGATGCGCGCCGAGTCGTCGATGATGGACGCGCTGTCGGTGACACTGCCCGCGGCCGAGGCGCCGCCCGAGGCGCGTGAAGCGCTGGCGCGGCTCGACGCGGCCGCGGCGGCGATCTCGACCGGCGTGGCTGGCGTGCTTAGCGGCCCGACGATGCCGGCCATGGAAATGCCAGCGCCGGCTCCGAAAGCCGCGCCGGTGACGGCTCCGCTCTCTTTCGACGCGGCGCTGCCCGCGCCGCTGTCGGGCACGCTGCCGCTCGAGGACTACGAGCGCCAGCGGCGCGACGGCGCACAGCAGCGCTCGTCGCCGCACAGCAGCGCGCGCGTACCGCTCGAAACCACGCCGCGCTCGTCGCCGCACGCCGCGCGTGGTCCGCTCGATTCGTCGCCGCGCGCAGCAGCGCGGCCGATGCTGGACTCCACGCCACGCCCGCCGATCAGCAGCCGCGGCAGCTTTCACTCGTACGACGAGCTGGCGTCGCCGGCCGCCGATCGCGCCTTCGACGCACGGCGCGCGCGCTCGCGTTGGATCGTCGGCGTGGTGGCGATCGGCATGGCCGGCTTGATCGGCGCGACCGTGGGCCGTCGCTTTTTGGTGGGCGCGACGGTGCCGAGCGCGACGCCAACGCCGCTCAGCGACAACCGCGTGAAGGATTTTCTGACGCACGGCAACCAGCTGGCCGATGAGGGCGACTACGAGGGCGCCCAAGAAGAGCTGGTCAAAGCCAGCGCGTTGGCGGAGAAAGACGTCCACGTCTTGGCGGCGTTGGCGCGGCTCGAAACGCTGCGCGCCGACGTATTTTGGCTCAAGCTGCGCTTGCTCGATCCCGCGTCCACTGAGCTGGTGGCGGCGACGCATCGTGAGCTCGGTCGTCGTGTCGGCAAGGCACGCCAAGCGGCCGATCGCGCGTTCGCAGCCGCGCCCGAGGATCCGACAGTGATCCGCGCGCGCGTTGACTCGATGCGCTTGAGTGGCGAGAGCGACAAGGCGCGCGAATGGATCGCGCCGGTCAGCAGTAACGCCAGTCAGCCCGAGAACGCATTCGTGCTGGCCGCGCTCGATTTGTCCGATCCGGCGCCGGTTTGGGCCAGCGTCATCGATCGCTTGCGCACGGCAGCCGCTGGCGAGCGCGAGCCGGGTCGCGCCCGCGCGGCTTTGATCTACGCGTTGGCGCGCGCCGAGCGCGTCGCCGAGGCGCGCGCCGAGCTGGCCAAGCTCGAAGCGCAACCCAAGCCGCACGCGTTGCTCGACGAGCTGCGCGGTTTCTTGTCGCGCTTTCCCGCTACTCCAGACGGCGCCGCCGCGCCCGCGGCCAGCGCGGCTGCGCTGGCCGTCGTCGATGTCTCGAAGCTGCCCAAGCTCGACACGACCGTGGCGGCGGAGGAAAAGCCAACCACCGGCATCCCGACCGACTTTCGGGCGGCGCTCAGCCAAGCCGCCAGCGCCTCACGCGCCGGAGACTTCGCGCGCGCCGAGACACTGTACAACGCCGCGCTCGCCAATCAGCCCGGCAACGTCGAAGCGCTTTCGGGTCTGGGCGATATTGCGCGTCGCAAGGGGGATGCCGTTCGCGCTTCGCAGCTCTACGATCAGGTGCTGGCACAAAACCCCAGCTACTTGCCCGCGATGATCGCCAGCGCTGACCAAAAATGGGCCTCAGGTAACCGTGCCGGCGCGTTGCTGCTGTATCGCCGCATCGTTGACCAAGTCGGCACCAGTTCTGACTATGGCGCGCGCGCGCAAGCTCGCATTGCCGAGGGCAGCAGCGCGCCCGCTGCGGTTGCGGCGCCCGCCCAAGCTGCGGCCCCCGAGAAACCCGCGGAAGCTGCACCGCCGGCTCCCGAGCCACCCAAAGACATGCCGCACATCGACACGACGGATCTGCAGTGATGCGCGCGATCACCAGAGCCGCTTGCCTGTTGCCGTTGGCAATGGCGTTTGCGTGTCACGGTCGGCCGCGCAGCGGCGGCGGCAGCTCGGGCAGCGGTAGCCCCGGCCTAGGCAAGAGCGTTGCCGAGTTCGATTTGACTGGCGGCGTGCCCGAGAGCATCGGCGGCGGCTTGTTTCAGCCACCCGCCACTCGCACGTACGTGGCGCTGGCGCGGTCGGTCGAGCGAATCGCCAATGACCCGGACGTCGGCGGCGCGTTCGTGAAGTTCGGCGGCGCTTCGTTGAATTGGGCGCAGACCGAAGAGCTCTCCGCGCTGTTCGATAAGCTGAAGAAGAAGGGCAAGCCGGTCGTGTGCCACGCCCACGCCTTCAGCAACTCGAGCATGGCGTTCGCGCTGCGCGGTTGCTCACGCACCTGGCTGAGCCCGGCTGGCGAAGCAGAAACGGTCGGTATCGCCGCGCAGATCATGTACATGCGCGGCCTGTTCGACAAGCTCAAGGTCGGCGTCGACTTCTTGCACGTCGGCAAGTTCAAGAGCGGTGTCGAGCCGTTCACGCGCGAAGGTCCGAGCGAGCCGGCGCGTGAATCTTTGACCGAAACGTTGCGCGCGATTCGCGGCGCCTGGCTCGACCAAGCGACGCAAGCGGGCAAGCCGGACAGCGTGCGGGTCGCGCTCGAGCAAGGTCCGTGGAGCCCCGACGACGCCAAGCGGCAGGGGCTGATCGACATGGTCGGCTTCGAATCCGACGCGCTGATCGAAGCCAAAAAGCTGGCAAAATCCGAGCAAGTCAGCGGCACTTACGGCGGCGGAGGCGGCAAGAAGTCGGGCTTCGACGTGGCCGAGATCGTGCGCGTGATTGCCGGCAGTAACGACAGCGCCACGACCCGCCCGCACATCGCCGTGCTGCCGGCGGAGGGCGCGATCGCCATGGAATCGGGCGGCGCGCTGCAGAGCGGCGGCATCACCGCCCGCGCCATCAGCAAGACGATCCGCCGGCTGAAGAACGACGACACGATCAAAGCCGTCGTGCTGCGCATCGATTCGCCTGGCGGCTCGGCGCTCGCCAGCGATTTGATCTGGCACGAGCTGCACGAGCTCAAGAAGAAGAAGCCGCTGATCGTCTCGGTCGGCGGCATGGCGGCCAGCGGCGGCTACTACATGGCTTGCACGGCGGACCGCATCTTGGCCGAGCCGACCAGCATCGTCGGGTCGATCGGCGTGTTCGGCGGCAAGGTCGTGTTCTCCAGCGCACTCGAAGAGTTCGGCGTGCACACCGAGACGTTTCCGGCCAGCCCCGAGCCCGGCGCCGGTGCGCGCGCGGCGGCCGCATCGCCGTTCAGCACGTGGGACGACGCCACGCGCGAAAAGATCCGCACCGGCATGCAGTCGGTTTACGACTTGTTCATCTCGCGCGTCGCCGACGGGCGTAAATTATCGCGCGAAAAGGTCGAAGAGATCGCGCAAGGGCGCATCTGGAGCGGCCAACAAGGCTTGGAGCGTGGCCTCGTCGATCAGCTGGGCGGCGTGACCGAGGCGATCCGTCAAGCTCGCAAGCTGGCGGGGCTTCCAGAAGACGCGCCCGTCACCGTCGAAGGCGATCAAGACAGCCTGCTGGAGATGCTGTTGGTCGGCTCAGACGCCAACGAAGAGCAGGTCAGGCAGGCGTTGGCCGCCTACCAGGCGCGCTCGTTGGTGATTCGTACGCTGCCGCCGTCGCTGCGGCGCTACGCGTCGGCGCTCGGACCGCTGGCTTCCGGCGAACGGTTCGTGACGGCGCTGCCGTTCGGCATTTCGCTCGAGTGAGCGTGGCCATGGTCATGCGCGTGACCATGGTGGTGGTGCCGGCCGTGGTCCGCGCCTTCGGTGAGCCATCCGGCTAGCCAGCGGCGCACGCCGACACGCTCGGCGCGGAGCACGATCAGCGCCAGCAGAATCAGCGCGGCGATGCGCCCGAGCTTGTCGGGGAAATGCAATGGCCGCGCGATCGGTGCGACTTGGTTGATGCCGATGCCGAGCGCGGCGGTCAGGCAGACCAGCCAAATCAGCACCGGGACGAGGCCGCGCGTGCCGAGCGTGCGCCACCAATCGAACAGCAGCTTGGCGCCGAGCCCGCTCGACAGCGTGGCGCCGAGCAGGGCCGCGCCGGGCGACAACCCCTTTTCGGTCAGCGCCGATAGCGCCACCACGCACGGCCCGCCGGTGCGAAACAGCGCGCCGAGCACGCTCGACATCACGAGCTCGCTCGGGCGGCCGAGTGAGCCGTAGAGGGCTCCGGCGTTCAACGACAACGTGAGCACCGCCGAGATCGCCACCGCGACGACCCAGATCGCCGTGGCGCGATCGAAGCGACGCAGCCGATCGGCCTCGGGCGGCGCGGCTTCGGCCAGGCGCGCGGCGGTGGCTTTGGCAGCATCTTCGCCGGCGATCGCGATCGCGAGCATGGCTACCGCGCCCGCGACGAGCGGCACGACCGTGGTGGCGAGCAGCGCCGCCAGCATCCACGCGATGCCATATGACGCGAGCCCGAGCGCCAGCCCTTCGGCGCCGAGCGCGAAGCCGAGCCGCGTGCTGAGCGTCACCGGCAGCGATTTGCCCAGATTTTTTAGCTCCGCGCGCACGCGGTCGCCGAGCCAGAACGTGAGTACGATGCCAATCAGCAGGAACGGAGCGCCATGCACGGCGGTGGCGAACGCGGCGTCGAGCAGCTCACGCCCGCCGCTTTCGTGACCGGGCTCATGTCCACCCAGCAGCACCAGCGAAAGCCCGAGCACGGCTGCACCCAAGTCGAGCAGGCGTGCGCCTTCGGTCTGCGGCAAGTCTTCGAGCCAATCGTGCGTGACGACGTGGAGCAACACGCCGCTCACCAGCGCGCCGATCCAGGCCGCCGCCGCCGCTAACGCCGGCCCCGGCACCGCGAACGACACGCCGACGCCCAAGGCGCTGGCGCCCGCCAACGCGGCAGCGCGTCGCAGCGCCACGCGCAGGCCGTACTCGCTGCGGTAAGCCAGCGTGACGACCGCCACCAGCGGCACCGTGTGGGCGATCAACGCCAAGATCACGTCGAGGTGCGCCAGCACGCCGCCCGGCAAAGCTGCATACGTGCCGATCCCTAGCCCGTCGCCCACGTGGTGCACGAGCAGGCCGATGAAGCCGGCTTCGAGCGCTAGCCGCACCGGCGACGAGTCGTGGCGGCGCAGCGCCAACCGCTCGGTCAGCGAGTGCAACGCGAGCGGCCCGAGCAGGCCGCCCACGAACGCCAGCGCGCCCCACAAGCCCGCGCCGCTGAGCGCGTCGGGCAAGAGGTGCGTCAGTACGACGGCTGCGGCAGCGGTCGCGGCAAACGTGCGCAGCAACCCGAGCACGGTGGGGCGCGCACCGGAGACAGCCGTCAGAGCTGCGCCGAGCGCGACAGCCAAGACAGCGACAACCAGGGCGAGCAGCACGGTGGACTTAGTCCCCCGCCCGACCGGGCAGGGGGGCGACGTGTCTAGCACGCGCCCGCGCGGGGCGTCACTTGCAGTCGACGAGCTGAATTTCGTAGGCGATTGGCGTCGCCGTGCCGGTGACGCTGACCGCGTAGGTCGAGCCGGCGCTAGCCTTCCAGCCGTCGAGCACGATGCGGATCGCCTTGTTGTTGCCGTAGTTGCCGGTGAGCTGCTCCACCTTCACCGGCTGGGCGACGCCGCCGGACATGACCGTCACCTGGGCCTTCGAAAGGTCGATGCTCTTGCTTTGGACCGACCAACCCGTGGTGTCGAGCGAGCGCTTGTACGTGTCGGTGTAGGCCTGGATCGGAAACGCGCCGGGCGGGGGCCACGCCATCCAAGCTTTGGTGGCCTTGCCGGTACCGCCAATGTTCTGCATGCACGACGATCCGCCTTTGCCGGCCGAGCCCAGCCCGATCGGTCCCAGCTCGTTCGACAAGATGATGCGGCGGTGGCCGAACGTCGTCTCGTTGCCGGTGTCGACCATGTAGTCGAGCACGCTCGAGACTCCCGGGCCGCCCGAGATGTTGCTGGTGCTCGCGCCTTTCGCGCCTAGATCGGTGTAACACTTCCAATCCATCGGCGGCATGTGCGACAGCGCCTTGTTCGCTGTCATCATCAACGCACAGGCTTGGGCCTGTTGGTTACGCGTGTCTTCCGTGACCAAGGTCGGCAGATCGGAGAGCCAGCGGATCAGGTTGAAGAAGCGGAGCGCGTTCTCGCGACCGTCCGCGGAGATGTCGCCAGCCTCGCAGCTTGCGACCGCCCCGCTCCACGTACCTTCAGCGACGTTGGTCGTGTCGGCCTTCCAGCGCGTGCAGGTCGCTTCAGGCGAACGTTCGCCGCTGGCTGCGCCACCAACGTTCGTCGTGCCGCCGCTGTTCGAGCCGGCGGTGGCCGCTCCGCCAACGCTCGCTCCAGTCGTTCCGCCGCTGCCTGCCCCGGCCGCCCCGGCCGCCCCGCTCGACGCCGGACTCGAGCCGCCCAAGTTGGAGCCGCCGCCCGCCGCCGCTCCGGCCGTCGCCGAAGCGCTCCCGGAGACCGAATTCGAGCCGGCCGCCGTCGACCCGGAGCCGGCCGCGCTATCTGAGCCGGAATTTTCCGAGCTGGAGCAGCCCGCGACCCCAGCCGCAGTCAGGCAACCCACCGAAACCAGGCAGATTTGCAGGCCGTTGCGCGTGCTTGGACGAACTCGCATGGACAGTAAGGTGTCCTGGGGCCCAATCGACGGATCACCCAGTCGCAGGACACTAGACCGAGCGCAATGACCCGCTCGCTTTCGTTGGGATGCGCGATGGCTTTGGTTTTGGGCGTAGCCGGAGGTTGCTCCTCGAGCGATCCCGCGCCGGGGGCGGCAGTGCCTTCCTCGCAAGCGGGTACCGGAAACACGTCCGTGTCCGGCAGCGGTAGCACGGGCACCGGCACGGCAGGCAGCGCAAACGCGACCTCCGGCACGGGGACGGGCGGCACCCCGAGTACAGCGGGAGCTACGACGACGCCGGGCGCAGGCGGCCAAGCCACGGCCGGCGCAGGCGGTGCCCTCACGAGCGGTGGCACTGCGGGTGGTGTTGGGGGCACCGCCAGCACTGGCGTGAGCCCGCCGAGTGGTCCGTTCACGTGCACTCAGTACATCGGCGCGTACTTGTCGATGGAGTGGTGGAACCAGGGCTTCCAGCAGCAGCCTGGCATTGAAGACGGCAAGTGGCAGCTCAAGTGGCATCACCACGGCACGATTGGAAACTGGGGCGACGCGAACAGCCCGTTCTGGAACGACCAGGGTGACCCGCAGGACGACTCCAAAGGCGCACCGATTCAGTCGGCGTGCACGACCAACTCGACCGCGCCCGATCGCATCGTGATGCTGATCATCGAGTGGGATCTGATAACCAAGGAGGCTTGGGTGGAACAGATCGAGAGGATCGTCACCAACCTGAAGGCCAAGTATCCGAGCGCCAAGCGCATCGAGCTGATGACGACGGTGCGCGTCGTGGGCAACAAGATGTGCAACCCAGACGCCAACTACGGCCCCGGTGCGAACGCCAGCGCCGGACGCGAGGACTGCTACATCCCGCCGTACGCGGACGCAGCGATTGCCCAAGTGATCGCCGCGCACCCGGAAATCCTCGCCGCCGGACCTCAAATCGAAGCTCCGATGTGCGGACCGAGCGTCAACGGACCTCACTTGGGGGGCGAGAACGACAAGCTCACCGCCCAAGCTATGGCGGCCATCTACGCCAAGCGTCCGTAGCTGCTCGGCGGCGCCTGAACGACCCGAACGGTTACTTTCGCAGGTAGCCGCTGTCGGCTAGTTTTTGCGCGAGCCAGCGTGAGTAGACGTCGCTGCCCAACACGTTCATGTGCGCTCGGTCGCGCCAGACCGTAGCTCGGTCCAGCGCCTCGAGCAGTGGCTTGTCGGGCGCGATGCACGGCCGCTGGGTGGAAGTGCAGAAACCGCGTTCGTGAGCCAGCTGATTGGGTTGCGGCGCCGGGACACCGAAATAGACGAAGGTGTCGACGTACGGTTTCCACAAATGCCGCTCACGTCGCTCGCGGATGCTGAATAGCCACGGCAGGTCGACGCTTGGCCCAGCCGGTTGAACGAGCGCGCTCAGCTGTTCCGAGAGTCCCAAGAAAGCAGGGTGGTGGCGGCGGTCGCGCTTGGTTCGACCATTCGAGGCTTCGATTTCATCCATCGAAACCAGCCGCGAGCCCACGCCGACATTGAAGCCGTTGATCAGCGCGTGCCTCAGCAGTGGCTCGAGCCACGCTTCGGTCGGCGTCACGTTGGGTGAGCGCATCGCCAGCGTCGCGAACACGGCATTCTCGGGCGTGAGGTAGTGGTAAGAGCGTAGTGTGCCCTCGTTCCGATAGAAGGTGGCCAGCGGCTTCACGTCGTACATCCACTGTATTTCGGCCAGGTACAGCCAACGCTGCTTGGGCCGGCGCTTGCCGGCGAAGCGCCGCTCGACGTCTTGCTGCAGCCGATAGCGCTCGAAGTGGTTGGCGCCGCTCAGCGTCAGTCGTACCGTGTGCGTAGAGTAGCCGAGCCGCGTCAGCTCCCGATCCAACACGACGGAGTCGATAGCGTGATCGGCGAGACTGCCGCCGTCGATCAAGAGCACGTTCTTCTCCCTCGCTCGGGAAAGCTCGGCGACGGCGTACTTGACGACCTTCGATGCCTCGGTGCTCGGCAGCGCCTGACTACCGTTCAAGACGTGGTTGAGCTCCGTCACACCGCCGAGCAACGCCACCAGATAGACGAGCGCTCCCCAACGCGCAGATCTACCCCCCGCCGTTGGGAGCGAACCCACCAGCACCAGCAGCAGCGCCGCCGCGAGCAGCGTCGGAATCAGTCCCAAGAACACTCGCCGTGCAGCCTAGCGCAGAACCCGATGGGACATTTCGCGGCGCACAGCGTTGCCGGATTTGATCGCGTGGCCAAGATCGGAACGAAACGCCACTAGGTTGTTGGGGGCTGGGCAGCCTTGATTGGTGATCGGGCCGGGTTCGGGTTGGGGATCGGCTGATCGGCAGCGGGATGGGGATCGGCCGGGGCAGCGGTTTCGGATCTGCAGAAATTCGCAGCCGGCAGCGGGGTCAGTGACGGCATCGGCTTCGGT
>JBBSAB010000157.1:0-15248 GCA_038252755.1 Polyangiales bacterium | reverse complement strand
GGTAGGCCGAGGTTCCTGGCGCGGGCCTCGGCCCGCGCGCGCCGCGCCCAGCTGGGCGCGCAGACAAGGCCTACACACTAAGGAACGCTCAAAGGCGAGCCTCATGGACCGTCGGGCACGGGCACGGGCACGCGCGATCGGTCCCAATTTAGGAACACTCCCTAACGCTCGATCGCGCAGCAAGAGCCCGCGCTCGGCGCGGGCTTCCTGGGGCGAGCTCAATCCTCGCCAGGGCCTCCGATGCCGAAGCAGAAATTGCGCGCCTATCGAGTCAGATTCGCGCGATTCCGCGAAGCGCGGCATGGCTGAAGCGTCTGGTGTCGGCAAAACCTACGCGCTGCTCGGCGCGATGTCGGCGAGGAACTGCTCGTAGCTGTCGAGTTGCTTCAGGCGTTCGCGGGCCGTGTGGCAGGTCAGCGCGGTGGATTGGCCGGTGGTCTCGGCCAGGAAGCACAGGTAGAGCGCGACGTTTTTGGCGTAGATCAGCTGGCCTTCGGGGCTGATCGCGTAGAAGCGGGCGCGCTGCGCGTAACCCTCGGCCGTGTGGTCGCCGAGTGAGGCTTTGTCCGAGCGCCCGCCGGCTGCGAGCACGAACAAGAAATTGTATTCGAACCAGAACATGTGGTCCGGATTCGGGGTCAGGGCCTCGAGCGCTGTGCTGCAGGTCGCGGGGCTTTCGAAGACTGCGCCGTTGCGCCGTTCGCTCTCGAGCGAACGACTGATGAAGGTGCGTGCCATAGTGCGTTCTTGCTGGTTGTCGGAGAACGCGCTGGCCGTCGCCAGCTCGCGGGTGAAGCGGTACCAATCGCGCCACAATGCTTGGTCGGCGGCGTTGGGCGACGCTGAAAGTGCGCGGCCCATTTCGTAGGTGTAGCGACCCGACGTCTTGATCTCGAGCCGGCTGCCGGTGACCCGCCCACAGAGTCGGTAGTTCTCTTCCGACTTGCCCGAGGCGCTATGAAAGCCGATCGAGCAACCGAACGCCTCGCAGATCCGCCAAGCGCTCTCGACGCGACGCAAGAGCTCGGCGTTGTCGGCGAAGGGGAAATTCTTCTGAAATCCGAACGCCGGTGCGACGTAGTGAATCCGCAGGTCGAGCGCCTCACACAGCGCGAGCATGGTGGCCAGCGTTTCGGGCGTGGTGAGGCCGGGTAGCTCGTCGATCGACAGCTCGCGGAAGTAGGCTTGGCCGACCGAGGTCGTGAAGGCAGCCTTGCGCGCTTCGGCGTAGGCGCGGTCGCGGCGCTGCAGCTTCTGCACCGACGGCCACACCGCGCAGAACAGCTCGGCCAGCGCCCGCGCGTCGAGCGACAGCCCGAGCCCGGTAGCGCGCGCCTGCACGCGCTCGACGACTAGCGCGGGTACGTTTTTGCTGCACCAGCCGCGCGGATCGGCTTGCGGCGGTGTAATCGTCAGCTCCGGCGACAGGTCGAAGGTGATGTAGCTCGCGAGCAAGCAACCGGCGACTAGCTCGTTTTCGCGCGCGTCGTATTTGCCGCCGACCGGCTGGTGATCGGCGTTGAAACCCCAAGCAATTCGCCGCGTGTGAAAGCCGTTCTTGAGCTTGGCCAGTACCGCGCCGTGGCTCATGCCTTCGACGCTTTGGCCCTGATGGCCTTCCGGCACTTCGGCGCCGATGAACGGAAACGGCACGCCTTGTAGCCGTCCGTCGAGCATCGCGTTCACGTCGTACACTAGCTCACGCGGGATACTGTTCTGGTTCGCGGTCATGCTCAGGCCGAGCGCGGCCATCGCCCATTCAACGGCTGGCCAATGCAAGGTCGTTAGGCGTGCCCCGACGCCGAGGCTCGAGTGCTGCAGCGTGCCGGTCGCGGTTGGGAAGATCGTGCTGCCGGCGTCGTGTTCTTGAATCAGGTTCTTGAGGCGAAGCAGGTTTTGCCACGAGGCCGGAAAGGCGAAGGAGTTGGGAGTTGGGAGTTGCGAGTTGGGAGGCGGGTTGATTTCGGTTGCCAATGCCACGCCGTCGGCGAGCGTCGTGAGAGCGTCGGGGCGGTTGCTCGCCAAGATCCAGGCGCAGTCACCGTCGGTGTCTTCGGCCAGCGAGAAGGAGCCAGCGGCGACGTCGAAGCGGCTTTTCGCGAAGTGCGTGATGTTGTCGGTAGTTTTCAGGCGTTCGCTCAAGCGCGCGAAATCGAGGCAAAAATCCGGAGAAATGCAGGGGTTTTCGCGAATGCTGAGGCGCGCTTCATTGAGGAAGCGATTAATACGGGTCATGGCTTGTTCACTTCACGACGACGGGTGGCTTGGGATCGTCCATCGTGTTCATGACGCAGGACGACAGATCGAAGAGCAGGAACTCGAGCGCTTTCTCTTGCGCGGTCAGGGCTTGTGATTTGCAGCCGCTCGGGAACGGGCCTTGTTTGTCGCCCGTCAGGGCTTCGACGCCGACGTGGATGCCGGTGTGCACGAGGCGTCCGCATTGCGCTTCGGGTACGGCGGCGAGCGGCGTGTTGAACGAGAAGTACGGCACGCCGGTCGCGTCGGAGATCCACTGTTGCGACGGCGGCAGCGCGGCCATCGCCGGGTGCTTGACGTCGAACAAGCTGATGTTGCCGTGGCCAGCGGGCGACGCGCCGACGAATTCGAGCCAGTCGGCGAATTCGGCGCCTTTCGGGAAGCTGGTGTCGATCGTGTACGGCGCTTCGGTGCCGGCGTGACCGCCGTCGAAATTCGGATCGGTGGGTGGTGCCCAGGTGGCGATCGGCGGAAACGGCGTCGGCTCGTACTTGCGCGCCTTCTCGATGTCGACCGATTCGTTGCCGCCGCGCAGCCACGCATGGTGGTAGTGCTCGAGAAAAACGCGCCCGCCGCCGTCGAGGTACGACTGCAAATCAGCCTTGTTTTGTGCGGTAACGAGCCGTCCGTCGGATTGGCTACCAACGCACGACATCAGCACGATGTCGTAACCCATCAAGGTGTCGAGCGACGCGCGCAGGGCGGTGACGGGCGGGTAGCTGCCGCCACTGCTGTAGGATGCGCCACCCGACGTGTCGTGAAACAGATTGATCCGGCCTTTGCCGTCGGGGTTGGTGAATTCGGCGTCGTCCACGCCGATCCGTCGTAGGAAGCACTCGAGCGCGTCGGCTTCACCTGTGGTGAGCGCGATCTTGGGCAGGTGGCCTTCGCTCTGATTGCGCGGCAGGCGGAACAGGTCTTTGTCGTCGAAGACGTTCTCCGCGCAGGCTTTGACTTCGGGTAGCTTGATGACGCGGCGCCATTTGCCGATCTGCAAGACGAGCGGTACGTCGGTGCCGGCCGGCACGCCTTCGTTCATCACGAACTCGCCGTGCGAGTTGGTCAGCGCCGACGCGATCGGATCGCCGGATACCGGCGTGGCGCAGGTTTCGCACGCTGCGCCAGTCGCAATGTCGGTGACGTCCGAGTTGGGGACGTAGGCGGCGACGTCGTAGAGTGGCGTGACTCCGGCCGGATCGTAGACGGTGGCGCGGATCGATGTTGGCGTCTGGCCGGTGCAGTCCGGCACTTTGCAGCGCCAGCCGCCGCCTTCGCAGGGACCTGCGGGCGTGGCGACAGCGTCGTTGCCGCCGATCGTGATCATCGGGCCGCCGCCAGTGTTTTTGGCGCCGCCGCTGCTGCTGCCAGCGAGGTCGAGGCCGCCGCTGCCGGTGCGGTCGTTGCCGCCGTTCTTGTTGCCGCCTCCGGCCGAACAGCCCAATGCCAATGCCAACAACAGGCCTAGCGCCGAGCTAGCGCGGGCTGTGATTCGGTGACGAGCGATGTTTGCAGCGCGCATTCATTGCCCCTTTCGGTGTTTAATGCACGGCGCCCGTGAAACGATCACGTTGTCATCGAGCTGCGTGCGCCCTGACGTGCGCGGGTGTCTTCGTGGGCGCGCGGGCGCACGCGCAGGAGTCGGCCCAGCCCGAGGCGACGCGCTTCGAGTTTCACGCGCCGGATGGCTGCAGCTCGGCCGAGGATTTTGCGGCGCGCGTTAGGCGGCGTTCTTGGCGGATTCGACTGGAGAACGACGCGGGGGCGCAGCGCTCATTGGTGGTCGAAATTCAGCAGCCGGGCGCTGGCGCGGGCTCCGTGCTGCGCGGCAGCGTGACGGTGGTCGAAGCGGATGGCGCGACCCGCACGCGTCAACTCAAAGCCGCGAGCTGCGAAGAAGCCGTCGACGCCTTGTCGCTGATCGCGACGGTAACGCTCGATCCCGACGCGATGCTGGGTGAGGTGCCGCCGGAGCCGCCGCCGAAACCCGCAGCCAAGCCGCCCGAGGCCGGACCGCGCAAGCCTCCGCCGCGTTTTCGTCGCGCGCCGCCGAGCGAGCTGTATCGTTTCAGTTTTGGCTTGGCCGGCGCGGTGCTGTTGAACATGGCGCCTGAAGCCGTCCCGGGCGGTACTGCATTCGCGGCGTTCGAGATCAATCCGGGCAGCTGGGCGGCGCCGTTTTGGCGCTTGTCGGTGACGCACGCGCAGCGTCGCGGCATCGCCGAGGCGGGCGGCGCAGCGGCGTTTGCGTACACGTTGCCGACACTGGACGCGTGCCCGATACGGCTTGGCCCGCGCGCCATCGGGCTGCGGCCATGCGCGTTCGGCAGCTTGGGCGTGCTCAAGGTGTGGGGTGACGGCACGCTTCGAAACGAGACCCACTCCGGGGTATACGGGACCGCTGGTATCGCGCTGTGGGCAGGCTGGCGGGTGAGCGAAATATTCGAAATCATTGCGGATGGTCGCGTCGGGCTGCCGTTTGGTCGGGACCAGTACGCGTTCAATCGCCGCGTGTTCTTCTCGACACCTACACTGGGATTTTCTGCCGGGGTGGGGATCGCTGGCGGATTTCCGTGATCGATGTTGGGCGCCCTCGCATCATGTGAGGTGCGGGTGAACACAATCTCCGATTTGGAGCTCTCCTCGACCGAAGCACAAGTAGCCCAACAGGCTGCGTGTCGCTTGCGGTTGGAACGGATGTTCAATGATCACCACGACTTCATCTGGCGACTCATCCGACGGCTCGGGCTCAGCCGTGGAGCCGCTGATGACGCCGCACAACAAGTCTTCCTGGTCGCCGCCGAACGCATCTTGGACATCCAAGATGGACGCGAACGGGCGTTCCTGTTCGGCACGGCGCTGCGGGTCGCGCGTCGCACCTCTCGTAACGAGAAGCGCTGGGTCTTGGAAGACGACATGGACCTACGCAACAGCCAAGTTGCGCGTCCGGAAGATCTCGCTGACCAACGCCGCGCCGTCGACTTGATGGGGCGGATCCTCGCGAACATGGATCACGACTTGAAGACCGTATTCATCCTGGCTGAGCTGGAAGGGCAGACGATGCCGCAAGTATCGTCGTTGCTCGAGATTCCGCTCGGTACTGCCACGTCGCGCCTACGCCGCGCGCGCGAAGCGTTTCGCGCCGCCGTGGCCGCCTTCGAAGCTTCCATCCCCGGAGGGGGAAAGTCATGAGCAACCTCAAGCTCGTCCCCGACGACCCGACACCACTCGAAAAGATGCTGCTCGACGCCTCGCGTGCGGAGCTGCCCTCCGATGAGCACAAGGCGCGAATGCGCGCGATGCTCGGCTTCGGGTTACCAATGTCCGGCCCGCTTGCGGCGCCGCCGCCCGCAGTGGCGTCTGGGCAAGCTGCTGCCGCCGGTGCGTCTCCCGGCACCGCTGCCAAGTCCGCCACGCTCGGTAAGGTTGCCGTCGGTGTCGGTGTCGCCGCGCTGATCGGTGCCTTTGCGTTCACGCGCCCGCAGTCAGTGGCTCCGGCACCCGTTGCCAAGCCACTCGTCGTGGCTCCGGTTGCGGCAGCGCCCGTCGCTCCGCCGGCCGTGCAAGATGCTGCGCCTGCAGTGTCACCGTTGCCGCCCGTCGAAGCGCCAGCTTCGGCTCCGTCCGCGGGTCGCGCTGACGCCTCGGCTTCGGCAACGGCCGACTTGAGCGAACAGATTCGGCTGATCGAAGCGGCGCGCGCCGGTGTAGCCGCCCACGACGCCAAGGCGGCCACGGCTTCGCTCGACGCGTATGGCGCGAAGTTTCCGCGCGGCAGTTTCGGCCAGGAGGCCATGGTGCTCCGGATCCGCGCCATCGATCAGTCGGGCGACTCGGCTCGCGCTACGGCGCTCGCCAAGTCGTTCGTCACGCGCTTCCCGAACAGCCCGCACGTGGCGCGGCTCAAGCCCATCGCAGAGCGCGGCGCTTCGCGATAGAAGAGCCACAATGGCTCTGAGCACGCTGCTGGCTCGAAGCGTTCGGCGAACGAGCGCAGCGCGGCTGGCATGCGGCGCGCTGATCAGCGTCGGTTGCAGCGGTGAGGTCGTCAACCTGGGCTCGTCTTCGTTGGAGGCGGGCGGTAGCTCCGGGGCGGGCGGCACGCCGGGTGGTGCGGCGCCGCACATATGGGAGCTGCCGAGCGAGCCGCTTATCGCTCAGATGGACGGCATCTTGCTCGCGAACCCGACGCTTACCGAAGACGTGAGCGAACTCTACTACTCGCAGCAGCAGCAGCAGGGCGTCAGCCCAGATCCGTACGTGAGCCTGGTGGAGCACGCAGCGCTGATCGATGGGCATTGGGCCAACGGTAAGCCGCTCACCTTCGACGTGCTCGGAATGCCCGAGGCTTCGAGCCCCGCCATTTCGCTCGACGGCATGGAGCTGTGGGTGGGCATGAGCAGCGGCAGCAACACCGATATCTATCGCAGCGCGCGCCAAGGTGATGCCTGGACGAAGCCGGAGCCGGTCGCGGCGCTCAACTCCGCCGCGTTCGACGACGTGCCGCGTCCGCCGGGGTTTGGCGGTACCGTCATGCCGCTATCTTCGAAGCGGCACGGCGGGCCGAAGCCGTTGTACCAAATCTACTTGTCGAAG
Source organism: Polyangiales bacterium (assembly GCA_038252755.1). GTDB lineage: Bacteria > Myxococcota_A > Polyangia > Polyangiales > Polyangiaceae > PMG-095. Next base: position 8,399 of record JBBSAB010000157.1, on the reverse strand, counting down.
CGCGACAGCAGCGGTGCGTGGAGCGAACCCAGCCAGGCGTTGCTCGGCAACGTCAACGCTGCGGCCTTTCAAAGCGCCGACGGCTTCCTCACCGTAGACGGCCGCGATCTGTATTTCTCATCGACGCGCGCCGGCGGTTCCGACCTGTACGTGGCGCATCGCGACAACAGCGAAGCGAATTTTGGCGAGCCGGAGCCGCTGGTAGATCTCAACAATCCGAACGGCACTACCAAGCCGTCGGAAGAGCGCATGCCGTGGCTCAGCCCGGCGGGTGAGCAGCTGTTTTTCGTCTCTGACCGCTCCGGGCAGTACACGCTCTACGTCGCGAACAAGGTTCGCTGAGGGCGCTCGGCGTTACTTGTTCTTGGCAGCCTTGGCGGCGTCTTGCGCGATCGCCAGACGAATTGCCGCCTTGAGTGGGTTCTCGTTGGCGGGCGGCGGCGGCTCGGCTTTGGGCTGTGGTTGGGCTTTGGGCTTTGGCTCGGCTTTGGCGGCGACGGGCGCTGGTTTGGTGCGGACGGCGGGGGCGACGGCTGCTGCAGCAAGCGTTGCTTTCGGCGCGATGGGCTCGGCCGTCAGCACCGGTAGCGAGTCGAGCGACACCGTCTTCATTTCGGGTTCGCTGACGGCGCTGTTCGGCTTCGTCGGCTCGGTCGTGGGCGTCGCCGCGGCGACCGGCGTCGGCTCAGGCGTGCGCGCGACGACCGGCTTGCGCTCGGGCAAAGCGTTCGGCCCTGGCAAGAGCGCCAGCCGCGTGAGCACGTTCTTCAGTTGCGTGGGCGCCTTGGCGGTGACGAACGCCGTCACGCGATGCTCACCGTTCAAGTACTTGGTCTCGACGCCCATCCGCCGCGCCCCCTCGCGCAGCAGGTTCTGGCGGTACGCGCCGAGCACGCCGCCCGTGATGAGCAGCAGCGCGACCATCCAGCGCCCCCAACGCACACCGCTCGACGAGCGACGAAAGTCGACTTCGCTCGGAATCGAGACGCGGCGCTTCGGTAGCACGTACGGATCCGGCGCGTACAACACTGGCGCGAACACCGGCGCGACGAGCTGCGGCGCGAACACCGGCGTGATCGCGGTGTGAAAGCTAGCCGGAGCTGGCGCGCGTGACGGGGGGCGCGGCGCGGGCCTTGCTTTCGGACGCGGCGGAGGCGGTGGCTCTATCCAACGCACGACCGTCTCCGGCTCGTCGTCGAGACCGGCGACTGCGCCCAAGCTTTGCCAGGTCTTCATGCCCGCCTTCCAGACCATGGTCGACGCGTCGACCAAGCTGAGGCGAAACGCGTCGTCGAGCTGCTCGACGTTCATACGTTTCATGTCGTCACTGGCGATCAGGACATGCCAAATCTCATGGTCAGCAAATGAGGCCGTCACGGTTCCCTCCGGGGCTTGAGCTGTCAGCCCAGATTACCACCTGAGGATTCGAGACTGACTCTCAAAGGACGATCAATCGACGCTACTCTTCGTCTCTCGTCGACATTTTCTAGTCCGCTCGGCGTCAGCTCGCGCTGCGTGCCTGTGGACAACGGGAACAACGAAACATTCCACAGCTCATTCGCCCAGCGGTCCGTGGTGCTCGCGAAGAGGCTCGATTGCGCATTAGCCAAAGCTAGCGACACCAAATGACAGCATTGTGTCAGCGACTGTTCCGGTGATATTGCGGAGCGAGCGCGAAGCGTCAGCGCTAGCGGATCCGCGGGCGCGACACCGTGGCGCGTTGCTCACGTACTTCGCCGCGATCGGCGCGGGTCAAGAATTCGCGGCGCAAGACGTGTGATCGCGTAGTATCAAGTGAGACTATGGGATCATCCATTTCCGCAGGTTTTGGAAATGGCGACATTGCGGGCAAGGGGTAGCTCGCCTTCGCGTTTCCGCGTTTCCGCCGCCGCGCCTCGCGGCATCCGCGCCCCGCCCGCGGACCCGCACGCGCTGACGCCCGCGCCGCCCGTCCAGAGCGGCCGCTCTCTTCGCCGCACGACGTTGCCTGGTTCCGGCACGTGAGCTTCTGCGAGGCGGGCTGCGTCGCGGCAGCCCCGGCTGTCGCTATTCTTTGGTGCCGCGACGGATGCCGCTTTGAAAGCGCGCGTTCGGATCGGCACCGATCAGGACGAGCGTGGCGTCGTCGCGAGCGAAGCGGCCGGACTCGGATAAGCGACCCGCGAGTAGATCATAGAGGCCGTCTGGCGTTTGGCCGCACAGGGCCAAGCCTTTTTCGCGCAGCTCGAGATCCATCGCCAAGCGTCGGACGACTTCGGGATGATCGGAGCCGGCGGTGAAGCCGTCGGAGACGGCCATCCACGTCGAGCCCCAGACGAGCGGTACGACTTCGACCGGCGGCGGTACGGTTGTCGTCGAGGTGAGCGGTGGCGAAGACGCCGGGTGGACGGTGATGTTGCCGCCCGGCATCGCGCAGGCGAGCGGCGGCATGCCGGCGGTCGTCACTTCGGCGCGCGCGTCGGCGACCGAACAGCGCATGAGCGTGACGCGCAGCTCGGTGCCCGGGTACTCAAACAGCGTGCGTACCAAGTCGAGCATGACGGCGTGCAGCGGCGTGCGTTCGGCGAAGCCTGCGGCGGCTTTCTTGAGCAGGGCGCGACCCACGTCGCCGGGTTCGCCGTACCGGGTCTGCACGTCGAGCAGCACGATCCCGACGTCCCCGGCGGGGCCGGTGACGACGTCGAACAGGTCGGTTTCGCGCGGCCCCTCCAACGTGTCGCCGGTAATACGGAGCAGTCCGCGTTGGAGGGGGAGCTTACGGGCTTCGGGTTTTCGGAACGCGGCGGCCAAGGCAGCTCCCCCTTCTGCGAAAGCCGTTCCAATGTCGGTCCCGACTAGGCTTGTTTGAGGGGAGCGCCGTTTCTATAAGGAGATCCAAGGGTTGCGCGGATTACGTTGGCACTGAATCCCGCCTTTACTCACCCTTCTTCGTCTCAAGCTGAGCTTCCGGGACGAAGGCGTCTAAACCTGGGACCGGATCGTGCGTTTGAGGTTGAGTAGCAATGCTCGACGACGAAACGGCAGCATCGGTGGGGCCAGCCCCGGTCAGCGTGGCGGTCGTGGACGACGACCCCACCGCGCGTCGCCTGATGCGCTTTTGGCTCGAGCGCGCCGGCTACTCGGTCGTAGAGCACGAATCGGCGCGGAGCGTGCTCGACCACGACGGTGAGACGCCGGCGTTGGCGTGCGTCGATCTCGGTTTGGGTGAAGTGACCGGCATCAAGGTGATTCAGCACCTCCGGGCGCGCGACGCGGAGCTGCCGATCATCGTCGTCACCGCGCAGCGCGAACTGGAGACGGCCGTCGCCGCCATGCAAGCCGGCGCTTACGACTACGTGACCAAGCCTTTGGATCGCGATCGCTTGCTGCTCGCGGTGCATCGCGCCAACGAGCGGCGCGAGCTTCTGACCAGCGTGCGGCGGCTGGAATCGGCGTTGACCGAGCGCTCGGTACTCGGGGCGATCGTCGGCAAGAGCCCGCCGATGCGCGAGCTCGCGCAACAGGTGCAGCGCGTGCTGGAGAGCGACGTTGCGGTGTGCGTGTTCGGCGAGTCTGGCACCGGCAAGGAGCTGGTCGCCCGCGCGATTCACACCGGCAGCGTGCGGCGCCGCGGGCCGTTCGTCGCCATCAACTGCGCGGGCATTCCGGAGTCTTTGCAGGAGTCGGAGCTGTTCGGTCACGAACGCGGTTCTTTCACCGGCGCGACCCAGCAGCGGCGCGGCTGCTTCGAGCAGGCCAACGGCGGCACGCTGTTGCTCGATGAGCTGGGCGAAATGAGCATGCAGACGCAAGCTAGCCTCTTGCGCACGATTCAAGAAAAGACGATTCGGCGCGTCGGCGGCTCGAGCGAAATTCCGATCGATGTGCGGATCGTCTGTGCAACGCACCGCGATCTGCGAGCCGAGGTCGAGGCCGGGCGCTTCCGCGAAGACTTGTACTTCCGGCTGGTGGTTTACCCGATTCACCTGCCGCCACTGCGCGACCGCGTCGAAGACATCCCGACCTTAGTCGGCCATTTCTTGCGCGCGCTTTCCAAGGACGTGGGGCGTGACGTGCAGAGCATCTCACCGGAGGCGCTCGAAGCGCTCGGACGCCACCACTGGCCTGGCAACGTGCGCGAGCTACAGAACGTCGTGCATCGCAGCCTACTGGCGTGCCGCAGCGACGAGGTAACGCTCGCCGACTTGCCGCCAGATATCCGTGAGCTGGTGCTGCCGGCAATTTTGCCGGCGATTCACGTCAACGGCGCCAACGGCAATCGTTTTCAAGAGCCGAGCGAGGAAGACATCGTTCCGCTGCGTGAGCTGGAGCGGCGCGCGATTCAACGTGCGCTGCGCGCTACTCACGGCAGCGTCGGCCGCGCCGCTAAGCTGCTCGGTATCGGCCGGGCGACTCTCTACCGTCGCATCGCCACGCTGGATCTGTCGCGGGACGTCGCTTGAGCCGTCGCGGGCCGAAGGACGAAAGTCCGAAGCCGAGTAGTGAAGACGCGCTCGAGCTACTGCGTCGCCTCAGTCATGATCTGCGCACGCCGATGACCAACGTCCTCGGCTCGACCGAGCTCTTGCTCGAGAGCGAGTTGGATACGTCGCAGCGTTTGGCGGCAGAAAACGTGCACCGCTCGGGGCGCGAGCTGCTCGACGTCGTCGACAAGCTGTTGGCCGCGCATCAGATCAGCAAGAGCGCGCCGCCGAGCTCCGGGGAGTTCAAGGCGGCGCCGCGGGTTTCGGCGCTCTTGTCAGGACGGCGAGTGCTGCTGGCCGAAGACAACGCCTTCAATCGCGCGCTGATCGAGCATGTGCTGGAGCCGATGGGTTGCGCGGTCGACAAGGCTTGCTCCGGTACCGAAGCATTGCGGGCGTTCAAGCCCGGGCGCTATGACTTGGTGTTGATGGATTGCCAGATGCCGGAGATGGACGGCTTGACCGCGACGCGGCAGATCCGCCGTATCGAAGCCGGGGCGAGTCGCGTGCCGGTGATCGCGGTCACGGCCGGTACGGTGTCGGGCGCGCGGCGAGCGTGCTTGGACGCCGGCATGGACGACTTCTTGGCCAAGCCGTTTTCGCTCGGCCGATTGCGCAAGAAGGTGCTCGAGTGGCTGCTGCCCAGCATCGACTCGGAGCCACCCGATGCCGACGACCGCCAAAGCGAGCCGGACGTCGGGGCGCCCAAGCCCAACGCAGAGAACGTCGATCTCTCGCGACTGCAGGAGTTGGCGCGCGAAGCCGGCTCGCCGCAAATCGTCGAAGAGCTGTCGCGCATTTTCCTGGATGACGTAGCGAAACGCGTCGTAGCGCTCGGTCTGGCTGCCCGGGCGCGCGACCAACGCGCCTACCTGAACGTGATTCACGCCATCAAGGGCGCCTCAGGCAACTTCGGCGCCGTGCGCATGGCGCGCATCGCCGAGGCCAGCGAGCGCCAAGCCAAACACGGTGATTTGTCGGCCGTAGACACCGCGGTCGTCGATTTGGGGCGCGAGCTGCAAGCTGTTCGAGGCGTTTTGGACCGTAGAGTGTTCGCGCGCGGCGACGTCGAAAGCGCTTAGTTCCGCGCGCATCACCGCTGGTTTGGAACTTGCTGCCCCTGTGGCCGCGCGGGCTGCACTATGCTCCAGCCGTGTCGACACAACCGGATGCGCCGGACACCGCCGATTCCGAGGCTGAGTTTCCTCAGCTCGAGCGCGACGACCTGCTGATCGAGGCGACACCCAAGCGCCTCGATCTGAGTGTTTGGAATGCCGTCGAGGCTCAACGCGGTGCCGCCAATCGCCAGCTTTCCGGCAACGTACTCGTGGCTGCAGTCGACAGGCTGGGCAAAATGGGCCTGCTCGGTGCGCTGGCGTTCGCGACCTACCTCGGATGGGTGGCGTTGCTCGGTGGCAGCAAGCTCGGACCAGTGTTTGGCACGGCGCTGGGCGTTTCGATTGCCGGCATTGCGCTCAGCCTCGCGCTGTTTGGCGTGACCAAGCTGCCGAGAGTCCCCGCGCACAACGTGGCCGATCTGGGCAATGTCTACCTGTTCGTGATTTGCCTGGCGCTCGGGATCTTGCGGCACTCGCAGGCGTCGAGCGCGAGCGATCTGCTGCGCCAGGTGTCGCCCGTGGTGATTCCGCTGTTGGCGTTCGGCGCGTTGATCCCGACGGTGCCGGGCAAAGCGCTAGCCGTGATGCTGGTCGGGGCGGCGATGGATCCGCTCGGGCTGATGATGATGCGCGCGCACACCCACTACAGCGCCTCCGAGCTGGTGGTCGTGGTTTCTTCGCCGATTTTGGCGGCGCTGGTCGCACAGCAAATCTCCAAGGTCGTGCACCATTTGACCGAAGGCATCGTCAAAGCGCGCGAGGTCGGCAGCTACAAGTTGGTCGAGCGGCTGGGCGTCGGCGGCATGGCGGAAGTGTGGCGCGCCAATCACCGTATGTTGCGGCGTCCGGCGGCCGTGAAGCTGATTCGGCCCAAGGTGCTGGTCGACCACGGCCCGGCCGATTCCGAGCGGCTTTTGCGGCTGTTCACCCGCGAAGTGCGCACGACCGCGTCGTTGCGTTCGCCGCACACGATTCAGGTTTACGACTTCGGTATCACGCGCGAAGGCGCCTTCTATTACGTGATGGAGCTGCTCGACGGCATCGATTTGATGACATTGGTCGAGCGCTTTGGCCCGCAGCCGCCGGAACGCATCGCCAGCCTGATGAAGCAGGTGTGCCACTCGCTACGCGAAGCACACGAGCAGAACTTCGTGCATCGCGACATCAAGCCGGCCAACATTTTGACCTGCTCGGTCGGCGGCGATTACGATTTCGTGAAGGTGCTCGACTTCGGTCTGGTGCTCGATCGCCACCTAACGAGTGAAGAGCTGGAAGACGAGAAGCAGTTCGTCGGCACGCCGGCGGTGATGGCGCCCGAGATGCTGCGCTTTCAGGCACCGGTCGATGCACGTGCGGATTTGTACGCGCTTGGTTGTGTCGGCTACTGGCTGCTCACTGGCAAGCGCGTGTTCGAAGCGCAAACCCGCGCCGACATGCTGGTCATGCACGCGCACCAAAAGCCGGTCTTGCCTTCCAAGCGCATTGATCGGCCGCTTCACCCCGGGCTCGAGGCGCTGGTCATGCAGTGCCTTGAAAAAAACCCGAACAAACGCCCGCAAACCGCGCGCGAGCTCTCGGACGCGCTCGGCGCTTTGCAGTTCGATCATCCGTGGACCGACGAACGCGCCCGACTGTGGTGGAAGCAAAACCGCCCGGAGCATCTGCGCGCGACCTCGGCGCTCGACGAGAAAGAGCGCGCGCAGCTCCGCTCGATTGAGCCCGTTACGGATCCGCCACCGCTCGCCGAGCCCGCTCCTGCCGCTGAAACCGCGCCCGAGCCAGTACGGACAACCGAATAGCGCGCTACTCGCCGACGCGGTCCAAGATCATGATCTTTTGCCAGATATTACGGCTGAGGCCGACCGTGAGGTCTTCGATATCGCCGGCCGCGCGCACTGTGTCAGCGTCGTTGAAGCGCTGCACGTAGATCGCGGCGACCTTGCTCAAGATCGCCAAGAGCTCGGTCGAATAGTCGAGGTAACGCGTCAGCTGAAACGCCGTCATGTCGCGCTTCGGCGAAGACGCCGTATCGCCGCCGTGCTCGCCGTTCGTCATGCGTTCCGGATCTTTCGTCAGCTGGTGCATGTCGACCACGTGCGCCAACGAACGCAACACGTGCAGCTCTTTCAGCGCGCGAGCACGCTTGACGCGCGCCTCGACGCCGAGCAAAAAGTAGATGGCAATCGCGACGAACACCAGATTGTTCACGGCCGCCTCCACGCCCTGCGCAGTCTCGGAAAACCCGACGCCGGTCATGTCCATGTTCACGACGCGCAGCGCTACGATCACCAAGAACGCCAACACCGCGACCGCGACCGCCACCGCCACGCGCACCCAAATGATCGGCCGCGCCAACCACGCCGAAACCTGGTCGGCCGCTTTCGCGACCTCCGTCACCTCGCGCGCAATCCGGCTCAAGCCCGAGCCCGCGAACCGCTCTTCGACGCGTTTGTGCAACAACTCGCTCGTCTCGATAATCCGTTCCGGATTCAGCTCGCGATAACTTGCCTGCGTCACGTTTCCTACTCCTGTCATCGCACGCCGCGCGGCTGCTGATAATAGGCCTGTCCCGCTGCCCAGCTGGGCAGCGGCGCCTCAACCGAAACCGGGCCCATTTCACGCAGCTTTAGGGTCACTTCTGATGGACCGAGATCGAAGCAACAGGAAGCCGGCTGAGCATTGGTCTCATTTCGCGATTCGAGCACGAGCGAACAGGAAGGCGGCTGAGCATTGGTCTCATTTCGCGATTCGAGCAGCGAGAAAACAGGAAGGCGGGAAGGCGGGAAGATTTCTGTTGTTCGAGCAGGCGCCTGAGGCC
>JBBSAB010000156.1:0-15268 GCA_038252755.1 Polyangiales bacterium | reverse complement strand
GACCGAAGCCGATGCCGTCACTGACCCCGCTGCCGGCTGCGAATTTGTGCAGATCCGAAACCGCTGACCCGGCCGATCCCCATCCCGCTGCCGATCAGCCGATCCCCAACCCGAACCCGGCCCGATCACCAATCAAGGCTGGTCGCTAGTCTAGACGTACATCGGAAGCGGCATGGCCCCACGCCTCGCTCAGCGTAGCGCCCGCACGGCCTTGCCCGGAGACGACACGGAAGTTTCTGCGATTCGAGCTGCAGCTTGGCAGCCAGAAATGCGACGAATCATCAGAATACGATGGATGGTCGACCGGGGACGGCGGGCCACTATAGTAACGCCCGATGACGGTTTCGCAGAGACTCCACGAGCGCTGTGGTTGTGGTGCGGCGCGCAGCCCCTTCAGCCTGGCCGGCACCGAGCGCAAGTACGAGCGCTCCCGCCCGTTCCGAATCGAGCATCTGTTCGTGGACCTGGCGCTCGACTTCGAGACGAAATCGGTGCGCGGTCGAGCCGTGCTCGACTTTCAGCGCGTATCGCCGAAGACGAGCCCGCTATTCGTCGACGCGATCGGCTTCGAGCTCGAGAGCGTGCGCGTGGATGACAGCTCTGGGCTGAAGCCGGCCAGCTACAGCTACGACGGGGAAGTCATCGCGCTCGAAGGGCTGCCGGAGCGTGGGCAACTGCGCGTCGACTACAAAGCGATCCCCAAGCGCGGCTTGTATTTCTTGGCGCCCGACGAGCAGGTCAAGCACCGCCCGGTGCAGGCCTGGACGCAGTGCCAAGACGAAGACGCTCGCCATTTCATTCCGTGCGTCGACAAGCCGCACGTGAAAATGACGACCGAGCTTTCGGCGACCGTGCCGGCCGGGTTCCAGGTTTTATCGAACGGTGAGCTGCTCAGCGCCGAGACGCGCGGCAAGACACCGTGGACCTACCGCTTCAAGCTCGAGCAACCGCACCCGAGCTACCTGTTGACGTTGGTGGTCGGGCATTTCGATGTGGTCGAGGATCGCCCGGCGGCGCTCGGCGCTCGCCAGGTGCCGATCAGCTACTTGGTGCCGGTCGGGCAGGCGCAGAGCGCCGGGCGCAGCTTGGGCGAGACACCGCGCATGCTGGAGTTCTTTTCGAAGCGGTTCGGCGTGGAGTTTCCGTGGCAGCGCTACTCGCAGGTCGTGGTGAGCGATTTCATCTTCGGCGGGATGGAAAACACCACCGCGACCACGCTGTACGAGCACGTGATTCTGGACGAGCGCGCTGCACTCGACATCAGCTCGTGTGATTTGGTGGCGCACGAGCTGGCGCATCAATGGTTCGGTGACTACGTCACGTGCCGCGACTGGTCGCACGCTTGGCTGAACGAAGGCTTCGCGACCTTCTGCGAGCACCTGGAGCGCGAACAGCGCCTGGGTCGCGATGAGTACGACTACGGCGTCGCCGGCGACGTCGACACATATTTGGGCGAAGCCGCCGGGCGCTACCAGCGGCCGATCGTGTGCCGCGACTACGTCGAGCCGATCGATCTATTCGACCGTCACTTGTACGAAAAAGGCGGCCTGGTCTTGCACATGCTGCGGCGCGAGCTGACCGACGCGGCGTTCTTCGAAGGCGTTCAGCTGTACTTGAAGCGCCACGCGTTCGGCATCGTCGAGACGACCGACTTGATGCGCGCGTTCGAAGAGGTATCGGGTCGCTCGCTCGAACGCTTCTTCGACCACTGGGTCTACCGTCCCGGTCATCCCGAGTTGTCGGTGAAGGTGAGCTACGACGATGGGCTACTGAGCGTAGCGTTGAAACAAGCGCAAAAACACGGTGATACCGCGATTTTTGCACTACCGATCGAGATTGAGGTCACGCAAAGCGATGGCACGCACACGCGCCACGAAAAGCTGATGACCGAGGCGCACGATGTGCTCACGGTGGCGCTCGACAAGCGCCCGCTGCACGTCGGCTTCGATCCCGAGCAGCGCGTGGTGAGCAAGCTGACGTTCGAGGCACCCGGCGACATGCTGCGTCACCAGTTGACCGAAGGTTCGAACGCGCTCTTGCGCTGGACCGCCGCCGACGCGCTGTCGAAGAAGAACGATCCGAGCAGCGTGAAAGCGCTGCGCGACACCCTGGCGCGCGAAGGCGAGGCGTGGATGGTGCGGGTCGAAGCCGCCCGCGCGCTCGGCAAGGTGCGCTCGGATGACGCGCTCGAAGCGTTGCTCGGGGCGCTCGGCACCTCGCACCCCAAGGTGCGGCGGGCCGTAGCCACCGCACTCGGCGCCTTCAAGCAGCTCAAGTCGGCCCAGGCCCTGCAAGAGCTGCTGGGCAAGGAAGCCAGCTACTTGGTCACGGCAGACGCGGCGCGCGCGCTCGGCCGCACGCGGCAACCCGGCGCACTGGAAACCCTTAAATCTGTCGTCGATCAGCCGTCCTGGGCGGATGTGATCCGCGCCGGAGCGCTGGACGGTATGGCGGCTTTGCGCGACGACAGCGCGCTTGACGTGGTCGCGAAACGGACCCGTTACGGTATCCCGACGCGCGGCCGTCGCGCCGCCGTGCACGCGTTGGCCAGCCTCGGCGAGGGCCGAAAGACCCGCGAACAACTCGAGGAGCTGCTCGAAGACAAGGATCCGCACTTCAAGATCGACGTGGTGGCTGCGCTCTCGACCTTGGGCGACCACAAGAGCCGCGGTGCAATGCGGCGCGCGCTCGATCGCGAGCTCGACGGCCGCGTCTCGCGCCGCTTGCGCGAAGCCTTGCGTGACATGGGCGACAGCCCGACCACCGAAAAGAAGCGGCTAAACGACGAGCTCGAGAGCGTGCGCGACGAGCTGATCGAGCTGAAGAATCGGATGGCCAAGCTCGAAGGCCGCAAGACCGACAAAGCCAGGCCCGCGCCCGAAGCCAAACCTGCCGCCAAGGCCAAGCCGGCCGTGGTCGCGAAACCTCCGGTTGCCGCCAAGCCGACGGCGTCCGCGAAGCCGGCCAAGGTCAAATCCGTGCCGACCAAGAAAGCGCCCGCCAAGAAGGCTGCAAAGTCGCCGAAGAAAGCCGCGCGCAAGAGGTCGCGATGAGCGACGGCGCGGGCGTGCGCCTCGAACGGCGCGGCAGCATCGCGCTCGTCACCCTCGATCGCCCCGAGCGCATGAACGCGCTGTCGGTCGCGCTCGTGGCGCGCTTTGGCGAAATCGGTCGCGAGATCGCGGCCCAAGACGACGTGCGGCTGGTGATCGTCACTGGCGCGGGCGACAAGGCCTTCTGCGCCGGCGCGGATCTAAAAGAGCGCGCCGGCATGAGCCAGGCCGAGGTGCGCAAGCTTCTGCTCGCGTACGAATCCGAGCTCGGCTGGCTCGAAACGATCAGCGTACCGACGCTGGCTGCGATCAACGGCGCGGCGCTCGGCGGCGGGTTGGAGCTGGCTTTGCTGTGTGACCTGCGCCTCGCTGCGCACCACGCCGTGCTCGGCTTGCCGGAAACCAGCCTGGGCGTGATCCCAGGCGCGGGGGGCACGCAGCGTCTACCGCGATTACTAGGCGAAGCGCGCGCCAAGGAGCTGATCTTGCGCGCCGCGCGCCTGACCGCGCCCGAAGCGTTGATTTTGGGCTTGGTCAACCAGGTGCTGCCGAAGAATGACGACTTCGTGCTCGAGGTGATGAATTGGGCCGAGCCGATCTTGAACGGAGCGCCGTTGGCAATTCGGGCGGCCCTCAGCGCCATGCGCGGCGCCACCACCCGCGATCTCCGCGAAGGGCTCGCGCTCGAGCGCGCCGCCTACGAGCAATGCCTGGGCAGCGAAGATCGCCTCGAAGCGCTGGCAGCGTTTACCGAAAAGCGCCGACCGATCTTCAAGGGACGCTAGCCGAGCGTCAGTTCGACGCCGACGCGGGCGGCTCGACAGTCGCTCTCGGCTTGCCCTTGTCGACCTTCATTTTGACGTGAAAGAACTGCTTCACGGGCCGCCGATCCTCGGCGCTGCTGCCGAGGCCCCACAGCGCCACTTCCATGTCGAGCGTCTCGCCCATCGCTAGTATGCGACCGCCCTGCTCCGGAAACTGGCGCGAAAAGGTGCGCGAAGAGCTGCCAAGCTTGACCTCGCCGTCGCCGTCACGCGAATCGGGGATGCGCTCCGCCTCGGTACTGCCCTTTTTGAACACGGCCGCCGCAAACGCGATCGGACCGTTTTTCGGGTTCAAGAACACGTGCTCCTTGCCGTCGAATGCTTCGGCTTTGATCGTGACCTTCGCGCCCCAGCCCTGACCGACTTGCTTTGCCTCGGCTGACGCCAAAAAGCGCACACCAGCCACCTCGATCTTCAAGCCCTCCGGCGTCACCACGTACTTCACCTCGCGCATCGCGTTCGGATCTTTCACCGGCGCCGCCGCCGGCTTGGCGTCGGCTTCCGGCTTGGCGTCGGCTTCCGGCCTGGCGTCCGCAGCAGACGCCGGGTCGGCCGGCGCGCTCGCCGGTTCGGCGGCTGCCGCGGGTGCAACCGGCACCGCGTCGGCCGTCTTGGACTCGGGCGCTGGCTCACCGCCGCAGCCCGCAACCGAGGTCGCGACGAACCAAGCTCCGACCAAAATCTGAAAACCGACGCCAACGGCCGCGCAGCTCTTCATCCCCGAGACGATAGTCCGACGCGCAATCCGGAACAACCGCTCGGCCCGGGGGCCCCCACTAGGCTAAGTGTGATGCGCGACGTCGGTGATGCGGCGCACGGTCTCGGCGTGGAGATCGAGACCTTTCTTGCGAATGCCCAGCTTGCCAACCAACGAGAAAAGCCGCGGCAAATGCGTCCAAAACGGGCCCTTCCAGCCCAAAACGCGGAACGCCTGCTTCATCGTCGACGCCATCGCCGGGCTCATCACGGTTTCGGCGTTGGTCATCCAATTCGGGTGCACCTGCGCGGCCTTGACCAGCGTGCCGTAAAGCTCGTTCAAGTCGAGCTTGGGCGACAGGAACCACGACGGCTCAAACAGCGGATCGTCCTCGGCAAACCAACCCATGTCTTTGCAGGTACGCTCGAGCGGCGTGCCGGCGTAGACGCGGATACCGGTCGAGAACAGCACCATGTCCGTGGGCGGGATGTGCTCGGCGCAGAAGGCGAGCGTCTCCTTCACCGTCTCCATCGTTTCGTCGGGCGCGCCGAGCATGAAGAACCAGTACGTCGGCATGCCGCCTTCACGCAGCGCCTTGGCGGCGCGAATCACCGCGTGCTTCTGAAAGCCCTTGTGCAGCGTGCGCAGCGTCGTCTCCGACGCGCTCTCGGGCGTGCACATCACGTTCTTGAAGCCAGCCGATTTGAGCATACCGACTAGCTCGGGCGTCACCGCGGCCGGATTGAGCCCCATCGTCGAGTACTGCGCGGGTAGTTTGCGTTCGGCCAACGCTTCACACAGGGCGCGCGCGTGCGACAACGGCAGGTTGAAGGTCGAATCGACGAAATCGACAGCTGTCACGCCATGCCCGAGCACGGCTTCTTGAATCTCGTCGACGACCTCCCGCACTTCGCGCAGCCGATACGCGTGGCCTTCGATGTTGTTGTAAACGCAATAGGCGCATTTCAGGGCGCAGCCGCGCTTGGTCTGCACCGAATACGGCGAGCCGGCGCGAGCGTAGCGCGCCAAATCGAGCCAGCGAAAGGCCTGGCTGCGCGCGGATGTCTTGAGGTCGTGCACGACCGCGCGACCGCCGAGCGGCTCGCCCTTCAGCAGCCGGCCGGTATCGAGCACGGGCAACGGCGAGGCGCTGCCACCACCACGTGGCAAGGCACCCGGCAAACGTTCGACCTTCTCACCGCGCCCGAACGCCGCAAGGACTCCGGGAAACGCATCCTCGCCCTCGCCCACCACCGCCAGATCAGCGTCAAGGTATCCGAGCACGTCACGCGGCGACACATTGACTGCTGCTCCGCCAATCACGAGCTTGGCGTTCGGCGCCGCCTCGCGAATGCTCTTCACGACCTGATCGCGAATTTCCGGCAAGTAGAAGTGCGGCAGCTCGAAGTTGCAGTTGTCGATATTGCGGATCGTCAGGCCGACGACGTCAGGCTGCTCCTTGCGCACACCCAACAAGGTGTCCTTGCCGGGCTGCTTCGAGAACGCCAGATCGAGCACGCTGACGTCATGGCCAGCGCGTGCCGTGGCTGAAGCCACCGTGCACAATCCGACCGGAATTGCAGGCCAAGGCACCTGCTCACGATTCGGATTGATAAGCAGCACCTTCATGCGTCCGCGCCCGACGCAGAATCGCAGCTTTTTCGTAGCAGCGAAAGCTGATCGCCGAGAGCCGCGAATCTTACGGCTTTCCGCGGCCGACGCCCGCTCCGAGCCCGGCTCGCTAGTTCGAAAACGTGGGAGCTTCGCGCAGCAGGCGCGCCAGCCGCGTCGCCCACACCTCTTGGCCCGCGAGGTCGCTGAGCAGATCTTGGCGGATCTCGAGCTCGACGTGGAGCAGCCCGCGGCGCTCGCCGTGCTCGACCAACCCGTAGTCGGTCAGCTCACTCGCGGCGTAGGGCTCGTTGTCGCCGACGCTCAGCTCGGGCACCGAGCGGAGCGCGCGCAGCAGCGGCAGCGCGAGACGCGTGTCCTTGTTGTGCAAAACAGCGGCGTGCCACGGCCGCGCTGCGCCCCGAAAGACTGGCGTGAACGTGTGCACGAAGATCAGGATCGAAGCTTGCCCGCGCGCCGCGCGCTCGCTCAACTCGCGGCTGATGCGCGCGTGGTACGGCCCGAAGATACAGTGCGCGCGCGCCTCGGCTTGCTCCGCTGAGATCGCGAGGTTGCCGGGGATGATCGTGTCTTCGCTCTCCTGCACGATCGAGCTATTGCTCGTCAGCGGGCGATTGCAGTCGATCACCAGCCGCGAGTACTCCTGCAGGATCACCCACGCCCCCAGCTCGGCTCCTAGCCGCCGCGAAAGCGCCGCTGCGCCCAGATCCCAGGCGATGTGGCGGTCGAGGTCGGCCTCGGACAAACCCAAGGAGCCCAAAGCCCGCGGCACACTGCGCCCGGCGTGGTCGCAGATAACGATGTAGGGTGACTCGGGCTCGCCCTGGAGCACCCGAAACGGCGCCGGATCGTACTCGCCGAGCAGCGCGCGCAGCGACTCTCTCACGGCTGGCCGAGCGCGTTCTTCATCGGCAGTCACGCGCTTTCGCGCGCCGCCGCGCGAAGATTCCGCCCTGGCCGATGCTTGTCAAGGCGAGCTTCTACGCTCGGCCCGCGGCTCTGTCAAACCAGCGTGCGCGGCCATTCCGGCCAGAACCAGCGAGAAACCGACCGATCCGGTCGTCACCCGCAGATCTGATGAGGCTGTGACCAAGCGGATCGCCGGGCATGGACTACGTTCGATGCTGTGAATCTACGCACTGCCTCCAGCTATGCGCGTGAAATCCGACCCTTGTTGAGTAACGCAGCCTTCGCTCCGGCGACTTCGCGCCTGCTGTGGATGCCTGTTCACTTCGGCGTGATCGCTGTCTGCACGATCGCGATCGCGCGCACCTGGGTGCCGCTGTCGCTGCAGCCGCTGTTGTCACTGTTGATCGGAGCGAGCTTCGCCGGCCTCACCTTCGTCGGCCACGAAGCGCTCCACGGCGCGATCGTCCGCAACCGCGCGGGGCGGCGCGTCATCGGTTGGCTTTGTTTCTTGCCGTTCGCGGTGTCGCCGCGGCTTTGGGAGGCCTGGCACAACCGAGTGCATCACGGCAACACCAACAAGCCTGGCATCGACCCCGACGCGTACCCGACGCTCGCCGAGTACCGCGCGAGCCGCAACCTGCAGCGCATGACCGACTGGCTGTCGCCAGGCCGGGGACGCGCAGCTGGCGTCATCAGCTTGCTGATCGGCTTCACGGTCCAGAGCACGCACATGCTGGCCGCGGCTCGCAGCAACAAGTTTCTGAGCGCGCGTGAGTACCGCATCGCGCTCTTCGAAGCTGGCAGTGGCTGGGCGCTGATCGCGCTGTTGGCGTTCACGCTCGGCCCGCTGCCATTCCTGCTCGCGTTCGGCCTGCCGCTGCTGGTCGGCAACTCGATCATCATGAGCCTGATTCTCACGAATCACAGCCTCAGCCCGCACACCGACGTCAACGACCCGCTGATCAATTCGCTGTCGGTTTCAGGCCCCCGGCTGCTGGAATGGCTCACGCTCGACTTCGGTTTCCACGTCGAGCATCACCTGTTCCCGGCGATGAGCGGGCGGAACGCACGCGAGCTGCGCGGCATCGTGATCGCGCGCTGGCCGGAGCGCTACCAGGCGATGCCGTACCTGCGCGCGCTCTGGTTGCTCCACACCACGCCGCGCGTCTACCGCAACGACACCACGCTGCTCGATCCGATCAAGGGCGACGTGTGGCCGACACTGGCACCCACCGTAGTACCGGCACCGGCACCGGCGCCCAGCATCGCGCCGACGCTGACGCCGACGCTATCGCCAACGGCTGTGGTGCCGTCGTCAGTAGTACCGAGCGGGTCGTAGGCCGCGCGACCCGCCCAGGGCCGCGCAGCTTTCCTCGCTCGATGGCTTTTAGGGCTTAGAGCGATTCCAAGTAGGCGATCAGATCATCGCGCTGGGGCTGCGACAGCGCGGCCGTGTTGCCGTGAGCGTCGCCGCCGCAAGCTGGATCGAAGCGCCCGCTCAGCGTCTTCGCACAACCGTTGTGCATGAACGGAGCGCGGTAACCGACGGCGACCAGCGACGGCACCTGCAGCTTCGTCTTGGCTATGCTGTCGATGGCAGCCGCCTTGTTGTTGGTCAACTTGGCCCCCGAATGGCACGCCGTGCAGCCCACGTCCGCCGAGCGGAACAGGTCTTGGCCGCGCAGCACGGCTGCGTCCGTCGCGTCGCGGATGGCCGGCGGTGCTTTGAGCGAAAACAGCCATTCCGACAGGGAAGAGACGCGCAGCGCGCTCTCGCGGATGCCGCCCATGCGACCCACGAACACCTCGTTCATGAGCGCCCCGACGTTGGGCAGGTCACCCGCCCAGTGAAAAGGCGCCGTGTCGCGCAGCCCAATATGCAGTGCTTGAGTGCGCCGATCGCCCGTGTCGGCGAAACGCCACGTGCGCCCGTCTTCTCCGCCCTCGGGGTGGCACGAGGCGCAAGCGATGCCACCGCCGGCATCACGGTGAAACAGCTCGTGACCGGTGTCGAGGCGCGAGTCTCCGAGCAGTGGGACGGCGTCTGCCTGGCCCCACGGTAGCTCCTTCAGAACCAGCAACTGGGCGGGCTCTCGCGTTTGGGCCAACAGGCGTCCGTCGGGCGTGAACGCAACGGCCAGCACCGGCTCGCTGATCGAGCCGCCTTCATTCATCGCGCACTGGGTGCCGGAATTCAGGTTCGCGGTCGACATGATGCTGACCGACGAACTGGCGCCAAAACCAAAATTGGCGGACGGTCCGATACTATCTCCGCCTAGGCCGCCTTGATTCGGGAACTCCACCGACGGGCGTGGGGCGGTCGAGTCAGCAGGTCCGGCGTGCGCGATGGCGATCCAGCCCTGATTCGAAACGGCGACGTCGACCGGCAGCGGAGCGCCGCTGAACGGCATCGTGACCGAAGTGCCGTCAGGCGACACCGTGGTGATGGCGTTCTTGACGATACCGTTGCAGCCGAACCCGCCGCCCATGTCACCACCACCGTAGGCGCTGCCGGAAACGCTCGGCTTGGTGACCTGGATTTCATCGGCGACGCCTTGTTGGTGGACGATCACCGCGCCACCTGCGGCGTTCGAGACTGCGCGCCACGCCGTACCGGCGTCGACGGCGACCGTCTTTTGACTGCTGCCAGAGAACTCGTTCTCGCTGATCGGCTGCGTCAAGAAGCCTTGGCCCTGCGGAATCCTCACCGTCTTGTCGAGCAAGCCTGCGCTGCTGACACGCAGCACCTCTGCCGACTTGAAGCGCGTCACCCACAGCTCGCTGCCGCGCACCAACACGTCGCGCAGATCGGCGTCGAACGTGAGCGTCCGCACCGCCTCGCCACCCGCCGCCGGAAGCGAGACCAGCTTGCCCTCCGCGCACGCGACGTGGAGCAAGCCGGTCAACGGCTCGAACCCGATGCCGCGCGGCGCCTTGCAGACCGCGCGTCGCTCGACGACACTGCCACTCTCCGGATCGATCGAGACGATCGCCCCGCCGCGACGTAGCGCGACGTGAACGCGCTTCTGGGCATCTTCGACGCTCCGGCCCGGTTCGTCACCGGGCTGAAGCTCGATCGTGTGGCGCACCGTGAGCGTCGAGAGATCGACGATCGAGAGGCGGTCACGATCCGGGTCGGCGACGATGGCCGACCGGCCGTCGGCCGTCACGCTCAGCGTTCCGCCGCTGATTGACGGCGGCGTCACCGCCGAGGCGACCGTCGTGCGCTCATCGACCGGGATCACCAGATGCCCTTGGTTTTCGTCCCCCACGGGCGCCTTGTCGAACGAGTTGCATCCTCCCAGTGCAAGTCCGAGCGCCATCCCACCGAATAGCCCAGTCTGCCGTATGCCGATGATCCGCATTTGCTCTCCTCAGTTCAGCCCAGTCGACCCAACCACACCCACCAACCAAACCACCTAGTCCGGAGAATAGCCCAACACCGCACCGGGCGCTGCTCCAATCCTCACCCGCTTCTCATCCGCGTCGCGGCACGCCTCCCCCCGCCCCCGCCCCGCTAGTGTCGCGAAATGACGACACTTCCCTTTCATGACACGGAATGCCATACCTGTTCGGGGTTTTGAGATGGCTTGGTGGTCGAAGAAGTTAGCGGCATTGGCAGCCTACGCAGGCGTCCTTGCCCCGGTAAAAACCGCGCAGGCCCAAGCGCCGCTGCCCGCCGATTGGCTCGCCGCCAAGGTGAACGAGAGCGGGCAGCACTGCGAAAAGCACGACGAGCAGCGGGACGCCAAACGGCTGCTCGTCGCTTGCGGCGCAGCCGGCGTTTGGGAGGTCGCGCTCGACGAGACCGCGCCGCGCCTCGTCCGGAGCTACGCATTCTCGGGCGCCGTAGTCGGGTTCTTCACCGAGCCTGACGGTCGGCTGTGGGTGAAGGTGCAGGTGCTCGAAGCTCACCCCTTCGCCGCCGGTGCCGCACAGGGTGCCGTGCGCTTCCCCGACTCCGCGTTACCTCCCCCTGCCGCGGTTCCGGCAACCCCGACGACGGCCGCCGCTACGGTTCCGAACGCGCCGCCCGCGCCGCTGGCCGCTGCTAGCAAGCGCGTCGGACGCGTAACTCGCAGCCTGACCGGTGAAGTCGTGATCTCGCTCGGCAGCGTCGACGGCGTCATGCCCGGCGACCACATCGAGCTGGTTTTGGAGCATCCCGAGGACGCGGCTGATGGGGAGGTCGCGCTGTCGCGCGAGGTGATCGCCGTCGGGGTCGTCGCCAACGTCACAGCGCAGAACGCCAGGGTTCGGCTCGGCTTGAACGAAAGCGTGCCGATCGGAGCGCTGGCCAGCCTTTCGCGCTCTTCGCCGACGAGCAGCCTGTCTGCGCCACCGCGTGCGTCGGACCTCTGGACTCTAGAGGTGATCGCGCGGCCGTTCGCCGCGCTGGGCGAGCTGGGCGGCGGAGTACTCCTCAGCGGTGCGTTTGGCCGCCGCATCGGCAACCTGCACCTGCAGGCCGTGGTCGATCCGCTCGGCTTCGGCGACGTTGAAAACAACAACCACGTGACGGCTGCCAACGCCGCGCTGGTCGCAAGTTACGACTCGCAATACTTCGAGATGGGCCTGGGCTTCGGCGGCCAAACCGTCAATGAAGCTGGTTTCTTGCTCCCGCCGGGCTCGGGTCTGGCAGCGCTACAGCTAATCCGTTTGGGTGCGCGGGATGGGCTGAACATCAGCGCGCGCACCAACGTCGTGCTGTTCCACAGTGAATTTCAGTTCGGCGGCATGGTCGGTAGCGGGCAGATCCCGGTCACGCGCGGCTACTGGCTACTGCTCAACGGCGGCGGCGGCAACATCGGCTACGCCTACGGTGAGCTCGGCCTGCGCGTGCTGCTCAGCGGCAACGGCCTGGCCGACTCCAAGTTCCTCACTGTCACGGCCGGCGGCGCCGCGGTCTTTCGCTCCGCCACCTGCGACCCATTCACGCCCTGCAACGGACCTGTCACCTACGGCGGCCCGATGGCAGGCGTCGGCGGCGAGTGGCGCTTTTAGCGAGCAGCTAAGCGGCGCACATTCAACAACGGCCACCAGCGCCAGGGTGGCGTTGCAGGACGCGACGAGGCGCGGCCGTCTTCAACGGCTTGAAACAGCTTGTTAGCCGGCGGCCCCAAAGCGGCGCAGGATGCTTTCGAACGCATGTCTCCCTTGGGTCAATGCCCAGCTACGGGCGTCAACGACTTCGATCGCAAGGCGAGACAACGCCTCAGGTGACCATTGATGGCGGTCCGAGTCGACCGGCAGAGCGTCAGTCTCGGAGTCAATTACAAGGAATGTCGTGAAGTCTGGGTCGTCGTTGTCGACGGCGACAGACCGCCGCAGACGGCCGAGTTGACGCGTTGCAAGAATTGGATCGAACTCATCCTCAAGCACGCGGCGCGCGATCGACGCGGCCTCGCGGCGGGCCAGTGAAATTGCGAGGCGATCCGTGCTGCGTGGCGCGCCGCCCGCAAGCAGGTGGACGATTTCCTGCAACCACGCCGTCAGGGGGAGGCCTTCCGGGCGCGGATCGTAGAAGCAAAGTAGCGCTGGTCCGAAGAGGAACTTCTCGAGATCGGCATCGTCCGATCGTGCGAGAAGGATCTGCAGTTCGGTCTGCGTGGTCCTAACGACATCGAAGGGCTCCGACTCCTTGAAGCGCAGCACGACCGACTCCCAGTCGGGATCGTCCAGAAGACAATCTTGGTGGAAATACGCCGAAAAAAGGTGCTCAGCGTAGTCCGTCTCACCACCCATGTTGGGTTACCGTTCGCCCTGTGCTCGCCGGAGCTCTTCTCGCACGACGCGCCTTAAGACAGTCTTCGATCGTGACGGAAACCCCCGGACGATCCGAAGCGCTCGCGACGGTCAAATGCTCACGAATCGCGTCCATGGGGAGATGTCCGCGACCAGCAAGCGGCAGGTAGCGCGTCACCTCTGGATTCGCGAACCACTTGTATGACGCTTCGGCGTCGCCGATATGGGCGCGGCGAATTCGAACCCGTTTACTGACAAGGTCAACATCAGCAAGCATCGCTTCGGTCCGGTTAACGTATCGGTGTT
This sequence comes from Polyangiales bacterium, assembly GCA_038252755.1. Taxonomy (GTDB): domain Bacteria; phylum Myxococcota_A; class Polyangia; order Polyangiales; family Polyangiaceae; genus PMG-095. The sequence goes on along the minus strand of JBBSAB010000156.1, from coordinate 2,102 downwards.
CAGCTGCGAGCGCCAGAGGTACGCCGCAGGCGGACCGACAAGCTCGTAAGCTGAACGCCCATACGTTAGCCGGCGCGTTTAAGTGCATCTGCGATGCTAGAGCAGCATCCGGGCAGGTGTAACATCATCATGATCCTGCTCCGAGAGAAGCGTTGTTCGGACCCAATGCCTAATGAAGCGGATTCGGCACCGCCGCGCGGATGCCTGACGTGAGTGCTTCGGCTTACCCCGACCAACCCCTCCGAGATCTCGAGATCTCGAGCCAGCGATCCAGTCATGTCGTGCACGAAGGTCCCGGTAGCTACGTCGATCCCGAACGCAGCAACGGCCTTCGTGTATCCAGCGAGCCCCCGCTACCCCGATCCGTTTGTTGTTGACCGCGCTACAAGTGCTTCTTCTCGCTGTCCACTCAACGTACCGCTGTTAAGCAGCGGCCGCATCAGGAAAACCGGGAGGGAGCAGGTGGCGACGAGCGAGCCCGTGGTACTTCACCACGGGCGAGAGGAAGGACGCCGCGGGTCGCGACGAGGCGCGGCCGACGGCTTCAACAGCTTTACGGGTGGACCGTACCGCTTTCCATGATCTCGTCGAAGGACGAGAGTGGAGCGCGGGACATGCGCTCACCGGTGACGAATCTTCAACAGCGAGCACGAGATGCTTACCAACTCGCATTCGCACCGGTGGGTGTAACCAAGCCCGTAACGAATTCTCAGGGAAAGCTGCATCACCGGCTCTCCGTATTGCCTTCGCAGGGTCTTGGCTTCGCATGTCCCGCCCCCCAACGTTACTGGAGGTTTCGACATGCACAAGCAGGAAGAGAGCGCCTACGCTGCCTTTATCGGCATCGACTGGGCGGACAAGAAGCACGACATTTGCTTGGAGGTTTCGGGCGTCGAGAAGCGCGAGCGGCTAGTTCTGGAGCATCGACCTCGGGCCATCCAGGCCTGGGCCGAGCAGCTGCGCGAGCGCTTCGCTGGAGCGCCGGTGGCGGTGAGCGTAGAGCTGAGTCGAGGACCGATCGTGTCGGCGCTGCTGGAGCACGACTTCTTCGTGCTGTTTCCGGTGCAGCCGACGACGGTGGCCAACTATCGAAAAGCCTTCTCGCCGAGCGGCGCGAAGGACGATCCGACTGACGCCGAGGTCATCCTCGAGCTTCTGGTTCGGCACCGCGACAAGCTGAAGCGGCTGGAGCCGGAAGGCGGCGAGATGCGAGCCCTGCGACGGCTGGTCGAGTGGCGGCGTGATTTGGTGCAGGACCGGACCCGCTTGACCAATCGCATCACGGACGCGCTGAAATCGTACTTCCCGCAGGTTTTGGAGTGGTTTCGTGACAAGGAGGCCGCGATTTTTGCCGACTTCCTCGAGCGCTGGCCGACGCTGCAGGACGCTCAACGCGCCCGTCGCGAGACGCTGGAGTCTTTCTTTCACGCTGGCAACGTGCGGCGCGCGTCGACCGTCGAGAAGCGAATCAAGGCCATCGGCGAGGAGCGTTCGCTGCACTCGGACGCGGCGGTGACGGGCCCGGCGCGCATGCTCGTCGAGGCATTGCTGCCGCAGCTGCGGGTGCTGTCGGCCGGCATCGAGCGGTTCGAGGCGGAGATAGCCCGCCTGGCCCCTCAGCAGCCAGACTACGAGCTCTTTGGCGACCTACCCGGCGCCGGACCGACGTTCGCTCCGCGGCTGCTGGTGGCGTTCGGTGAGCGCCGTGAGCGCTTCCCGACGGCGTCGTCCGTGCAAAAGTGCGCGGGCATCGCGCCGGTGATGGAGCGGAGCGGCAACAAGCACTGGGTGCACTGGCGCTACTCATGCAGCAAATTCCTGCGGCAGACGTTCGTGGAATGGGCCGGGCAAACCATCCCTCGCTCGTTCTGGGCGAAGGCCTTCTACGAGTCTTGCCGCGCTCGCGGCATGCGGCACCAAGCCGCGCTTCGCGCCCTTGCTTTCAAATGGATCCGCATCTTGCATCGATGCTGGCTAGATCGCGTGCCGTACAACGAGTCGCGCTACCTGATGGCGCTTCAAAAACGAGGCGCCCCGCTACTCAAGCACGCCGCCCTCAACCCTACCTGATTTTGTTGGCGGTCCGCCTCAGGGCGTGAGTT
>JBBSAB010000155.1:0-15870 GCA_038252755.1 Polyangiales bacterium | reverse complement strand
TGCGCTTGTTGTAGACGCACTTGCATTGGCCCTCGGTCGCGCCGAGGCCAGGAGCTGCGCCTGCGAGTGTCATGATCTTCGGCATTGTGATCAGCCCGCTCGGTAATAGGTGTTGAACCGACGACGAACGAGCGTTGCGCCGCCCTGCGCCGGGCTCGGAAGCCGAGTCAGCCGCGCGAGCATGTCGAGCTGCGACTGCATTTGCGGCGCGGCCTGCGAGGCTTCATGCGTGTTGACGCTGCCCGGCATCATCGCCGCGAAACGCGCCTGCGAGCGTCCGCGCATCTCGGCGAACTTCGCCTTGACACGATCGAGCCACGACGGGCCGCGAAGACCGCCGAGCGGCGGACCCTGCGTGAACGCCTGGGCGACTGCTTGAACGTCGACCTGGGGCGAGTAGCCCACCATCGGCTGGAGAACGGACGTTCGATACACCCCGTCGGGGCGCATCACGTGGGCCCCGCCACCGTGCCGCATGATGGTTGTCATGCCGTTGACGATGTTCGAGATAGGCTATTTTGGCAACGATGTTCGGTAGTTAAGCCAGACGTCGACTAGAGTAGATCAACCCGTGATATGTAACTAGCTGGATCAGTGTCGAGCGGGGGCGCTCGTTCTGATCAGCAAAGATCAATGCTGATCATCTCGCCCTCGACTACAAGCGCGCTCACACCACAAGCGGCTAACAAAACGTGGGTCATGTTCGTACAAGCGAACCTGCCCTCGAACTGTAGTGGACAAGGTTTGATCTGGATCGATGGAGCTCGGGGCTCGGAGCTCGCGCGTCAGATCAAAACGATCGCCGACGTGAACGCCTACGAAGTGGTGTTGGTCGGCCTGATCGAATCGGTCAGACCCGCCGAGCACGCAGCGGCGATCATCGCGGAGTATTCGACGGTTGCGCACAACAACTGGTGCCTGCCCACGGCGAGCTTGCTCGCGTTCATCCAACATGTCGCGCAGCCGCCTCTGGCAGCGCTCTTACGTCAGGTTCATCCGGGCGCGCTGAGCGAGGCGCCGGTCGACATCGACGAGATCGCGCGAATCCTCGCCGTCTCGGTCCCGACGATTCGGCGCTTGATCACGGCGAACAAGATCCCGTTTCATCGAATCGGCAAGGTCTACCGCTTCGTTCCGCGCGACGTGATCGCGAGCCTTCGCCGAGGGTAGATCCTGGCTGTCAGCCCCTCGCGGTAGGCTACTGTTGAAACGATGGCCAAGCCGAAGAAGTTGACAAAGCCGAAGACGAAGCGCGCGATCGCGATGCGTAAGAACGTTCGCAAGAGCGTCAAGGAACAGCCCAAGGCGCTCATGTTGAGCGATTGGATCAAGGCGCTTGATCAGACGATCAAGACCACGCTCGATAACATCGCCGACGAAGATCACGCTGTGATTGGCGAAGCGTTGCTCACGTGGGGCGCTGAAATCGTCGGTGTGATCGAAGGCCGGTCCGACGACGAGATCGATAACGCCAAGCTCGTGTTCCCGGACAGCTCGCTCGATCGAATCCTGATGCGCATGCGGATCTTCCAGCAAGAGGTTGGCATCTCGACCGATGCGCTGGCCGATTTCCTGATCGCGAAGATGAACGGCGATCACGAGCTCACGATCGCGCACTTCAACTGAGCCGGATGCCCTCTAGCCGCACACCCGTCAAAGCCTTCCCTTGCCCGATCTGCGGGGAAGACATGGGCGTTGCCGAGACACGCAGCGGCGGAAACTACATCCGGCGTCGTCGACGATGTCTAACGACCAAGTGTGTCGGCAAGCGGACGACGATCGAAGTCGATCATCCGGGAACACGGATCTTCAAGCTCGACGATCACTTGATCCTGATGTCGCGCGAAGACTTGTTCCGGCTGCATAACTTGATCGGCGATGCCCTTGCGCTCGACGGGTGTCAGCCCTCCACCGAGCCTATCGACTGACTTTTTTGAGCTCAGCGAAAAGATAAGGGCTGGTGCTCGCCCCAAGCCCCGAGCGTCTGCGGCGTTTCATTTGACCAACATTGCGGTCACGCCGACGCCAGCCGCCGTGATCAGGCTGAGCCCGCCGATGATCAACGCTTTGCGGTTCCGGTGGAGCCAACTCTCGGCCTGTGGGGCGGCATCACGCAGCGAACCGCCAGCGAACGGACGCAAGAACCGCTTGAGCTTGCCGCCGCTGTCACAACAGTACTCGCGACCAGAATCGCAGACGCAGCTGGCGCCGAGGTTGGCCTGCATCGTTCGCGGTGACGCGTAGTAGGGTCCGACCGGTTGCGGCGTGCTCTGCGTCCAACCTGGAGGGAACTGGACATGCGGGTTCAACTTGATGTTGACGCCAGGGTCTTGGCTGAACTGCCAAGACGGGATCATGCCGAGATGAGCTTGCATCATGTTCTTAGTTCCTTTGGTTGGCGACGCGATCGAGGGATGCCTTCGCATTCTTCATCGCCTGAGTTGCAGTAGTGGCGTTACCCGTTGACACGGGAAGCTTCTGGCCCGTCTTGCCGATCAGATCAGCGCTGAACCCGTATTTGCCGCCCCTCACGTACACTTTGAGGGTGGATCCGTTGGGTGCGACCCACGACGAACAAAGCTCTTTTCCGACGTGAGCTTTGAGTAACGGTTGACGCTTCGTTGATGGTTTCGACATCAAGTCCTCTTCGGCTTCGCGAAGCCTTGGCCGATTGCGATCGCAGGCGTGATGATGGGTGCGAACGTGCCAGCGGCGCCCCACACGAGACCCCAGCCCACCGAGCCGTTGTTTCGTTTGACGCCGTGATACGCGGCGAGCGCACCACTCAGGAGCGCCAAGCCCCCAACGACCCATCGAACGATAGGCACTTGGGGCTTGACGTCTTCGCTCGACAACGCACGCAACATGGCCCGAGCGTATCACTGTCAGCCCCTCGACGTAAGATCCCTGTCGATGGACAATTTCAAGTGGGCCGCGCGAATGCTGGAGCTCGCTGATCTCGTGGCGCAGTGGTCAAAGGATCCGTCGACGAAGGTCGGCGTTGTGATCGCGGATGGCAAGCACGTGCTCGGGCTTGGCTACAACGGTTTCCCCAATGGCGTCAACGACAGCCCCGAGCGTTACGCCGATCGCCCGACCAAATACGCGATGATCGTGCACAGCGAGGCCAACGCGCTGATCGCTGCGAGCGTTCACGGTCAGCGGCTCAAGGCTGCGACGCTCTACACCACCAAGCCACCGTGCACCGAGTGCACGAAGCTGCTGATCCAGTACGGGATCGCGCGTGTGGTGTTCCCGGTGCTGGATCCTAACGATCCAGCCGTTCAACGTTGGGCGACAGACGCCGAGATCAGCCGGACCATGTTGCAGGAAGCCGGGATCATGTTTTCGTCGCTCGACGGGGGCCTCAAGTGAAGTGTCAAGCCGGGAAATCGATCTGCTTGTGCGTTCGAACTTCGTAGTTGAACGACTTGTCGCCCGGTAGCGTCGTGTCGAGCGGGATGTCTTTGCCGTTGATGACGGCCACCGTGTAGATGTGCGACCAGTCGGGATCTTGCTTCTGACGAACGATGCGCAACTTCGCCTCGATGCCGTTGAGCGCGAGCAGCGTTGCATTCAGAATGCTGTTGTCATCGCAGTTTGAAACTATGACATCAGCCTCGGGCAGATAGACGTAGTGATCTGCCGTCGAAATGTCGAAGACGCGCCGCTCACCGATCGCTCGATCGATCTCCTTGACCCGCAAAAGTTTGACGGAATGCCCATCACTTCGATCGGTGTCACGAACACCCAAACGATGGATCGGGTGTTCTCCTTCACCACCGTGATCGACGATGAAGCGCTCCGAACACGATCGCCCGAACATGCGTTGCAGGACACGCGTCTGCAACATGAGCTGACGACTTGTCGATGTGAACGTTCGCCCGTTGCCGTGTGTGTTCGCGCCGCTATCAGCCATGATGCCGCGAAGCATCTCGGCGGCTGAGGCTTCGTCGAGATTGATGGTCAACACGTGCTTGAATCGTGCGCGCTCGCCCATCTGCCCCATGCGCGCAGCCCAATCGCGATCACGAACGCGGATTGATTTGTTGAACCACGTGGTTTCGTAGCCGAGCGCGGCGCAGATTTCTGCGACTTCGCGCTTTTGCGCCTCCTTCGGATGCCGGTCGCGGCCTGCAATATCGAAATCGTTTTCGTGTGACTTCCAGCCATCGGAGGCAAACAACCCTTCAACGTATGCTCGACGAGGATCCATCGTTTCTGTACCGAACGCGATCTTGTCGGGCTGCACCAACACCATGTTGGGTTCGAGTTGCGTGATCTTGATCCGCTCGATGCTTCGAGCCTCGATCGGGCACGAGCATGGGCCGCACGACCGATTGTGCGGATGGCTTGGGCAAATTGCGACGTAGGCCTTGTGATCCCCGGTTGCCATGAACGAGGAGCCGTTGTTCATGTGTACGAGATCAACTGGCAGGATGCCCTTGGACCAAACGTTTTTGACTTCAGTCCAGCTGTCACGACCCCAAATCTTGGCACCAATGATCAGATCTTCGATCGGCACCAAGCGATGGCCCTCGACGAGCAATAGCGTTCCGGCCGGCAGGCAATCGCCTCCACCGAATTCGAGTGTCCGCCGAGCGCTCTGATAGAGATCGATCCCTTCGTACGAGCCGTCCGGGTGCACGATCGGCCCGACGTCGCCCGTATAACGGACGCGCGCTTTCACGAAGTGGTAGATCGCCTTTGCTTCACAGAGCTGGTCTCGCTCCGCGCAGCCGCGCGTTGCTGCGAGCGCGTGCTTCCGCATCTCGGGATCCTGAACGGACTTGTGGATCAAGTCCTGGATCGTCGCCACGCGTTGCTCGATCGGCATGTCCTTCGAGGCGCGTAGCCGCGTCTGCATGTTGCCGTCGCTGTAGCTCCCGACGATCGGCGCCTGGGCGACTCGGCCACGGCCGAGCATGCCAGCGGTTCCGGCCGGCTCCGCACCCGAGCCCGAGCTCGGACGGTTGCGCAACGCCATCACACCGCCGACCAGCAACATCCCGAAGCCCACAGCGCCCGTGATGATCGTGGCTTTGTCCATCGTCTTGAGCTTCACGTTTCAGAGCCTAACACGGGTCAAGGCCTTGACGTGATAGGCTGCTTGGTATGCGGAACGGACGCGGTAGCAGCGGCATTTTCGACAACATGTTTTCGGCGAACAGGCCAAAAACGAAAGCGCTCGCTGCACCGTGGTCAAGTCCTTGGAGCGTGATCAAGCCGGCGACACCCGCGCCTTACATCCCGCAATCGAGCGCGGATCATCTCGCCGAAGAAGCTGCGCAGGGTCTCAACACGCGCCGGATGATCTACGATCGCGCGAACGCGTACCTGTTTCGGCTGACGATCCTACGTGACGCGCAGATCAATCGACTGACGCAAGCTGCGGCAGCCGGTCAGGTTCCTTCGTGTAAAATCTCAAATGGCGGCGCAATTCGCGGCTGCATGGCAGCGTCGGAAGATCCCAACTGGACGCACACGCGTTGGCTCGAAGTTCCCAAGCAGGAATACATTCAGCCGATCGGCGTCATGAGCGTGCTCGGGTTCGGCTTCACGCCGCAAGACTTCAAGAAAGGCAACGCGACGCATCCCGATGAGCCGACGTTCGAAGCTTCGGTTAGCGGCCTGAACAGTGATGCAACGTGGGAAGCCGACCATGCGATCTACATGCGATCGCAGATCATCATCGCAGCGCGTCTCTACGGCGTTGACTTGTCCGAGCGCATCAATCTAGAAACGATCCTCGTCGATCCGAGCGATGCAACGGGTCTCGTCGGGCTTTTAACGCGTCCGTTTTTGGTGACGGGCACCCCCGGCAGTCCTGTCGTCAGCAATCCATCGCTGAATCAGTTGATGGGGCTTGGGAAGGCCTCCGACGGCAAGCCGTGGTTGTCGGTTTCAATCCCGGGCTACGGGCTCAATCCGATCACGCCGACGCAAGCCGAGCTCACACAATCCGGTGGTGCGCTCAAGTTCTACCGTCGTGGTGGCTACCTGATCGTTCGCAACTGCACGCTCGGGACTGAGCCCTTGCAACGTCGACTGTTTTCGTTCGTCACTGGCTTCTGCAAGGTTGAGTCAAAGGCTAGTGCAACTGCCTCATGTAACGGCCTGCCGATCCCACTAGTGATCCAGATGGGCTCTCGACCGTTCTTGACCTACGCCAAGATCCTCAGCCCGGGTCAATACCAGGTTCGAGCTCAATTCGAGGAACGTGGGCTTGCGCAGAAGATCATCAACGGAATCGCAAGCGCGATGGCCAGCCTCACCAAAGCGCTTTGCATCAGCAAAGACGTCGTCGCCGGCTACAACAACAGCCTTGCCGTCGAAGCTTGCGTTGACACCACCACGAAGAAGCCTTGCAAAAAGGGCGACAAGAATTGCGTGTGCACGGGGCCGACGATGTCTCAGACGATGGCAATCAACGCGGGTACCGCTGCGATGACTGCGTTCTGCGGCAAGATCTTCCCGGTGCCTGGTGTGCCGAGCATCCCGGGTGATCCGGCGCCCGCTGACAACACGTGGATGTGGCTCGTCGGTGGTGCGGTGCTCGTCGGCGGGATTCTGTTCACACGCAACCGCTAGTTAGCCGTGATAGGCTCGGGGCGATGCTCCTAGCCAACACCCATCCCGGTAATTCCAAGGCCGTCCTCATGGGGCTTGGCTACTCGAAAGCTCACGGTATCGGCCTCGCGGGGAGCGGTGAGATTCAAACGCTGCAAACAGCGTTGACGAATCTGGCGATCGCGACCAACCGCCCGCAGATCAATCCAGGCAAGGTCGATGGTGTCGTCGGCGCTGGAACTGTGATGGCCGTTGTCGCTGCGACGGACTTGCTCAGCGAGCAACTTCCTTCGTGGGCCTACCTCACGCTCAAGGCCGCAACGGCCGGCGCGAGCGTCAGCAAGACGGTGACGGCCGAGGCAAAGAAGGGCATCGAAACGCTCGCCATTCCGTTGACGGTCGCGGCGAACACGGCTGCCGTGAAGTTCAAGCAGAACCCCGCGCTGCTGACCAACTGCACCGGGTTCTTCTGCGGCGAATGGTACAAAACCGTTCCCGGCATGGTTCTCGTCGGCGTCGCGATCTTCGCTGGCTACAAGCTCCTCAAGTAAAGGATTCCTACCGTGTACATGTTCAAAGATCACAGCGTCGGGATGGGCCTTCCGCCGTTGACGACTGCGCCAAGCGCATTGGCCACGTTCAAGATGCCCGCGCCAAACCTCGCCGTGACCATCCCCGGCGTTCCGCAAATGCAGAGCGTCTCGTCGACGCAGACGTTCCAAACGACGCCGCCCAAAAGCGGCTACATCACCATCATGGGTCGGCAGATTCCGATCTGGCTACTCGTCGCTGGCGGCATCGCGGCGTTCTTCGCATTCCGGTTCTTCACCGGCAAGAAAGCGAGCTGATCGTGATCAAACTTCGTGGCCTCGGTGACGCAAACACGGACATCGCGAACGATCCGAACTTCTTCAACCAACCGGATCCGTGGCTCGACGCGAAGTCGATCGCTGCGGGAGACTCAGGCCCGGACGTGTTCGGCGCGATCGGCAAGTCGTTCGCGAACCTGTTCACGTCTGCGCTTCCGACGAGCTCGACGAGCGCGCCAGTCGCAACGTCGGGCATGACCGTCAAGCCGGTGACTGCTGGCGCCGCCGCAGCGATGGCCCCCAAGGGCATCGCCGGCATGTCGTCGACCATGAAGTTCGGTCTGGTGGTGCTCGGGGCCATCGGCGGAATGCTCTACTTTCAGAAGAAGCGCAAGACGGCGGCTGCATGAGCAAGGTTAGCGACATCGCGCAGAGTCTCGTGAACGTCGCTACGGACCCGTGCCTGTTCGAAGTCGCGACCCAGCTCAACGAGCTCCACGAGCTCGAAAGCGATGACGGGCCGTCGACTCCGGTACAGGCTCAGCTCGGGATCGGCCTTTGCTACGCGGTCAAGCCATTGAAGGCCATCGTGTGGGCGCGAAAGAATCCGTGGATCTTCGGCTTGCTTGCCGTCGGTTCGGTCGGTGGTCTCTTCGCGCTCGGCTACAAGCACGGCAAGAAACGCAGCGCTTGAGGTAAGCTCGGGGGATGCAGACTGTTGGCGTCGCCCCGGGTACGACCACGTTTCAGCTTCAAGGCCTTCGCAGCGCGCCATGCCCGCCCGAGGAACGTCGATGGTTCATGCCCGATCGTGGCGTGGATTCGATGCTCCACGTCGCCGCATATCCGAGCGGCTTCAAGCCGTACACCAAGGATCTGAACGGGCTCAGCGCCGGGCCGCAGGTGACCTACTACGATCTCTATCAGCGCGATTTCCTCAAGCTGCGTGGCTTTGGTGAGGTGCCAATGTCACGTACGCGATGGGACTTGATCGGGCTCATGGGCGGCGGCGCGATCGTCGTTGCCTTGCTCACCGGAATCCTGGCTGCGCGATGAGCAAGCCTGCGTCGACGCCACCGACGACAAGCCAAAACGTTCCCGTGACGGCGCCGCCAGCATCAACCGGGCTGGACTTCTCGACGACGCGCCTCTATCTCAACGGCCTGATCCGTCGCAACGTCATGTGATAGCCTAGCCAGCATGGCCCTCGGCATCGTTCTCGCTCCCTACGGTCGAAACCCCGACGGGACCAGCCCGCCGCACACCGTCAACTATTCGGGCGTGAATCGGCACAGGACACTCTGCCCTGACGATCCGCAGTTCAACACGCGTGACCAAGCCGGGCTCTACTACGACACGCCGCTCGGCTCTCCGATGACAGCGATCGGTCGCAAGATCCAGCGCTGGAGGATCAACAAACAGCGCCGGCTTCAGGGCCTTGGCGACATCCCGACGGATGCCGAGCTCGCGACTGTTCGCGGCTACACGCCGGTCACGAGCGGCTGGATCAGCTCGGTCAGCCCGAAGGCCTTCGTCACGGGTCCGTGGGTTCCGCCGAACGGGCAGAACTACGGCGGCTATGCGCCTCCGGTCGCGCTCAACGGCCTGCGCGATGGCGCTACTGATGACGTCATCACCTCGATGAACGCGCACAACGATCGCGTGTTCGCGTTGACGTTGGTGTCGACGGCAGCGGTTGCGATCTCGGCGATGCTGACGATCTTTCGAACCGTTCGCCTGATCCACGTCGAGAAGCGCTAAACCCGCGTGTAGCAGTTTCGGATCGCGAACAACGTGAGCTCGACGTTGTTGCGCAATCCAAGTTTCTTGAGAATGTTGCCGCGATGCGTGTCGATCGTTTTGACCGAGACGTCTAGGGCTTGGGCAATTTCGCCATTGGTCTTTCCAACAACAAGCAGCAACGCTACTTCGCGTTCACGCTTGGAGAGCTTGGGGAAGACCACTGCTTGTTCGAGCGTTGGCGCGGGTGTCGGGTAACGATCGAAAGCTTCATCAGATCCCATTGGGTTTCCATTCGTGAAATCCAGCCATCGCGAAATCACGATAGGCTTCTTTTTCGAAGCACCATGCGTGCAGTAGCCACTGTGCTTCAGGGTGCCACTCGGTTTTGCCGAACCACACGTAGCGCGGCAACAGGTCACGCTTGGCGGTCTCGCCACGATGATTCGTGTAGAGCACCGTTATGCTTCGATTGATCGGATCGCTTGACCGGATATTGGTGTTTGCCGCCTCCGTCATCGCTAGCCCGCCGTCGACGTGAGGAGCGGATAGGCCTTCGAGAGATGAGCCGTTCGCACGCGAGGGTCCGCAAAGATCTTGTCGGGCCCGGTGCGCGTTCGAATCTGCCGGCAGAAATCGAGATCTTCGGACAAGTCGTCCGGCCAGTCGAACATGAGCGGTTTGGTGTCGGAATCGATCTCGGCGAGCGCGTTTAAGTTGATCGCGATACACGCTGCACCGATCGCATGGATCGGCACGAGCGAACGCGGCTGCACTTCGAGCCACGAGAGCGGCGCACCAACGTAGCCTGTGTCCTGATCATCGTAGATGGCTAGCCGCCAGTCACGGCAATCTGGGACCATCGTACGCCGAACCACAGGCGCTCCGACGAGGATCGCGCCCTTGCGATGCGCGTCGGAGATCATCCGCAAGAGCATGAACCCGGCATCGTCCTCGCCCTGCCCGAGCACCCACGTGTCGCTGTCGATCATGAGAAGCCAGTCAACACCACGCGTCATCGCTTGCGCGATCGCGGTGTTTCGAGCCTTCGTGATCGGCTGCATGTCGACGTGGCCGAAGCATGCCAGCCGGAAGCGCTCAGACGATGCGCCAACAACGTTTCCAAACTCGCACCACATACGAGCTTGCTCAGCGACGATTTGCCCGCCGTAGTTGCACGTGATGACGCCGATCTTGAGGAGGGGCACGGCTTTGATGAGGATCACAGGTTCATCTTTTCTTGAGCGCGCTCGGCGCCCGCAAATGTTGATCGTAACTGGCGCAACGCGCGATGATGCCGATCGTCGCAACCCCGAGGGTCTCGGCGGTTTGCGAGATGGGTAGCTGATCGTCGAGCATGCTTTCGATCGCGTCGAGCGCTGCGCGAGCTGTTGCGATCAGATTGCGAAGGCGAACCGCTTCACCGACTAAGCTATTCGCGGCCATACTCGCACTCGGAGATCAGCCCGCATTCGCGTTTGTCAGCGTGATCGTATCGACCGTCGAGGTAGAAATACTCGACGCGACTCGTTTCCACTTCGATGCAACGTGCGACAGCGTCGAGTCTGTAGCAGCACCAGATAGTGCCGTTGCGAGCTCGATAGAACTTGCCCGGAACCAGGGTTAGCTGCTTGTTGACTCGACGGGCTTTGACCTTGGCTTTGGCCTTGGCCTTGGTTTTGTCCTTGATTGCGCTCATTCGATAACCTCTGGTAGATTCAGGAACCTATGGCTCGCCCCGCACTACCGTCCTACGAGACCGCTGCCAAAGTTCTCGAAGATGACAAGGGCTCGGGCTGGAAGCTGGCAGGTTGGACGGTCGTGCGCGCGATCCCGATCGCGTTGCCCATGATGCTGGTCGGTGTCGAGCCGAAGCGGGCACTCGTGGGCGCTGGGCTCGCGAGCGTGCTGATGTCCGTGTTCGTGCTTCTGCGCATCTTTGATGCTCAGGCTACGGGGCTCGCCGGCCTGAAGCGTCCGAGCTCGACGACGAGTCTTGGGTGCCGGACGATGCGGCGTCGGCCTTCTGGCGCTTCACGCGCCCCCACGCGGCGATAACCGGCAGAGCCGGCCAGAACGCGCCGAACAGCACCGAAATCGCGATGAGGGATAGGACGTACCCAAGCGTCATTTCCAGCTCTGCGTCAGCGTTCACGATGAGCCCGACAGTGACCGCTGTGATCAGACCAGCGATAAGCAGATAGACTGTTCCCGGGATGACCGCGAAGACGACCACGGCCAAGCCGATCACCATCGCGACTTGGGCAAAAAACAAGGCCACGCTTTTCATTGACGTGGCCCTGTTCTACCTCAACGGGCTGACAGCTGGATCAGGCCCGACGAGGCGGGTTGATGTTGGGCCGGTTCCGCCCGTTGACGATCGGTCGAACGGTGGGCGGTGGGACAGGCTTGGTTTCCTGAACGGCATCGTCCCCGTCGTCTGGATCGCCATCGGTATCGGCGTCAGCCTCTTCGTCCTCGTCCCCATCCTCGTCGGATTCATCGGGCTCGCTGTGTGCCGAGGGCTTCTCTTCGCCGGTCATGCCATCGCCACCGCCCACCTCGCCCCGGAGTAGCGGCACGAGCGCCGAGATCACGTCAGTGCGGAAGGCCTCGGGAGCGTCGGGCAACACGACATCGAGGAAGTCACCGAAGCGCTGCGGGAACAACAGCTCGGTCATGATCGGCAGGTTGATCTGTTGCTGGATCACCAACGCCGCACCCTGCGCGAGCGCTTGGGCGGCGATGTTGGGATCGATGCCTTCGGGGGGCGGCGGCGGAACTTCGCCACGTTCGAGGCTGTCGAGCCACGTCGTGACGCCCGCGCGTAGCTTGACGATGTCGTCTTCGAGCGGACCGAACCACTCGCGATCAGTCTTGCCGAGGCGCTTGATCTGCGGCTTGGTCTCTTCGATTTTCTTCGTCTTCTTCTTACGCGCCGACGGTGGCGGCGGGAACGCGATCACGTTGCCACCCTGATCGACGACGTGTTGCTCTTGCTGGTGCTGTTGCTGCTGGGCGTGATGCTGCATGCCTGCAAGACCGGCTTGCTGGCGGGTCTGTTCGATCACGATGTCACGCTGTGCTTCGATCTGCTGTGAGACCTTCTCGGCTTCGAGCTTCTGCTTGAGCTCCATCCCGCCGAAGTAACGCTCGCCCATCTCCTTCAGGTTGCCCGCGCCTTCGCGGATCAGATCGACGACCGGCGAGCCCTGCGGCTGCATCGAGAGCGCATTCTCGGTGACCTTTTGCTGCATGTCGATCACGCGGCCGAAGGTGTGCGTCAGCTTGTCGGTGATCGCATCAGCCGAAGAGCTCGACTCCTTGGCGATCTGCAAGATCTCGCTCGGCTTGAGCTGATTGGCTTGTGCGCGTTCCATCGCGACGCTCATGGTGCGTGCGACTTCCTTGATCGACTCGGCCGATTGCCGCGATTGCTCCTTGAGCATTTCGATCATCGGATCGGCGCGGTTTGCGTTGGCGGCTGCCAGTGCGGCGGACTGCACTTCCATCTGCCGTTGCATCGTCTCGATCTGGCGCTGCGTGTTCGCGGCCATCTGCGCGAGCATGTCTTTGGTCTCACGCTCGCGACGATCGGTCTCGCGCGCATGGCGTTCCTCGTCAGAGCGCCGCTGCGATTCAGCGAGCTGCAAGCGCATTGCTTCGAGCGCTTCGTTCGGCTTCGACGTGTTCGCGGTGGCAGCATTCGCCGCCGTGATCGATGACGTGAGTTGACCGACCATCGTGCGCAACGCTTCGAGCGCCTGATCTTGCTTCGCAAAGCGAGACTCGGTCTCGACACGCGTACGCTCCATCTCGCGCGCGTGCTGGGCGTCGGCAGCGGCGCGTTCGGCACGGGCCTTGTCTTCGCGCAGTCGCGCGAGCTCGGCGTTCTCCTGGCGGTCTTTCGCCTCTTCGCGCCACAGGCCGAACTGCGGCGTGCCGATCGGCGGCGCGGGCGGCATCGGCGGCATCATGTAACCGTACGGTTGAGGCTGATAGCCGTACTGCGGCTGCGCCTGCATGTAGGGCTGTTGCTGGGGGAAACCGTTCGGGAACGCGGGTGCCATGGGAGGAATCCTCGGAGCTTGGGTTTTGGGGTTGGTCGCCGCCGTGCGAAGCGGTGGAGGGATGATCTCGGGGTAGATGTTGGTGTCGAAGGTGGAATTCCACGTCATCGATTGGCCAGTGGCGTCGGTGATCGTGATCGCGTAAGCGCCACCACCAGACCACTCCGTGACCAAGTATTGTTCGAGGGTTCGGACAGAGTTTCTGTCGTAGCCAGTACCGCCCGGCTGTCCCGGGGCCTCCTCGCTCTCGGGGAGCGGAATCGGCATCCGTTGCGATCCGCGTAGCTTTTCGACGCGAACATTGAACGGTTCGGTGAGGGATTCGAGCTTGGCGTCGTCGAATTGCTTCGGCGGCATGAGCGTAAGCTTGGGCGGATTGGCCATCGAGCGGGCAGCATAAGGCTGCGTCTGGAAAAAGCCAAAGTTTGACGAATTTCTATCGACCTTCTAGGGTGCCTGTCGATGTCGAAAGAGAAAATCCTCGTCTCGAATGACCGCATTTTCTCACGCGGGCAGGGCTGTTGGAACTGCATCCATTCGAGCTCGGCCGTCGCGTATTGGACTGACAAGCGCAAGAACGATCTGCAAATCGCCAAGAACCTGGCTGGCGAATCGCCCAAGGGTTTCGAGCACCCCGAGGTAAAGAACATCCTCAAGCGGGTCGACACGCTCGATCACACGGTCGCAGCCGGCGCGTTGATTCGCTGCACCACGGGCGTCACGGCCAAGGGCTTGCCCGTCGGTGATCTGACTGCACACAACTACCTCTGTTCGAAGTGGTCCGGCGCGCAGGGTGCTTCGTTGGCTCGCGACGGAAAGCTCGACGAGCTCCCCGAGGAGTTGCAGGACAGGATCGACGGAACCCCTGACGATCTTTCAAAACTGGTTGGCAAAAAGCTGATCGATAACTAAGGGGGCTCGATGAATACGCTTGTTCTCTACGCCATCCTCAGCGCGTGCCTGTTCTATCTGGGCTCGCGCGCCAAGATCACGACGCCCCTGTGGTCGATCTATCCACGTTGGTTGGCTGAGCTCGCGGACTGCGCGGCATGCTCGGGGACGTGGTACGGGCTGATCTTGGCGCTCACCGTCGGGCGTTATGGTGATCTAGACTTCTTCGGGCTCCCCGGTGACTTCTGGTTGACGCCGATCATCGTGGCCATGTGCACGATGGTCCTGACCCCGATGGTTGCCGGCGTGATGCAAACGTCGATGATGCTCCTCGGCTCCGCACTCCCCGACGAGGAAAAGCCCAATGAGTGACCTGACGCTAGACCCCGATACGATTCAAGACATGCAGGACTTTTACGAGCGTGCGGCCAAACGGGGGCTCTCATTAGAGGCGTTCGGCCGCGCGCTCGTTGGTGGTGTGGCAGCGATCTACAAGGCTAACGACATCACGGTAGAGCAAGCCTGCGAGGCAGCTGTCGTGACGACGATGTTGGTCTACAACGAACAGTCTACGTAGGCTGTCAGCCCGTCAAAGTAGAGTGCTTGGTCTATGGCCAGTGTCACCCTCTCGATGGAAGAATTCTCCGAGCTCAAGCGCGAAGTCGATCGCGCACAAGCTCAAGTGGTCGCGCTTCAACAGGAGCTCGTCGAAGCCAGGCAGGCTGATCCAGGTGGGCGCATCGAAATGCTCGCGCAACTGTCGCGTGAAGCATTGACGGTCGTCCGCTTCGGGATTGCGAACATGCCGCCCCTCGAAGTCAAGAAATGGCCGACGGGCGCTGTCAAGCGGGTCGCGGAGCTGTTGCCGTGGTTGCCGAACTACGGCTCCGACGATCAGTCACTCGCGATCGAGATGACCGCGTTCGCTGATGACACTGATCAGATCTACCGCGAAGACGTTCGAAGCCGTGGCTAACGAAGCCAGACCAAAGCCGCAGCCTGGACAGCCGCTCACCAAGCAAGAAACGTTGGTGCTGGCCGAGATGAACAAAGGTCTATCCAACAAGCTGATCGGCGTCGAGTTGGGTTTGTCCGAGCACACGGTCAAATTTCATGTCGCGAACGTCTGCGCAAAGCTCGGGGTCTCGACGCGAATCGAAGCGACAGCGAAGTCGTTCAACGATGAGATCGCGAAGCTTCGTGGGGAGATCGCAAGGCTCGATAAGGAGATCGTGGATCTCATGGAGCAACGAGCGTGGTGAAGCGGTAAGACGAGAAGATTTGCAGCCGGCCGAGCCCGTATGCTAAAAAAGAACCCGAGTCGAGAGCTGTACACCGACGGCACCGATTCACCGCTCGTGCGGCAACCCGCCCCCTGGTTGACCGCACGAGCCCGCCATTTTTTGTGATATCGTCCGTTCGTGGACGCACAAGCAATGACCAACCTCTTGTCCTCCGGGCAAGGTCCCCGTTCGTTCCTCGAACAGCTCCGCCCGGGGCCGAACCGGATGATGCCGACGGTGGCTGGCTTCCAGCGACCAGATTCGCGTATCCCGTCGCAGCAGCGGACGATCATGCAAAACTCGCCGATGATGCCGACGCTGAGCGGTCCGCAGCCGGTGGGACGCAACGTCGAGCCGTGCCTCGGGTGCACGACGCCGACGCGCATGCTCAAGGGCCTGCGTGGCTTCCAGATGCCCACGTGGTTGAAGTGGGCGCTACCGATCGGACTGATCGTCGGTGGCGGCGCGATCGCCTGGCACGTCTACAAGCGCTAGCGCTCGAAGCCT
>JBBSAB010000154.1:0-16187 GCA_038252755.1 Polyangiales bacterium | reverse complement strand
TGGGTGCAGATCCCAGATTGCATCAGGCAGCCTCGCGTAGCTGCTGAGGTTTGGCGTCGTGGGTCCTTGCCGGTGTCGGCTGTGCGGCAAGCTTGAGGGGACGGGTTGCGAGGTGCACGCAGAAGTCATCCCATTGCTCGTTGAGCAAAACGCAGCGCAGATGCAGCACCATTTCTGCGCGATCGCGGCCCCAACGCATGCCGGGTCCATCGAGCCGAAGTCCAACGAGGTTCCTAACGGCGCCCTCGACTGCTCCGGTGCCGATGTCGAGGTCTTCACGACGCAGCTCGGCGTAGCGCATGCGGTGCTTGTGCTCGGCTAGGTACAACATGATGTCGAGCAAGCGTTTGCGGCGGCCCTTGTTGCCGGGTCCTGTCTTCGGGATCGTCGGGTAGGCGTCGCTGAGCGACTTGAGCATTGCGGCGACCTCGCCGCGCCGCAGGCGCCGCTGTTGTTCAGCAACCCAGGCGGCCAGCTCTGGACTGCCCTCGCGGTGCAGGCAGCCGCCGGCCTCCCAGAGCTTTTCGGCGACGTGGTACCAATCGATACACGGCACGGCGTCGGGGAAGTGGAGCTGCTGGAGCCGCCAGATGTGGTCGGAGCCGTCGGCCAGGAACAAGGTGCGCTTCCGCCCATAGCCGCGCAGCACGGCGTGCTGGTGCAGCCACTGAAACAGCGCCGCATGGCTCTCGAAGGTCGCGATGAGTCGCTTGTTGAGCGGTCCCTCGAAGCCCTCCCGAGTCTTGTGCAGCGTGTAGAGCACGCCAACGAAGGCAACCTTGGCGTTCTTGCTCTTGTCGCCCTTCTTTCGCCGCGGGCGCGGATGGGCACGGCGTCGGCTCCGACGGCCGTGACGCTTCGTTCCTCGTCGCCGTCGCCGCGGCTGCCGGCGTCGCTCCGCCTCCGTAGCGGAGATCATCGGTGCGCCCCTGCCGTCGACCTGGATGACCAGCACCTCCCCGTCGTCGTCCGGCACCGCCGCGGCGTCCAGAAAGCTGCGCGCTTCTGCCCCGACGGTGTCCACCATACGCAGCGTGGCCCGCGAGCTCGGCGCCCACTCGTGAAACTCGGCAAACAACCGGCGCGCCGTGCCGAAAGCCAACATCGCGCAGAGTTGTGCCACGGCAGTGACCGTCCCGAGACTGAAGCCCGAGCACAGCCCAAGCTCCCGATCTACAGGCAGATCAGCGCGGCTTCGCCCGCTCAGTGGCCGACCGAACGCGCGAGAAAACTTCACCTTGCCGAAGCGAGTCCCGAGCTCCGTATTGCGCCGCGTCGCCGTGTCCAGCGCATAGCGCGTGCCGTCGTGCTCGTACGTTGTGGGCCGCGAGCGCGCCGCCGCTCGTGCCAGGAACAACGCCAGCAGTGCGCGCCCTACCGCGAGCAGCGCCGTCCACAGCTCGGCTTCCGCAGCTGCCAGCGTGATTTCACCGTTCTCCGCGATCGCTGCCGCCCTATGCATCGCGCGCTGGACTTCACTCTCCGCTCGCTCGATACTGCTTGTCACGGGGTTCTTTCCGGTTGGTGTTCATGTTTTGCAACCGGATATCTGCCGGAACTGAGCCCCTACTTTCAACCCACTCGCGCTAACCGATCGATTTTGCTTTGTTTTTTCTCAGCAGATCGGGAACTGCACCCGGCCCATTTGGGCATAAGTGTCGCGAAATTCGCTACCTTGGCAGGCGGCGTCGGCAACGCTGAAGATGCGGTCGAGCGACCAATCGGCGCTGACGTTGCCGCCCGCGTGAAGGATTGCGGCTAGCGCGTCCTGGACCGAGCGTTGGTTGTGGGTGCGCTCCCGAATCCGCACGTCAGTGAGCAGCCAGTACAGCGCGCCGCCCCAGTACGTGCGGCCCCAGGTCGGCGTTTGGTCCAGGCCACGATCGCCCTGCTGCGGCAAACCTTGCGGCAATCCTTCCAGTAAGTCGGTCCAGAATCGTTGCACCGAAACGCGACCGGCGTGCGCGCGGATGATCGGCTCGACGTAGGTCGCCAGGCCTTCTTCGATCCACGGCAAGCGCGGCGCCACGGATGGGAACAGCACGTGCACGAGCTCGTGCGTCGGTACCCAAGCGTCGAGCGCTATCGCCGAGGTCACTTCACGACCGACGCGCAGCAAGACCGAGCTACCGCCATTGCCGAGCGTGACACCGTGGATGCCAGGGTCGCCCGGCACGACCAAGATCAGCGGATACAGTTTCGGCAAGCCGCCGTAGTAGTCGGCCATCGGCGTGAGGGTTTGCTCGACCCAGTGCGCGAGCTCGTCGTCGGAGGTGGCGTACGGCGTGCCGGCAATACCGACGGTGACTTGCGCTTCGCTCACGTGGAGCGCGTGCGGTCGCCAAGCGCCGAAACCCGCGTACGGCGCAAAAATAGCTGCGGAAGTGCTCGTCACCGCGCCGCCTGCTTGAGCCGGGTCGAGCGGCGGGAACGCCGTCAAAAAGCCGTTCGGCGCCGGAGTGTGCACCTCGAGCGAGTAGCCTTCCTGCTCAGGTGCGCCGAGCAGCCAACTCGATGAAGGCGCGACCACGGCCGACGCAAACGCCTCCGCCATCTCCGCGTCGCCCAGCTTTCGCGCCGCTTCGCTCAGCGCGAAAGCGTAGCTCATTTCGCAACCTTCCGCGCAATGCGTGGTCACGAAGCTCTGCCCTTCGCGCTCGAGCGGCCACACACCTTCGGCGCTTCGCACCTGAGCGTCCGACACGAACCGCTCGGCGCCGTCGGCAACCCGCAGCGCGCCCGAAGGCTTGTTCGAAAACGTGACGCGCACCAGCAGCCGCTCGAGGTTCGACGCATCTACGACGTAGTGCGGCGAATGCGCGCCCGTGACTGGCGGAGCTACGGCAGCAGCCTTCGCCGCCGACGAGGCAGCAGGCTTCATGAGTCCCCGCACCCCCGTTGTGCTCGGCACTGGAACGACGCTTGCGCCGCCGCACGCGACGACGCCGCATACGGCGCCAAACCACAACCTCAGCGTTCGCCTCAGCGCCACTTCGGCGCCCAACCCCAGCCATAGCGCTTGGCCCGAAACCAGTACTGCGATTCTGGTGCCATGATGACTAAAGGTACCACCACTGATCAGGCGCTCAACCGGGCCAGATCGCGCAAATCCAAGGCATTTAAGCCAACCGGGTCACACTGTCGCGCGCTGCCCCGACGTCTACCCGATGACCTTCAAGCTCTTGGCCGTCTCGCTGATTCTCGGTGCAGCGCCGCTGTACGACTTGCCGGCAGACGTGGCGGCGCGCAGCGCCGAGGCGCGCCGCGAATTGGGCCAGCGCGCGGCCGTCGAGACGGTCGAAGACGTGTTCGTGTTCATCTCACCGCCCGGCCACGGCTCGCTGGCGGAGACTACCGGCCTGACCAAGAACGTCCTGCGCGCGTACTTCAACGGTCGCTTCTCGAAGCGTCCGTCGCAAGCCATCTCGGTTTACTTGTTTCCGGATGCCAAACCGTATGAGGCGTACTGCCAGAAGCATTGGGGTCAAGCCTGCGGCACGCCGTTCGGCCTGTACCGCCCGGACGAACGCCGCATCGTCATGAACGCCGGTCCCGGCATCGGTACGTTGACGCACGAGCTGGTACATCCGATCGTCGAGACCGATTTCCCCGAAGCACCCCAGTGGTTGAACGAGGGCGTTGCATCACTGTTCGAGGCATTGTCGATGCCGGCGCCCGGGCAGGTTCACGGCGTGAAGAACTGGCGCCACCCTCGCCTGTTACGCGCGCTGCGTTCGGCCAAGGAACGCGACAAAGCTAGCCTGCCCGCACTGTTCAGCCTCAGCGACAGCAGCTTTCGCAACGCCGACGAAGACTTGCACTACGCGACCGCCCGCTACCTGTGCCAGTGGCTCGATCAGCAGGGAAAATTGTGGCCGTTTTATCAACGCTACCGCGATCAGCACGCAACCGATCCGACCGGTGAGCAATCGTTTCAAGCCGTTACCGGAAAGTCGCTGGCCGAGGCCAACGACGATTGGGCCGGATGGGTGAAGCGGCTTTGAAGGCTTAACCGGCCAGACCGGGCACGTTGCCTTCAGCGTGCTCGGGATTGCCGAAGGTCGTGTCGGCGTAGCCGAGCGCGTTGAGGATCGAGGCCTTCTTGCGCTGTCGGCGACGTGGGCTGCTGACGGGCAGCGTTTGGTGCTGGCGGGCGGTACAGAACGTCTCGAGCAAGACAGACGTACCACCCGCTTGCGGCGACATGCAGGGCGCATGGGGCAGCGTGAAAATCCCAGACCCGTAACGCGCTCAAGCGAAGGTTCCGTGTCGCCCAGTAGGCTGGGCACCGCGCAAATGCCGAGGCCTGCAGTTGCGGCGCCAATCAGCGCTTCGGGATCGTTGGCGCTGAAGGCGATGCGTGCGCCGTGGTCCTCGTTCTTGAGCCATTCGAAACCAGGCATTCCTCCGAGTCCCGCGTAGACGAGCAAGTCGTGGCCACGTAGGGCTTCGCGCGATGCCGGGCGCCCGCGCCGTTCCAGGTAAAGCGATGACGCATAGGCGGAGCCACCAAGCTCGCACAACTTGCGAACGATCAGCGACTTGTGGTCCGGGTAGACGTTGCGAATCGCCAGGTCGGCCTCGCGCTGCGCCAGGTTGAGGATCTGGTTGGTCCCTGCCAGCTGCACCTCCAGCCCCGGGTACCGCGCGGACAGCTCCGGCAGCGCAGGGATGATCATCCGCGCGGCCAGCCAATGAGGAGCCGTCAGCCGGACCGTGCCGATGGGTTTCTCGTCGAGCGATCGGGCAACGCGCTCCGACAGCGAGCCCAGCGTTCCCTCGACTTCCTCCGCGGCGGCCAGCACTTCAAGGCCGGCTGGTGTGAGCACCAAGCCGTCCGGTCTGCGTTCGCCGATGCGTATGCCGAGTGATTCTTCGAGCGCGGCGAAGCGACGACTCACTGTTGCCTTGGTGACGTTGAGCGCTTTGGCTGCACCTGCTAGCGAGGAGTGGCGGTGCACCGCGAGCAGGTAGCGCAGGTCGTTCCAGTCCACGGGTTGCAACTATCGCACCTCTTGGTCTCGCTTTTTCGACCTTCCGAAGTGGGGCGTCCAACGGCTATTTCAACGGATGAAAGGGCACACCACCATGGCACTCATCGTTCATTTCGCTCCCCCAGGTATGCCGACAAACCGGCCGATAAGCGCGTCGAGCACAGTGCCGGTCACGTTCGTGAGGCAATAGGGCGCGACCGGATCCAAGAAGATCGCCGCGCCGTTTTTTGGTTCGCCGGCCATCCCTTCCCGGGCTTCGCCGTCCCGATGCAGCGCCACACCGACGGTGACCCAATCGGGGTTCGCCTCGCACAGAGCGCAGAGTCATCGTCGAGCGGTCTCTTGGATGAATTCCTGGGTTGCGACCCACCAAGGCGCGCTTTCGTCCCACGTGAGCTGTACGCCGTGCTTCCAGGCGCCCCAAATGATCACGCCGTCGGCGCCCTCGTCGCGGATCTTCTGCAGCTCGCGCTTGAACTGTGCCGGGGGCATGTCGAGCTCCCAGTACTTCGGATCTGCGCCGCCATGAATCAGCATCCATACGTACGGATACACTGGCTTGCCCTTGCCCATTTCTTTGGCAAGACGGATGACCTCGTGGGCGTCTTTGTTCCAAAAGTCCTCCATCATCCCATCCGGGAAGAACGTATATAGCTGCGGCGACAGGTGATCGACGGCGTCCGCGACAGGCTGGAAGATGTCCAGATGCATTTGGCGCCACTGTTCCAGCTGCGCGGGGTCGTTGGTCTTGAACGGCGCTTGTTGCGGCGTGTAGTTGTAGAAGCCGAACTTCATCTGCGGATTGGCCGCGCGGAGCCAGCCGGCGATCGTCAACAGCTTGTCGGCCGTTCGACGTCGGGCCGCGTCGTCGGGAGCGAACACCGAACCCCAGTACGGATCACTTTCGAAGTCGAACTCCGCGGTCTGGTCAAACGCCGACGGCGACGCGCCGGCCGCAACACTCTTGACGCTGTCTTGCGCGGGCCAATCCCGAACTCCGTCGACCCATTCGAGGCCGCTCTCATAGAACATGTTGAGGCGGCGAAAGCCGCGCGCCTCCAAATCATCAGGCGGGTTGCGAAAGTTGGTCCCATTGAGCACCACGAACGGGTGCGACGCAGCGCCGCCGCCGCCGCCGCCGCCGCCGCCGGGCGTTCCCGACCCAATCGCGCCACCAGCTCCGCCGCCTCCCGCCGCCGGTTGGGCGAGGCTACCCGCCGTCCCGGCCGTGGTCGCGGAAGTTGGCGGTTGGCCAGTCGTGCCGCCGCTACCGCTCGCCGCTTGGGCGGGGAACAGCGCGCTCCCGTCTGGCCCGGAATCGGCACAGCCGAAGACGAACTGAAGCGTCAGGATACCAACGAAGAGTAGCGCTGGGCGATGCATCGCCAGCCAATCAGCAAGCCGTGTGCCGTCGGCCGAACGGGCCCCGCCTGGGCGAAATTGAGCGGAGTCGTCCGTGGCGCGAACAGAGCTGTACGCGGCGGGGACAGTCGCTAGAAAGTCGTACGGAAGGCGGCTTGCGCCCCGCCCGGTAACAGGGCGGCGCCGACAGTCGCCCGGCTTTCGACCGGAGCGCGGCTCAAGAACAGATAGGCGGCCAGACCCGAGACGGCGAGCCCAGCGCCGCCCGTCACGTCGGCCAACGTGAGTCGAAGGCGGACGTCATCGACTTGCCCTTGCGTGCAGTGTGGCGCGCACGAATCGCGGAGATGTCGCGCATCGGCCGCGCCGGTTGCTAGCAACACCGCCGACGTGGCGATCAGGGCTGTGCCGCCGCCGAGCGCGAGCCAAAAGCTGGTTGGTGCGCGACGCGACGCACCGGCGTCATGGCGCCCTGGAACCGATTGGCCGCCGGCGGCTTGGGGCGGGACGTGCGCTTCGACGAGCTGGGCCTTCACGCCCTCGACGACGACCGCGCTCAGGGTCACCGCGGGCCGCTCCTGCGTTTCAAAGCGGATCCGATGGCTCCCTGGATCGAGCGGAATTGCCCGACCGTCGCCCGCAACCTGCACGGGTTGGTCATCGACGAAGACGCGCGCGTCGCTGACCAAGCGGCCATCGGCGTCGCGGAGCGCGAAGACGACGCTAGGCAGGGCGGCCTCGACCTCGGCGAGCCAACCGGCACAGTCGGTCTTGACGACTTCAGGGCAACTGTCTTGCGCGCACAAACGTAGCAATTGGCGCGCCTCGACGAGCTGCCCCGCGCTGCGCACGACCTGGGAACGATCGTAGGCGTCGGCGCACGCCTGCTTGCTTTGGGCGCCGGCGCGCAAGCTCTGCGTCAACGTCAACAGCAAGGCGACCACCAGAGTGATATTCCTGCGCCGCGGCAACAGCTGGAGCAAGGCTACAAGCATCAAAGACATTCGGGTTTGATCCGGCGGTGTCCCGTTGCAGGATCGATGACGTACGGCGGGTTGCAGTCGCGCGCCGGCTTCGAAACGGCTTTTCGGGCGAGCTTCTTGGGACTTGTCTGCGGAACGGAACTCCCAGCTCGTGCAGGCGATGCCGCGGAGGCGTCGGAGACGTCAAGCAAAGCCGGGGAAGCCGCAAGCCCCGGCGCGCGGACCGAAGATTCGGCGGCACGCGAGGTCGCGGGCGTCGCCGGACTCGGCTCGATGGCGACGGCTGACGTGGCGAGAACAGGCTCGGCGCTGCGACGTCCCACCCACAAAACAAGCGAGACTACCGGGACCAGCGCCACCGCCAGATAGGCGACGCGCAGCCTGCGGCGAGTCGGCGCGGCTTCACGCGGCCCGACCAAAGCGACGCTAGCCGTCGCGTCCAGATCCAATCCAACTCCGTCCTGCACGCCGGCAGTGCCAGGCAGCGGCCGGGCCGTGGCCGTCGACGCTTCGGCGCGCGCCAGCAGCTCTCGCCGCTTGGCCAGCGTCGCAGAGGCTAACCGCTCGACCAGCTCCGCGACCTGGGTTTGAGGCGGAAGCGGCAGTGCAGCTTCGAGCGCGAGCGCCATCTCGCGCGCGGTTTGAAAGCGTAGATTGCGGTTTCGTTCGAGCCCGCGAAGCACCACAGCGTCCAAGCCAGGCGGGATGCGCTCGCCCGCGTTGCCCGCCCGGACGACCTCGCTCGGTGGACGAATCGGTTCCGACAAGACCTTGTTGATCACGGCACCGGCACTGTCGGCGGCGAACAGGCGTTGGCCGGTCAAAGCCTCCCAGAGCACAACCGCAGCCGCAAATACGTCGGTTCGACGATCGACCTCCTGCTCGCATACCTGCTCGGGCGACATGTAGGCGACCTTGCCTTTGAGCTGCCCATCGCGCGTGCTGTTTTGGCGACCGATGGCTTTGGCCACGCCGAAATCCACGACGCGCGCGACGCCGTCGGCACCGACGAGCACGTTTTGAGGCGAAACGTCGCGATGCACGATGTGGAGCCCAGCGCCGGAAGCGTCGGTGGCCTCGTGGGCAGCGTGCAAGCCGTGCAAAACTTCCGCCAGAATCGCGGCGACGATCCCGGGATGCAGCAACTCGCCCTGCTCTCTCGCTCGCCCCCGCAGCTCCGACAGCGAGACCCCGTGCACGTATTCCATGACCAGGAGCAGTGAGCCGTCGGTCTCGACGACGTCCAGGGTCGGAACGACGTTGGGGTGGCGGATCCTGGAGCAAAGCCGGGCTTCGTCCGTGAACATGCTCACGAATTCACGGTCCGAGGCCAAGTGAGGATGGAGCTGTTTCACCGCGACGATGCGCGAAAAGCCGGCGCTGCCGCGAACACGTGCCAGGCGCACCTTCGCCATGCCCCCCGACGCCAGCTCGTCGAATAGCTCGTAGCGACTGGAAGGGGAGCCAACGGCGACGGGCGTCAACCCCAGCGACTGTAGCACCGCGATCCCGGCCGTCTGCCGCCGGTGAAGGCGGTTCTACTCGTCTAGGACGAGGGCGCTCCGACATTCACCTACAGGCCTAAAGATCGATGCTTTAGCCCTGTGGAGCTTGTGTCCCCCGGGTCGTCGCGAACAAGATAAGACCACCTTCGCCATGGAGACGGCCACCGACGCCCTTCTGCTCGACAGCCCGGACCCGGGCGAGCAAGCACTCACGTACTTGGTAGTTCGCGGGCAGAACGAGGCCCGGCTTGCTGAGCTCACGGCGGGCCTCGAGACCGTGGTGGGGCGCGCCGACGGCGCAACCCTGCGCCTTGACGACAGTAGCGTTTCACGGCGCCACTCGCGCCTGTACTGGCGCGAGGGCGCCCTTTACGTCGAGGACTTGCGCAGTCGGAACGGCACGCTCGTGAACGGCAAGCCGGTGGCGATGCCGACCCGCCTGGCGGGCGGGGATCGCCTTGGGATCGGGCGCTTCGAGCTCTTGGTCGCCTCGAAGTCGCCCAATCGCGCGCGTCAAGCAGAGGCGTTTTCGGGCGACGACGTCGTGATTGCCGATGCGGCGATGGCGAAGGTTTTCAAGGTGGCTCAGCGGCTCGCGGCCGTGCCGACGGCCGTCTTGCTCTTGGGCGAGACCGGCGTCGGCAAAGAAGTCGTAGCTGAAAAAATCCACCAGTGGGGGCCGCGTGTTAGCGGACCATTCATCCGCGTCAACTGCGCGGCACTCACGGAGTCGTTGGCCGAGAGCGAGCTTTTCGGTCACGAACGGGGCGCGTTTACCGGCGCTGAACAGCGGCGGCTCGGCTACGTCGAAGCCGCGGCAGGCGGCACGTTGCTGTTGGACGAGATTGGCGAGCTATCACCGAAGGTCCAAGCCAAGCTGCTGCTCACGCTCGAGAATCGTACGATCACGCGCGTCGGTGCGTCGCGAGAGACACCAGTCGACGTGCGGGTCGTGTGCGCCACGCATCGCGATCTAGCAAGCGAGATTGGCGCCGGCCGGTTTCGCCAGGACTTGTACTACCGCATCAGCGCCTTCACGCTGACGATTCCACCGCTTCGCGAACGACCGGGGGAAATCCAGCTATTGGCCACCTTGTTCGCGCGGCGAGTCGCGGCCTCGATGGGCGACAGCGTCGTCCCGCAGATTGAGCCCGACGCGATGAGCGCGCTGCTCAGCTACCAATGGCCAGGCAATGTGCGCGAGCTAAGGAATGCCATCGAGCACGCGATGGTCCTGGCTGACTCCGGCGCGCTCGGGCGGGAGCACCTACCGCGCAGTGTTTTCGGCTCGCCGCCCGTCGCCGTGTCGGGCGTCGATGGCGAGCTTTCTGGTCTCGAACAGCGTCGCATCGAAGAGGCGCTGGTCGCCGAGGGCGGCAATCAAACGCGCGCTGCGGTTCGGCTTGGTATCACGCGCCGCGCCCTCATCTACCGGCTGCACAAGCATGGCATTGACAAGCCCCAAAGCTAACGCCGGGCGTGCGCTCGACCGCTCGGCAAACCCAACCAAGCCGCTGTTCTGGCTGGTCGCGCTGGTGCTGAGCTGCAGTCGGCTCGTGGACCTCGATGGGCTTCATGTCGATGACGAGGCTGGTGGGGCGGCCGGGAGCAGCGAGACTCGAGCCGGTGCGGAAGGCAGAGGCGGTTCGGACGCCAGCGGCGGCAAGAGTGCGGGCGGAGCGGACGCGATCGGCAACGCCGGCGCGGCGGGCGCAAGCGCAGATTGGGTAGGGACCGGGCAGGATGGCGCGTTGAACGTCTTGGGTACCCAGGTGCCGAATCGGTTTGCAGTGCTCGCGGCGGCGGCCTCAGCTGGGGATCGTTCATTGACCGTCGCGAGCAATCCCGACCCCGCGTGGTTGGTGACTGACCGCTTGATCCTGCTGTGGCGCCCGCAGGGCGAACCCTCGAGCGGCGGCGAGACCACGCTGGCCCTCTCGACCGACGTGGGCCGCTACGCGCTCGTCCGAGTCGCCTCGCGCGACGGGGCTCAGGTCAAGCTGACGACGCCCTTACCGTTCGATCTACCGGGCGGCGCCGGCTCGCAGCTCGCGCTCGTGCCCGAGTACACGACGCTGGACGTGCCCAAAGGCGCCACGCTTTCAACGGCCGCTTGGAACGGCGAGTTCGGCGGAGTCCTCGCGATTGTCGCCGACGAAGCGCACATCGACGGCGCGCTCTCGGTCGATGGTCTGGGTGGACGCGGCGGCGCCTTCGGGAAGTCGGGCTACAGCCACTGCGCCGACCAAAACGGCACGGCCGAGTTCGGCTACTCGGGCAAGGGTGAAGGCTTGGACGGCAGTCGTTTCGGCAACGCCCAAGCGGGCGGCCCCTTCAACTACCTGAATGGCGGCGGCGGCGCACCGTGCGCCAGCGGTGGCGGGGCTGGCGGGGGTCACTTGGGCGGCGGCGGGCGCGGCGGACACGAATTCTTCGACACCGGCAACGTGTGGGCGAGCGGCGGCGCGGCTCTAATGTATTCTCCGAGCGAGCGCGTGGTGTTTGGAGGCGGAGGCGGAGGCGGTCAGGGCAACGGCCCTCTGGCATCGGCCGGCGCGGCAGGTGGCGGCGTCGTGCTGATTTGGACGCGAGCCCTGACCGGCGGGGGTGTCCTCTCCGCGGCGGGAGCGAGCGCGAAGAACGGTGGTGGCGACGCCAGCGACGCGGCTGGGTCCGGCGGAGGCGGCGCCGGCGGCGCGATCATCGTTCACTCATCGGGGCAGATTGCCTGCGCGGCGGCCCGCGCTCCCGGCGGCGCTGGCGGCACCTCCGCAACCGACGCAGGTCCGGTCAAATTTGGCTCCGGCGGCGGCGGCGGTGGCGGTCTCGTCGCGCTGTTCGGAAGTGATATCGCGTGCGCAACCGATGTCACTGGCGGGGCTCACGGTGCCATGCAACCCGGTACCTCAGCGTTGTTGCTGGCACACGACGGGCTCGCCGGTGCAGCGTTTACCGCGAAATAGGTTGGCCAGGGCAACCGCTCGATAGCTGTACGCAGCGCGAACAGTGCCGTCCCCTGGGGGTGCACTAGCGCGGGGCCTGATCGGCAATTCCGGCTGAAATCGCCACTTTGGCGCCGACGATGGTGCCGGCACGTTCGTTGCTTTTGCCGTATCCCAGATGAGCGTTCGCATCGTTCGGCACTTGGCTCTGGTCGTGGCTTGCGGCTTCACGGCCGCGTGCCAAGGCGTCGTCACCGGGCCAAGCGGCTCGGCTGCTTTTGTTGAAGGCGCCCACATGGGGGTTGGCGCGAGCGACTCCGGGGGCGGCGGTACCGGTGGCAGAGGCAGTGCCGCTGGTGGCGCCGGCAGCATGAGCGCCAGCGTCCCTTACGCCCAGACGCGATTGCCACGCCTTTCTCACCGGCAGTACGACAATAGCGTGAGGGATCTACTCGGGTTGCCGCAAACCTCGGCACCCGCGCGAGACTTCATCCCCGACTTGGCGGTCTCTGGCTACGACAACAACGGTGACGCACTGCAGGTCACCGACACCCTGGTGCGGGACTACCAGCGCTCGGCGGAGCTGCTTGCGGAATCGGCCGTGAAAGATTCCCTCGACCGCCTGCTGCCGTGTCAGCCTCAGGGTGACGGCTTGAGCTGCGCGGCTCAGTTCATCGACAAGTGGGGGCGTCGCGCGTTTCGCCGGCCGCTCAGCGCCGACGAACAGGCCAGCTACCTTCGGCTCTTCGCGGGCGCCGCGACCGGCAAATACCCGAATGGTGAGCCGTTCACCAACGGCGTTCGGTTGGTGCTCGAAGCGATCTTGCAATCCCCGCATTTCTTGTACCGCGTCGAGCTGAGTCACTCGAACGCGGCGGGCCCGATACAGCTCAGCGACCACGAAACTGCCGCGCGGTTGGCATTCACGCTCTGGAATTCGCTGCCTGACCCAACGCTCGACGCCGAGGCCGACGCCGGTCGCTTGCATGCCGGTGACCAGCTACGCCAGCAGGCCGAGCGGATGCTGGGCGACGACAAATCACGCGCGATGCTGGTCGACTTTCACCAGCAATGGCTACAGACCAATCGCTACACCGCCAACTCACTGGCAAAGAGTACTGCGCTCTACCCAGAATTCACGGCGGACCTCGTCCCGACATTGCAAGAGGAGGCCGCCCGTTTCTTCGCAGCCGTGCTCTACGACGAGCAAGCGAATTGGTCAGCGCTCTTGACGGCACCGACGACGTTCGTGGACGCCAAGCTGGCGAGGCTTTACGGCCTCACCGCCAGCTTTGGCCCCGGGCTCACGCGCGTGGATCTGAATCCATTGCAGCGCGCCGGCTTCCTGACCCAGGTCGGCTTTCTCGCCGCGCACGCGCACGCTGACCAGAGCTCGCCGATTCACCGCGGCGTCTTCGTGCAGCGCCAGCTCCTATGCGCCGCCTTGCCGAATCCGCCGCCCGGCGTCACGGCCGGGGCGGCCCCGACGCCGCCGGAGGCGAAGAGCAATCGCGCGAAGGTTACGGCGCGCACCGCGAGCCCGACGTGTGTGGGGTGTCATGGGCTGATCAACCCGCCCGGATTCGGGTTCGAGCAGTACGACGCCGTGGGCGCATTCCGTCAGTCTGACTCGGGTGAACCAATCGACGCGAGCGGCCAGCTAACGGCAGGTGACGAGGTGCTGACGTTTTCCGACGGCGTCTCGCTCGCGCGTGCGCTTGCCGGCAGCAAGACGGTTCGCGAATGCTACGTGCGCAACTGGCTCCGTTACGGCTACGGCCGCGTCGAGCAATCGTCGGACATGTCGGACATTCAAAATCTCGGCCTGCAGATCGCGACGCCCGAATTTTCGGTGCTCAACCTGCTGGTGGCGATGACCCAAACCAACGCGTTTCGCAGCAGGCCCGAGGAGCTACAACCATGAAGCGACGTCATTTTCTGCGCGGGCTCGGCGGCGCGACGCTGGCCTTGCCGTTTCTGGAAAGCGCCTGGCGCTCCGCGCACGCGGCGCCCGCCACATCAGCCAAGAGACTGGTCGTTCTCTTTCAGATGAGCGGAGCCAACATGGACCGCTTCGCGCTCAGCGGACCGTTCGGTCAGCTTGAGGCCGCACACTTTGGCGGCGACCGCAGCCTCGCGGCTTTGGCGCCGTATCGAGATCGACTGATCGTCGCGCGCGGAATCGGCACCGGGCCGGGCACGCCAGGGCCTTCCACTTTTCATGACGACTCAATTGCCAAGAGCCTCTCGGCGACGCACCGCCAAAGTGAGCTGGGCGGCGGCATCACGGTCGATCAGGAAGCTGCCAAGTCGCTGAACGCCAACACCAGCCGCAAGAACCCGCTGACCTTGGCCTGCCATCAGGACGGCAGCGCGTATGGCGTGCAGGGGGTGATTTCCTACGTCGGCCCGGGCCAGCCAATCGCCAGCGAAAACAATCCTCGAAAAGCGCTTGGGGACCTAGGACTCAACTCCGCCGATGACGCCACCAAGGCGATGGCCGCCGCTCGACGCCTGAGCGTCATCGATCTAGTCAGCGAGGAAGCGGCGCAACTCAAGGGTAAGGGCTTGAGCAAGGCCGACCAAGACAAGCTCGATTTTCACTACACGACGCTGCGCGCGTCCGAGAAGGCGGCCAGCGCGGCCTGCCAACTGCCGGCTGGCGTTCAGTCCGATTTGGGCCGCTACGACCCCATTCACGCCGGCGAGGACGGGCAGTATCGGCTCACGGCCGAGCTCCAGCTCAACATCATGGCCATGGCATTGGCATGCGGCGTCTCGAACGTCGCGTCGATGATGTGGACCGCTGGCTCGAATGGGCCGGGGCCTGCGATGGATTGGGACGGCGCGTCTTTCGAGCGGAACCCGCATGCGCTTTCACACGGCGTCAGCGGCGGCGCGTTCGCCGACCTGGCCGACCCGAACGTGATGGGAAAAATCGCGAGCGTCGATGCCTGGTACGCCAAGCGCATGCTGCAGTTGCTAGATTTGTTGGATGGCTACCGCGAGGCGGACGGCTCGGTATTGGACAACAGCGCCGTCCTCTGGACTAACGAAATGTCCGACGGTGGCAGCCACTCGACGAACGACGTGCCGATGGTGATTGCTGGGGGCGCGGGCGGAGCACTCAAGACCGGCCAGTACCTCAATCTGGCCACGGCCGAGCCCGAGGCGTTTCACGAAAATGGCGCTTTCAAGGGCAACCTGATCGCTGGCCAGCACTGCGTGCCACAAAGTCGCTTGTTTACGACGTTGCTCAATGCGTTGGGCGCAACTCAGAATGGTGCGCCCTACGAACGCTTCGGCGACGCCTCGCTGCCCGGCGGTGAATACTCAGCGCTGCGCCGGTGAGGACAGCACCCGTTGACCGGCTTGGTAGGCTGCCTAGGCTTTGCGCCGGAGCGAGCCGGCTTTTCTGCCGGCGACGACAACCGGCTGCGCCAATCCAGGGCGTTCGCGGGGTCATCGGCGCCGCCCGCCGAGCCGGACTCGGGCTCGGCGGCGGGAGCGGTCACGGCAGCGGTTTCGGGCCTGGGATCCAGCCGCAAGCTGGAGGGCGCCGCGATTCGACACCAGTCTCCTAGATGCGTTGCGACCCGTGTTATAACTGTTATAACCTTAGCATGAAGCTCGTTCTTCGGGCCGTCGGCAATTCAATCGGGGTGATCATCCCCAAATCCACGCTCAACGAATGGGGCATCGGCAAAGGGGACGCCCTGGAGATCGTCGGCCGTAGCATCCGCCCGTTGGGCGGCGGGCTCCACTCGCAGGACGCACTGGACGAGCTCAAGCGAAGGCTCGCGGCGGCCGTGACCGCACACTTCACCGCTCACGAAATTCGCGCGCGCGGCCTTGCCAACCTTCATCGCTGGAAGAAGAACGGTGCGTGGGTCTCGGCGTACACGGAGTGGCAGGGTATCCTCAGCCGAGGCGACGATGGCGAGCTGTTCGCCGCCATGCTCGGGCGTGACGAAAACGCCAACCGTCTCCGTCAGTCGCCTCCCTACGTGGGCCTGCTGCCTCGGGATGAAGTTCGGAGGCTGAATGAAGAAGCATCAGGTTGATCATGTCCTGCGTGCAGCTGGTCGAATCACCGGTGAGAAACAGTTCGTCATCATCGGAAGCCAGAGCCTGCACGGCAAGCATCCTGATCTACCCGACGCTCTGGTGCAGTCGGCTGAGGTCGACTTGATAGCGAAGGGCAATGCAGCACGTACCGAGTGGCTAAACGCTATTGGCCAAGACTCGCCATTTCACGAGGAGCGCGTAGGTGAAACAATTGGGTGCGGCAGGTCCTGGCCCGCCTCCGAACGCCAGCTTCGGGCCCCGCCACCGCTTCGCTCGGTCGCGCTTCGGCACGCTTCAGGACGCTGGGCGCGCAACGGTGCCCCGCCGCTCAGT
>JBBSAB010000153.1:0-16378 GCA_038252755.1 Polyangiales bacterium | reverse complement strand
CGCGCTGAACTGCACGCCAGCCGCCCCCGCGCTTGCTCTGGCGACCCGGGTCCAGGCTGAGCGCGAGCGCCAGCGAGCCGCTCACGGCCGCGTAGCGGCCGCTGCGGCCTGGATGCGGGTCGCCCGAGCAGGCACGCTAAGAAGGCCAGGCAATCGAGAAGACTTACGGAGCCGTCAGCAGCGCGTGCGCGTCAGGTGCAATAGAACCAACGGCAGTTTCCGTCTCGTGCCGCCCGTGCCCGCGCCCCCCGCACCGCGGCCCCCGCCGCCCGCGAGCCCCGCCCGCGCAAACGCTGAGCGCTGCACGCCCGCACCCCCGCATTCACCGGGAACCGCTACAAAAGCTTCTGCAAACAGGCCGCATTTCGGCAGCCCAACCGAAATGATGCCAATGCTCAGGACGCGGGCAGCCGCCCGCGCAGCCAGGGCCTACCTAGGGAGAGACGCATGATGGGGGCAGGGTGTTGTATGAAGGCGCATGGCTAGCGCGGAGCAGGTGATTGAGGCGCTGGGGCTTTTGCCGCATCCGGAGGGCGGCTTTTATGCGGAGACGTTTCGAGGGGAGGCGTTGCCGTTTGAGATGCCGGGGCGAGGGGAGCGGAGTGCGTCGACGGCGATTTACTTTTTGCTGCGGGCGCGGGATTTTTCGGCGCTGCATGTCGTGTTGTCGGATGAGGTTTGGCACCATTACGCGGGTGATGCGCTGGAGTTGCATTGCTTCGCGCGCGATGGCGCTCACCGCGTGGTGCGGTTGGGGGCAGGCTTTACGGCAGGGGAGCGGCCGCAGCACGTCGTGCTTCACGGCGAGTTGCAGGCGGCAAGGGTCAGCGCCGGGCCGCACGGCTTCGCGCTATGTGGGTGCACGGTCGCGCCGGGCTTCGACTTTGCCGATTTTCGGATGCCGTCGCGCGCGGAGCTGCTCGCGAAATTGCCAGCCCACGCCGAGCTGGTGACGGCGTTGACGCGGGCTTAGAGCGAGTCCAAGAAGCGCACCAGCGCGTCGCGCTCGGCTTTCGCGAGCGACTTGAACGCGGCGGCCGCGTTTTCGGCTTCGCCAGCGTGCCACAGGACGGCTTCTTCTAGGTTGCGGGCGCGACCATCGTGCATGTAGCGCGTGTGGTCGTTCACTTCCTTGAACAAACCGACGCCCCACAGCGGCGGCGTGCGCCACTCGTTGCCGTCGGCTTCGAAATCGGGGCGACCGTCGGCCAAGTCGTCACCCATGTCGTGCAGCAGCAAATCGGTGTACGGGTGGATGGTTTGCGACGACAGCTCCGGATTGTCTTCGACAGTGCCGGTCTTGAACGTGGTGGTGTGGCAGCTGCCGCAGCCGAGTGTGCCGAATAGCTTTTCGCCCTGCAGCACGACCGGGTCGCTGTAGTCACGCCGCGCCGGTACTGCCAGATATTTGCTATAAAAATCGACCTTTTCTACGTGGATCGCGTCAATCTCCGGATCACCACCGCTGGTGGCCGCCTCGCATTCGGGTTGCGCAGCCGTGCAGTTTTGATTGGGGAACAGCGTCGACGTGATGCCGATGTCGCCCAAGAAAGCGCCGCTGTTCTGCTGCTCAAGCCGCGGCTGATTGGCCTTCCAACCGAAGCGTCCGACCATGACCGAGGCGCTCGCCACGTCCCACACGTGATTGGGTCGCCCCGAGATGCCATCACCGTCGGCGTCGTCGGGGTCGGCGGTCGCGAGCAGGTCGGATTCATCAATTGCTTGCAGCAACCCGAGGCCGATCATCTGCGGCGCGGTGCGCGGCGAGAGCATCACGTCCGCGGCGATCTCGCCGTAAGCCAGATCACGAAGCTCGTAGCTGGGGACCGACAGCTCGTACTCGGTGCCGTCGTCGTATTCGCCCGTGATGAGCGCGGTCACGACGCGCGGATCGCCTTCGCCGGCTACGTCGAGGATGCCGAGCGGGTTCAGCTGGCCGCCGTAGGTCGGCTCCGGCAAAGGGCCGCCGTGCTCGTCGGCGCCGGGCACGCTGAGCCGGATCAACATCGAAGACATCGGCTCATTTTCGTCGAACGGCGGTCGGCCGCGACCGTCCTTGAAGTGACAGCTGGAGCAGGAACGCGCGTTGAAAGTCGGACCGAGTCCGTCGGTCGCTGCCGTGGATGCGGGTGCTGTCGTCCAATTGCGGTTGAACAGCGCGTTGCCGTCGAAGAACGCATCGCGGCGCTTTTGGCTCAGATTCAAGGCCACCTGGGCGAAGGCGTTCTTGCCAGACGCGGTCGTGGTGCCTTCGCCGCCCGAAAGCGCAACGCTGTCGTCAGGCGTCGGCGTCGGCGTCGGCGTCGCCACTGCTGCTGCGCCCGAACAGCCAAAGGACAGCGTCGGGAGTCCGAGCGCAAGCAGGGCGAGGGTGCGACTGGTCATTCTTCGAAGCTGACTTTCACGCCAATCGCGTTGGCCCCAAGGATGAGCGCCTCTTTGAAATTGTCGAGCGCGCTGATCGCGGCATGCAGGTGCTGGCGCGACCCGGTGTCGTCATCGCCGAGGATTGCCTGGTCGAACGGGCCGGACACGGCGTGGATGTTGTCGACCGCTTCCTGGATGTCGTTGCGCAGCTCGAAAGCGATCGCCGGATCCTTGGCTTCGATCAGATCGTCGATGCCGGCTCCATCGGTCTTGCCGTAGCTGCCGAGCAGCACGTCCTGAACGGACAGCGCGTTGTTATAGAGATCGGCCAGCGTGTTGTCGCTGAAGCAGGAATGCTCGTCTTCCTGATCTTGAAGGTCGTAGGCGACCTGCATACGTTGCTTGCCCAGCTCACCGCCGGCCATGCTGCCCATGCCCAAGATGATTTTACCGAGCGCCTTGCTCGGGGTCATCGTCACGAATGATGCGCGATAGTTCTTCTTCCCGTCGAGCCACGCGTCGTTAACCGTGCTCAGGTTGTCGACCAACAAATCGGTGACGGTTGACAGGTACGCGCCGCGGCGGTCGGCGTTTTCGGCCGTCGCTTCGTCGCCGGTGACGTAGTCGGTGTAGGGACGGGCACCGGGGCCGTCGGCGCTCAGATCCTGGCCCCAGAGCAGGAATTCAACCGCGTGGTAACCGGTCGAGATACTGGTTTCGCTAGCGCGGCCGAGGTCGGGATTCGCATTGGCGGTGGTCAGTACATCGGCGTTGATCGTCGGAAAGTCGTCCGGTCGATTGATGATGCCGGTGTCGTGTCGCACACCGTTGGCGTCGACGGTGTAGTCGATGTAGCTCTCGTCAAGCGGCCACGCGTTGATCAGGCCTTCGGGGCCATCGGGAATGTCATCGTCGGCGTCGTCGTTGTCGATCGGCCCTTGAGCGAAGCGATACGCCTCGGTCAAGCTGTACGGATCGCGTGAAGCGAGCCAGGCGGTACGCGCGTCGTTCAGCGTTTCTTCGCTGGGGCTGTCGACGAAAGCGTGGACGGCCGTCTGCAAATCTTTGGCGACGCTGATCGCTTCCGCGTAACTGGTCGCGACGTTGGCCGCGTAAGTCTTGACGACGTCGGCCTGAGCTGCGGTGTCGTCGCTCTCTGCAGCGTTACTGCAGCCGGCGCTGGCGAAGCCGGCGAAGGCGAGCACGCAAGTGACGGCGAGAGGAACTGGGGTTGAGAAAGCGCTCTTCATGGGGGTCGACCTGACCTGGCGGTCCTATTGCAAACGAAAGTGAGTTTCAATATCAATTTAAGAAACCACGACAAAAATCCCGGTTTGTGCCGGCGAGCGGTCTCGAAATAGGGTCCCTCGCCGCCGCCTGCCGCCGCGTGGTTGGGGGTCTGCGAGGTCTACTGAACCTAGCTCAAAGCTCCACGCTACCCGTAGCCGGCACCACCGCGCGCTCGCCCATGCCGGCGACGAGCCACAGGTGCTCGGGCAGCGCGCCGTGAGCAATGCTGAGCGTGCGCGATTCGCCGGGCAGCAGATCGAAGTAATTGTCGCTCCAAATCGCGGGCGTCTCGTAACTTTCGAGGCCGACGCGCAACCGCCAGCCACTGCTCGACACCTCGACGCCGTCCACCGTGCGACGCGCCGTGAGCTTGCCGCCCAGGCCCTCCACGTTGGCTAGCGGCACCAAATAGCGAAAATCACGCTCGACACCGCGCTCGTGGGTCAAGGTCGCGACCAGCGCGTGGCGGCTTCTAACCAGCCCTGTCGGTAGCTCGAGGATCGCGGCATCGACGGCGCCGGGCTGGTCGAGCAGTACCGTTGCCTCTGCCGAAGCCTTCACGTTGCCGGTTTCGATCTCGAGCAGCTCCAGCCGTAGCAGGCCGCGCGCGGTACCGGGGCGATCGAGCGAGGCGTGCGCGACGTAACGGGTTTGGTGCTCGTCAGTCGGTTCAATGCCGACGCTGAACGGCTGAAAACAGCGCTTGCACTCGTAGTACGCGTGCTTGGGCCGGCGGTAGAAGTCGACCAGCGCCCAGCACACGCTCGGCCATGTGCTGGTGAAATTCCACAGCACGACCCCGCCGGTGAAGCGCAGGTTGCGGCGGTAGTGGCGGATGTAGCGACCAACGGTGTCGGCTTGGAAGGCTTGGGTGGTGGCGATCGCGGCGTCGAGGCTCACGGGCGGGCCGAAAGCTGCCGCGCGCGAAAACAGCTTCTCCATCTGGGCGCCGTGGCGAGCCAAAACCAAGCCGGGGCTTTGGCTCTGCGGTCTGCTGACTTGGCCGGGGCTCCAGGCTTCATCGGGGCGCATGAAGCTTTCGATGCTTTCGCGCTGCGGAAACGCCTGCGCGCCGAACTCGGAGTTGAAGCGTGAAAGATCAGTGATGACGTCGGTGTTCTTCCAGCCGAACCACACGTCCCAGTTGTGCCGGTCGCCTTCTTGGTCGCTGTCTGGGTGGAGCGCGCGCGATTCCGATGACGGGCTGCCGGGCCAGTACGGCCGATCGGGATCGAGCGCGGCGCAGACGGCCGGCAACACGTCGTAGTAGATGGGGTGAAATCGCTTGTCGGGCAGCGTCTGCAC
Organism: Polyangiales bacterium; assembly: GCA_038252755.1. Taxonomy (GTDB): domain Bacteria; phylum Myxococcota_A; class Polyangia; order Polyangiales; family Polyangiaceae; genus PMG-095. Next base: position 11,416 of record JBBSAB010000153.1, on the reverse strand, counting down.
GGCCAGAACTTCGTTTTCGTTGTTGCCGCACCACAGCGCGATACAGCTGTGCGAGCGCAGCTTTTTCACGATGTCTTCGGCCTCTAGCTTCACCTCCGCCAAGAACTCTGGCGACTCGGGGTAGATGCCGCAAGCGAAGTGAAAATCATGCCAAACCAGCAGCCCTAACTCGTCGCACGCCTCATAGAAGGCGTCGTGCTCGACGATGCCGCCGCCCCAGATGCGCAGCAGGTTCACGCCGCCCGCCATCAACAGCTCGAGGTAGCTGCGGTATTGCGCCGGCGTCACGCGCGTGTGCAAAAAATCCAGCGGTAGCCAGTTCTCGCCCTTGGCCCACAGTTTCAAGCCGTTCACGCTGAAGTAGAACACCTTGCCATTCGGACTGGCGGGGTCGCGCTTCACGAGCTCGACTTGACGGACGCCGACGCGTCGCTCGACATCGTGCAGCACGCGCGCGCCGACGCGGAGCCGCACCCCGAGCCGATAGAGGTGCGGCTCACCCAGCTCGCGCGGTAGCCAGCGCCGGGCGTTGGCCAAGCGATGCTCGAGCGCAATGCTTTGCGGCTTTCCGCGGCCCAGCTCGATGGTGCGGCTGGCGACGACCACGCCGTCGAGCAATAGCTCGGCGATCGCGCTTGCCGTTTCGTGAGCCGTCACGCTCAGGCTCGCTGCGAAGACGCCAGAGTCACCGGCTTGGGGACGCCCCGAAACCTGTAAATCTTCGGCGAAAAGGCCGCGCGATAGCTCGAGTCGCACCGGGCCGGCGGGGCCGACGGTTGGCGTGCGCGCCGCCCAATCCCAGCCGTAGCTCATCTGCGATTTGCGCACGTACAGCCGCTCCCACGGCTCGTTCCAGTACGGCAGCGGGTCACCGGCGCGCCGCACGGTGCCGGGCATGCTGGCTTCGAATGCAATCGCCAAGCGATTGTTTCCGGCCACAAGCTTTTCGCTCACGTCGACGAACAGCCGGCGCAGCTGGTTCTCGTGATGGGCAATCCGTTTTCCGTTGAGGTACACGCTAGCGAAGGTATCGAGCGAGTCGAACACCAAGCGTGCCGGCAGTGCAGCTTGTTCGGCAGTCAACGTGAACTCGGTCACGTAGACAAAGTCGCGCTCCTCGATCCAGCGCGCCTGCCCGACTTGGTCGCCCCAATACGGATCGGGGATGCGGCCGGCGCTCAGCAGATCTTGCGCCGAGAGCCCCGGCACAGTGGCTGGCAGCCAGCCGGCAGGGCTCAACGACTCGCGCGATGCCCGCAGCGCGAGCTCACCGCCTGCGCGGTGCGCGACGTCGAGCAAGCGCCAGCTGAGCTTTTTCGAGCTCAGGTCCAAGATCGTCGTCATGTGCTCGGCCAGTTACACCATGTCTGGCTGCGGGCGCGCTCAGTTTGGCGGGGGAGCGGGCGGGGGCACGGCACCTGCTGCATCGGGCGGTGGCGCAGCCGGCACGTCAGCCGGCTGAGAGGGCAGCGGCATGTTGCCGCCGAGCTTGGAGAGGGTCTGCGCGACCTCGGGAGCAGGCGGCGCTGGCGGCGGCGGTTCGGGCGGTGCCGTGGCCAAGACCGGTTGTGGTTGCGCAGGTATGACAGCCGGCGGGGGCGGTGCAGGCGGCTCCGACCGCTCGAGCGGTGGCGAGAAGCCGCGCTTCGGGAACATGTCTGTGGTCTGGGTGGCGACACGCGTGACCGGGCTTGGTGTCGCCACGCCCGGCTCCGCGTTTTGCTTCGACCAGTCGCCGGCGGGCGCAGCGCCTGGCTGGTTGCGATTGAAGCGATTGGCGAGGCTGAAGCGATCCGTCGTCGTCTCGCCTTCGACGTGACCGATGTGCTCGGGGATCGCCAGCAGCGTGAAGGCGACGAACGAGAGCGCGCCCAGCACGAGGGCCGCGAACGGCGCCCAACGCCAAGTCAGCACCTTGGGAATCCCGTATTCCCTCATCGGGGTGGAGCCTAACCCCACCTGGCGCGCTTGGCCAGATGCGACGGCCGATTCAACCACCAGAAAATGCGTCCTCGGCATCGGCCGAGGGGGGCGTCGCATCTTCGCGATTTTGCAGGTAACCGTGCGGCAAACTCACAGTTTGCGTGCCCGAGGCCTTACCGCGCGGAACTCGCATCGCTAGCGCAGGAAACGGCTCTGCGGCATTCAGCCCCGCTAGCGTCAGCTCAAGCTCGCTGATGGTTGAAACTTGCATCAGCCGGGCGCGCAACTCTGCGGTGTTGCGGAAACATTTCGTGTACCACGTCGCGTGCCGACGAAAGGCGCGCATGGCCGGCCGCTCGCCGAACCAAGCCGAAAGGCCCTGCGCATGCTCCAAGAGCACGTCGCGCACCTGGCCCAGGTTGGGCGGGTTCTCGGGCTCGCGGCCGGCGAACACGTCCGACAGATCGCGAAACAACCACGGCCGCCCCAAGCAGCCGCGCCCGACGATCACGCCGTCGCAGCCGGTCTTGCGCATCATCCGCAGGGCGTCTTCGGCTTCCCAGATGTCGCCGTTACCCAGCACTGGGATCGACAGCCGGCTCTTCAAGTCGCCGATTGCATCCCAGCGCGCTTCGCCGTCGTACAGTTGAGCGGCGGTGCGCGCGTGCAGGCCGACCCAACGGCAACCCGTTTGCTCGCCGACGCGCCCGGCGTCCAAGTACGTGATGCAGCTCTCGTCGATGCCCATCCGAAACTTGATCGTGACCGGTACGTCGCCCGCCGCTTTGACGGCTGCGCCGACGATTGCCTCCAACAAGCGCGGCTTGGCCGGGATCGCCGAGCCACCACCCTTCGATGTCACCTTGCGCACCGGGCAGCCGAAGTTCATGTCGATGTGATCGACGCGGCCCTCGTTGATCAGGCGTTTGACGGCTTCACCGACGTAATACGGATCGATGCCGTAGAGCTGCAAGCTGCGCGGCGATTCGTCGGGGCCAAAATCGGCCAGCTTGAGCGTCTTCTCGTTGCCTTCGACCAACGGGCGCGCCGTGATCATTTCGCTCACGTACAGCCCGGCGCCGAAGCGCTTGCACAGCGCGCGAAACGGATAGTTCGTCACGCCCGCCATCGGCGCGAGCACGACCGGCGGATCGACGCGGATGGCGCCGAGCGACAACGCGCCGAATTCGCCAGGGGTGGCGGGCTTAACGTCGCGGTTGATTTCGCTTTTGTACTGCTCGTCCATCGCCAGGCGCCGCACGGCGTAGCACTATTCTGGACCGAAGCCGCCATCCGGGCGCACTTCCATTCAGGATGACGAAGGTCTGGTGGGTGCTCCTGACCGTGCTGGGCGTTGCTTGCTCGCCGTTGCCGTCGTTTCCGGGAGACGGAGTCGGTGGGGCCGGCGGTCAGGAGGCGAGCGGGGGCGAACCGTCTAACGAGGGCGAGGCGGCGAGCGGCGCAGGCGGAGCGGGTGGGCGAGCACTGTGCGGCGCGGAAACGGGAGTTTCGGCAAACTGCCAGGAGTGGGTGACTTGCGACAGCTGCGCGTCAGCATGCGCCTGCGACGAGGCGTGCATCGCCAAATGCCGGCCTATGTTTTTCCTGAATCCGCAGGAGCTCGAACGAGTGAAGGCGTGCGACGCTTCTTTCGTCGTGTGTAGCGTCGGTCCTGACCAGGGCGGCCAGTGCGCGGCATTGGTACCTTGTTGCGAGGTGTACGCGGCAAGCGATGACGGGAAGTTATGCCAAGGCATCGTCGCCGACGGATCGGAGGCCGTGTGCTGGTTGGTTCACGCGCAATACGCGCGCAGCGGCGCCTGCCACTAACGCGGCTTGGTTCAGCGTGCTGGATCGCCGGGCAAGCTGCTGCGCGGCTGCTTGTGGCGCCACGCTGTCCAGGCGCTGCGCGTTTCTGGCGCTACCGAGTCGTCGCAGCTTGGGGGGGCGGCGAAGCCGTAGCGCAACCCGGTTTTGGCTGGAGCCAGCGCGATGTGTTCGTGCTCGTCGAGCGCGACGGCGTTGGTTAGCCCGGGTGCGGCGCCGCTCGGCCAGGCGTAGGCGATGAAGCGCCGCTCGGCGAGCTCGTCGTCGACGGCGACTTGGGGGTCGGCGGTGAAGCCTCCGTCCAGCTTCGGCACGCAAACGACCACGAAGTAGCCGCCGATCTCGCTGGCCGGCCCGATGCTGGTGTCGACTTGCTTGGGAAAGCCTTCGAGCAGTGGCACTTCGAGGTGATTGCCGCGGCGTACTCCGAGCTCACCGGTCAGCTCGCTGAGCAGCAGCGCGGAGCCGACGTGATCGTGGTCCGGATCGTGAGCGCCGATCCGGCGCGCGGTGTCTTCCGCGAACAAGAGCTCGCGCAAGCGGGAGATGGCGCGCTGTTCGGTGAAGCGATTGCCGCCCGCCACGATGCCAGGGATGGCTTCGAGCACCAAAAACCGAAACAAGCCGACGGTCGAAGCCAGCGCGGCTACCAGCAGCAGCCAGCGCTCACGCCGCAGCTCGGCGCTGGGCACGCGCGGTAAGGACGCCCACGCCACGAACGTGCCGACGGCCGCGAACAGCCCGAGCTTAGTGAAATAGATCGACTCCAACGCCGCCGCAGCGGCCAACACCGTGCGAAGCAGCAAGGGGCGTGGCAATTATTTTCGAGGGGGCTTGGAGGAGAGGCGCGCGCCTTCGAGCGTTTCGCTCAAGACGCCGTCTTCCCCTAGCGAATAGTCGATCAGCGGTCGAGTCATCGGATCGGGTTTCTGTTTCAAAATCGGCTGCTGGCTCGGAATGCTCGGCGAGCTGGCGGCAGAAACGAACGAGCGACGTGGCGCGACGCTCGGCTCTGCCATGGGTGTGGCGCTCGGCTCCGGAGCGGGCGGCGGTGGCGTCCAGCCCGATGGCGGCGGGCCAAAGCTGGGCGGCGGCGGCGGCTCGGAAGGCTTCGGGCCACCGACGCCCGGCCGCGTGTTTTCGCGCGGGAAGGCCTCGGCGGTTTGGGCGCTGGATACCGGGGCGCTCGGCGGCATCTTCAGGCTCGGCGGCGCCTTCAAGCTCGGCGGCGGCGTGAAATTGGCGCTGCGTGGCGCGTACACGGCGCGCGCCAGCTCAGCGGGCGGCGGCGTGAGGCGCGGCTTCACGCTCGGCAAACGTGGCGACGACGAGCGGGTGTGGAGCGTCGAATCCAGCTCGCCGGCATCGAGCTGCAGTGCCACTGGCGGGCGAAAGCTCGGCGGTCTACTGCCCGTGACCGGCGGTGGCGGAGTCGTGCTCGCGCTGCGGTGCGTGCCCAAACGGGCGCGTAACTGCGATGCTTCGGCGCGCAGCTCGTCACGTTCGCGCTCGCGCTTTTCGGCGCGCATCTGCGCATCGTCGCGCTGGGCTTGGGCTTTGCCCAGTGCTTCACGAGCTCGCGCGCATTCGTTCTCGGCTTGCAGCCGCGCGGACTCAGCCTGCACCAGCTTCTGCGCCAAGTCGGAGACCTCCGCGCTCATGCGCGTCGTGTCGCCTGGGCTGTCACGCGCTTGCAGCGCCGCCTCGTGCTCCTCCAAGATCGCGGACAGAAAGTCGTCGTGTTGGTCGGTCAGGAACTGACGCTCGCGCTCGGCCTTGGCTTCACTTTCGATGAACGCTTGCTCGACCTGCGCCAAGCGGTGCTTGAGCGCCAGCTGCTGCTCGTTGGCCGAGCCGAGCATGGCGCGCAGCGTGCTCAGCTCCTGAACCAGTTGTTCGTTCGCCTGACGGGCCCCCACCACGCCACCGGACAGCTCGGCGACGATTTTCGACAACTCGCTGAGGCTCGATCCGGCGCGTGAGCCGGCATCGAGAGCGGCACGAAAGTGTTGGTCGCTGCGGCTCGACAGCGAAGGCACGGGCGTGGCTAGCCGCAGCATGTCCTCGAAGTTGGGGGCGGGCGGCGCGATCGTCACCGACTCGTGCGGATCTTCGTCATCGCGCACGGAAGCCGGCTGGCTTTTCGATTCCGGGGGGACGGTTTCTCCCATAGGGGCGCCGCGTGCGGCCACTCTCGGGCCTATCGCCATAGCCTTTCGAGAGTAGCCCGAGGGCGAGGACGGCGGAAGCAGAGCAGCACGGCGGGCGGAAACCGCGTAAAATTAGCGGCATCTTGGCCAGCTTACCTTCGACTACAGGTCCCGACACGGCGGCGACCGTCGCTTCCCGCGCGCGCGAGACGGCTCGCGACTTCGCGCGTGCGCCGCTGTCCCGAAAGATTGCCGCTCTCCACGAGGTGCGCTCGCGGCTGTTTGCGCATGGGCACGAGCTTGCGCGGCTTGGCGCGGCGGCGAAAGGCATCGAAAGTCGCGCGGGCGGGTTTGGCGAAGAGCTGCTGGCCGGCAGCGTTATCATCCAGCGTTACGTGCGACTGCTGCTCGAGTCGCTAGAGCAGATCCGCGAGCGCGGTGCACCGCTGATCAGCGATGAGCGCGTGCAGCGGCTGCCGAGTGGCGAAGTCTCGGCACGCGTGATGCCGCACAGCTTGGCCGATCGCGGTTTGTTCATGCCGTACTCGATCGACGTGCGGCTGACCGCGCACGTCGACGCTGCTGACGTGCGCTCGGCGCAAGCCAGCTTCTATCGGGATCCCGCACCGGACGGGTCGGTGGTCGCCGTGCTCGGGGGCGGCAACGTAGCGAGCATTCCAGCACTCGACTTGTTGCACGAATGCTTCGTTGCCGGGCGCGCGTGCGTGCTCAAGATGAGCCCGGTAAACGCCTACTTGGGGCCGACGTTCGAACGCATCTTTGCGCCGATCGCCGAGCTGGGCGGCTTGGGCATCGTGTACGGCGGCGCCGACGTCGGCAAAGCGCTGCTGGCCAGCCCCCACGTCGACCACGTGCACATGACCGGCTCGATCGAGACGCACGACGCGATTGTTTGGGGGCCAGTCGGTGCGGAGCGAACCGAACGAATGCGTACCGGTCGGCCTTTGCTGCAGAAGAGTATCACCAGCGAGCTTGGCAATATCAGCCCGGTCGTGGTCGTGCCGGGGCGCTACACGGAGCGCGAGCTGTCGGACGTGACCGAGAGCATCGCCGGCATGCTGTTCAACAACGCGTCGTTCAATTGCAACGCCGCCAAGCTGCTGGTGCTGCCGACGCACTTGGTCGAACCGGTGACGTCGCGGCTCGAGGCACTGTTCACGGCCCAAACGCCGCGCACCGCGTACTATCCAGGTGCGATTACGCGCTACGCTGCCTTGACCGCAAAGGATGCGCCGGGCCGCGTTTGGTCGGCGCCGGCAAGTGAGGGGCAACTGCCGTGGACGCTGTTGACCGGGCTCAAACCAGGAATTCGCGCTGAATCGTTTCAGCTCGAGCCGTTCTGCCCGTTGCTGAGCGTCGTGGAAATCGATGAGAGCGAGCCGGAGGCGTTTTTGGCGGCCGCGGTGCGCTTCTTGAATGACGAAGTGTGGGGCACGCTCAACGCGATGTTGGTGGTGCCGAGCTCACTGGAGGGCGAGCCGAGCGTCGAAGTTGCGTTGTCCCGTGCGATCGACGAGCTGCGCTACGGAACCGTCGCGGTGAATTATTGGCCGGCGATCGGCTACGGCACCGGCACGCCACCGTGGGGCGGTCACCCGAGCGCAACCTTGGCGGACGCGCAAAGCGGCGTCGGCTTCGTTCACAACGCGCTGATGCTCGAGCACATCCGAAAGGTCGTCTTGCGCGGCCCACTGCGCAGCTTTCCTAAGCAATTTTACTACCCCAGCCATCGCCAACTCGAACCGCTCGCGCGTGCGCTGTTCGACTTCGAATCGACCGGCAGTTTGCCCGCGCTGCTGCGAACTGGCGCGTACGGTGTGCGCGGCTGAGCCGCGTTTCGGGAAATGTGTGCGAAGCAAATCTCGTTGTGAGCGCTGTTTGTGCCTCGGTTGTGTATACAGTCGCTAGGGTATGAAGTGGTACTACGTCGTAGTTTGTAGGTATTTACGTATACAATGTGTATACGGAAATTGCGGCATTCGGTATACGAGACCGAAAGCGACTGATATGGCTTGATGGGTGAAGCGTAAAGTCATCGAACGGTCTGGCCACGTGATCTTCTGCGCGGCGCTCGCGTTCGCCTGCTCGCAGAGCGGCGGAGCGGCAGGCACGCAGACGATCGACGCTCCTTCCAACCTGGTCGCCGGACCGCTCGGCGGCGGCGTGCACCTCACGTGGCTGGATAACTCCGACGACGAAGAGCTATTCGAGATCGAACGCATGGAGCAAGGAACAAGCTTTTCCAAGCTCGACACGGTTCCGTTTAACTCTGCGCTGTATCACGACGCGAACGTGACGTTGGGCATCCAGTACACGTATCGCGTTCGCGCCAAGCTCGGGACTGGTTTCTCCAGCTACTCGAACCAGGCTTCGGCCGATCCGAGCGCGACTACCGGTGCCGGCGGCAGCAGTAGCGGCACGGGCGGTAGCAGCACGGCCGGTAGCAGTACGGGCGGCAACGGCGTCGGCGGTAGCGGCAACAGCGGTGGACAGCTGGGCGCCTCGGGGAGCGGTGGAACGAATGGCGCGAGCGGCAACGACACCGGCGGCAGCTCGGGGTCGGGCAGCGGTGGCGCGGGCGCCGCGGGCATGCCTGCTACCAATCCCAACGTGTCGTTCAAGAACGACGTGGCGCCGGCGCTCGTCAAGAGCTGCGGCAGCACCACCACGGGCTGCCACAATAGCGATCAGGCGGTCGGCCGCATCATGCCGCAGTTCGGCCCCTGCAAGGTGATCTGGTACTCCGCGGTCGATGCGCCGCTCGGCGCCACCTACACCAGCGGGCCGAATAAAGGCCAGCCCACCGGCTGCACGGATCTCGACCTTTACACACGAATGATCGGGCTGCACAGCATGCTGTGCCCAGCGCCCAGCTGGGACCAACGCGCGCGCTACGTGGTGCCGGGCGATCTGAATAAGAGTCTGCTCTACCAAGTGATCGCCGGCGATCCCTCGATGGGCGGCGTGTGCACCAGCATGGATCAGAAGGTGCGCAAGATGCCGCTCGTCGATCCCAAGGTCTTGCCGAACGGCGTCGAGCTTAGCGCGCAAGCGGTCGCGAATATTCGCGATTGGATCCTGCAAGGCGCGAAGAACAACTGATGCGGTCGCCACGTCTGAGTGGGCTGCTCGTGCTCGGAGTGACGCTGCTCTCCGGTTGTGGCGAAGCGACGCCGACTAACACTTCCCAGGGCAATCAGCTGCGGGAGCCGGGGCTGTTGACCGATATCAACCCGGTTCCGAACATCGTCGAGGTCCAGCTCGTCGCGGGGGTCTCGACCGTCGAGTATCTGGCCCACAAGCCCGCCGAGGTTTGGGGCTACCGCGATGGCGCCGTGGCAGACGCCAAGCCGAGCGTGCCCGGTCCGATGCTGCGCGCCAAGGTTGGCGACGAAATCATCGTTCACCTGCGCAATGAATTGCCTGAAGAAACGACCATTCACTGGCATGGCTTGCGCCTGCCGCCGGAGGCCGACGGCACGCCTTCCAGCCAAACTCCGATCCTGCCCGGCGCCGAGTACGAGTACCGCTTCACCGCCAAGGACGCGAGCTCGTTCTGGTACCACCCACACGTGCGCGGCTACGACCAGATCGAGCGTGGCCTGTACGCACCGATGGTTATCGACGGCGACGTAACTCCGGAGGTCGCGGCCGATCGCTATCTCGTGCTCGATGACGTGAAGCTCGACGCCGACGGCAAGCTCAACCAAGACACCAGCGAGCTCGATCGGATGCTCGGTCGCCAAGGCAACGTGCTGCTCGTCAACGGTCAGCACACCCCGGTAAGGCTCGACGTCGCCGCTGGCTCGCGTGAGCGCTGGCGCTTCGTGAACGCCGCCAACGGCCGCTTTTTCAAGCTACGGATCCCAGGCGCCAGCATGCTCGTCATCGGTTCCGACGGCGGCCTGTTGCCCGCGCCGTATCAGGCAGAAACGCTGCTGGTCACCCCGGGCGAACGCTACGATGTGCTGGTCACGTTCGACGGCGACCTGAAACGCGGCGCGGTACTTCAGACGCTTCACTACGATCGCGGTCACGACATCCCAGACCCTGGGCCGCAAGATTTGCTCGAGGTTGTCTACGGCCCGAGCAACGGCACGCCCGCACCGCTGCCTGATCGGTGGGGGGAGGCCCCTGACCTCCCGATCGACGAAACCACGCCCGTGCGCCCGTTCTTACTAGAGGAATTCGAGCGGAAGGGCTTGCCGGTGATGTTCACGATCAATGGCGAGCAATGGCCGGACAACAGGCCCATTCACGTGGATCGCGGCACGATCGAGATCTGGAGCGTACAAAACAAAGCCGAGATGGATCACCCATTTCATCTACACGGCATGTTCTTCCAGGTCATCGACGCGCCGGGCATGCCACTCGCCCTTAGCGGCTGGAAAGATACCGTTAACGTGCCCCAGCTCTCCACTGTGCGTTTCGCCGTAAAGTACGATCCGCCTGGCATGTGGATGTTTCACTGCCACATCCTCGAGCACGCCGAGCTCGGCATGATGGGCGACCTGATGGTGATGCCGTAATTAGAGGCGCGTCGCTGGAGGCTGCGTTGACGGGCAACCGGCGCAAACCCGCGAGCTAGGCGACGCGGTTCTGCGCCATCGGGCAAAAGTGTCTCGTCGCGTCTGCCGCGTTTAAGGCGAGGATCAGCTTTTCGCTGGGTTTGCGGCGATCATCGGCGGGGCTTCGTGGTGGCACGGCACGTGCTGAAGCTCCACCAAGGAGATATCATCATGCTGTGGACACTCGTTGCCGTGCTTTTGATCATGTGGGTACTCGGACTCGCCACGTCGTACACAGTGGGCGGTTTGCTGCACATCCTGTTGCTGGTTGCGTTAGTACTCGTCGCCGTCCAGCTACTGTCCGGGCGTAGGGTGGTCTAGTCCGTCGCCTAAATTCTCGCGCGTAAACGTGCCCGTGCCCCTGCTCGTGCCCGACGGTCCGTAAGTTACCGTCGGCGGTCGGGGGCTGGTAGGCCTGATTTTGTGCTCATGATTCATCAAATATTGGGCTGCCAAACCGCAGCTTGAATCGCAGAAACTTCCGTGTCGTCTTTGGGCAACGCCGCACGGGCGGGCCGATACGACAGGGCGTCACGCGCGACCCGTGTTCGTCATGGCTCCTGAATCTTCACAGGGAGATCGGGAGCCGTGCGAGTGTGAATTTTAGGGTTCGCGCTGCCGCCCGCGAAACAGCTAGGCACGCGCGGCGCTCGTCAAGGTAGTGGTCGCTTTGAAGAACGCCGGTTGCGGCGCTCTTCAAGGTAGTGGTCGCTTTGAAGAACGCCGGTTGCGAACCGCGCCGCTTTCAAGGCGAGGGGTCTGGGCACGCGCTTGGCGTGTCGCAAGTGCGACACACATTGCTCACTGATTCTGCGGGCGGTCTCGGATGGCATGACGCTGTCGCACTTGCGACAAGGTCAGCGGCTGCTGACGAAAGTGTCGCACTTGCGACACCGTCATGCCAACGAATCGGGGCCGCGAATTCAT
>JBBSAB010000152.1:0-16435 GCA_038252755.1 Polyangiales bacterium | reverse complement strand
TTGCGCATCGGGTCTCCGTTTTTTGGGGTGCATTGGCGTGCTTCCCGAGAACGGATACCCGTCTGTTTCTATTTCCATCGCCGCCTGCGCGCGAATTCCCTTTTGTTTTCGCGCGCTTCGACTTTTGTCGCCGCGATCTAGCTATAGCTAGCCGGCGCGAGTCAGCGACCGATCTGCCGACTCCAAAGCTCCATCAGATTGCGAATCACCGGGCCCGGCGGCGGCTCGACCACGCTGCCCAAGTCGGCGCGAACGCCAAAGGCCTCGGCATTTTTGAACGGCCCGGTGCCATCAGCCGACAGCACCGGCACCTCGGGATTCGCCGGGCGGAACCCAAGCGCCAACGCTCGCTGCTGTTCGGGCTTGTCGCGCAAGAAGCCGATTAGCGTCTGGGCGGCGGCGCGTTGGTCGGCGCTCACCCAGTCACCTTTCAAGAGCGCGATCGGATGACTCGACCACATCGTTTGCGGCGGGTAGAAGACGCGTAGGTTGCCCCAACGCCCCTGCGCGTTCGGAATGTGTTGGATCGCCAGGTTCTCGTAGGTAACGACCACGTCGTACTTGGACGGCCCATACAGGACCATCTCCTCCATGAAGCTGCCGGTCGAGTCGCCGAATTTCGGTACGCCTTTTTCGATCGTCTTCAAGAAGTCTTGAAACTTCTCGTCGAGCACGTCGCGCACCTCGAGCCCGCTGCGCTTCTTCTGAAACTCGTACGCCATCAAGATCAACGCCTGCAGGCCTGAGTTGCTCCGCGTGGGGTTGGTGTGCCCCAGCTTGACGAAGCCCCAGTCGGCCTTGCCGCCGACGCCGGGCCAGCCCTTCGGATCCTTGATCGCGTCGTGCAGTCGTTTGAAGGTGAGAACCTTGTCTTTGCCCGCGAGCACGCTGGCGCGATCGTCCCAGGCGACCAGCACCAGCGGGGTAAGCACCAGCGGCAGCGGCTTGTCGGCGCCCTCGCTCGCCAGCAGATCGGAGCCGTTTTTCTGCTTCCAATCGGAGGTGAGCAGGTTGAGCGCCACGTCGTCGGCCGGGCTTACCAAGGTCGGGCGAACACCCTGGTCGAGCAGCGCCTGGATCATGTCCAAGCTGCCCTTTTCGACGGTTTCGACCGCAATTTCAGGGTGGGCACGGCCAAAGCGCCCGAGCGCCTCGACCAGCCAAGCCTTCTTCTCCGTGCTGTAAACGAAGCGAATTTTCGTCACTTTTGCCGGCGGGGCGCTAGCCGCTGCGGGCGCTGCCGTCACCTCCGCGCTGGCTAAGCTGTTGGTCGCGCTCTTCTCCTTGCGCAGGAAGATGAACGCGAACGCACCGATGACGGCCAGGGCGAACAGCCCCAAAATCGCGAGCTTGCTCGTGCCGGTTGAATCGTCGCTCATTGCCGTAGCTCCTGCATGGTCTCCTCGTAGGTGGACTCGAGGATTTCGACATCGCTGGTCATGGTTTGCACGTTCTCGCTGATCGAATCGTTGATCGAAATCGCCTCCGCCAGGTCGCTGGCTTCGAGCTTCACCAACTTGGCCGACAAGCCGTCCAGCGACGTTTCGATCAGCTTGAGTTGCGCATGGATGCGATCGCGCAAGTCCTGAAGCTGTTGGTACGTCTCTAGCTCTTTGGCTTTGGCGTCGGCGGCCAGCAGAAAGCTCTTGCGCGCCGTTTCGTCTTTCGTGCGGTCCGCTAGCGCGCGCAGGCGAGTGAGGTCGCTGTTCAAACTGGCCGGCGTATCGTTGTCGAGGTGGCGACGGATCGCATCGCTGCGCTTGGCAGCGCGGCCGGCCACGACGACCAGCTCCTCCGAGCGCCGCAGGCCGTCTTCCAAGCTCGAGCGCAGGCTCTGGCTGGTGCCGGCGTAGACCTTGCGGCATTCTTCCATGGCCGCTAAAATGCTGGTGTAAACCTCGCGAATTTCCGGATCGCGCAGCGTCTTGGGGTTCAGCCAGGCAACGGCGTCGGCGTCGTCCACGCGCACGCGCGAGTTGGCGCGACGGATGAAATCCGGATTGGTGATGTCCAGCGCGACCATCGCGGCGTAGGCCAGCATGCCCAGCCCGAGCGTCACGACCGACAACGTGTGGCCGCCGAGCTCGAGCGCGCTTGCCAAGGTGGCGATGATGACGGCTGCGCCCACGACCCCGAGATGGAGCCTGCGCGTGGCAGAGGCCAGCAGCGCCTTGCGCAGCGGAGCAAAGTCGTCAGCCATGGGCGGTGCGGCGCCTTACCATCAAAAGAACGCCGCCAGATCGCGATACACCTGACGAATCGAGCTCGCGTCGCCTTTGAACGCCGCGCCTCCGCCCGACTCGGCCAAATCGGCCAGCAGCTTGGTGTCGGCGCCGGCGCCGTACGCGATCGTGAACAGGCGCACGACCGACTCGGTGATTTCGGTCGGCTGCTTGACCGTCTGCTTGACTTGGTCGAGGGGTAGCTTGCTGTGTTCGTCCTTGCCGTCGGTCAGGACCACCACCACGTAGGTGCGTTTGGGGTTCTGCTTGGCGAGCTCGGCCAGCTTGTCGTGCGCCTTGGCAATCGCGTCGTACAGCGCGGTGCCCCCGTCGGCGAACGTGCCGGAAACGGCCTGATTCAGCTGGTTTCGTGCCTCAGCCAACAGCAGCGGCTCGGTAGCGTCGGGGACTTGATCGTTGAACATCAAGAGCGAGACGCGATCACGACCATCGAGCTGGCCCAAGAAGTCGAGCGCCCCCTGCTTGGCTTGGCGCAGCGGCTCGCCCGCCATCGAGCCCGAGCGATCGAAGACGAACGCAATGTCGACGGTCTTCTTGACCTTAGTCCAGAGCTGAAGCGCACTTTCGACGACGTCGGTGCTAGGCACTTCGAGCAACGTCTGCGGTTCCTTTGGATTGACGCCATGGGCGGCGTCGAGCGGCGCCCCGATCGCGATCTTCGGATCAGAAGGCCGGAAGCCAAACTTAGTCATGGCGACCGTCTGCTCCGCAAAGCTGAGCAGAAAGCTACGGAACATGCCGGCGGCTTGCTGATGTGGCGCGTCGCTCCAAGGTGCGTCCAGCACGTAGAACGGGTTGTCGATCCAGAACGTGCCTTCCTTGGGGTACACGCACACTAAATCGAGGTCGCGCGTCTGAAACTCGGGGCGCGTGTACGAATCGACAACGAGGTTCTCGTACAGCACCGCGGCGCTCAAGAACGACGGGCCGCGACCAAGCATCTTCTCCGAGAAAAAACCGGTAGATTTGCCATAGTGGACGACCGATTGCTCGATGCTCTCCATGAACGGCGCGACCTTCGGCTTGGCTAGTGCCTCTTTGCTTAGGCCGCGCGTCAAGCCCAGAGCAGCGTACGCCTCCGCCAACACCGAGAGCGTGCCAGAATTGCTGAAGTTGGGGTGCGTATGCCCGAACTTGAAGCTGCCCCACTCGGCGTGGCCTTTGGTTGCCCAGCCCTTCGGATCGCGCGAGAGCGACAGCACGTCGGACCAGCCTATCGCTTTGTCGGGCCAACCGAGCGCCTGCGCCATCGGCTTCCACATCCCGAGCACGACCGGGCTGAGGACCAGCGACTTGCCCTCGTCCAGGATCTCTTTCTTGGCGCCCAGCGCGCCTTGATGGGCCGTCCAGGCGCGGTTCAGCACCTCGCGGTACATCGTGCTGGCCGGGGCCCATGCATGCGCCTTGACGGTACCGTCGACCAGATCTTCGACCGCGGCGCCGCTACCCACGGCTTGCCCCTCGATGCGTACCTGCTCGCCGCTTGGTAGCCGCGCGGCCTGGTCGTTGAACCGCGCGATGGCGTCGGTGAGCCAGCTCTTCTTTTCGCTGCCGTACGCGAGCACGACCGTTACGATCGCGGTGGGTTGCGACTTGGCGACGCTGCCCGCGGGTGTCTCGGAGACGGGAGTCGTGGTGCTCGGCGGGGACTCACGCTTGCAACCGCCCAGCGCTGCGAGCATCAAAAACAGCGCGCCGCGCACGCGGCTCAACCTGGCGAAGAGGCTTGCTGCCGGTTCCATGTCGGCCGAGCTTAGCCAATCTTGCGGGGGCTGAGCAGCCGCGTTAGAAACATCGAGCTTCGTTTGGTTCTGCGCCCTTTCGGCGCTCGGCAAAAGGGTGTGACATGCGACTGAATCGTCAGGCCGTGGTTTCGTGCGTTTGCGTGCTGGCTGCGTGTCAGGTGGCGGAACCACCTACCACCCCGCCACCGGCAGCGTCGGCTCCAGCCCGCGCGACAGCTGCCAGCTCCCTGCCAGCGCTCGAGCCAGCAGTCCCGGCGGCGTCCGCGCAGCCGGTAGCAACCCCTGCCCCCAGCCCCAGCGCGCGCAAGTTCGACGATGACGTAGCGTTTCTTTCCGAGCACGGCGCCGGCGTCAAAGTGTTGCAGTCCGCGTCAGGCAGTCGCATCGCCATCTCTGGCAAGTACCAGGCGCGCGTGATGACGAGCGCGGTCGAGGCGCAAGGCGCGAGCCTCGGCTTCGTCAATCGCAGCTTCATCGAAGCCGGCAAGACCGGCACGGCGTTCGACAACTTTGGCGGGGAAGATCGGTTTTGGCTTGGGCCCGAAGGCGGGCAGTACGCACTGTACTTTCCGGCAGGCAAGCCGTTCGAGTTCGGTAACTGGCAAACGCCGCACGCCTTTCAAGAAGGCGAGTGGCAAGAGAAGACGGCCAGCGCCACCAGCGTCACGTTCACGCGTTCGTTCGTGGTCACCAACTACGCCAAGACTGAATTCAACGTCGACGTGGAGCGCAAGGTCTCGCTGTTGAGCGGCGACCAAGCCAAAGCCGCGCTCGGGCTCGACGTGCCGGCGGGCGTAAAATGGATCGGTTTTTCGACCGAGAACGTACTCACCAACAAAGGCACGAAGGCCTGGACCGAAGACAAAGGTCTGCCAAGCGTTTGGATCTTGGGCATGTTCAGCCCCGCACCGGGCACGCGCGTCATCGCACCGTTCGAAAAATCGGGCAGCGGTGAGGTCGTGAATGATCGCTACTTCGGTAAGATTGCCGCCGACCGTTTGCTGGTATTTCAGGACAAAGGCTTCGTGCTGTTCAGGGCCGACGGTCAGTCGCGCGGCAAGATTGGCCTGTCGCCCACGCGCGCCAAATCGGTGCTCGGTAGCTACAGCGCGACCGGTCGAATGCTGACGATCGTACGTTTCACCAAACCTGCCTCCGCCAAGCGTTACGTCAACAACCTGTGGGAGGTGTCGAAGGAGCCGTACGGCGGGGACGTCGCCAACGCTTACAACGACGGCCCGGTCGAGCCTGGCAAGCCCTCGCTCGGCGGCTTCTACGAGCTGGAGAGCAGCTCGCCGGCGGCCGCACTCGCACCCGCCGCCAAGGTCGTCCACACGCACGAGACCTACCATTTCACCGGCCCACGCGAAGCGCTCGAGGCCATCGCTGTCAAGGTGCTCGGGGTGAGCCTCACCGACGTGGAAAACGCGCCACTGTAGCCAGCGGGATTGGCGCGATGGTTCGTGTTAGATTTGGGGGAATGCCCAGGTGGAAAGCGCTCGTCTCGTGTGCGGTTTCGCTGTCGGTCGTAACGTCGTGGACACTAGTCGCCGCTGCGCAAACCGATGGCGCGCCGATGCCGCCGCCGCCGGAGCCGCCCGCCGCGCCAACCCCGACCGAGCCGACACCAGCTGAGCCGCCAGCCGCGCCGCCCGCTGCACCCACTGAACCGCCCGGCGCCGAGCCGCCGCCTGCACCGACGCCGCCTCCGCCCGCAGCTCCGGCGCCACCTCCGCCCGACGCCGCGCCGCCTTCCGGCGCATTTCCGCTGCCGCCGACGCCTCCGCCGAGCGGCAAGCAGCGCCCGCACCCGGCCGCCGCAGCGCCGCCTCCCGCAGCAAGGCCCCCGCCGGCACCGACGAGCGCGCCGCCTGCACCCGCCGAGCGGGACCCCGCCAAGAAGCCGAGCGACGGCTTGTTCGAAGCCAAACCCGGCGCCGACAACCACCCGCACGCCGACGACGCCAAAGACGAAGGCACCGATCAATTCAAGATCGGTCCAGTCGTCGGCGTCGGCATCCCCAGCATCGTGAGCTTTGGCGGCACCTTGAAGCTGACGCGGTTTTTGGGCGGCGGCGTCAACATCGGGCTGATTCCGAAGGTGAAGCTGAGCTACTACGGCGACGCGACGTTGTCGTACCAGCACTACGATATTTACGGACGCTTGTATCCGTTCGGCGGCGGCTTCTTCTTGAGCGGCGGCGCCGGCTACGCGACTGTCGACGGCACGCTGTCGAGCCGCAAGACGGTCTCTGCCAGCGGGTTCAGCGGCACTGTCGACTACAACAGCAAAGGCTCCGTGCGCACGCTGATGCTGACCGCGCTGATCGGCTACTTCTACACGACCAGCGTTGGTTTCAGCTTCGGCGTCGACGCCGGCGCGCAGATCCCGATCGCGCCCAGCCAGGTGTCGTACGCCAGCGCGTACCAAGTCACCACTTCAGTGCCGGGCCCGCTCGGAGCCGCCGCACAGGCAGAAGCCGAGAAGCAAGCGGCGCCGATCGTCACCGCGACCGACAAGTCCGTGCGCGATACACTCGAGAAGATCGGCCGCAGCACCTTGCCCACCATCAACCTGCGCATCGGGTGGATCCTGTAACGAAAGCGCCCCGGCGCTGGCGGCTCCTTCGCGCCATCGTCGTCGGACTGCTGCTCGCGCTTTGCGCACTCGTAGGCGCGCTGTGGCTCTTTCAGGGTTGGCTGATCTATCCGGCGCCGCACTACACCGAACAAGAGCTGCAGAGTCTGCCAGCGGGGCTGTTGGCGCTGCGCGATCCGGCCGATCCGGCCTCAGTCGTCGGGTTTTACCGCGCGCCGCTGGCCGGTGGCGTGCCGCGCAAACTGTGGCTGACCTTCGGTGGCAACGGCGACGTGGCGCTGCGTTGGGCCGCGTTGGTGTCGCCGAGCGTCACGGCCGACACCGGTTTCTTGATGATCGAGTACCCGGGCTACGGCGCGCGCACCGGCACGCCATCGCCCGCAAGCCTATTGTCCGGCACCGAAGCCACGCTGAAAGCCTTGGCCAAGCAATTGAACACGGGCGCGGCCGAGCTCGAAGCTCACACGTCGGTGCTCGGTTTCTCGATCGGTAGTGCGGCCGCGCTCCAGTACGCCGCTCGCCATCCCGTGCAGCGCATCATTTTATTCGCGCCGTTCACGAGCATGCTCGACATGGCGCGGCGCGTAGTCGGTTCACCGTTTTGCTATTTGCTGTCGCACCGCTACGACAACCTGGCCGCCCTGCGCACGATCCAAGCCAAAGGCAAGCCGCCGCTCACGATCTTGCACGGTGCGCAAGACTCGTTCATTCCGCACGAGATGGGTGAAGCCTTGGCCCGCGCGGCACCAGGCAGCCACTTCGAGCTCGTGCCCGGCGCTGATCACGGTGACGTCATCGACATCGCCGAACCGCGTTTGCGCGAGCTGCTCAGCCAGCCGTAGTCGGCATCAGCGCACGTAGCTACCGCGCGACGGCGGCCGCGTTGTCTCCGTCGCGCACTGAACGTGTCGCCGAGTGTAGCGAAAGCGACGACAAATCGGCGCAGGTTACGCACCGCGGCATGACGAGCGGGCGCATGGGACCGCTCCCAGCGTGTACACTCAAGGGTGATGCGCGAACGCCGCTCGACTGCTGGAGGGTTTCGACCGGTGCAGCTCTTGGCCAAGCTTGGCGTCGCCGCCGCTTGCTTGGCAGCTTGCGCCAGTGGTTGCGCGGCCGAGGTCAACACCTTGGAACCGGCCGACAATGCCGTCGCCGGCGAGAGCGGAACCCAAGGCGGCAAGGCCTCGGCCGGCGGCGCGGCGGTGATGGCGGGCGCGTCGGGCGGCAAGGTCGTGAACGCGTTCGGCGGCACCGGTAGCGTGGGCGGCACGCCTTCGAACGGAGGCGGTGCCGGCGCAAGCAGCGGCGCGGGTGGCAAAGCGCAAGGCGGTGCCAGCGGAAGCGGCGGCGCCGGTGGCAAAGCGCAAGGCGGTGCCAGTGGAAACGGCGGCGCGGCCGGCGCGAAGAACGGTGGTGCCGGAGGTCAAGCCGGAGCCGGTGGCACTGCGCAAGCCGGTAGTGCCAACGGCGGCAGCGCCGGTGCTGGCGGCGGCGCCAACCTCGCCTGTCTCAACAGCTGGAAGAACAGCGCGTGCGACGTCTGCAGCACAGAGACGCAGAGCGACCACTTGGCGTGCGTCGATATCCTCAATTGTTACTCGGCGAACGCCTGCGGCCCTGCCACCTGTGGCAACAACGACGACAAGTGCGGCGCCAACAAGATCGGCAAAGGCACCGCCGGCTATCCGATCGCTCAGAAGGTCTACGACTGCCTCTGCAAATGACGTCAAGCCTGGCGCGTGCAGTTTGGGCACGCTGAATGCGGATTTCGATGTCGCGCCCGTCGGCGCCACCGCAAACCGCGCGGGCGCTGGTGGTGGCGGCAAGCTCGCGGTCGCCTGACTACTTGGTGCCGCCGGAAGCGTCGTTCAAGAAGCGGTACAAATCGCCCTGGGTGGAGAGCACGAGCGTGTCGTTCTCGGAGATGACCTTTTTGTAGGTGCCCATGGTCTTGACGAACGCGTACAGACCGCGGGCTTCCGCGCTCTGGGAGTAAGCGGCGGCGTAGATGCTGGTGGCCTTTGCGTCGGCTTCGCCCTTGACTTGCTGCACGGTCTTGTAGGCTTCGGACTCGATGACGCTCAGGTCGCGCTCGCGATCGCCTAGGATCTTTGCGGCTTCGCCCTCACCCTCGGAGCGAAAGCGCGAGGCAATTTGCTGGCGTTCGGAGACCATGCGCTCGTAGATTTTCTCGACGACGCTGGGGTTGTAGTTGATGCGCTTGAAACGGACGTCCAGCAGCTCCACACCCAGCTCGGCCAGCTTGGTCTTGGCGGCGTCTCGAATCTCGTGCTCGATGGCGGCGCGACCCTTCTGAATGGGCTGCAGCACGCCGATCGTGCCGTAGCCGCCGCTGGCCGGGGTCAGCGTCTCGTCGTGCATGGGCGTTCGGTCCTTGGTGGTGCGAATCACCTCGATCAAGTCATGCTTGGCGACGGAATTGCGGACCTCACTGCCCAGGATATCGTCCAGCCGTGATTGCGCGCTGCGCTCGTCGCGCAGCCGACGGAAGTATTCGAGCGGCTGGGCGATGCGCCAACGCGCGAATATGTCCACCGAGATGTACAGCTTGTCGCGGGTCGGCATCTCGCTGCGTTGCCCGTCCCACTCGAGGATTTGCTTCTCGAGCAAATTGACCTCTTGGATAATCGGCACTTTGAAATGAAGGCCCGCGGCCGTCACCGGCTGCCCCACGGGCTTGCCGAACTCGGTGATGATCGCCTGCTCCGTCTCTTGCAGGGTGTAGAACGACGCGGAGGCGGTGAAGAACCCGACCACGATCAGGACCCAAAGCACGAAACCCAGTTTAAGTCGCTTCATGGTGCCTTCGCGGTGTTCGAGCTCGACAGAGCGTTCAGGTTCAAGAGCGGCAATAGGCCCTTCACATCGTTGCCCACGATCACTTTGTTTTTCACCTTCGGCAGAACCTCGGCCATCGTCTCGAGGTAGAGGCGGCGGCGGGTCACCTCTGGCGCCTTGTTGTATTCGGCAAGCAGGGCGTTGAATGCCGCGACCTCGCCTTCGGCCTCGTTCACGCGCTGCTTCGCGTAGCCCTCGGCGGCGCGAATCGTCTGAGTCGCGCGGCCTCGAGCGCGTGGGATCTCTTTATTGTACTCGCCGTTCGCGATGTTGATCGCTCGCTCGCGCTCTTGCTGGGCTTGGTTCACTTCGTTGAACGAGGCTTGCACCCTTTCTGGTGGGTTGACGTTCTTGAGCTGTACCTGGTCCACGTTGATGCCCATGGCGTAGCTGCGAACCAGCGCGCGCAGCTTCTGCAGCGCCTCGTCCTCGACCTCTTGCCGCCCGATCGTGATGACCTCGTCGACGCTGCGATCACCCACCACCTCGCGCATCACGCTCTCGGAAGCGTCGCGCAGGGTCTCGTCCGGACTGCGCACGTTGAACAGATACCTATCAGCCCGTTCGATGCGGTACTGAATCACCCACTCGACCATCACAGCGTTCAGGTCTCCCGTGACCATGGCTTTGACCTCGGTCCACTCCGCCTGTGGACCGGTCTGGAATGGTGCCGTGGCGCCCTCGGTACCAAACCCAAACTCCACTTTCAGCTGGCGTTTGACCGGCACGATTTGCGCGGTGTCGATGCCGAGCGGCAGCTTGAAGTGCAGGCCCGAAGGCACGATGTGATCGAACCGTCCAAAGCGCAGCACCACACCTTCTGACTCGGCGGGCACCGTGTAGAAGCCCGTCCAAGCGAACAGCAGGAGTCCGACGACCAACAGGCCCGTCGTGATCCAGCGAAATGAAAACGAAGGAAAGCTGACCTGTGTCGGAAATTTCGCTACTGCCATAGGAGCTCGGTCCCGTCCGCTCACTCACGGAGTGCGGCACAGGCCCCACTCGTTTGCCGCCACGGGTCCCCAAAGTCAAACCCGCCCGGGGGCACCGGGCGTCGCGACGCCGAACAGCGCGCGGCTCAGCGTCTGCAGGTAAGTTTTGGGCCCAGGCTCGCATCGCGCGATCGGCGTCGGCGGGTCGCGCCAGCGCAGCGCCCGACCTCCTGTCGGCCAAGTAGGCAGCGGGGTCGAGCGCGGCTCAGCGGCCGTTTTCACGAGTTACGGAGTGACTTTTATGCCTCACGATGCGCTCGGCCACGAACTGCCGAGCCGCATACCGTTAGCGGATGGCTTACGTGGCCCCCAAAAGATTCTCCCCCTCGGCTTGGCCTGACGGGCCTGCTGCTCAAGGATGCCGGCCTCGTTGGACAACCCCGCTTCGGCCTTCGTGGAGACTGCGTCCAATCCTTCCGAGCGCGGCAACTCGCCGGCTGATTTGAGCGATTCAGCTTCCTTGTTTGAGTTTGTTCATTGTTCGGAATCCCGGTCCGGCCGCGAAAGCGTCTGCATCATTCATGCTGCGTTTCCGTTCGACTGGGGCGTCTGTTGGCCACGTTCGCGGAGCCTAGCTCAGCCGCGTCGCCGCCGCGCTTCGGCTGCGACGCGAATGATGCCGAGGATGCGCGCGGCAGCGCCGCACTCAGTTCATCCGGGGGTAATTCATCGATTCTTAACTTGCGCGGGCGAACCAAAGGGTCATGTTCAACTCGTCACCACAATCGCAAAAAGGAAAGTAACCCATGACTACCCGTTACATCGCTGCTCTGTCGCTTGCTGCCGCCATTTCGACTGCGCCCTGGGCTCAGGCCGCCGCAAAAGATAAGCATCAGGCAAAAATTTCGATGAGCGACGCCCGTCAAACTGCCCTCGCTCGAGTGCCCGGGAAAGTAGTAGCCGAAGAGCTCGAACACGAAAATCACCGTTGGATTTACTCATTCGAGATTCACCCGAGCCTTGAGAAGGGCAAGATGATCAGCGAGGTCAACGTAGACGCGGATACGGGTGTGGTGGTCGACGTGCATTCCGAAAACGAGTGAGCATCTTCTCCCATCGACTACGGGTTTGCCGCGGCAGGCGTTGTTGTTCGCGGAAAGGCAGCGCGCCGAACGCACTTCAGCGCGAGGACTCCGAGGCACCCGGATGTGCTCCCGCGCGCTGGGGAATCAGCAGAATGCAGACCACAATGAAGACGATCAGCACGGCTGATGCTTCGAAACGACCGACGGCCAGGCCGCCTTTAGCTCGGGGCTTGTCGAGAAGATCACCAACGGTCGCGCCCAGTGGACGCGTCAAGACGAAGGCAGCCCAAAACAGCAGCGTCCGCGACACCTTCGTGTAGAAGTGCGCCACCACGACCAGGGCCAGAGCAGCGGCGAACACCATCGCTCCCCGTTCGTAGCCCAGGCCGGTGTCATCGGCCATCCAGTCTCCGAGCGCCGTGCCCAATGTCTGAGAGAAAAGGATCGTCATCCAGTAAAAGGCTTCCACGCGCGGCGACGAGACCGTTTCAACGGAGACCGACCCGCAGGTCTTGTACCAAAGAGCGAGCGAGCCGAGGACCAACGCGAAGAGGATCGACGACCCGCCCACGTAGCCGATACCGAGCGAGCGATCCAGGAAGTCCGCGAGTGTCGTCCCGACGGTGGTGGTCGCGATGATGACGCCCCAATATAGAAATGGGCGGAACCTTTTGGCAGTGATCTGAGCGCTGACGGCGCCGACAAGGATGGCCCCAAAGATGGCGGTGCCGACCAAGTACCCCCAATTCAAGGTCATCGTCACGGCATCACCGCCAGTCTCGCCGAGCGTCGTTGCGGCGATTTTGATCACCCAAAACCCCAGCGTCACTGCCGGCACTTTACTGAGCGACTTTTTCAGCGTCGTGTCCATGGTTCACACCTAGCGCGGACGCGCCTCACCGAGAAAGCGGCGCCCAAGGTCCCGCGATCGGCAGATCGCTTCCAGCGGAGAGCCAGGATCGGTTACGACGACGAAGTGCGCGCCAGCATTCGCGTCGACGACCACAGGGTTGTCCCAATGTCGCTGCTGGATTGGCTGCAGGATTGATGCCATCGGTCTGCGCCGCTCGCCAAGCCCTGGTGCGCTTGATGCAGGCTTGGGTTCAGGAGTCAAAATCATGAAACCAAAACGATCGCAAAAGACCAAAGCCGAACGGGATGCGAAGCGCCAGCACGCGCACGAAGCCATCGGGGGCGTCGTGGGCGCGCTGAGCGGTGCCGGCATGGGCGCGCTGGTAGCGGGCCCAGCGGGCGCGGTTGCCGGCGCGGTGATCGGCGCCGGGATGGGGGCGTCGACGAGCTGGGCGGCGGAGGGCAACGCTGCCGAGCTCGTTGAGAGGGATCACGTGCTCGACGCCGAAATCGGAGTGACCGAAGGTAGTCTCGGCGTTCCGGGCCTGAAGCATCCTCCGGCGACGAGGGGTGCATTCTCGGCGGCGGCGACCGGCGTCGGAGCTACGACCGGCGAAACGCTGGCAGAAGGGCCAATCTTGCCGCCGCCGGATTGAACTGCGACTCGCCACGCGACAATGTGTCTCGCTGCGGCGTTTGCGGCGGCCGTTCTATCTTCGAGCGCGCGGGTTGGATCCCGCCATGAACCGCCTCGAACGATTGAGGGTGCCGAGCCCGTCGTCGGGTTGGCATCATGGGCCACGCCAGCGCCGCCGTCGATGATCGCGGCGGCGGCGATGAGCTTCAGCTCGGTGTCCGTGGTCGGCAGGCGCTGCGGTTGCGTAGCGCTGACGTGTGACTAACGGCGCCAGGGCGCCGTGTAAAAAAGGGATCAGTAATCATGAAAAAGACGAATTTATTCGCCCTCGCCGGTACCGTGCTGGCCATCGGTGCCGCACTCGGATGCAACAAGGAGACGGATCATTCCGCCGACACCGCGTCGAAGCCGTCCCGAAGGGCGCAGCCGATGGCGACTCAGACCGTACCCGGCGCTAATGGGCAAGGAATGATGCAGGGGCGAGGAATGATGCAAGGGCAACAAGGGATGCCTGGCGCGAGCGCCCAGGCAGCTCCGGGAACGAGCGGCGCAACGACGCCGAAGACCGACCAGATGACGGAGCAGATGGGCTTGGGCTGTCCCATGTTGGTAGCAGACGCGAACGTCCAAGTTGCCGATGTGCCGAAAGGCGTGGCCCTCACGTTCACCACCACCAAGGGCGATGTGGCCGACCTGCAAGCGCGCGTGGCGCGCATGGCGCAGATGTACGAAATGCATCAGGGGCAAAGTTCGATGATGTGGCATCAAATGGGCAGCGAGCACGGCGCGATGCCTGACGGCACATCTGGTATGGGTAGGATGGGCAACCGCGATGGCATGGCGGTGGGCACCGGAAACGGCATGGGGATGGGGAACGGCATGGGAATGGCTGACGGGACCGGCCACATGGGTGCCGCTGAGCCGATGGCTGACGCCAAAGCCAGCGTCCAAAAGACGCACAAAGGCGCGCGCGTCGTTCTGACGCCCAAGGAGACGTCGCAGTTGGACAACTTGCGACAGCAGGTGCGCCTTCATCAGCAGCGCATGCAGTCCGGCCAGTGTTGGATGCCGCAAAACCAGCCGCCGGCTTCGACCGCGGCGCCCCTGCCGGCGAAATAGGTAAGATCGACCAGCAGACTTACGAGCGAACGCTGAGTCAGCGCGCGCGCGTCGGGTACCTTTGTTCGTACACCTGGGTGAGCTCGGCGCCGAACAGGAACAGTTGGGCCGAAAAGTACAACCAGAGCAAGACCACGATTACCGAGCCAGCGGCGCCGTAGGTCGCCGTGACCGCCGCGCGACCGAGATAGAGACCAACCAGCCAATTTCCGACGTTGAAGAGCAAAGAAGTGAAGCCTGCGCCGCGCGCAATAGCAGCCCATCCGATGTGTCTGTCGGGCACAATTTTGAAGATGATCGCGGAGATGCCCGTCACCAGCAGCAGTGAAAACATGAGCTGCGCGACCTCGACGAGAGCCCCCGAGACCGGCGCTGGCCAAAAGCGCGTGCCGTGAAACCCAGCGAGCACCGCGCGCGACACGAAAACCACCAGCAGCAGGGGCCCCGAAGCCAAGACCAAGAAGAAGGCAAACAATCGCCGACGCAAATAATTGGTGACCGATGCTTTGAAGCCATCGGCATGGCTGATGTCGACGTTCCAGACCTGGTTTAGGCCGATGCGCAACTGCGTGCTCAGACGAGACGCAGTGTACAGGCTCAGCACGAACCCCACGAGTGACGCCGCCCCACGAGCATCCGAAGCCTGCTTCACCCAAGCGCCAACCGTAGTCGCAGCGGTTTGACCAGCCGTGTCGCGTACGAGGCGCAGCGCCGTGCCTTCAGCCGTGGCGTCCCCAAGCACGAACCCTGATAGCGCCACCGCGACGATCACGAGCGGAGCCATCGACAACAACGCGTAAAACGCCAGTGCCGCGGCGACGGTGTCGGCGCGGTCCTCGGCGTAAGCGTCGAACGTTTCTTCGAGCAGTCGGTAGATCGGCGTGCCGCCGCGGATGACGGCGCGCCAGCCGCTAGCGATCGTCTCGAGCATTCGGTGGCTACGGCCGCCCCGTGGTTGTCCCCGCCAACGCCAGCAAAGCCAGCGTGGCCAAACGAGCGAGTGCAGGGGATTGCGACCGCATGAGCGCACGCTAGCACTCGATCAGATGCCGTGATGCGCTCACTTCCTCCGAGTGAAGCATGCGCGCGCCGCGCGTGGTCCACGCCAAAGTGTCCCGCTGCGCACCTTTGACCTGCCCGGCAATGCTCAACGCGCGTTCGACGGGCGCGTGACGCGGTGCGATGGGGGTCGGCACGACGCTTGCACTCACGCCATGAGCGCGCCGCCCGATCCGCCTTGCGTTTCAAGCTGAAAAAAAGCATAACCGAGACATCGTGCTGAGAGAAGCCCAAGACTTCAAGCTTCGCGCCAACCACGGCGACAGCATCGGCCAAGCGCGGGAGTTTTTCTTCGACGAGAAGAAGGTCGACCTCAATTCATCGAACACCGGCAGCGTCGTATCGGTGCGCGGCAGCGTCGTCGACATGCGCTTCGACGCGCATTTGCCGGCGATCTACAACCTGGTGCGCACTGGCGACGCACCCCACGTCGTGATTGAAGTGCTGGCGCAGCGGGACGCACGCCACGTACGCGGAATCGCGCTCACACCAACGCAAGGGCTCGCGCGCGGCACGCCGGTGAAAGATACCGGAGGACCGCTGCAGGCGCCGGTCGGCAAGGCAATCCTGGGGCGCATGTTCGACGTCTTTGGCAACGTCATCGATCGCGGTGCAGCCTTGCCCGAGCTCGAGTGGCGTTCAGTGCACCGAGCTCCACCACCCCTCGCGCGGCGCTCCACCAAGTCGGAAATCTTCGAAACCGGCATCAAGGTCATCGATGTGCTGGTGCCGCTCGAGCGTGGCGGCAAAGGCGGGCTATTCGGCGGAGCGGGTGTGGGCAAGACCGTGCTGCTCACCGAAATGATTCACAACATGGTAGGCCACCAACAGGGCGTCAGCCTGTTCTGCGGTATCGGTGAGCGCTGCCGGGAAGGCGAGGAGCTCTATCGTCAAATGAAGGACGCGGGCGTGCTCGAGCACATGGTGATGCTGTTCGGGCAGATGAATGAGCCGCCCGGCGCCCGCTTTCGCGTCGGGCACGCGGCCCTCACGATGGCCGAGTACTTCCGAGATGACGAGCACCGCGACGTATTGCTGCTGATCGACAACATTTTTCGCTTCATCCAAGCGGGTATGGAGGTCTCGGGCCTCCTCGGACAGATGCCCTCGCGTTTGGGCTATCAACCGACGATGGGCACCGAATTGGCGAGCTTGGAAGAGCGCATCGCCAACACCGATGCTGGCGCCATCACCTCGATTCAGGCCGTGTACGTGCCCGCCGACGACTTCACCGATCCGGCGGCGGTGCACACCTTCTCGCATCTCTCAGCGTCGATCGTACTTTCGCGCAAACGCGCGAGC
>JBBSAB010000151.1:0-16473 GCA_038252755.1 Polyangiales bacterium | reverse complement strand
TGGGTGGTACTGGCAACTGGACGCAGGGGGATCGCGATTGGGCCTCAGGCGCCTGCTCGAACAACAGAAATCTTCCCGCCTTCCCGCCTTCCTGTTTTCTCGCTGCTCGAATCGCGAAATGAGACCAATGCTCAGCCGCCTCCCTCTGACCATTGGGTCTCATTTTTCAGCCGCCACCCGCCAAGCCTGGCTTCTGGCAAGGCTTTCGCGAGCACCAAGCGACCGTACCGGTCGCCTCTCTGTGAGAGTAGGCACGTTTAAGGGGGAAAGACCGGCGGTGCGTTGACGGAGCTGCTGACGGACACCAGGCTCTGAAGAGTGCAGATGTCGGCTCGCTGGTTCCGCTCGAGATGAGCGCGTTTCTCGTCATCTCCCTGATTGGGTGGCTCGCAGTGGTCGGCCTGGCGCTGTTGCGGTCGCGGGCCTACGCCATGTTCCGCGGCATCACGCTCGGGCTGCAGGTGTTGTGCGCAGCCGCGCTGGTGCATCGGTTTCAGAACGTGCTGCTGCTGTTCTGCTACCTGCACGCGACCGTGTTCGTGCAGTCGCTCGGCCTGATTCGGCCACGCATGCGCACGCTCGCGTACCGCGCGTTGATCAGCGTGCCGGGAGCCTTCTTCGGCGCCGGCACGTTGCTGGCACTGCCGTGGGTGCTGACGAGCGCCTTCGGATTTGATCTGCCAGGTGTGATGGTGCCCTACGCAGCCGCGGCGATCGGCGTCTTGCAATCGCTCTGGAGTCGCGAAGAAACCCGCGACATTGTCGTCGCCGATAGCCAGATCGTTCCCGCCCTGTCACGGCATGCCGACAGCGATGCGCGGGTGCAGCGCCCGCTGCGCTTGGTGCAAATCACCGATCCGCACCTGGGTCCGTTCATGTCCGTCGAGCGCCTCGCCCGCATCTGCCAGCGCGCGGTCGAGAAAACGCCGGATCTGGTGCTGCTCACCGGCGATTTTCTGACCATGGAGTCGCAGGCCGATCCGCGGCTGCTCGAGACTGCGCTGGCGCCGCTCAAGCAGCTTCCGGGCCGCGTTTTTGCGTGTTTGGGCAACCACGATCACGAAGCGCTCGCTACCGTTCGCCGCGCGCTGAGCGAGAACGGCGTCACGCTGCTGGTCGACGAAGCCGTCAGTCTCGACACCGCCGCCGGCCGTGTCCAGCTCGTCGGCATGGACTTCGTGTGGCGCGAGCGCAAACAGCACCTGGCGCGTGTTTGTGCGGCGTACCCGCGCGAAGCCGGCGCGCTACGCATCGTGTTGCTGCACGATCCCGGCGCGTTCGTGCACCTTCCCGAAGGCGAAGCCGATCTCACGCTGTCGGGTCACACCCACGGCGGCCAAGTCGGACTCGTCAGCTTGGGTTTGCCGTACACGATGATGCGCGCGTTCGTGAAGATGCCGGACCACGGCTTCTGGGCACGCGGTACCGATCGACTGTACGTGCATCGCGGCACCGGCCACTACGGCTTCCCGCTGCGCCTCGGCGTGCCGAGTGAAGAGAGCGTGCTGGCAGTGCACTCACCGGCGCATCACGGCGCGCCGCTGACGTCCTGAGCGACCGGCTTCGGGTTCAAAAATTCCGGCGATGTGCCGAGCGCGAGGCTGTCGGCCAGTTGCGCTTGCGTCAGCGCTTGGTCGTAGATCCGAAATTCGAGGAAGCTGCCGCCAAACCGCGTATCCACCCCGAACTGCGAGCGCCCGAGCCAATTGTTCACGTCGTCGATGCCCGAGAGCGGCTCGACCAACGCGATCGCGTCTTCTCTGACGCCGTTCAAGTAGAGGCGCAGCTCTTGCCCTTGCTCGTCGACCACGACTGCCACGTGGAAAACGGTGTTGATCGGACACGGATGCTTGCCGTCAACGATCACTTCCCCGCCGCTATTGGCGTCGCGGTAAGCCGTGCGCGGCATGGGTGGCGTCGTGCCCGGCTCACCCGGCGCGAGAAACAGGTAGCTCTTGCCGCTTTCGCGTTGGTCCTCACCGGCCGTGCTGACCCCGAAATCGAAGATGCGCTCCCAAAACGCCTTGGGCGTGGTCGGCGGCGTCTCCCAAACCACCCACGTCTCGATGGTAGCGCTGCCGAGCCGGCTGATGATGCCGTTCGGTAGCTCCACGTACTGCTCGAGCTCGCTGGCGCGGTCGAGATAGAGCTGGCCGATGCCGGTCAGCGCGGTGTTCAGGATTGTGCCGTCAGCGCCGCCGACGTCGTCGACCGCGATCGTGCCTTTACCGTCGAAGGCGTAGCGGTGCACGATCGCGTTCTTGAGCGGCAAGCAGCGCGCTTCGGCGACACCGCAACCGCAAACGCCCGGGTAAACCTTCTCGTCGTCGTTCGGGCAGTCATCCCAAACGACCTCCAAGCGCACGACGTCTCCGCAGCCGCTCAGAGCCAGGAACATCAACGCCGTGACTGCCCGTCGCAACATACCGTTTCCAGTATACGCGGAGCCGCCCACCGCAGCCTGGCTGCTCGGTTTGACAGTCGGGGTTGCTCGCGTCGCACGTGAAGCCACCGCCCTGGCCGGTGTCGTAGTCGTTGTGACCGCCGAGGGCGAGGAGGGGGCCCTTCGCGCCCGTGCCGCTGCCGTTACCGGGCTCGCCACCGCTGCCGTCGATTCCGTGACTGGGGACGACGACGTCCGGGTTGCCGCCGCAGGCGATTCAGGCGCCGAAAACCAGGGCCAAGAGGTGATGAAGAATCGCCCCTCAAAAAAACTGTAAAGGCACTGTGTAAGGTGATGTGGGCGGGTGCAAAAAGTGCTATGCGTTTCATGCGCTAGCTGAGGCGCGCCGATGCCGCCCGTTCCCCATCTTTCAGAGCCGCCGCCCTTCACCTACGCCCCAGGCGACGTGATCGCGGGCAAGTACGCGCTTGAGGAGCTGATCGGCTCGGGCGGTATGGGAGCGGTGTTCCGGGCGCGCAACACCACCATCGACATGCCGGTGGCGCTGAAGCTGATCCGCACTGATCTGGATCGCGAGCTCTTGCGCGGACGCCTGCTGCAGGAGGCGCGCGCCGCCGCCAAGCTCGCCCACCCGGCGATCGTGCGCGTGTTCGACGTCGGCACGACCGCGCTAGGTGATCCGTTCATCGTCATGGAGCTGTTGCACGGGGTCAGCTTGGCCCAGCTGCTCGAACGCGAAGGTCGAATCAGCAGCGTGCGTGTCGTGCAGCTGCTGCTGCCAATCGCTGACGCGCTTGCGGTCGCTCACGCCAAGGGCTTCGTTCATCGCGACGTAAAGCCGGACAACGTGTTCATCGCCAATGACGAGGAAGGCCAGCTTCAGCCCAAGCTCGTCGACTTCGGCATCGTCAAGCACGAGCTTCAAAACGGCGACACGCAACTGACCCAAGTCGGCGCGGTACTGGGTAGCCCCGACTACATGTCGCCCGAGCAAGCACGCGGCCTCGACAGCATCGATCACCGCAGCGACATTTGGTCGTTCTCAGTCGTGCTGTACGAGACTATCTGCGGCGTTCCGCCGTTCCAATCCGCCAGCTACAACGCGCTCTTGCGGTTGATCGTCGAGACAGAGCCGCTCAGCTTGCGCGATCTTCAGGCTGCGGATCAGGAGCTTTCGAACATCGTCGCGCGCGGCCTGAGCAAGGACCCGGGCGCGCGGTTCGATTCAATCGGGCAGCTCGGCAAGGCGCTGGCCGGCTGGCTCTCCGCGCAAGGCATCAACGAAGACGCATGCGGCGTGTCGCTCGAAGCGCGCTGGCTGTCGCGCACGACCGATCCTTCGCCGCTAGGGCGCGTATCGCGCTCGTCGATCCCCGACAGTTGGCCAGCGCCGCCCTCCGGCGTGCGCACCATCTCGGGCGCAAACTGGGGCGTTGGCTCGAAGCATATGGGCAACGCGCCCACCGTGCCCCTGGCGAAGCACGCTGGCACGCCGTACGCGATGGGCACGACGTCCGCGCAGCGTCCGGACCGCAAGCGTTCGCTCTACCTGTTCGGCGCGCTCGTGGCGACGGCGGTGGCGGCCTTGCTGTTCGGCTGGCTCGCTGCTTCTCGCCCACGCGCGCTCGCTGAACCTGCCGCGGTCACAGCCGCGTTGCCGCCCACGGCGCAGTTGCCCACCAAGCAAGCTGAAGAAGCTGCCGCGCCCACAGCGTCACCCAATGTAGCGGCGACCCCCGCAGCCCCGCAGCCCCCACCAACGGCTGCTCGCGTCGACAAAGCCCAAAGCTCGAGCAAAGCGGCAGCTCGCCAGGGCCAGAACGGCCCGCCGGCAACCAACGCCCCGCCCAAAGGCCCGGCTCCGCCGAGCTCCGACCTGCTGTCACCCTATTGAATTGGCCGGACAGCCTGGCACCGATGTTATCCTGACATCGTGCGTCCCGGGCTTGGCAAAACGCGGAGGTGGCCACTCTATGGCCTACTCGCTGTGGCGTCGGTCACGGTGGCCAACTGCCGCATCGGCTACCAGGAGCTCGACCCAAGCGACGTGAACGGCGCGGCCGGTGTCGGGGCCACCAACGCGGCGAGCGGCGGAAGCGGAATGCCAAGCGCTGGCTCCGCCCAAGTCAACGCTGGCGAGGCGCCGCTGGGCGAACGGGCGAGACGCCGCTCGCCGGCGCTCCGGGCAGCGGCCCCGGTGCAGCGGCCGGCGCCCCCACGACGGCGGCAGGCGCGGGCGGTGCTGGCGGCGGTACCTTCACGGGCTGCACGACCACGACCGACTGCACGTGCGCAACGCTCGCCATGCGCAGTTACTGGTTCTGCAAAAACGCGCTCAACTGGAGCGCCGCGGAGGCACACTGCCAAACCCAAGCCATGCACCTGACCCGCATCGACGCGGAGGCCGAGAACGCGTTCGTGGTCGCCACCGCCCAGGCGCAGGGGGTCTTCGATCTGAACGGATTCGCGCTGATCGGCGCCAATGATCGCGCATTGGCAGGCGAGTGGCGCTGGGGCGACGGCACGTTGTTTTGGCAGGGCGGGCCGACTGGCTCCGCGGTCGGCGGTCAATTCGCCAAATGGGCAGCCTCAAGCCCGAGCGTCAACGGGGTGCAGCAGTGTGCCGGGTTGCTCCAAGCTAGCGATTGGCAGGTCCGCAGTTGCACCGCCGTCGTGCCGTTCATTTGCCAGGGACCGTGAGGCCACCCGCAGCCTCAACCGCCGGTCTTGCGGGCAGTGATCGGGATCGAGAACGAGACTGGCGCCTCGCTGGCCGGAAAATGCGTGCCGCGCGCGACGCCCAACAAGCACGCACCGAGCGTGGAGCCTCCGATCGACGGCGGCGACAGCTCCGCGCTGCGCACCGCGCCGCTGGCCTCGATTTGAAAGCGAATCGTGACCTGCGGCGACGCGGAGGTGCTGCTCGGGTGATCGCGGAAGCAAGCCTCGACGCGACCGCGTTGCTTTTGGAACGCCGCGGTCAGGCTCGAGCCCGAGACCTCACTGCCAGCTCGCGGGGCTTTGACGAGCGCTGCACCCACGCTCGACGGCGTGACGGCAGGCGGCGTGACGGCAGGCGGCGTGACGGCAGGCGGCGTGACGGCAGGCGTCGCAGTGAGCGGCTGGGCGGCCACGCTTTGACTCGGGCTGGCCGACGGCTCCGCGTCGGTCTCCTTCTCGATCAGCAGGAACCGCGGCGCCGACGGCGCCGGCTCGCGCCGCAGCAACGGATAGGCCGCCGCGCCAAGCGCGAGCAATCCTGCCAGAAACCCGAACGCGACCAAGCCCCTGCGCGACGCGGGTGCGGGAGTTGGCGCTGCCGCCGCTGCAGTCCCGACCGCAGCCGGCGCCACTGGTATCAAGCTCGTCAGATCGTTTTCGCCCTTCGCGGTTGGCGCGCCCTGACGAGCCAGCTTGAGCAGCGACGCGGAGGGCAGTGCTTGGACCGTCGCTAAGGACCCGTCGGGCGCCGGCAACTCCCCGGTTTCGGTCAGCTGCTGGCGCGGTGTCCCCCCAGGCGGACGGCTCGAGGTGAGCGGCTGCCGGTCACGCGGCGTCTGCAACGCGCGCCAGGCGGCATCGCGCACGTGCAGCGCTTCGACACCGAGGTACGTGGGCATCTCCTCACCGCTGAAGTCACGCAGGATCGCCGCGGCGAGCGCAGCCGAGGCCTCGGGCTCGGGCCAGGTCCGGGCGGCACGCAGCGCATCGGCGAAGCTGCCGGCCGAGTCGAAGCGCAGCGCCGGATCCTTTTGCATCGCGCGCGCAATCACCGCGTCGAGCGCCTCGCTCACGTCATCGCGCTGGGCGCGCAGCCGCGGCGGCACGTGCGTCATCACGCGATGCAGGGTTTCACTCGGCAATTCACCGCGAAACGGATTCGCACCGGCGATCATCTGGTACAGCACGACGCCGCACGCATACAAATCACTGCGCGGGCTGGCGGCGACGCCTTGCACGGTCTCCGGCGCCGTGAACGACAGCGTGCCACGAAACGTGCCGTCCTGAGTCTTGAACTCGTCGTCCGCCATCCGCGCGATGCCAAAGTCGTGGAGCTTCACGTTACCCTGGAGGTCGAGCAGGATATTGGCCGGAGAGATATCGCGGTGCACGATGTCGAGCGGCGTGCCGTCCGACCGCTTCAACCGATGGGCGAAGTCGAGCGCATCGAGCACCGGCAACAGCACCTCGACCGCGTGCGCCACCGGCATCGAGCCGCGCGCCTCACGCACGTAGCGCCACCAATTCCCGAGGTGGAAGCCGTGCACGTACTCGAGCACCATGATGTACTCGCCGTCGACCTCGCCGAAGTCGAGCACGCCGACGATCGACGGATGCTCCAGGTTCGAAACGATGCGCGCCTCACGTGCAAACAGCTGCGCCGCGCGCGCGTCCTTGGCGTCGGGAATGACCGTCTTGATCACGACCGGCTTGGAGAACCCCGCCGCGCCTTCCAGCCGCCCGAGGTAGATGATGCCCATGCCACCGCGTGCCAGCGGCGCGACGACGCGGTAGCGCCCGAGCACCACCCGTCCAGACATCGAGGTTGTCGACACGATCGGCCTTAGTGTGAGGATCGCCGAAGATAGTAGTGAACGCCACGCTGAGGGTGAGCGAAGCGAATTGCCAAGGCGGAAGCGTCGCCCGGCGCCGTGACTTCGCCCGAAAACCGCTGCTGGCCGTCCTGGGGCAGCTCCCGGCCGGCGACCGAGACCGTCCAGCCCGGCAGCGCCATGCCGGCCACCGAGACGGTCGAGCCAGGTGCGAACGCCTTTTCGGCGGGTGAGCTGATGCTGGCAGTCGGCGCGGCGTTGTCGAACTGCACGACGACCGTCGTTTTGCGCGACTGCTCGCTGCCTGAACCGAACCACAGCTCATGCGCGCCCTCGGTCAGCGCCCCTGGCGGCAACGCGTAGCTCGGCGTCCCGGCCGAGAACTGCTTCTGTCCCTTACCCTGCGAGCGGAGGAACAGCTGAAACGACCCCGCGCTCGGCGGGTTGGGCCAACGCACCGAGACCTTCGGCAACAGGCTTTGATAAAGAATCGTGTATCGCCGCCCGTCGGCGTCGATGCGATTGGTCGGCGCCGCGCTGGCCAGCCGGCGACTGCCCGAGTCCGCCAACACCGTAACGAAGCCCTCGGCCAACGGCGCGGCGTCCGAGTCGCAGCGCAGTCGGTAGCGCTGCCTGCCAGCCGGAAAGGCCGCTGTCACCTTGGCGGTGCCGATCGTTTCGCGCTTCTTCGCGCCGACCTCCAACACCGCCACGCCCGAACAGCGCGGTGTCGCGAAACCAACGACGGTCGGCGGGTGCGGATCGTGGACGATCAACGAGTCACCAGCCGCAGCCAGGAAATCCGCAACGTCGGGGCCGTGCGCGCGGTGGTCGTCGGCGCTCACGGCTTGGCCCGAAGCTGCAGCGCTCGGGCTCGCGGCGGCTGGGTTCGCGGCGGCCAGGTTCGCGGCGCTCGGCAGCCCTGACGCCACGGCTGGCGGGGCACTGATCCGCTCGATCACCGCCCGCCCAATCCCGACCTCGAGCCCCTCGCCGGACTTCAAATCTTGGTGTGATTCGGTCAGGTGTGCAGCGCCGATCTCCACGTCGAAGCGCGTCCCCGCGTCGGTCTTACGCAGCTTGATCCGCGTGCCCGGCTCGAGCCGTGCGGGACCTGCCGGCGTCTCGATCTCCAGCGGCAGCTGTCCCACGTCGAGCACGACCTCACCGGACTGTACGTCCAGGCCGTGCCCCTTCTTGCCGGGTGCGGTCGCCAAGAAGCGCAGCAGCGTCTTCTCTTGCAACGTCAGACCGCTGGCGTCGCTCAGCCGCAGCTGCGCAGTCGCGCCGCGCGCCGTGCGCACGCCGTCGCCGACCAGAAAGCCCGCGCCGATCGCGGCAGCGCTCCAGCTCCCTCGTTTGCCGGCGCTGTCGCGATCAACCGTGCCAGCCTTGGCCTCGAGCTTGGCCAGCTCGTCAGCCGCGGGATGACAACCGAACAGCACCGCCACCGAGCACAGCCAGATCAGCAGCCGAGGCAAGCGCACCGTCATGCTTACTGGCTCAAGTCGGCGTTGACGATGACGACGCCCTGCTTTTCGACCTTGGCTCGGCGTCGTTGCGCTTGATAGCCGACGGCCTCGATCACGACCTCGTAGTCGCCGGGTGGCACGTCGATCTGGAAGAAGCCCTGGGCGTCGGTTTTGGTCGCGGTGCCGCCCGGCTCGAGGTGGATGCTCGCGGCCAACGGCTTGCCGCGGAACGATCGAACCAGGCCCCGCACTTGGCCGGCGGGCAGCGCCTGCTCGACCCGAACGTCGACCCGCGCGGCCGAGCCCTTACTCAAGTCGATGTCGCGCTCGACCGGCTGAAAGCCTTCGGCGCGCACGCGCAGGTGCGCGCGTCCCGGCTGGGCGTTGTCGAGCCGATAGTGGCCGGGTGTGACCTCTGTCAACGGCGTCTCGGTTTCGCCTTGCGTGACGACAACCTGAGCGCGCTGCAGGGGCTGGCCGCGGTCATCGAGCAGCTCCAGCTCGACCGAGGTCGGCTTGGTCACCGGCGTCGCGACAGGCGGCGTCGGCGTCGGCGTCGCGGCGACGGCCGTGGTGCTCGCTGGCTTTTGCGCTCCAAACCGGTAACGCAACCCCAGATTGAGCGCGACGCGCGGCTCGATCGGGAACAGCTCCGTCGTCGCGCTCAAATCCGGACGCGCGCTCGCCAGCGCGTCGAGCGACAGCTCCAAAGTCATGCCCTCGGGTCCCACCGGCCGGCGCGCGCCGACGGTTACCCACAGCGGCGACGCGCTGATCTTGGGGCTTCCGAGCAACAGCTGGGCCGCCAGCTCGCCGAACAGCAACGTGCGTCCGGCGGGGTAGCCGACACCCAGGCCGGCGAGCACCGCGTCGAAATCACTGACGCCAAGCGCGCTGCGGTCGCCGAAGCGCATGCGAGCCGTGTCACCGGCGGACTGCGTGCTCCGATCCAACCGGTAGCCGGCGTAGCCCGCCACCAGCAGCTCGGAAGCCTGACCGCTGACCAGCACTCGACCATCAGCACTCAGCCCCGAGAAAGACGAGCCGACATCCGCGCCGCCCGGCACCCAAGCCGTAGCCTCGAAGCCGTAACCGAGCGCGCCGTTTCGCCACGCAAGCCGCGTCGACAGCTCGGGCTGGAACAGAAAACCATCGTCGGATCCGCGCGCGTCGTGCGGGTGCAAGTCATAGCGCCCACTGACCCAAGCGCCGAAGTTGAGCCAGCGCGTCGCGTCGACCGCAGCCGCCGCGTGAGCCGAAAAACGCGCGTGCGCCGCATCGCTGCTGGCCAAGCTCTCGGTCACGCCCGCGCTGACGTCGGTCGCAACCGACACGGCTCCAGGCTTTCCAGGCTCCGGCACGCCTACACGGTGCAGCGCGGCCCGCGCCCGATCACCAGCCCCCACCTCGACGCCAGCGGCCGGCAAGGCCACGAACGCCAGCGCCAGCGCTGGCAGCAACACCCGTACGAGCCGCTCAGCCACAGTTGCTCGCGTTGCAGCTTTCGCCGCGGTCGCATTTTTGGCCACACTGACCACAGTTGTTTCGATCCGTGTTGGTGTCGACGCACACGCCGTTGCACTGCGAGTAACCGGTGGCGCACTTCGTGGTGCACTGGCTGTTCGAGCAAACCGGCACGGCGTGCACCTTGGTCGGGCAGACCTTAGCGCAACCGCCGCAGTTCAAGGGATCGGTATTCGTGTTGGCGCATGCGCTGCTGCACTTGATGTACGGCGAGACGCAGGCAAAGTCGCAGGTCGCGGCGGCGCACGTCGGCGTCGCGTTGTTGGGCGGCATACACACTTTCGTGCAAGAGCCGCAGTGCGAGGTGCTGGTCTGAAGGTTGACGCAAGAACCATCGCAACTGGTGTCGCTACCAACGCAGACGTCGCTGCATTTGCCGGTCGCGCACACCTGTTTGGCGCCGCAAGCCATCGGACAGCTGCCACAATGCGCGAGGTCCGAATTGAGGTCGACGCATTCCCCGCCGCATTTGGTGTAACCGAAATTACAGGCAATATCGCAGCCGGTCGGGCCGCACACCGCGCTGCTGTTCGGCTTTGCAGCGCATGCCTTGCCACACGCACCGCAGTTCTGCGTGTCGTCGAGCTTCATGCACTCGCCGTTGCACGGGCCAAAACCGTCGGCGCAAGCGACCCCACAGCCGTTGGCATCGCAAGTCGCCGAGCCGTTGACAACCGCCGGACAGGCGTTGTTGCAGGTCGTGCAATGGGCCGGGTCGCTCGCCGTGTCGACGCAGGACCCGCCGCAGTTCGTCGTTCCGCCAGGGCAGCCGTTGACGCACTTGCCGTTCGAGCAGGCCTCGGTCGCCCCACACGGCTTGTCACAGCCGCCGCAGTTGGCGGGGCTGGTGTTGGTGTCGACACAGGCAGAGCCGCACAGCGCGAAGCCCTGACCGCAGCTCGCACCACACTTGCCGCCGACGCAAACGCCGATGCCGTTGGCCGGCGCGTCGCAGGCGTTGCCGCATTCGCCGCAGTTCTGCGCATCGGTCTTGATCGCGACGCAAGCCGAGCCACACAGCTCGAAGCCGGCAGAGCACACGACCGAGCACTCCCCGCCCTTGCAAGATGCCGCGCCATTGGCCGGCATCGGGCAAGCCATGCCGCAGTAGCCGCAGTTGGAAGGGCTAGTCGTGGTGTCCATGCACGAACCGCTGCAGTTCGCACGGCCGCCAGCACAGTCCGCCTGGCACTTTCCGAGATCGCAGGCTTGGATCGCCGAGCAAGTCGTATTGCAACCGCCGCAGCGCGCTGGATCATTCGAAACGTCGACGCAGGCGCCCGAGCAGTCGTTGAAGCCGGCAGCGCAGTCGACCGCGCACACACCATCGCGACAAGCCGCTACCCCGCCCGCGCCGCCTGGGCACGCGTGCCCACAGGCGCCGCAGTTTTCGACATCGGTCGCGGCGTCAACGCAGCTGTTCCCACACCCCAGAAATCCGGATTTGCAGGCGAACGAGCACTCCGAATCGATGCACACCGGACTACCGTGGGGTGGCGCGCTACACGTCGTACCGCACGAGCGGCAGTTGTTCTCGTCGTCGCTGAGCACGACGCAGGCACCGCCGCACACCGTCTGGCCCTCGCCGCAAGCAAGCGTGGCCCCGCCGGTCTTCACGCACTTGCTCGACGCGGCGTCGCAGGTATAGCCAGCCAAGCATTCGCCGCGGGGACCGCAGGCTCGGCCATCCAAGCTTTCGCTCAATCCGCTCTGGCAACCTAGCGGCAGACCAGCCAGAACGAAGAGCGTCAGGCACGAGACCAGCCAACGCAAGCCACGCCACGTTGGCGCTGCCGATCGTGAATTCGCTCGCGCCATTCAGAAGGATCCTCGCAAGTCGACGTTGCAGCCGCCAGGTACGCAACCGAACCCGACCCGCGACGACATTTGGGCGTGACCGGGCTGCGACGAAAGGTCGATGATCAACAGCGTGCCGCCCGCGATCGCCAGCGTGCCGCCGACCGCAGCCAGGACGCGCGCGGTGGTCTGTCGACTCTGTTCGCTGTCGAGCTTGGATTTGTAGCCAACCTGTGTCGCGTCACCGTTCGCGTCGTTCTCCGCGCTACGCCGCGCCAGCTCGAAGCCGAGGGCACCACCCAACGCCGCGGCACCCGCGCCGAGGCCGACCCACGGCCAGATGCCGAATTTGCTGCCACCCGCGCTGTCGCGGGGCCCCGGAGCATCGCCGGTCCGAACAGGCGCTGCGCTGCCGCTTGGGCTCTTCATTGGCTTTTCCGCCTCGCCCTCCGCGACGGGCACGAGCGGTACCTCGAGCTCTTGCGCGTGATCCGCCGGCAGATGGAGCTCTTGCTCGGAGTCAGCGTAACCCTTCAGGGATAAGATGACCTCGTGTGTGCCCGGCGCGAACTGGCCAGTAAACGGCGTCACGCCGCGCGGTTTGTCGTCGACGATGACGGTTGCACCGAGCGGGCGCGAAAGGATCGTCACCTGTTGCACGCCGTTCTTGGCCAGCGCCTGTTCCAAAGCGTGGATGCGCTGGTCAACGTCGGGCCCGTTCTTGGCGTCCGGAGCGCGACGGCGAAAGTCGCGGTACCACTGCAGGGTGGCCGCGTCGTCGCCGATCTTTTCGTACGCGCGCGCGATGTTGAACGACAACGCCGCGCTCGGGGCCAACGCGTCGGCCTGGAGGAACAGATCGATGGCGTCTTTGAAGCGGCCGGCCTGATACGCCTGAGCGCCGCGCTCGTAGCGCTCCTTACCCTCAGCGCGTTTCCCGGCCTCGGTCGTTGGATCGGGCGGGGCGTTGCCCTGCGCCAATGCGGGAACCGAAATGCAGGTCAGCCAGACAAGCGCGAAGAGCGAGGAACGGATTCGGGGTGCCATCATCAATACGGGCTCATCAAATCGCCCGGCTTGTCCCCAGACTTAGTCTTCGCGGTGCCTGAGCTAGGGGGACGTTTCGCGGGCGCGGCTGGCTTTGCGCCGCGGCCAACGCCTGACGCTCGTCCAGACAGAGAGGGTACCTTGCCGGCAACCGGCTGGGCACGCTTCTCGGCGTCATTGCCGGGCGTTGCCGTCTGGCCCTCTTCCGGCAACGCTGCGATCGAAACGACCGGAACGGGAGCCGGTGCGTCGGGTACCGCAGCGGCCCGGGCTTGGGCGGTCACCGACTGCGGACTCACGCGAGGCGCCCCCTTCAGCCGTTTACCCATCGCAAAACCAGCAAAGCCGAGCAGCAGCACGCCCGCAACGCCGAGCCAAACCCATTTCGAACGGACGTCCGGACGTTGTCCCAAGGCCAGCGCTGCCTCGGATGCGGGCACGACCTCGGGATCGGTGGTTTGAGCGTCCGGCGGCACTGGTAGCGTGTTGAGCGACCCACCACCGTTGCGCCGAACCCCCGAGCCGCTCTCGTTTAGCCAAAAGTCACTGAGCGACTGCTGGCCGGCGCGCCCGTGCGGATCGGTCGCGCGCAGCCACTTGGCTTCGAGCGTGGTGCCGCAAATATCTTCGGTCACGCCTTGCGTGAGCAGCCATTTCGCGAGCGTCCGACCGAGCTCACCCATCGAAGCGAAGCGATCTCCGGGCCGTTTGCTCAAGCCGCGCGCGACGATCGCCGAAAGCTCGTCGTCGCCGGCGGCCAGCTCACGCAAGCTGGGCGGGGTATCTTCGACGATCTGCCGTAGCAGCGCGTTGTAATTGGAGCCCTTGAACGGCGTGCGACCGGAAACGGTCTCGTAGAGCACCACGCAGAACGACCAGAGGTCGGTCAGGTGCGTGACGTCGTCCTGCCCGCGCGCCTGCTCGGGCGACATGTAGTCGGGGCTGCCCAAGACGTCGCCGTCTTTGGTCAGCTGATTCTTGGCTTCTGCATCTTGCAGTTTGACGATGCCAAAATCGACGAGCGTCGGTTGGATGGCGCCGTCGTGCTGGACGATGAACACGTTGTCCGGCTTCAAGTCGCGGTGCACGATGCCCTTGCCATGGGCGAGCCACAGCGCGTCGGCGATTGGCAAGAGCGAGCGCAC
This sequence comes from Polyangiales bacterium, assembly GCA_038252755.1. Classification (GTDB taxonomy): domain Bacteria; phylum Myxococcota_A; class Polyangia; order Polyangiales; family Polyangiaceae; genus PMG-095. Next base: position 2,531 of record JBBSAB010000151.1, on the reverse strand, counting down.
CGCTTGCACTGCAGGCAGTCGGCCCTCGGTGTCCAAGATCGTTGCGAGGCTGTCGCCGCGCAGCAGCTCCATCACGATGAATGGATCGCCGCTCTCGGTCTGCCCGACGTCGAACACCTTGACGATCGCCGGGTGGGCAAGCTTGGCCGCGGCGCGAGCCTCTTGCACCAGGCGGCCACGCAACAGCGCCTTGTCGGTCGTGGCGCGCACGACCTTGATCGCGACCGGCGCATCGAGCGCGACGTTACGCGCACGCCACACCACGCCCATGCCACCTTGCCCAAGCTCGACCTCAAGCTCGTACTTACCCGCGATCACGTAGCCGGGTACGTAGGGTGAGGCGGCTTTCAGGGACATGCTCGACGGCGTCGCCAACGGTTCCTTAGCGGGATAGACGTCACAGAATCAGCAGAAGATTCGCTCGAATCCAGAAAATTCGCGAAGTCGGCCAGCGTCGGCCGTCGGCTCGCCTTGCGGGCCTCGCAGCGTAAGTGTAGCCGCTTCAAACGCGGCCGGCTGCCAGCCGAGCGTCCAGATTGAAAACAGCGGCGCGCGACCGGCGCGTGGCACAACGTCACAGCGCGAATGCAGCGAAAGCCCAGCAATTTGACTGGCCGCTGTAGTGCGTTGTGCGACGCGGGCATCCCCGCACAGCACCAGCGCACCTTCGGCGTCGAGCAGGCGCGCTCCAGCCGAGATGTAGGCCTCGACACCACCTCGGTATTCGATGCGAGCGAACGCCCGCTGCTCGTCTTCCGCGTCCAGGGCCGCCTCGGGCGGAAAGTAGGGAGGCGTGCCGGTCACCAAGTCGAAGGCGCCGCCAAGCTCAGGCAGCGGCGCGAGCTCGCGCAGATCGCCGTGCTGAATGTGCACGCGATTAGCGAAGCCCGAGCGCGCGACGTTGCGTTGCAGCAGCTCGAATGACATCGCCTGAGCCTCCACACCCCACAGCTCGGCGTCCGGTAGCTTCCACGCCAGATGCAGCAGCACCGAACCGAGACCGCAGCCCAAATCGAGCACGCGCCGCGCGGTCGGACGCGCCGCAAACGCCACGTAGGCGGTCGCCACGTCATCGGAAGAGAAGCGGTGCCCCTTGGCGCGCTGGTACACGCGCACGTCACGCGTCAACAGGTCATCGGTCAACGGCCCCAGCACGGGGTCGTGAAGCGCCACCTTGGGTGCCATCGCGACTAGACCGCGCGCTCGGGCGCCTGGAGCAACTGCTGGCGCAGCGTATCGAGGTCGTAGTGGCCGTCGTGGGGTGCGCCGTTGAAGAAGAAGGACGGCGTCGAATGCACACCGTCGAGCAGACCGCGATCCACGTCGGCTTGAACACCGAGCGCGGCTTCGGCGCTGTGCCGTGACAGGTCGGCGGTGTCCAAGCCCATCGCGGACAGCTCAGCTTCAGCTACCTCGAGCGACATGCGCCCCTGCGCCATCAGCCGCTCGTGCGCCGCCCAAAAAGTTGCAGGCTCGCGAATCGCCTGCATCCACTCCGCCAGTTGCTGGGCGTTTTCGTGCATGTGGCGGAGCGGGAAAGGCCGAAACACTAGCGCCACGCCGACGGCGCTGTCGGCGATCAGGTCCTTCAAGATGCCGTGCGCACGTCGCGTGTGCGGACAATCGTAGTCGCCGTATTCGACGATCACGATTGAAGCATCTAGCCGTCCGAGCACGTGATCGGCATCGGTCGGCGGCACTGACAGCGGCTGCATCGCGCCGACTCTAGCAGCGCGCGCGCTCGGCGCAGCTGCTAGTGCTCGACCAAACGGCTATTTTTCAGCTCCCAGCCATGGGTGAGCCTGGCCAGCGTGACGTTGCCGCGAATACCCTCGATGTCGTAGCGGTAGCGCACGCTGGCCTTGTCGCCCTGGACATCGATTTCGGTCACAACCAAGACAGCGTCCTTTTTGGACTTGGGACCGTCGACGATTTTCACCGGCCCGGTCGCCTTGATCAGCTTGAGCTCGCTCGGCAAATGCTCACCGGCCAGCTGCAGCGGGAATCGCCCCGGCTCGCCGAGGTGCAAGTACTTGTCGAGCTCCGGATCATCGACGACCAACTGCAAGATCGCCGCAACGTCAGCGTCCGATGCCGGCGCGTTGCTGGCCGGCTTGTCGCTGCTTGGCGCGTCGCCTTTGGCTGGCGGATCTTCGGCGTCACCCGCGGCAGGCGCCTTCGCGGCGGGCGCGTCGGCCGGCAACTCCGGGCTCGCGGCTGGTGCAGCCGGCCCTCCGCAGGCCATACCCAACAAAATCAGCGGCAGCCACGCGGCATCTCGGGTGCGCATGCCGCCACGTTAGCCAGCCTTTCGGTCCGCGACAACCAACTCGCCCATTTCGCGGGCCGAGCGACGGCTGATGATTCATCGCATCTTGCCCGCGCGAGCGGGGACAACAGGAAGGCGGCTGAGCATTCATCGCATCCTGGAGCTGTTTTCCACAGCCAAGACGGCTTCGACGCTTGCCAAAAGCTTTTCGAAGCCACGAGCGATGGTTATGGAGCCGGGAGGACCGCCGGAGTATTTCCCC
>JBBSAB010000150.1:0-16541 GCA_038252755.1 Polyangiales bacterium | reverse complement strand
ATCAAGACCGACACTCGCAAAGAGTTCAGCCAAGACCAACACTTCGTGCCCGAGGCCAAGGTGCAGGCGCCGGCGTGCAGCGTGGTCGGCATGGTGACGAGCGACTACGGCACCGCGGTGTGGAAGATTTCGGGCGGTACGGCCGGCAAGCGCACCAAAGGCATGGCGGGCCCCGACTTATCGATGACCGGCGACACGATCGAGCGCTTCGCCAAGGGCTGCAAAGAGTCGAGCACCTTCTTCGTCTCGGTCGCTGACGGCATCGAATGGGGCTTGGCCTTCGATTTAGCGGCGTCGAGCCGCGTGCTCGAGCACGCCAAGTTCGATACCTCGGTGCTGCTGAATCAGATCCCGACCGCCGGGCAGAAGGTCGACCTCAAGCACTGAGCAGGCGCCGTGCGGCCTGCGAGATTGCCAGCACGCCGGGGTGCGCCAGCCGCCGCTCACCGCTGATCGCGTAGTAGCGCTCGCGTAGCGCGCGCGCGCGGCCGATCACCGCGACGCCGTACTGCTTCTTGATTTCGCGCTCGATCACCGTCGGCCCGGCGAAAATGCCGGCGCCGGCCTGACCGAACGACATCGCCAACGCGCTGTCGGCGAACTCGGCAGCGAACACCGGATGAATGCCATTATCCTCGAAGTATTGATCGAGCGAGCGGCGCAGCACGGTCTGTTCCTCCGGATACAGGAAGCGCTCGCCGTCGAGCGACGCCGGAAAGCCGCGCTTGAGCCGCGCCGCTTGGTCCTTGATCGCGAAGAAGCTGATCGAGCTTTCACCGAGCAGGTGGTTGAAGGCGCGCACGCCGACGTTGGAACCGACCGGCGAATCACTCAGCACCAGATCGATTTCGTGGATCGACAAGCCGGCCAACAGCTGGTCGATGTAGTCCTCGCGACACACGAGCTCGATACCGAGCCGCAGCGCTGGCTCCAGCAACCGATAGACGATCAGCTTGGGCAATACGTCGGCGACGCCGACGACCAGGCGCCGCGGGCGACCAGCACCTTGGGTCTTGGCCGCGTCCATCAACTCGCGACCGAGCGAAAAAATCTCGTCGGCGTAGCCGTAGATCGTGCGCCCGAACTCGGTCAGCACGAGCGAACGGCCTTTGCGCTCGAACAGTTGATTGCCAAGTAGCGCTTCGAGCCTTTTAATCTGCTCGCTGACGGTCGGCTGAGCCAGGCGTAACTTCTTGGCAGCGCGCGTGACGCCGCCCTCGCGCGCCGCGGTCCAGAAGTACAAAAGGTGGTGATAATTCAGCCATTCCACGCCAAAAGCATGCGACAGGGGCTCGTATTACGTCAAGCGACTACATCGAAATAACCGATGAATCGCATCCCATCTATCTATTGGAACGAAGTGAGGATCTTGCACAAAGTGTAAATCTCGCACTGCGAGTCGTGTCGACACGAGGCGTCTCGTTTCGACCCAGAAGGTGTTCATGCAGTCGATCGGCAACCCCGCGCATTGGATCGGTTTTCTCGCCTTCGTGCTGGTGATGCTGGCTCTCGACCTGGGTGTGTTTCATCGCCACCCGCACGTGGTCAAGGTGAAGGAAGCGCTCACCTGGAGCTTGGTCTGGGTCGGGCTGGCCGCTTGCTTCGGTGTGCTCGTCTATTTCGCCTTCGGCCAGGAGCGCGCGCTGGAGTTTGCGGCAGGCTACGTGATCGAGAAAGCATTGTCGGTCGACAACCTATTCGTGTTCGTCGTGCTGTTCGGCGCATTCCAGGTGCCGCAGCGCTCGCAACACCGGGTGCTGTTTTGGGGCGTGCTCGGCGCGCTCGTGATGCGCGCGTTGTTTATCGGTGCCGGCAGCGCGCTGCTCTTGCGCTTTCATTGGTTGATCTACCTGTTCGGCGCGTTCCTGCTGTTCACGGCGTTCAAGCTGGCGCGCGAAAAGCCCGAGACCGAAGCAAAGTCCCCGCTCGACGGCGTGATGTACAAGGCGCTGACGCGTTTTCTGCCGACCTCGAGCGAGCCCGACGGAGAACGGTTCTTCACGCGAAAAAACCGCCGCCTGCTGGTCACGCCGCTGTTCATCGTTCTGTTGTTGGTCGAGCTGACCGACGTCATTTTTGCTGTCGACTCAATCCCGGCAGTGTTCGCGGTCACCGACGACCCGTTCATCGTCTTCACGTCGAACGTGTTCGCGATACTCGGTTTGCGTTCGCTGTACTTCGTGCTCGCCGACTTCGTCCAGCGCTTCCACTACTTGAAGCCGGCGCTGGCGATCGTGCTCGGCTTCGTCGGCGTGAAGATGCTCGCGACCGGCATCGTGCACATCCCGACGTCCGTTTCGCTAGGCGTGATTTGCGGGACGCTCGGCGGCGCCGTTTGGCTATCGGCGCGGCGTGATCGGCGCTTGGCCGTGGCAGCCGCGCTTCAAGCAGCGCCGGCGGCCGACAGCTCCGACAAGAGCAGCTCGACCTCGTCGATGTTGAAGGGCTTCTCCAACTGACGGCCGGCGAAGTGCGCCAAGAATTCTTGGGCGCGCTCGGTGAACGCGCCGCCGGTCATGAACACGAAGCGCTGCAGCAGGCTCGGCGTGTGCTCGCTCACGGCGCGGTACACGTGCTCGCCGCTGACGTCCGGCATCATCAGGTCGCACAGCACGAGATCGAAGTCGACGTCGGAAGCCAAACGCTCAAGCGCTTCACGACCACTCGAGGCGACCTCGACGTCGTGCTTGTCTTGAAAGGCAAAGCGCAGCGTCTGCCCCAGCAGGGGTTCGTCATCGATGATGAGGATGCGAGCGCGGCTATTCACACGTTCCCGGCTTCTGGCCCGATTCCCTACGGCGGAGGCCTCGATGGCCCCAGCCGCCTGCAGGGTAACCGTGAACCGGGTCCCTGCATCAGGCGCACTGGTTACAGTAATGGTCCCGCCTAGTGCCGTCACGATATTCCTGCAGATGGCCAAGCAGAGCCCTGCCCCGGCGCCGGCTTCTCGTTGTTGATGCGGGCGGCCCCAGCTCGAGCCGGCTTGGGGACTGAAAAAGGGCTCGAAGACGTACGGCAAGTCTTCCGGCGCAATTCCGATGCCGTCGTCTTCGACGCACACCGACACCTGGCCCCCTTCACTCGCAGTGGAAATCCGGAGCACACCTTGCCGGCCCTCCGGAATGGCCTGGCTGGCGTTCAAGATCAGGTTCACGAACACCTGCGCCAGCCTGCCTTCGTCGCCCAGCAGCTCCGGCACGCCGCTGAACATTTTGATCACGCGAACGCGATGCCGCAACTCGTTCCACGCCAGCTTCAGCGTCGACTCGAGCACGGCCTCGACGTCGATTGGCCGACGCGTGTCAGGCACTGCGCGCGAGAAAGTGGTGAGGTCTTTGACGATGCTGCGAATGCGCTCGACGCCGTCTTTGGCGTTGGAAAGCGCCGATTGCGCGTCGAAGATGATTTCGCCCGTGCGCGCAGCTTCGGGATGCAGCGCGCCGATCTCCGCGAGGCCACGCTCCAACAGCTCGATACTACCGAGCACGTAGGCGAGCGGATTGTTGATCTCGTGCGCGACGCCGGCCGCCAAGCGACCGAGCGATGCCATGCGCTCAGCGGAGGACCAGCGCTTGGACGAGCGCGGATCACTCTCCAGCGCCGGCTCGTTCTCGAGCGGCGCCTCGGTGTCCTGAGGTCGCGACATGGCTGAGGGACGCTCACATACCGAATCTGTGGCTTTGGCGAAAGCGTCGATCGGGCGCTGTCCGCTTCGGCTCCTAGGCATGAGAGATGGCCAAGTCGGTTGGGGTGGTTGTTCCAGACAGAAAGAAATACGGGTTAGCGTCGAACCCCACCATCAACAAGACAGTGGCCCAGCTGACGCTGCGCGGCTCAGGGCCGGCCAAACCGAGCGGGCGCTTGACGTCCCCAGCGACGAAGCACAGGCTCCGTGCCTCGTTTCAGCGGGGCCCCACGCCCCGTCGTTAAGCTCGAGCCCCCTCCTGTGACCGCCACTAAGAATCCGAAGCAGGCCTCGGCCAAGGCCCCGAAGAGAGTGAAGAAAACCGCGGCTGGCGACGACCGCGAGGCGGCCGACCAGGGCGAGGCTAGAGGCGCGCTCGACGACGAAGCCGACGCTGATGAGGCGCCTGCGCCCGACAGCGAAGCCTTCGACGCGGAGGTGCTGGATTCGTCGCCCGGTCTCGCCGAGGCCAGCGACCAGGACGAAGATCTGGAGACTTCGAGCGAGGAAGAGGAAAATTCGCGCGGCGATGACGCCGATGAGGACGAGCCGAGCACGGCGATTGAGCGCAGCGGCGGCGCGCTTAGCCGCTCGGATCCGCTGTCAGCGTACATGCGCGAGGTCCAGCGTCACGCGCTGTTGAGCCCGGACGAAGAGCACAGCCTGGCGGTGAGCTACCAGAAAAACCCCGACGATTTGGCAGCGGCAGCGCGGCTGGTGACCGCGAATCTACGGCTGGTGGTCAAAATCGCGTACGAGTACCGGCGCGCCTACAAGAACATGATGGACCTCATCCAGGAGGGGAACATCGGGCTGATGCAGGCCGTGAAAAAGTACGACCCGTACCGCGGGGTGAAGCTGTCGAGCTACGCCGCGTGGTGGATTCGGGCGTACATGCTGCGCTTCATCCTGAACAACTGGCGCCTGGTGAAGCTCGGGACGACGCAGGCACAACGTAAGCTTTTCTTCAATCTGAGCAAAGAGAAGGCGCGCCTCAGCGCCTTGGGCATCGAGCCAACCGACGCCGAGATCGCCAAGCGCCTGAACGTCGCCGAGTCCGAGGTGGCGGAGATGGACAAGCGCTTGTCGCGCTCGGACGCTTCGCTCGACGCCAGCGTCGGTGAGAGCGATGGCCGCAGCGTGTCGCGCGTGGAGCTGATGCCGTCGCTCAACAGCACGCCAGATCAGATCGCCGAGGGGGCGGAGCTGTCGGAGATGTTGCAAGGCCGGCTGAGCGAGTTCCGCGAGAAGCTCACCGGCAAAGACATCATCATCTTCGACAAGCGCGTGGTGGCCGATGAGCCGCTGACGTTGCAAGAGCTGGGTGACGAGTTCGGCGTGTCGCGCGAGCGCGTTCGACAGCTCGAAGCGCGCCTGACCGGCAAGCTGCGTGAGTACTTGAAGGAAACGCTGGGCGACGCCGTGGAGCTGAGCTGAGCGGAGCGTTTGCGAGTGAGCACGGCGCCCGGCACTTTGTATTTGGTGGCAACGCCGATCGGCAACCTCGGCGACATGACCGAGCGCGCGGTGACGACGCTGCGCAAGGTCGCGCACATTGCGGCCGAAGATACGCGGCGCACGCGCGGCTTGCTCTCGCACTTCGGGATCCTGGGCAAGGAGCTACACACGTTGGACGCCAACGCCTCGGAGCGAGCCGTTGCGCGCGTCGTGGCGCTGTTGAAAGACGGGCAAGACGTGGCGTTTGCGACCGACGCCGGAACGCCGGGCGTGAGCGATCCGGGGCGCGCGCTAGTCAACGCGGCGCTGCTGGCCGCCGTGCCAATCACGTCGCTGCCCGGCGCGAGCGCGGTGACGACGGCGGTCGCGCTGTCGGGGCTGGTGGCGGGGCCGTTCATGTTTCTGGGATTTTTGCCGCGCCAAGGCAGCGGGCGCAAAGAACTACTCGGGCGCATTCAGCACGAGACGATGCCGGTCGTGCTGTTCGAAGCGCCGCATCGCATCCACGAAACTTTGGTCGACTTGTCAGCGGATTGCCCGCTGCGCGAGGCCGCGGTGTGCCGTGAGCTGACCAAGCTGCACGAGGAAGTGCTGCGCGGCAGCTTGCAAGAGCTCGCGCAAATCGAGCGCGAATGGCTGGGCGAAATCGTGGTCGTGCTCGGCGAAACGGCGGCGTTGCCGAGGCCCGGCTCGAGCGACGACGAGCTGCGCCATCAGGCGCGTGGCCTGGTCGGCGGCGGCGCGGCGGTGAAGGCGATCGCCAATCACCTGAGCGAAGTCACGGGGCGCTCACGTCGGGAAGTGTATGCGTTGGTGCTCAAAGTGAAGGGCGACACGGACACGACAGAGTCCGAGTAGTGCGCGGCGGCGATTCGTTGTTATTCTTCGGGCATGCAGAGCGCCGTTTGCGTGCGTTGGGCTTTGGCGTGGGCAGCGGCTGGTGGCGCGCTCGGCTGCTCGTCGGATCCATCCCCAGCGAGCGGGACGAACAACGCGGGCAATGCCGGTAACGCGAGCGCCGGTGCGAACGCGGGCGGCAGCGCGAACGCGGGCGGCAGCGCGAACGCGGGCAGCGGTAGCGCGGGAACGGCGACGGGCGGCGGCGGCGGCAACGCGAGCGGCAGCGCAGGCGCTGCCGGCTTGGGCAGCGCTGCCGGCTCTGACAGCGGCGGCGCAGGAAGCGGCGGCAGCGCTGGCGCCACGACGGGGCTGGATTGCGCCGGTCGCATCATCTGCGACGACTTCGAGAAGGGGGCGGTGGCTGGCGGCAAGCCGGGAGCGCCGTGGAAGCTGCGTGAGAACGCCGGCACCGTCACGTTCGACGACACGCGCGCCGTGAGCGGCAAGTACTCGGTCAAAGTTGCGATCACCGCGACCACCGCCGACAGTACTTACCGCCAAGCGCTTTTGAATCTGGACGGCGCACCGCTGCTACCGCTGGCCGGCAACAAGGTTTACGGCCGGTTCATGATCTACACCGACCGCATTCCCGACAAGACCGTGCATTGGACGTTCGCGCACGGCGACGGGCCCTACGCCGCCACTGGCACCAACGCCACGTACAACTACGGCGGCATGGGCAACCTGATGGCCAACTACTACCGCGATACGAAGCCCGATCCGACCGACTGCTGGCAGACAAAGAACGAGAATTTCCCGACCGGCAAGTGGCAGTGCGTCGGCTTCCTGTTCGACGGCCCGAACAACGAGATGCACTTCTGGATGGGCGCGAACGAAGTCAGCGAGGTTCACGTCGCCGGCAACCAGAAGTCGGACGCGACTTGCACCGTGAAGGGTGTCGACGGCAAGTGGCACGCGCCCACCTTCAAGAACATCTCAGTCGGCTGGGAGAGCTACCAGCACGACGTCGCCGGCGCCCACACAGCGTGGATCGACGACGTCGTGCTCGATGATCAGCCGATCGCCTGTCCATAAGCTGGTAGGCGACCGGCGGATCGGGTCACTGCGGGATGCGCGGTGGTTCGCCCTTGAGGGTCAGGTACATGTGCGCGCTGGCCAGCGCGATGATCGGGAAGGAGACCAGCAGCACGCCGATACCGCACGCCAGCTCGCCGGCGATCATGACGACGATCGTGAGCAGCCAGAAGATGAAGATGTTCATCTTGTGCCCGTTGGTCATCGCCCATGCTTTCTTGAGCGCGTCGATACCGCCCAAGCGCTGATCGACGATGATGAACATGAACGGCCACAGCCCGAACTCGACGATGTAACCGGGGATGATGCACAGCACCATGCCGATAGCGACCGCGACCGCGAAGCCGAGCAAGCCCATGAACATCGAACCGAAGTATTTGCCGCCGCCGAACACGTCACCGAAGCTCGCGGGCTGACCGCGCGCCACTTTGAGCGTGAATTCGCAGATACCGCCGGCGATGAACGCGCCCACGAAGAGGCCGACGCCGCCGCTGACTGCTTGGATGACGGCGTTGATCACGCTGAGGAATGAAGGATCGACGTAGTCGATCGCCAACCCGACCAAGAAGCCCGACATGCCCGCGACGATGCCGACCGGCAGCACCATCACGAAGACGGCGACGGCGATCGGCAAAGCCACGCCGGCGAAGTTCTTCATCAGCGTGTTCCAGCCGAAGCTCATCGCCTCCATCGGCGACCAGATCCCGCTGCCGCCGCCACCGGGAGGAGGCGCGAAACCGCCAGGAGGGCCGCCGAAACCACCGGGAGGAGGACCGCCGTAGCCACCGGGAGGAGGACCGCCGAAACCACCGGGAGGAGCGTAGCCGGGAGGACCGTAGCCGGGACCGCCGCCAGGAGCGCCACCGGGCGGGCCGTAGCCGCCCGGCGGGGGACCACCGCCGGGAGCGCCGGGGGGACCGTAGCCGGGTTGAGTTGGCGGAACGCCGGGCGGAACGTAACCGGGCGGCAAACCGCCGCCGGGGGGTGCACCGGGCGGGACGTAACCGCCACCTGGACCTGGACCTGGCGGAGGACCGCCGGGCGGGCCGTAACCTGGACCACCGGGAGGAGGACCACCGGGGGGACCGTAACCGGGAGGACCACCAGGCGGAGCGCCACCGGGAGGACCCCAACCACCACCAGGAGGACCACCAGGCGGAGCGCCACCAGGAGGACCGTAGCCACCAGGCGGAGCACCACCGGGCGGACCGTAGCCACCAGGCGGAGCACCACCGGGCGGACCGTAGCCACCAGGCGGAGCACCACCGGGCGGACCGTAGCCACCAGGCGGAGCACCACCGGGCGGACCGTAGCCACCGGGACCTGGACCGCCAGGGGGAGCGCCACCGGGCGGACCCCAACCGCCGCCGGGAGGACCACCACCACCAGGCGGATAACCACCGCCACCAGCAACGTTCACGATCCCTTCGAACATGGGGCTCGACTCCTCTTGGGTTGAAATCATCGAAGCTAGGCCGCCCGCCCCGCACAATCCACACAAAAACCAGCCGTGTGCGCGCGCGCTACCGGCTGCTGTTCGGCCCGGAGACGAAACGCACACGGCCGAAACGCGAGGCTTTGTGAAAGTTGCCCAGCCCCAAGATCGGCGACCAGGCGACCCCGCCGTTGTTCTGCATCGCGTAGAAGTTCATGCGCCACATGTCTTGCGGCTCGGGCGGCGTGCGCTTCGCCTTCTGAAACGAAGCCCAAGGAATCGCCATCTCGACGACGTAACCTTCGTCCTCGACCGCGTCGTCGAGTGTGCCGCGGAGCACGACCGCGCTCTTCAGATGCGCTGACCACTCTTGGTGGCCGAACGGGCCGTCGGGCTCGACGTGCGGCTGGTTGTAGGAGTCGAAAGCCGAATCGAAGACCAGGTTCTGCGGACCGACTTGGATCTCGTAGTAGTCGCGATTGTCGCCGTCGCCGTCCGGATCGACCATGACCTCGACGGTATCTTTCAACCACAAATGCGGATCAGGGACGGCTGGGTCGAAGCCGCCGCGCAGATCGTCGTCGAACACGTCGAAGCCGACATAGAGAGCTTGGTCGTCATACAGCAGCTTGACGCTGCCGCTCGGCTCACTGCCGCTCGGTGTTTCGCCCGTGCCGACCTTGACGAGCGGGCCTGTGGAGGCCGCGTGCGCCCAGCTCGCTTCGTCGAGCTTGCCGTCGATCACCAGCGGCGGCGACGCCGGCAGCCGCCGCGGCACCCACACCACGGGCAGCGACCCGGCCGACGGCGCAAACGGCCGTTGCACCGCCAACTTCACCACTAACGCGCGTCCGCCGGCGCCGCCGCCGTGAGTGATCGGCAGCCGTTCGTCGCCGCGAAAAAGTCCGCAAACGATGCTGATCGAGTCAGTGCGCAAGCTGTTCGGCACCCAAAACGCGATCTGGTCGACGTAGATTTGGCCTTCGTCCCAAGCGCTGGGCGGAAACAGCGGCTCGCCGTTGCGCGTCTTGCGCAGCGGGCCGGTGCTGTCGAGGTTCAAGACACGCTCACCGGCTTCGTCCAGCACGTGCGTGAACAGCGTGAAGCCAGGCGTGACCGCTGCCTTCTTGCGCCAGTACAGCGTGAGCTCCACGCGACTGCCGGGCTTCAAACCTTGCGTCGGCGTGGCCTTCGCGCCGAGCAGCTCGAGCGCGTCGTCGAAATCGATACCGAGCTTGATCGGCAGATCGCTCGGCGGCGCGGCGAGTTCGAGACCGGGCGCCGGTGGCACGAGCTTCTTGGCGCAACCACCGAGCGCGAACGCTGCACACAGCAACGCGACGAAGCCAGGGCTCCGGGCCGCCACGACACGAGACGGGCGCGGTCGGCGCACGAGTTACGGCGTGGGTTGCGCGGGACGAGCGGCCGGCTTGGCCGAAGCGGGTTTGCCCGGCAAGCGCTTCAGCGCGCCTGCGTGCTTGTCGTCCTTGGCCGCGCGTGCGCGCAGGGCGCCCGGCGTAGCGCCGGTTTCGAGCGCGGCGATCACGCCGCCGTGCTTGTCGTCGGCCGGGCCGCTGAGCACGCTCAAGTAGACTGCTCCGAACGTACCTTCAGGCGCCTTTTCGGCTTTTTTATCGTCCTTCTTGGCGTCTTTTTTGGCATCGGCTTCGGTCGGCTCTTCCGGCGCGACCGGTTGAGTCTTCAACCCGACGACGATTAGAAACCGAGCAGCGTCGATATCGGCCGGAACCGCGACCTCGAGCTCGTCGATGTAAACCTTACCCGGCTCCCAGTTCGAAGGCGCGAGCGGCCCCTTGCGCACCGGACCACTACCTTCGACCTCGATGCGTTTGCCGGTCGGCAGCACCAGCTCGGTGTACGGCGTGTAGCCTTCATCGAGCTTGCTGCTCGAGTGCCAGTAGAGCTTCAGCGACAGCTTGCTGCCGGGCGCGGCCATCGTTGCGGGGTCGAGCGCGTAGCCGAGCAACTCCGCCTTGCCGTTGAAGTCGATGTACAGCGGGTGCGGGATGTCGGTCGGCGCCGTGTCCAACACCAAGCTCTTCATCTCCGGCGAGAGCTCCGGCTTCTCCGCCGGCTCCTCTTTCGCGGGAGCTTGGGCGCAGCCGACGGCAGCGCAAAGTGCCACTAGGCCAATCGCAAGAGCTCGCATTCGCATCACTTCTTCTTTCCCTTCTTGCGCGCGTCACGCTCGCGCTTGCGCTGATTCTTCTTGGCGTTGCGCTCGCTCGCGCTGAGCGCTTTCATCACCGGCGCACGCGCGGCGCCTGTCATCCCCGGCATACCCATCCCTGGCATGCCCATCCCTGGAAAACCTGGCATGCCGCCGGGCATTTGCGGGAAACCGTCAGGCATTTTGCCGCTCTTCATCGCGCGCCGGACGTTGCGGGCCATGCCGGCCATCCCCGGCATCCCGCCGAACATTCCGCCGCCACCGCCGCCCATGCTGCCCATCATCTGGCGCATGTAGAGGAATTTCTGCACCAGCTCGCCGACCGACTGCTCGGTGCGACCCGAACCGCCAGCGATGCGCTTCACGCGCGATGGCTCGCGGATCAAGCTCTGCGGATCTTGCCGCTCGAACTTGGTCATCGACAAGATGATCGTCTCGGCGTCGGTCAGCTCGCTGTCATTGACCTGCGCGGCGGCGCCGGGCGGCAACATGCTCGACAGGCCGGGGATCTTCTCGATCAGATCACGCACCGAGCCCATCTTCTGAATCATCTTGATCTGACTCAAGAAGTCTTCGAGCGTGAACTCGCCCTGCATCATCCGCATGGCGTCTTTTTCCGCCTGCTTCTGATCGACGACTTCTTCGAAGTCCTGAATCAACCCGACCACGTCGCCCATGCCGAGCACGCGCGAGGCCATGCCTTCGGCGCGGAACGGCTCGAGCTTGTCCGTCGTTTCACCCATGCCGACGAACACGATCGGCGCGCCGGTCACTTCTTTGACCGAGAGCGCAGCGCCACCGCGCGCGTCCCCGTCGAGCTTGGTCAGCACCGTGCCGCTGATACCCAGCCGCTCGTTGAAAGATTTGGCGGTTTTTACCGCGTCCTGACCGATCATCGAGTCGATGACGAGCAAGATGTTGTCAGGCGAAACCGACGCTTTGATCGCGCCGAGCTCTTCCATCAACACCTCGTCGATCGCCAAGCGACCGGCGGTGTCGTAGATGATGACGTCAGCGTTGAGCTTCTTGGCCTCGGCGGCGGCGGCTTGACAGATCGCCAGCGGCGACGCGCCGGCAATGTTGAACACCGGCACCTCGATCTGCCCGCCCAGCACCATCAGCTGATCGACGGCGGCCGGGCGCTGCATGTCGGCGGCGACGAGCAGCGGCGACTTGCCTTGCTTCTTGAGCCAGCGCCCGAGCTTGGCGGCGGTGGTCGTCTTACCCGAGCCCTGCAGACCGACCATCATGATGCCGGTGACGCCGTTGTCGGCGAACTTCACCGGCTCGCCGTCGAAGTGCATCATGCTCACGAGCTCGTCGTGGCAGATCTTGACGAACTGCTCCGCGGCCGAGACCTTGTGCGTCTCACCAGCGTGCTTGACGCGCGTCTGCACGGTGGTTCCGAGCGACTTCGTTTTCACCGCGTCGAGGAAGCGCTTGACGACGCCCAGCTCCACGTCCGCTTCGAGCAAAGACACGCGCACTTCTTTGAGCGCGATGTCGATGTTCTTCTCGTTCAGCTCGGCGAGCCCAGCGAGACGATTTTGAGCCTCGCGAAAACCTTTAGCTAATGCCTCGAACACAGCGGGCCGGGTCTTAGCACAGCCCCCACGGCCGCGGACACAAACGCCCCGTCGGGACCGATTTGCCGCGGCGGCCGGTCGGAAAGGCCGCGCGTTCTCCGCCGGAACCAGGTCGGCATGTGCGATGCAGTGCAGGCCGGCCGAAGGAGTGACCATGAATACGTCAAGCAAACTCGGTCTGTGCGCCCTCGGCGCCGCTTTGGTCTCGGTCATGGCCTGCATCAAGGTGGCCGAGCCCGAGCCAAACACCGTCCACCACGACAACGCGTCCGGCGACGCGTTGACCCCGGCTTCGCGCGCGCGGTCGGCAGCCGAGCAAATCGCTCAGTCGCGCTGCGAACGCGAAAGCCAGTGCGGCAACATCGGCCCGGACAAGACCTTCTCGTCGTCGCAAGATTGCCTCGCGCGGATCCAGAATGACTGGAAAGAGGACCTCAACAAACGCCAGTGCCCCGGCGGCATCAACCAGCACGAGCTGAACGAATGCCTGGCGCAGGTGCGCGCCGAAGCCTGCGCCAATCCGTTCGACACGCTGGCGCGCATCACCGAGTGCACCTCGGGGCAGATCTGTATCGAGCAGCCTTGAGAGTTGGGAGTTGGGAGTTGGGAGTTGGCAGCTCCGCGAGAGCGAGAGCCAGAGCCAGAGCCAGAGCCAGAGCCAGAGCCAGAGCGAGACAGCAGAAGAGCTAGAGCTTGTAGTGACGCCGGAGGGCCGCTTCGCGGTCGGTACAGTCGGCGACCTTGCGGCTCGCTTCGCTCAGCTTTTCTTGGGCGGTGATCAGGAACTTTGCGGCCTGCGGCGTCTTGCCGTCGCGGAACTGTTCCTTAGCGCGCTGCGTGAGCGTGACCGCTTCGACATGCAGCGTGTAGGCGAGCTGACAGGCGTCGCGCGTTTCACACACGTCGGCGCCAGTGCAGCCTAGATCGACCAGCGCCTTGAGCGGCCCCGCTTTGTCCGGGTTCGGAGCGTTGCGCAACACTTCGATCGTGCGCGCGACGCGTGCAGCGCTCTGTTGAGCGGTCAGGCCTTGCGGCGAGCAAGCAGCGAGCCCACCGATCGACGCCGCTAACGCGACGCTCCGCGCTAGACGAATCAATCCGCCGACTTCGTCGGCGGTCCCATCTGGATCCGCTCACCGATGTACGAGCCGATCAGCGTGAACACCACACCCAGAAACGACATCAGCGCGTACATGAACGCGGGCATCGTCTTCACGGTCTGCCCGCCGTACAGCAAGAACGCAGTCGGCAGCGCGACCAGGAACACTGCGACCATCGGTTCGATGAACGTTCGGCCCGGCGACACCAAGCCGATCAGCATGCCACCCAAGAACCAAACCGGGATCGCGACGGTCATACCGGCGGAGCCTTCGAAGTCGAACAGCGGCACGACCATCGGCAGACCCATCACCAGCGCGGCGGTCATGACCGTGATGATGCCGATCGAAACGCCGAACCAAGTCAGGCTGAAGCCCTCCTGCTGGTAGCGGCGCTCGAGCTCCTCTTGCCGCGTGAGCGTGCGCTTGAGGTCTTCGATTTTCGCACCGCACGAGACGCAGCGATTGTTCGCGAGCGGCGCGGTGTTCGAGAAGCCGCACGACGGGCAGAGGATCTTCTTACTTGCGACAGCCATGGCGACCTCACAGACTAATCCACCTTCCACACCAAAGTTCAGCCAGATTCTATAAACACTAACCATTTCATCTATTTACGTGCGTCACCGGGTCCCCCAACCCCGGCTCCGGACGCTCGCGGAGCCGTTCCTGCTTTGACGAGACGAGGAACAAGGTGGAAAACCCAGTGTCTGTTTTTGGGCCTCAATGAGCGATCCCCACGGCGAACAGCCCGACGAAGAATTGGAGGCCCTGCCCGCCCCGCGGCGGCCCTGGCGCAAGCTCACCCTGGTGGTGATGAGCGCGACTTTGCTCGGCTCGCTCGCGCTCGGCCTCTCACTCCGTGGCGAGCTGCTCTTCTCGCTGTCCGCCGCCGCCCCGCGCGGCCTGGGTGAGCTGGCCAAGTACCGGCCAGAAGGTAAAGACGCCAACACCTGGGTACAAGGCGAAGGCGAGCTCGAGATCGACGGCGCGATCGCTTACCGCCGCCCGTTGGAGAACGATTCGTATCGACTGTCGCGCGTGAGCGGGACCAAATCGCTTTGGGTCCAAGTCCGCGTGCCGTTCGACGACGACGACCCGGACCACAAGCGCTTCGTGCCACCCACCTCGTTCGTTGGGCGGCTGGTGCCGGCCGAGCGCGGTGGCGTGCGACTCTCGCAGCTCGGCGGGGCGATCGCCGAAGCCGGACGGCCGCCGCTGCCCAACGACGCCTGGCTGCTGGTCGACGGCGAAGCGCCGGCCACCACGCGCTGGACGTTGGGCGTAGCCGTTTTGCTGCTGGCCTTCGCGGCATTCAATTTGGTCGGCCTGCGCCGCCTCTTGCGCCCCGCCGCCGGTTGAATCAAAGGCCGAGGGCCATGCCCCGCCTCCGCCACGCTGCGCGCCCGACACCGCCGACGCATGCGGTCGTGATCATCGGCGGCGGCGTGATGGGCTGCGCCGCCGCCTACGAACTGTCGCGCCGCGGTGTGAAGGTCACGGTGCTGGAGCGTTCGGTGCCGGGCGCCGAGGCGTCCAGTGCGGCCGCCGGAATACTCGGCGCCCAGGTCGAATCCCACCAACCCGGCCCGCTTACGCAGCTGGGTCTGCTCAGTAACAAGCTGTACCCCGCGCTGGTCAAGGAGCTGGAGCGCATCTCCGGCATCTCGATCGCCTACCGGCGCTCGGGCGTGCTGAAGGTCGCGTATGCCGCCAGCGACGTCGCGCGCGCGGCGCGTGAGCTAGCTTGGCAGACCAAAGCGAAGCTGCCGCTCGCTCGGCTGACGCACACGGCGCTGTTGGCGCGCGAGCCAGCGCTGTCGCCCGAGCTTGCGGGCGGGCTGTGGTTCGAAGCCGACGCCACGCTCGAGCCGCGCGCGCTGCTGTCGGCGCTGCGCATCAGTGCGGAGAAGCTCGGCGCTGAGTTTCGCAGCGGCTCGTTCGTAAAGCGCGTGGCTGAGCAGGGCGCGCGCGCGGTCGGCGTCGAGCTAGACGACGGCAGTGTGGTCAGCGGCAGCCACGTGGTGTTGGCGGCCGGCAGTTGGACCAGCTTGCTGACGAAGCGAGACGCCGCGACACCGCGCGTGGTGCCGGCGCGCGGGCAAATCGTCGAGCTTCGAACCTCGACACCGCTGCTGTCGTCGATCGTGTTCGGGCCCGACTGCTACTTGGTCCCGCGCGCCGATGGACGCCTCTTGATTGGTTCGACGCTGGAGTTCGTGGGTTTTCGTCGCGAGGTAACGGCCGGCGCGGTCGCCAAGCTGCTGACCGCGGCGATCCGCCTCGTGCCCGCGCTCAGCGACGCGGAGTTCAGCGCCAGCTGGTCGAGCTTCCGCCCGTACACCGACGACGAACTGCCGCTGCTCGGCCCGAGCACCACGCCCGGCTTGATCTTGATGAGCGGGCACTACCGAAACGGCATCCTGCTCGCGCCCATTTCCGCTCAAATCGTGGCCGACTGCGTGACGGGTAAGAAGCCGCCGCTCGACCTCGCGCCCTTCGCACCCGATCGCGTTTCGAAGTAGGGCGGGCGAGCAGGAATCAACAGGGAGTCGGGGAGACAGGGAGGTGCGCGAACGCATTTTTTGTTTGCGGGAGAGCAAACAAAAAATCGTTGCCTCCGGGGGCAGCTCGCAAGGTCGGGTTGGCGCGAGAATGAGACCGCCTGGCGGCAGCACGCACACCCAGAAATTCCTCCCCGACTCTCCCTGAGCACTGGTCTCATCTCGGTGGGGCTGCCGAAATGCGGCCTGCTTGCAGAAGCTGCTGTAGCGGTCCGTGGTGAATGCGTGGGCGAGAGCGCGGCCGTGCAGCGGTCAGCGTTTGCGCGGGCGGATCGCGCGATGCGGGTTCCGCGGGCGTGGGGGCGCGATACGGAAACGGACGTCGGTCCCGCTGCACGCTGACGGCCGCGCTCTGCTGACGGCTCCGTAAGTCTTCTCGATTGCCTGACCTTCTGAGCGTGCCTGCTCTGGCGACCCGCCTCCAGGCCGCAGCGGCCGCTACGCGGCCGTGTGCGGCTCGCTGGCGCTCGCGCTCAGCCTGGACCCGGGTCGCCAGAGCAAGCGCGGGGGCGGCTGGCGTGCAGTTCAGCGCGTCAGAAGGAAGGCAACATGCTCCGGATTTATCACGTCGTTTTGGAGGTCTTGAAGCAGCT
>JBBSAB010000149.1:0-16739 GCA_038252755.1 Polyangiales bacterium | reverse complement strand
GTCGCGAACTCCTCGGCCGTCTTCCCGCTCTCTTTCCACTGCCGAATCCGCTCAATCCACTTCTCGTCTGTCACCGTCATGCCGCCAAGTCTGACGACTCACGATCTCGCGCGGAAGAACGGGGTCGGTGCACCGGATACGGTATCGGTATCGCGTAGCGCTGTCATAATCAGTATCGGAACGTCTGCGCCCTGCGGCCGCGCTCGCAGACGCTCGCAAACCGTGAATCCGTCGAGGTCGGGCATGCACCCGTCCAACAAGACGCAATCCGGCAAGCTGGCTTCGAAAGCGTCAATCCCCTCCGAGCCCGCGGCGGCCTCGACTACCTCATAGCCCTCCTGCTCGAGGCAGCTGCGCAGGAGCGCGCGCTGGGCGCGATTGTCATCGACGACCAGAATCCGGGAAAGTCGCTCCGCCATTTCGCCCATATCCACGCCAGTCTGCGTCTCGACGCAGAAATTGCGCATCGTCAAGAACCATGAGGGGTCATCAAAATTCGGTAGCCAGACGCCCCTTCGCACCATCCTGCGCTGGCAGGTAGTCTCGCGCGGGTCCTCATTGATCTCGACGATTGCCCGGCACCACCAGGCTAGCCACAGTTGTAGCCCAAGAAGCGAGGGCGCAAACGTGGCAAGCAAACAATCGTCTGCGGCACGGAGATCGGTTTCCAGTCAGCGCGCCGCTGCGCTCCATTGCTTGGGACCCACCGCAATCGCACCTGTAGCTGACCAACGGCGCCCGATCAGCCTGGTTGTCTTGGAAGACGCCAGCGCCGCAACCGAGGCCCACCTGTCACGGGATGGACTCGAGCAGATCGTGGTCGTGGCACGAAGCGACGACGAGGGTCCCCTGCAACTCGCCCGCAGGGTCATGCGTCGGATCGCGGTGCTTGAGCGCGCCGGTGAGTGCGTTGGTCGGGCCGTGATCAATGTGGGGCCTCACGGCGACGGTGTGTGGCGGACGGCGCGCCGCCTGCAAGCGCACGCGATTCTCACCCACATGCAGCGCGACGCTGGGAGCCTCGCCGAAATCGTGCTCGCTGCGGACGGGGCCGCCCCCGTCGAGCTTCGCCAGGAGCTGATGAGTCTGGTCGGGACGCTCGCCGCGGAGCAAAAGCGACAATCGGTGCCGATCCGTCTGCGCTTTGGAGTCGCATGCTGAGGTCGTCCGGGGCGCCCGCGCGCGGCGTCGAACCCTGCGGGGGCGACTTTCTCGACCAGCTCGAGACGCGGCTCGGGCTCAACCAGCAAGCAGCGGTTGCCAGGCTGTCGAGCTGGATTGCGACGTACCAGCCGGGCTCTCGGGCGCTCGCTCAGTCGGGTGCGTCGCGCCGCGCACTCGGCGGGACTGCCGAACGAGCCGTGGCCTCGTCGGAACGATTGGCAATCTCGAACCCGAGAGCGGCGAATGACCGCTGATGGCCTGCGCGCACGAACGGCGCGCAACACGGAAGCAGCGAGTGACCCGGCATCGAAATGCGTGCACGGGGCGGCGCACGAGCCGAGCTTGCGTCAGGCCGAGCTCGTGCCGACGAACAACGAGCCCAGTCCGACGCAACGCGAGCTGGAGGCTTCTCTGGCACGCTATTTCGATCTGTACGAATCCGCACCCGTGGGATACCTGACGCTCGATCCGGAAGGGCTGGTGCGCGACGCGAACCAAACGGCCGCCGAATTACTGGGGGTGCCGCGCGCTGCGCTCACGGGGCAGCCGTGGACGAGCTTCATTTTCCACGATGACCGCGACGTCTACTTCGAGCACCTCGCACAGCACGCGCAACGGGGCGCGGCGCCGGCCTGTGAGTTGCGGTTGTCGCGGCGGGGCAGCCGAGCCTTCTGGACGCGGCTCGAGACGTGCGAGACGCGTCGTGCCGACGGTGAGGTCGCCCGCCGCATCGTGATGACCGACATCACTCACAGCAAGCGTGAGCAAGCGGGACACGCTCAAGCGAAGCGCGCGGCCGGCGTGGGCCTGTTCGCTGCGGGCGTGAGGCAGGAGCCGAACAATCCACTCACCTACGTGCTGGCGAACCTCCAGAGCTTGACGCGGGACCTACCGAAACTAAAAAGTGCGGTCGCACAGTGTCGCGCCGCGCTACCCGCCGTCGGCGACGAAGCTTTCGCCGCTGGCGTCGCTGAGGACGCAGACCTGCCGGAACCGGAAAGTCACCGGATCAGCGCTCGCTCGAAGTGAGCCTCTCGCGAGACTTAGATGCCATGATTCGCTGGGTGACCGGTGAGCTGACGCTGCGAGCAGGGCGAGCGAGCGGTCCCCTCCGTCGAGGTCGGCACAAGTGCCTACAATGGGCACTCAAACACGGCCTTTGCCCCGAACGGAGAAGACCATGTTGTACCTCGGTCTCTCACCCGTCTTCGTGCTGCTCGGAGCCCTCTCAATGACGGCGTCCGTCGCGTTCACCGGGCTGCTTTCACTTCGCCACTGGTCCGACTCCCGGAGCACGCCATGACGACCACCACCGTCGAGAACTTCAATCCAAAGGGAAACGTCGTGTGGCGTTGGCTCGCCGGCGCGCTCGCCGTGGCGTTCGGGATCGCCACGCTCGTCGAGGGAGGCCACGTCCTATTCGGCGGTCCATCCGCGCAAGCCGAGGCAGGGAACGTCGTTTCCTTCGTCCTGCTCTTCAACTTCGGCGCCGGCTTTGCGTACGTGCTCGGGGGCGTGGCGACCGTCACGCGGCGCGCCTGGGCGGTCTGGGTCGCCCGTGTCGTGGCGGTCACCACGGTCGTCGTGTTCGCTGCGTTCGGCGTCCACGTGCTTCAAGGAGGCGCGTTCGAGCTCCGCACGGTGGTCGCAATGAGTCTTCGGTCCGCGTTCTGGATCGCGCAGGCGCTCGTGCTGCCGGCGCTGCTTCGCAGCGGGAGGCCCTCGTGAACGCGCGATGGAATAAATGGAGCGTGGTGCTGCACTGGGCCTCGGCCGCGCTCATCGTCGGGCTCGCCGCCGCGGGCTTCGTGATGACGAGCGAAGCGCCGGACTCAAGCCTGCGGCTGCTCTTGTCGAGGCTGCATACGGCTTTCGGAATCACCCTCATGGTCGCAACCGTGGTCAGGCTGGTGACCCGCTTGCGAACGCGCAAACCCGAGCCGCTGCCGATGGCGCCTCTTCATCGTCGGGGCGTCGCGTTCGTGCATGCGTCGCTCTACGCGGTCCTCTTTGGCCTGGGCGCGAGCGGCGCGTTGACCGGCGCGCGGAGCGCGTGGCCGGACTACCTTCGCGGGAGGCTTGGGCGCGTCCCGGAGCTCGAACAGCTCGCATCGCGCGAGGTACACGAGGCTCTGGTGTTCACCCTCGGTGCCTTGGTCTTGCTCCACGTTGGCGGCGTCATCGTCCACGAAGTCCGCGACGGCGGTGCGTTGCGCAGAATGGTGCCGTGGCTCGGCTCGGCGCGCTCAACGCCCCAGGCGCTACAGGAAACAAAGTGAGCATGTCTATACACCGCCCTCCGAGCCTCAGGGAGCGTCACGGCGAGCGTCGAAGTTTGGACAGCGTTCGAACTCCCGGTGCCGCCTCGGCATGGATGATGCAGCTGCCCTCAAGACGCCGGGCGCCAAAGTGAGCGTCGCATCGCAAAGAACGAAAGACCGTCGCTCGTGACCGAACGACCGCGTCGACGCATTTCGCCCCGGTGCGGCGCAATAGGCGGGGCGAGCCGTGGGCACATCTACTCAGAATCGGAACCACGAGGTCAGGACAAAGTCGCGTTTGGTTCAGCGTCAGTCTTCTCGTGGCGCGGAGCCAGCCACGTCGCACTAGTCGAATGCGCATTTCGCCGGACTCGAACAGAAGTTGACCTACACCTAGTGAGGAGAACGATGAGCAATCTGCGATACGGATTCGAGACCACGCTTGAGGGCACCAGCTACGACGGCGCGGTCGAACGAGTAACTGGCGAGCTCAAAAAAGAGGGCTTCGGCGTCCTCACTGAGATCGATATCAAGGCGACGCTCAAGAAGAAACTCGGAGTCGACTTCCGTCGCTACGTGATCCTCGGCGCGTGCAATCCCCAGCTCGCGCATCGGGCACTCGACGCCGAGCCGAACATCGGCTTGCTTCTCCCGTGCAACGTCGTGGTGCAGGAAACGGCGGGTGGTAGTGTGCTGGTTTCGATCGCAGACCCCCGCGCGATGTTTGCTCTCGTGGAAAACGCCGACGTTGCCCCGGTGGCGGAAGAAGCCGAGACGCGGCTGCGTCGAGTTTTTGACGCTATCGCGAGCAAGCATGAATCCGAGCAGGCGAATACACAGCCAAAGGAGCAACGATAGCCTTGCTCACGAAACAATCGCTCAGCGAGCTCTTGACCCGCAGCCACATCGCTACGCTATTTGTCGAGGCCGATCGTTGGATCGCTGGTTATCTCAAATTCAAGTCAACACTGACAAGAACATTGAAGGACACGAGGCACTGCGCGAGCGTTCGCTAGCGCGGCTTCGATGCTCGTCGAGAGCCTACCGATGCCTACAAAAAACGAGATAGGCAGAGCCGGCCCTCCGCGTCTGGCGCAAAGCAGCACCGGCGAGCGGCGGGCGCTAGTAGAGCCAAGGCACGGGCAGGCCGGTCAAGAGCCACCACCCACTGCCCCGACTGAGCCGTGGCACACGCTAGCCATCGACGTGACGACGCGGCAGCTGCGAACCGACCGGCAGCGTGGCTTGACGCACGCGGAGGCGGCACTGCGCCTCAAGCGTTTCGGCGCCAATCGGTTGGAGCAGGCGCGTGGGCGGACTCCCTTCGCCATCCTTTTCAACCAGTTCAAGAGCGTCCTCGTGTTGCTGCTCTTCGCGGCGGCCGCAATTGCCTTCGCCACGGGCGAGCATCTGGAGGCGGGGGCGATCCTAGTGGTCGTCGTCATCAACGCGACGATCGGCTTTCTCACTGAATGGAAGGCGGAGCAAACGCTGACGGCGCTACAGAGGCAGACGGTACGGATCGCTCGCGTGGTCCGCGACGGCGTGGAACGCCAGCTCTCCGCGGCAGAACTGGTTCCGGGGGATCTGGTCATCCTCGAAGCGGGCGCGCGCGTGCCTGCAGACGGGCGGATCATCGAAAGTGTTCGCCTGCAGATCGAGGAGGGCGCGCTAACGGGTGAGTCGAAGGTCGTCACGAAGTTGACCGATTCGATCGCGGACAAGGCGGCGCCTCTCGCAGATCGGATCAACCTGGCATTCATGGGCACGACGATCATGAACGGTCGCGGCCAGTTTCTCGTCACGGACACCGGGGTCGCGACCGAGATGGGAAAGATCGGGGTCCTGATCGACGAAGCCAAGAACAACGACACGCCTCTCGAGAAGAAGCTGGCTCGCCTAGGTCGTCTGTTGCTGGTGATCGTGCTGGTGCTGTGCGCGGTCATTGTCCTCGCGGGTTGGCTTCGCGGCCATAGCTTCCTGTACATGCTTGAAGTGGGCATCTCGCTCGCGATCGCCGCGGTGCCTGAAGGGCTCCCCGCCGTGTCCACGATGACCCTTGCACTCGGGATGCAGCGCATGGCCCGCATGGGCGCACTGATCCGGCGGCTGCCCGCGGTCGAAACTCTCGGCTCCACAACGGTCATCTGTACCGACAAAACGGGGACCCTCACCCGAAATGAAATGACGGTGTCGGCGTTCGTACTGGATACGCGGCGGATCGACGTCAGCGGCGTCGGCTACTCGCCGGTTGGCGCGTTTCAAGAAGGCGCTCGGCCGCTGGACCCACGCGCTGACGCACACCTCACGCTCGCGCTGCGCGTCGGCGTTTTGTGCAACGACGCGAAGGTCACCCACGTCGATGGCAAGGACGCTGTCCTTGGCGATCCTACCGAGGCGGCGTTGATCGTGGCGGCGGAGAAGGCGGGTTTGCAGGAGGACGCGCTTGAGGCGGAGTTCCCCCGTGTCCGCGAGCAGCCGTTCGACAGCGCTAGCAAACGCATGGTCACCGTGCACCGGACGCCTCTGGGCCGGCTGATCATGTTTGTGAAAGGGTCCCCTTCTACGTTGCTCGCGGCGAGCTCCTCCCAGGTTCGCGCCAACGGTGTGACGCCGCTTACCTCTGACGACCGCGCGCGCTGGGAAGAGCTGAATCAGGACCTGGCTGGGGCCGCACTACGCGTGCTCGCCTTGGCCTATCGAGACATGCCTGAAGGCGAGAGTGAGAATGACGCCGACGCCACGAACCAGCTGGTCTTTGTTGGCCTAGTCGGCATGACCGATCCACTCCGCGAGGAGGTGAAAGCCGCGATCGCCACCTGTCGCGAAGCTGGCATTCGTTCCGTGATGATAACCGGCGACCAGCAGATCACGGCGACGGAGATCGCGCGCCAACTCGGCATCGACCACGACCTGAACGGCCAGCGGCTCCGGATAGTGCACGCGCGTGAGCTGACCAATCTCGACGCCGCGGGCTGGCAGGAGACCGTGCACGGGGCGGCCGTGTTTGCCCGCGTGTCGCCCAAGCACAAGCTTCAGATTGTCGAGGCGCTGCAGGCGCAGGGACAGATTGTGGCGATGACCGGCGACGGCGTGAACGACGCTCCGGCCTTGAAGAAGGCCGACATTGGCGTCGCCATGGGCATCAAAGGGACGGAGGTGGCTAAGGAGACGGCTGACATGGTGATCGTCGACGACAACTTCGCCACGATTGTCCGCGCCGTCGAACAGGGGCGGAGCATCTACGCGAACATTCTGCGCTTCATTCGCTACCTCTTCTCGTGCAATTTCGCGGAGCTTTTGACTGTGTTCATCGCTCTGATGGTGGGTTGGCCGTTGCCCCTCGCTGCGCTTCAGATCTTGTGGCTGAACATGATCACCGACATCTTCCCGGCGCTGGCGTTGGCGCTCGAGCCTTCAGCGCCGGGCATGATGAGCCGACCTCCGCGCGATCCGAAGGCGTCTCTGCTCCCAGCGCGGCTTTTGGTCATGATCGGCTGGCAAGGACTGTTACTCGCCGCGGTGACCTTGCTGGCGTTTTTCCTCGGAACGCGCATGTACGGTGCGGAAGAGGAGGGATTGAAGCACGCGATCACCGTGACGTTCATGACTCTCGCGCTCGCACAGGTGGTTCACGTCTTTAGCTCACGGTCGGAGACTCGCTCGGCATTCGACGCACGTCTGTTCAGGAACGGTTGGCTGTGGGGTGCCGTGGCGCTTTGTGTTCTGTTACAGCTGGCGGCAGTCTACCTGCCGTTCCTGCGCGCGATTCTCCACACCGTTGCACTCGGCGCGAGAGATTGGGGCGTCATCGCTGGTTGCGCCCTACTACCCCTGGCCGTCGTAGAGGTCGTGAAGTTGAGCCAGCGCCGCTTCGCTCGGGGCGTTGGCACCCACGATACGGGCGCATTGGAGGGGCGGTGACCGGTGATGGCGGCTTGATGGACAAGGGGCCTCCGCCGCCTAAAAACGTCGTCTTCGACGCGGTGCTTCGTCCGCTCCAGGCATTCGTGCGTCTCCAGGCAGCGAGCGGTATCCTGCTCCTGCTCAGCGCCGCAGCCGCGCTCGTCTGGGCGAATGTCCACGGCGAGAGCTACCGCGCGGTATTCGAGTACCCGCTCGCGGTCGGGGCCGGGGGTTCCGTCGCCCGCTTCACTCTTCATCAGCTCGTCAACGATGGGCTGATGGCGATCTTCTTCTTCGTCGTCGGTATGGAGATCAAGCGAGAGTTGGCCGTCGGGGAGCTGAATACACTTTCAAAAGCCAGTCTGCCAGCGATCGCTGCGATCGGCGGCATGGCAGTTCCCGCGGGGATCTTCGTTGTCTTCAACTGGGGCCAGCCGGGACAGGCTGGGTGGGGCATCCCTATGGCTACGGACATTGCGTTCTGTATCGGGGTGCTCACGCTGCTCAAGGATCGCGTGCCACGGGCGCTGATCGTCTTCGTGACCGCTCTGGCCATTTTCGATGACGT
The DNA here is from genome assembly GCA_038252755.1 of Polyangiales bacterium. GTDB lineage: Bacteria > Myxococcota_A > Polyangia > Polyangiales > Polyangiaceae > PMG-095. The sequence continues at coordinate 8,840 of JBBSAB010000149.1, read as the reverse complement.
TGGCGGAATCATCGTGATCGCGGTGTTCTACGGGCACGGGCAAAGCGTGTCCTGGCTGGCTGTCGCGCTCGGCTGCGCTGCGCTGCTGTATCTGATGAACCGTCGGTACGTCACGAATGGGCTCGCGTACGCCGCCCTTGGTGCCGGCCTCTGGTACGCGCTAGAAGAGGGAGGAGTCCACGCGACGATCGCTGGAGTGATTCTAGGGCTGATGATCCCAGCGCGCGCGCGGCGCCCTTCCTTAGAGGAGAGGCGCGAGGATGTGGAGCCACCGCTGGACCGATTCGAGCACCATCTCCACCCCTGCGTTGCCTTCCTCGTCATGCCGGTCTTCGCGCTAGCCAACTCAGGGGTCGATCTACGGGGTATGACGCTCTCGACGCTCACAGGGCCCGTGGCCCTCGGTAGCGGCCTGGGCCTGTTCGTCGGCAAGCAGCTAGGTGTTTTTGGCTTCACGGCGCTGGCAGTCCGCATGGGCGTCGCACCGATGCCAGGCGGAGCGTCCGTCGCCAAGGTCTTCGGTGCCACCGTCACCACTGGTATTGGATTCACCGTGGCAATCTTCATCGCGTCGCTCGCCTTCCCGGGGAGCGCGCAACGACTCGACGAGGCGAAGATTGGGATCCTTCTCGGTTCGCTTGCGGCGGGCGTCGTGGGCTGGCTCATCCTTCGAATGACGCCGAGCGTGGCGCGTGAAGACAGTTCCTCGCCGCCCGCAACCAGTGCCCAAAAAACACCCACCGGTTTGGTCGATTCGCTCAAGCCACTCCGGTAGCTGACGGCGGCCGCGCCGCGCTGCGCGCCGTCGGCGACAGAGCTTTCGCCGCTGGCGTCGCTGAGGACGCAGACCTGCTGGAACCGGAAAGTCACCGCGTCAGCGCTCGCTCGAAGTGAGCCCCTCGCGGATCGCGTATTTGGTCAGCTCGGCAATCGATCGCAGGTTCAGCTTTTCGACGATCTGGCGGCGGTGCGTCTCGACCGTGGGCACGGCAATCCCCAAGGCCACCGCGATCTCTTTGGAGGACTTGCCTTCGGCGACTAGCTGCAACACCTCGCGTTCGCGCGCGCTCAGCGGTCGCTCTTGGCCGACGCACGGCGTTGGCGTCTGGCTGCGGACGACTCGGGTGACCACGCTGCGAGTGATTGCTGGGCTCAGGTAGGTCTCGCCGCGCATCACGGCTTGAAGGGCCAGCAACAGCTCGTCCGATGCCGAGTTCTTCAGCAAATAGCCGACGGCTCCGGCTTCGAGCATCGCCATCACGTAACGTTGATCGGCGTTCATACTGAGGGCGATGATCTTGACGTCGACCAGCTCCGCAACGAGCTGGCGCGTGGCGTCGATGCCGTTCAGCCCCGGCAGCCCAATATCCATCACGACGACGTCCGGCTGCAGGCGCTTCACCTCGCTGATGGCCTGGTAGCCGTCGGCGGCTTCTCCAGTCACTTCGACGCCGACTTTCTCGAGCACCGCGCGCAGCCCGTCGCGCATCATGCGGTGATCGTCGACCAGGACGACTTTCATGGCCGCGCTGCCTTGGCGGCCGGGGCGCCCTCGGGCCCGCCCGGCAGCGGGCTGGCTGGCAGTGGGACACGCATGCTGGCGATAGTGCCTCGCCCCGGCGCTGACTGGACTGTCAGTGCGCCGCCGAGACGAGAGACTTGCTCGCGCACGCTGAGCAGCCCGAAACCAACCGCGCTCGCCGACTCGGTCGACGCCTCGAGATCGAACCCGACTCCGCAGTCCTCCACCTCGATTTGACATTGGTCTTCGCTGCGTCGCAGCGACACCTTGGCCGACGCCACCTGTGCGTGCTTGAGCACGTTCATCAGCAATTCGCGGATAGCGCGGAACACCACGCCTTTGGCGGCATCGTCGAGTGGCAGGTCCCGGCCGTCGTCTTCGATGTCGATCTTCATGCCGTGCTGCTTTTCGAGGTCCTCGGCCAACCAAGAGAGCGCGGCTTTGAGGCCCAGATCATACAAGACGGGCGGGCTCAGCTCGAAGATCAGCGTGCGCGAGTCGGCGATCGCCTGCTCGACGAGTGCCACTGCGGCGTCGACGCTGATGCGCGTCTCGCCGACGAGGTCACCACGAACGGCGCTCAGTTTGATTTGTGCGAGGGCGAGGGCTTGGCCCATTTGATCGTGCAGACCAAGGGCAATGCGCCGTCGTTCTCTTTCCTGGGTGACCACGGCATCGAAGGACATTCGCTGAAGTCGCTCTTGGTAGGCACGGATGTCCTCATCGACCTTGCGCTCCCGCGAAACGTCTCGCACGAATGCGACGACGGCCGGACCGCCCTCGCCGGCGACCACGTCGAGTCTGACCTCGATCGCGCGCTGCGTGCCGTCCTTCCGCTGAACGAAGACGTCTCTCCGGCGTCATGCCCCACCTGGCGGCGCTCCGTTACCGGCTCAGCGGCAGCTTCGACGCCGCCAACCGTGGCCCATACGTCGTCGGTCCGATTCAGTACGCCAGCGACCCAAGCTCCCAAGCGACGCTCTCTCCGCAGCGCCGAGTCACGGCCTTTGCCGGACTCGAATACGTCATCCAATGAACGCCAACGCCAAGACCGCCGCGCTGTACCAACTGGACCCTCGGCCGTAAACAGCTTGCTCAGGCGCTTGGCGAAACCGCGCTCGTGCGCGCGGGCTCACCGCGTCGTTGGTCACGAGCACAGCGCCTCAACAGCGTGTCACTGAACCGGTCCCAAGTCGCTACGGCCTGGCCACGATTCCGTCGAGCCACTGCTGCCATTTGGCGGCTTCGGCGTCGCGCGAGGCCGCCGGCGCGTCGGGCAGGTAGGCGCTCGGCATGATCGGTGAAAGGATCGCGAACGCCTTGCTGCGCAGCGTGGCATCACCATCTTTGAGCAGCGTGACCAGGGCCTGGAAGAGCGGCGGATCCTGGAAGGCGCCGCCCCGCTGCAGGTTGACCGCGACGCCAATCGCGTCGACTGCGAGCGCGCGCTCAGCGGCATTCCACAACGTGTCGGTGGCCAAATCAGTCAGACCTTTTTGAGCGGGCTGGTAGCGCCAGCCGGCGATGGTGCCGAGCGACTTGATGGCGGCACTGCGAACTTCGACCGCAGGATCCTTGAGCAAGGCCACCAAGGCCGTGTCTGCTTCGCTGCCGAACATCGACAGCGCCGCGCTTTCGGCGGCCATGGCACGAGTTGCCCCACTCTGCGCGCCGAACAGCGCCGACATGACCTGGCCAGCTTGCGCGCCACCGACGCGGATGACTCGCTTGAACAGGTCCGCATCGGGGCAAGCGGCGCGCGCGACGGCGACGTCGGTGAAGGGGTCGAGCAGCGCCTGTTCGGGCGCCGAGAGTGGCAAGGTTTTGTGGCGCAGGCGCGCAAGCCAGGCCAAGGCGTCGTCGTTGCTGGCCGGAAATTTGGTATCGCCGCCAAGCCCGGGCACTTCGCGGTAGATCGTGTTGTAACCCAGCATCTTGAGCTCGGCGTACACGCCTCGCACGTACGCCGGATGTGTCACGTAATCATCGAGACCGTTCACCACGTAGAAATCCGGCGCTTGCAGCGCGGGCATGTCGACCTTGGGCAATGCCATCGAGCCCCACGAATAGGTGATCAGTGCAGCGAACAGCTCGGCGTGCTCGGCGCCCAGATCCATCGCCATCCGTGCGCCTTCGCCGCGACCCCACAGATAGACCCGCCGTGCGTTGATCGGATAGGTCCGCTTCGCCCACTCGACGAGTTTCACGGCATTTTGGTGATCGACGACCTTGTCGTAGCCCTTAACGGCTGGATCTTGCTGCCCCATGCCGATGACCACGAAGTCGCCTGACAGCTTGAGCCGGGCCAGCGACTCCACCACCGAGGGCGGCTCGTCGTGGGCCTGCCCAAAATGCTCGTGAAAACAAATGATCAGACCGAGCTGCTTTTTCGGATCGGTCTCCGTCGGGGTCGCGAAGGTCTTGGGCGCGCTGATGGCGTAGTGAAACGCCGCCGCACCGTCTTTGAAGTCGGCTTCCGTCAGCGGCGTGGCGGTCGTTTCCGCGCCGGCGTCCGCAGCGTTCAGATCGCCGTGGGGCGTTGGGTCGACGCAGCCAGTCGGGGCGGCGCCAGCCGTGCCGGTGGTGCTGGCACCGGCCGTGGCCGCGCCTGCGCTCGTACCGGCGGCCGCCGTGCTCGTGCCAGCGGCCCCGGCCCCGGCACCGCCGACGCCGACCAGCGTGCCGCTACCACCCGTGCCAGCGGTGGCGGCGCCAGGCGTGGCTTGTGGTGCGGGTGAAGAGGAGCAGGCCAAAACGGCCCAAGCTAGAACCAGGAGCAAGCGAGACTTCATGGTGGTTCCGTGATTCAGACGAAGCCGGGCAAACCGCCAAGGCTCTCGTCAGAGGTGCCAAATTTGTCGAGCGAAAGCCCCATGCCGCGGCCGATCGAGACGAGCAGGCGGTTGTGCATGGTCTTGGTGCCGTTGAAATCGAAATTCTTGCCCTGGGGCATGCCGTGCAGCGCACCGCCGGCAACCAGAAATGGCATGTCGTCGAGCGTGTGCCCGCCGCGCGCCATCTCGTTGCCCCACACCACGCAGGTGTTGTCGAGCAGCGTCGCGTCACCGTCCTGCACTGCGTCGAGCGACTGAACCAAGTAGGCGACCTGCTCGGCGTACCAGCGGTCGATGTCGGACAGGTAGTTCTTCGACACGTCGTTCAGGTCCCAGTCGTGCGAGTGGTCGTGATGATCGGTCGCGCCGCGCGTGTCCTTCGGCGGGGTGTAGCCGAGCCAATTGAAGATACGGCCGCTGACCGAATACGAGTACTGCAAGCTTACTATGCGCGTTAGATCGCAACCCAGCGCCAGCATCGCGATATCGGTCTGCAGTCTCACCATCTCGGGGTAGTTGTCGTTCTTGAGCGGATCCTTCTCGGTGGCGAGCGACGCCTGGAGCGACGCCGGCTCGCAGCGAGGGCCCATCGCGCTCTGGTCGACCAGGCGACGCTCGATGCTGCGCACGTGGGTCAGGTGCTGGTCGAGCTTCATCCGATCCGACGCCCCTAGCGTCGCCGACAGGCCAGTCAGCTCCGTCGCAACGCGGTCAAGCACGCTCTGGCGCTCGGCGCGCAGCTGGGCGGCTTCGCCATCGGTCTTACCCGCGAAGCCGTCGAAGACGCGCGCAAACATCTTGTACGGGCTGTTCTCACCGATCATCGGTTGGGCAGGCCCCGAGTAGATGCCGGTCATCCAGCCCGGCCCAAGACCACCCGACGAGGTGCGATCGACCTGGAACTGCAGCGAGTCGAAGCGGGTCGTGCCCTTGGCCGCCTGCGCCACCGCTTGATCGATCGACATGCCATCCGCCAACGCCGCGTTCTCGGGCGCCGGTTTGGCCAGCTCCTCCGCTGGACCCATGCGCGAGCCAGTCCACAGCCCACCCATGCCTTGCTGGTGGTTGTCGGCGCCAAAAGACTTCTTGTTCAGGCCGGTTACGACCGCAATCTTCGACTTGATCGGCTCGAACGCGGCCAGCGACGGGCTCAGCGCTCCGAGTGCGGCGCCAGCCGGCGTGCCGCCCGCGGGGCGCCAGTTGTCCATGATCACGCCGTTCGGCTGAAAGACGAGCACCAGCCGCTTGATCGGCGCCTTAGCCTGGGCGATGCCGAGGCGCGGAACGAAGCCGCCTAAGCTGATGGCGCCGAGCGCCGCCAACAGCGCGCGTCGCTTGACGCGATAGCCTGCGTCGCTCGAACCATGGACCGGGCGAGCCACTACTCCGCCTCCTTGACGCCGTAGCGGAAAGCATCGGCGCTGGCCACCGCGCGCACCAAGTCGCGAATCCCGCCCTGGCTGGCATCGAAGGCGCCCAGCATGCGCTTGAGCGAGCAGGCGTCACGGCTCACGGGGTCGCGCTTCAGTGCGTAGCGGAACCACTGAGTCGCGTAGCAGTCGCCGACAGTCTGGCTCTGCGCCAGGTGCTCGAGCAAGGCGCGCACGTTGGGGTAGGCGCCGTTCACGTCATCGGCAACATTGACGAGCGTCACCTGCGTATCGATGGCCGCCCCGTTTTCGCTCGCGCGGTAGCGCCCGATCGCGTCGTAGCTCTCGAAGACGAAGCCGGCCGGATCGATCTTGGCGTGACAACCCGCGCAGGTCGGGTTGTTGCTATGCGCGGCAAAGCGCTGGCGCGTGGTCGCGTCGGCCGTGATTTTCGGCTCGTTCGCCATCACGGTGGGTGGCGGCGGAGGCAGACTGATGCACGCCAAGCTCTGCAGCAAGCCGATGCCGCGCCGCACCGGAGAGGTCTGTCGATCGTGGGCCTTCACCGCCAAAAAGGCCGGCTGAGTCAGAAGCCCGCTGCGCTCGCCAGGCGCGAACTCGACCCGACCGACGCCGCCGGGCGCGGAGACGCCATAGAGTGGCGCCAACACCGGATCGATCACTGAGAACGGCGCGGTCAGCAGCGTCGCAAACCTGCCGTCCCCCTGCCCGAGCACGTAGCCGACGAAGTGCTCCGTTTCGGCCGCGATGGCGCCCTTCAGCTGGTCGTTCCATTCGGGGAACAGCGTGGCGTCCTTTTCGATGTCGGCGAGGGCCGACACCTTGAGCCACTCTTGATGAAAAGCGCTGAGTGCCGAGGCCGCGGCCGGGCTCGCCAGCAGCCGATCGGCCTGGGCGCTCACGCCGCCATCCGTGTCGAGCCCGCCGGCGCTCGCAGTATCGAGCAGCGCGACATCGGGCGTCGACCCGGTGATCAAGTAGGAGAGGCGCGCCGCCAGCTCGAAGGCGCCGAGCTTGACCGGACCGCTTGCGCTACGCGGCGCTTGCTCCACGCGATACAGGAACCAGGGCGACTCGAGAAACCCGGTGACCACGAGCCGGACACCGCCGCGAAAGCCGTCGCGCGCGCTGCCGACGCGGTAGATCGCCAGGTAGGCTTGTTGTTCCTCGCTCGAGAGCGGCCGCCGAAACGCGCGCCGCCCGAAGCTTTCGATGAAGGAGCGAGCGCAAGTCTCGCCAGTGTCGGGCGCGCAGCCAGTGAGCGCCGCGGGATCCAGGCTGGCGGCCTCGGCGACCTGCTCGGCGGCGAGCCGGTACTCGTCAACCTGCGTCTCGCTGACCGCAGTTGCGACGTTGGCGAAGAACAAGCCGACGATGCCGTCCGGCTGCAGGTTAGCCAGCGGGAAATCAACGCCCAGCAAGTCTCGCAACGTGCGCACGTATTCGCGGCGTGTGAGGCGCGCCAGTGGTGCAAACTCCGCCGATGCTTGCGCCTTCGGCTCACACCGGGTCGAGACGTCACGAATGCCGTCGGCAGGCAGGGCTCCGTTCGGCTCAAGGCTGCCACCGCCGGCGGCGCCAGGCGACGAAACGCCCGATGGATTCGGGCCGACGACTTGGCCCTGACAAGCGAGCGCCACGAGCGCCAGCAAGGCGCTCGCCCTCGGCCAAGGCAGTGCAGTGAGGTCTCGCGTCATGATCCCGGAACTGGGCGTCGAGCGCCCAAAGCAGTAAGTGCAGGCCTGCGCTCTCCGCCATTTCAATCGGTTGAGTTTTACGGAACGAGCGGCTGCCAGGTGGGGCCGGCGCCTTTCCACCAGCCCGAACCAATTCGTGTGCTGGAGAAGTTTCGCGAGTCACTAGAAGCGCGGGGCGGCGTGCGGCACCGCTATGACGCGGTGGCGCACGCCAACCGCACTGGCATCTCAAAAATCGAGGCGCAGACCGAGGCCACCTGCGTGCGGAGACAGCCATGGCGTCAGGCTGGCCGCAACCGGCGGCTCTTGTACTGGCTCGCGCTTGGCGCCGATCACGAGCAACGGGATGCCTACGCCGGCTAGCACGCCGACGGCCGCCAGACTGCCCACCACGACCTTCGACTGCCCCGAAATCATGCCAGCGCCGGCCAAGATCAGCGGGATACCGGATAAGGAGGTCATCACGATACCGGTGACCATCATGGCCTTGGAGTGCCGCTTGCCGCGGTTCCGTTTCATGCGGGTGCGTGGCTCTTCGTCGATTGGCGCGGGATTAGTCGCTACGCTGCGGGGAGAAGCGGCGGCGGCGCAGGTGTTGTTCTCGCAGATCGAGTCGCCAGGGCAATCGTTGTCGATGGTGCAGGCGGCGTGCGACGTCGACGCGAGCAGCAGGTATGCGCAGCCACCCAACGACGCCAACGAGAAGCGTTCCCACATCTCAGCCAAACTACCGTAACTGCGGCGTTCAGCGAAATGATATCCCACGCCACCATCTACGAGGGCTGGGTGCTTGGGCATTCTTGGCGCCATTCGCCGAGTCTTTCGCGCCAAGAATCGCACAAGGCTGTGCCTTCCTCGCTTGCTGACGCGAGACGCCGGGCCGCCCGCCGTCGCGGTCATGGCTCGTTAGAGCGCGCCGAGGAACGCCACGAGATCGGCCTTTTCTTCGGTCGAAAACCCGATCGCGAAGCGCGTGTCGTAGAACGCCACCGCATCGTCCAGCGTGGCCGCGGAGCCGTTGTGGAAGTAGGGCGCGCGTCCAGATAAGGCGCGCAGAATCGGGCCCTTGAAGGTCGCGACATGGCTCCATTTTCCGGTGATCAACGCGCGCCCTGGGTCTGTCGTACTGATCTGCGGCACGCTCGGATCGCACGTGCCGGCGATCGGCGCCCCGCCGGTATCGGTCAAGCGCTTGCACAGTGTGTACAGCGGAAGGTCGGCTGTTCGCCGTGAGGCGTCGGTGAGCCCCAGATCAAGCGGCAAGCGCACCGAGTGATTGCCGACATTCGGCGAGTCGTGGCAAGTCGTGCACGTGCCCTGAAAGCTGGCGACGCCGAGCGCGTCATTGACGCCCCGCACACCCGAGATCGTGATCGGCTTATGGTTGAACAGGGCC
>JBBSAB010000148.1:0-16921 GCA_038252755.1 Polyangiales bacterium | reverse complement strand
CGGTCTTCTCGCCGCCGGTCGCCTAGCTCAACGCGTCCAAATTCCTCCCAAGCCCAGTCATGCGTGCCGTCCATCCCTGCTCAACGCGTGCCACCAGCAGAAATTCCCGGGCAATCCTGAGATGGAACCAATGCTCAGCCGTCTTCCTGTTGTTTCCCTGCTCGTTTGGCCAAAGACGCGATGAAAAGTCAGAGTTACAGCTGCCCCGCTGGGCAGCCGAACCAGGCCTACGATCCACCCGCTATTTCGTGCCGAAGAGTCGGTCGCCGGCGTCGCCGAGGCCGGGGATGATGTATCCGTGCTCGTCGAGATGGTCGTCGATCGCCGCGGTGAAGACGGCGACGTCCGGATGCGATTCGGCCAGGTTGGCGAGCCCTTCCGGCGCCGCGAGCAGGCACACGAATTTGATCGAGCGCGGTCCGGAGGTCTTCACGCGCTCGACGGCCGCGACTGCGCTGTTACCAGTGGCGAGCATCGGATCGACGATGATCACGTCGCGGTCCGACATCTCGCCCGGCAGCTTGAAGTAGTACTCGACGGCGCCGAGCGTCTCCGGATCGCGATACAAGCCGATTTGCCCGATACGCGCGGCCGGCAAAATTCGCAGCATGCCTTCGACCATGCCGGTGCCGGCGCGCAAGATATTCACCAGCACGACCTTCTTGCCCTCGATCAACGGCGCGCGCATCTTGGCCAGCGGCGTCTCGATCTCTTGGTAGACGAGCGGCAAATCGCGCGTCACTTCGTAGCCGAGCAGCATGCTGATTTCGGCCAGCAGCGTGCGAAACGAGTTGGTGCTGCGGTCTTTTTGGCGCAGCAGCGTCAGCTTGTGCTGCACCATCGGGTGGTCGATGACCGTCACTTTTTGGCTCATGAAATCTCCGTTTGTAGGCTCGAATCGACCATCAAAACACCGTTCCGTCGCTTTCGATGCGGAGCGGTGGCCCGCCGTCCTCGCGCAGCTCGCCGGCGATCACGCGGCCAGCGCGCCAGCTGCCACCTTCCAGAATGCGAGCCAGCGGTAACTCTTCCCGGCTCAAGCCCAGCTTCGTCCGCACCGCTTCCGCCAAGTGATCGAGCAGCACCACGGTCAACGCGCGCCATTCGATCACCAGCTCAGATGCCACGCCGTGCGTGACCTCGCGTTGCCGCGGCTCCACCAACTCCAGCACGCCGGCATCCAGGAACAAGCCGCCGTTGCGGTATTCGGGCAATCCGGTCAGCTCCTCGACGTCGTCGATGATGATGCCGGCCGCCTCGAGCGGCTCGAGCAGGGAATAGCTGAGCCACTGCGATAGCTTGTGAAAAGGCACCAGTCCAAACCGCGCATGGCGCCAAACGTCACCGAGCGGCCGCCCGGCGAGCTTCTCGCGCCCCGGCCAAATTGGGCCGAGCGCGCGCAGCACGGCATCGAGCACCGCCGTCGCCGGAAGCCGCCCGGCTTTCGCGGAGCGCTTCAACATCACGCCTAGGTCGCCCAAGCGCGGGCGCGCGGCGTCGAAGTATTCGGGCGTGTTTTGCACGACTTCGCCCAGCTTTTTCAGCAAACCCGCGCGACCCACGACACCCGTCAATGGATTGCTGTCCGTTACCTGAAACGCGCTCGCCAAGTGCGTGGCGTCGAACGCCAGCAGGCCCGCGGCGTCGGCACTGCTGCTGTGGTCACTGGCCAACGCGCCGCTCATGAACAAGTGATAGCTTGCGACTGCCAAGCCTTCGGAGCGGGAGAAGCTGCGGCCGTCGGGCTCGCGGTAGCGCCACGTCATGCCGGCGCCGGCGTCGAGCAGCACGCTGGTGACGACCAGCTCGAAGCTGGCGCGCAGCCGGTCGTCAGCGTCGAAGTTGGCCAGACTGCGCTGAAATCGCTCCAGACGCGCGACTCCGCCGACGTCGAAATGGCGGTAACGGCCGTGGTACGGGATCGCTCGCAGATCCGGATAACTCTCGAGCGTTACCTTGATCACGCGGTCCGCCACCGCGGGCAATTCGGCTTCGTTCAGCCGAAAATGCGCCAGCGTGCCGCGCCGCGCCGCTTCGAACACCGTATTGCAGCGCGCGCGGATCGCCGTTGTCGTCTGCAAGAACTCGTATTCGGCAACTGCGCGCGCCGCGGCTTCGACGTCTCGGTCGCCTGCCTCAGCCATCGATGCCGCGGCCCTTGGCCTTCGCCAGCTCGTTCCCGTCCGGCACGGTGCCCTCGGTGAAGTAGCCAGCGGCCATCTTGGCGTCCATCTCGACGCGCGCGTCGAGCGGAATCAATTCGTCGGGGAGCGGCACGCGCTCCACGATCTGAATGCCGGCGCGCACGACCGCGTCATGCTTCATGTTGCTCATCGACACGAACTTGTCGATCTTGCTGATGCCGAGCCAATGCAACACGTCGGGCATCAGCTCTTGAAAACGCATGTCTTGCACGCCGGCGACGCACTCAGTACGCGCGAAGTATTGGTCGGCGCGGTCGCCGCCTTCTTGGCGTTTGCGCGCGTTGTACACCAAGAATTTCGTAACCTCGCCCAGCGCGCGGCCTTCTTTGCGGTTGTAAACGATGACGCCGCTGCCGCCAGCCTGTGCCATCCGGACCGCTTCTTCGATGCCGTGAGTCAGGTAGGGTCGACACGTGCAGATGTCGGAGCCGAACACGTCGGAGCCGTTGCACTCATCGTGAACCCGCACTGCGAGCGGCTTTTTGGCGTCCGGAATGCTGGTGATGTCACCGAACATGTACACGGTCGCGCCACCGATCGGCGGCAAGAACACCTCCAAGTCGTTGCGCGTCACCAGCTCGGGAAACATGCCGGCGGTGTGCTCGAACAGTGTGCGCCGCAGATCCGACTCGGAGCAGCCGAAGCGCGCCGCCACGCCCGGCAAGTACCAGACCGGCTCCAGTGCTGCCTTCACGACCACGACCGCGCCGCCCTCTTTCAGGATCTTGCCGTCGACTTTCAGTCGCCCGGCCTCGATCGCGTCGGCCAGCTCCGGCATCTGAATGTGCGCGCGCGTGATGGCGATCGTGGGGCGAATGTCATAGCCCTGCTCGAAGAACGGCTTGAAGACATCGCTGACCACCGCGCCCCACGGATCGAGCGCGACGATCTTGGTCGGATCCGACCACTGCGGGAACGGGCCGATGGTGTGCGTCGGCGCGGTGTTCGTGAGGTCCGGCTTGCGCAACGGATCGAGCGCGCCAGCCGCGACCGCGACTGCGCGGTACACCGAGTACGAGCCAGCGTGCGTGCCGATCACGTTGCGCTGCGCTTTGTTCGTGACTGTGCCGATCAACGGCCCGCGCTCGAGCGCAGTTGGCGCGCCCCAGGTGATCGGAGCCGGCTTCGGTCCGTGGCCTCCGGGGTGAGACGTGAGGACGATCGCCTTGGGACGCTTGTTCTTAGCCTTGGGAGTTGTCATGGCAGAAACAGCAGATCGACAAGGGTAATCCGGCCCGTGATAGAAGTGAAATGACGTCGCCAAAAGTGCCCTCGCTACCTCCTCCGTCGGTTCCGTCGGTTCCGTCGGTTCCGCCTACGTCACGCGCCGGATATCGCTCGGCCAAGACGCGGCACCCGTTTTCGCTGCAACGGGCGACGGGCCGTTTTTTCCTGTCGGCTGGGGTCGGCGTGCTGGCCGTGCTGCTCACGCCCGGCGCGCCCGCCTGGCAACTCCGCGCGATGGTCGGGTGGGACGCGACAGCGGTCACGCTACTCGGCTTGTGCTGGCACATCTTGCGTAGCTCTGACGCGCGCACGACTGAGCTGCGCGCTGGTGATTCGGATCCGGGCGGTCGCGCAGTTTTCGTGATCGCCGTGCTGTCGAGCCTATTCAGCTTGTTCGCGGCGACGCTCGTGCTGCGAATGATGCGCGGGCAGAGCTGCGCGAACTTTTGGGTCGTGCTGGCGCTGGTGTCAGTCGCGCTGTCGTGGATCGTCACCCACACCGCGTACACGTTCCGCTATGCGCACCTGTACTACACGGGCGAAAGCAATGGTGGCCTGGCATTCCCCGGCACCGAGACCCCGTGCGACATGGACTTTGCGTACCACGCGTTCACGATCGGTATGTGCTTTCAGGTCTCCGACGTGCAAATCACGGCGTCGGACATCCGTCGCGCCACGCTGGGCCACGCCATGATTGCCTTCGTCTTCAACACGACGATCGTCGCGCTGTCGCTGAACGTGATGTTCCAGCTGCTCAGCAGTTAGGTGAGTGGCAACGGCCGCGCTAGTGTTCCCGAACCTTTTCCGTTGGGGGCCAATCGTGGTACGCCGTTCAAGTATGAGGCGCGGGCGCTCGGTGGTGGCCACCCTGATGGCCTTGGCGTATGGCGGTGGGGCGCAGGCTCAAACGACCGACGGCTCGGCGCGAAAAGCGTCGTCGCTGAGTTGGAGCAGGCTCGCCGGCGCCGAGAGCTGCCCACCGCTGCGCGAAGTGGCTCGCCGGGTCGACGCGCACCTGGGCGGAGCGGCGCTCGTCGCGCCGTCGGCCGCCAAAGCATTCATCGATGCGTCGATCGAGTCGGTGTCGCCGCAAGGATTTCGCGTGCGGATCACGCTCTCCAGCGATACCGACAGCGCGCTCGGTGTGCGCGAGCTGGTGCAAGACACGCCCGACTGCGCGCAGGCGACAGACGCGGCAGCCTTGGCGATCGCCTTGATGATCGATCCGACGGCCGGTCAGCAGCCGCAAACTGCGCTGCCGGTCGCGGCGCCGGTTCCGGTTGCCGCGCCGCCGGCAGTGGCGTCCAGCGCGCCGGCCCCGCTGCGCTTAGCTCAGCCGGAGTGTTCGCAACCGCCAGCGCAGACTGCGTCGCGATCTTGGCGTGCGCGGGTGGCGCTGGGCCCGGTGGGCGCCGTCGGACAGTTGCCGCACCTGGCGTGGGGAGCGCTCGGCAGCGTTCGACTGTCGCCCGCGAGCCGCCGGGTCGGCATCGACGTGGTCGGCTTCTACCTCGGGCGCCAACGGGCCGAGGCGCGAAAGGATGCGGGCGGGCATTTCAGCGCCGCAGCGGCTGGTTTGGCGGGTTGGTGGGCGCCTTGGCGGCAGGGCTCGTTGGCATTTGCGGTCGGTGCAGGCGCGCAAGTTGGCGGCATTGTCGGCACGGGCTTTGGGTTCACGGCTCGCACCAATTACGCCCAAAGTTGGTTACTGAATGCGAGCCTCGACGCCGACTTGGCGTGGATGGCGCTCGAGCCGTGGGGCGTGCTGCTGCGCGGCAGCGTCGGCTTTCCGCTTTGGCGGGATACCTTCCAGGCCACGCAGGGGGGCGAGCCGTTCGTCATCTTCAGGCCGGCAACAGCCGTCGCATTCCTGACGCTCGGCGTCGTGTTCGAGCCATGAAGAATTTCGGCGGGCAGCTCAAAAAAGCGGCCACGAGCCGCCAATGGGTAGCGTTGAGCCCGCCTCCAGCCGCCGCGAACCAGCCCCTACCGGAGCCCCTGTCGGCCCCAACGTTCAATGGAATTTTCGAACAATATAGCCGCTTTGCGTGGCGGGCCTTGGTTCGGCTCGGCGTTCAAAGCCGGGATGCGGCGGACGCCTGCCAGGAGGTTTTCCTGGTGGTGCATCGGCGGCTCGACGCCTTTGACGCGAGTCGCGGTTCGCCGAAGAGCTGGGTGTACGGCATCTGCGTGCGGGTCGCGTCCGACTACCGCCGCCGCCATCCGAATCGGAACGAGGTGTCGGCGGCCGCGCTGGCGCAGGTCGCCGTGCCCGGCGAGCAAGACGACCAGCTTCAGGACCGGCGCGCCCGGGAAAAGCTGTCGCGGTTGCTCGACGCGATGGACTCCGCCAAGCGCGAGGTGTTCGTGCTGTACGAGCTCGAAGCTTTACCCATGACCGACGTCGCGTCGATCCTCGAATGTCCCCTGCAAACGGCGTACGCGCGGCTGCACGCTGCGCGGCGCCTGGTCCTGGCGGCCTTCGCCGGAAATGAGGCCCCGTGACTAGTGCCCCGCGTAGGCTGCTCGAAACAAGATCGCTGCCGAGTGAGTTGACGCGCGCGCTTCACGCCGCACCGGGCGAGCCCGAGCAGGCCGACCTGCAAGCGCTTGCGAACCGACTCGGAGCGACGTTGGGAGTGCCGTTGGCTGCTCCGACGTTGGCGGCCGCGCCCAACGCTTCGGGCGTTGCATTGGTCGTGGCGTCGGCGGCTAAACCGTTCTCCGCCTTGGCGGTCTGGGTACTGGGTGGGGTGGCGCTCGGCGTGGGGTTGTCGGGTCTTGCGACGTATTCGGTCGCGCGGCTCGATAGCCCCACGCCTCCTTCTTCGCCCAGCGCGGAAACGCGGCAGGTTGTGCAGGCGCTTTCGCCCGCTGTAGCGGCGGCCCCGCCGCTCGCGGTCGAGCCAGAGCCGACCGTGGCCGTTGCGAGCGCGGGCTCGGCCAAGCCGAATCCATTTGCTGTTGAGCGCGGCGCGACCGACGCCGGGCTGGTCACTGCCTCCACTTCAGCGGACGCTGCCGTCGCCCTCGAACCGCAAGAGAGCGAGCTTTCTCTGTTGCGTCGCGCGCAACAAGTCGTGAGCACCAACCCGAGCCGCGCGCTCGCGCTCAGTGCGTTGCATGGCCGCGCGTTTCCAGGGGGGCTGCTCGCGCAGGAACGGGAAGTCCTAGCGATCGACGCGCTCACGCGCTTGGGCCGGCTGCAGGAAGCGCAGGCGCGCGCCCGCGCGTTTGGCGAACGCTATCCGGGCTCGGCTCACGCTCCGCGTCTACGCGCGTTGCTCCAACGATAGGATTTTGAAATGCGCGAGTCTCATAAAGCCGACACGCTCTCGCCAAGTAAACGCTGAGGAGCTGAAATGAACCAGTTGAAGCGTTATCGTTGGGGGAAATCCGGAGCCTTGACCGCGGCGCTCGCGCTGCTCGCGTGTGGCAGCACCAAGAGCTTGGGGGCGGACACCAGCGCCGGTGGCAAACCCGGCCCCGACATCCAAGGCGGCAAGTCGACGCCGCCGTCGGATGGCGGAGTCGGCGACGCGGCGTCAGTCCCCGTGACGATCGGCGGGGCCGGCGTTGCCGAATCAGGTGGGGCACCTGGCGCAGGCGCACCCGGCGCAGGCGGGGCGGCGGGCGGCGATGGGCCTGGGGGCATCACGAACCCCGCCTACAGTTTTCAGGTCGTCGCCGGAGTCGCACCGGCAAGGTTCGATCGCGGAATGATGCAACAATTTGTCGGGCTGCGAGGCAATGCCGACGGCTCGTTCTTTGTCGGTAGCGCTTCGTGGAGTGCCTTCGTGGATGCCACGTCAAGCTACGAGTATGGCGAGTCAGCGATTGTGTGGACGCCGACCGGGGGGACGCTCGCACTGCCGATGAGCTCCCTCGCTGCCGGGGGCTCGCTGGCCGCAGCCAATGGCCGAACCGTGTTCGGACCCGGCGTCGGCGACGTTCCAGAGCTCGTGCGTTGGACGCCGGAGAACGGCGCCGAGTCCTTCGCGGTTCCCGCCACGTACCGAGCAGGGCCGCTACACGTCGGGCAGGTTTCTCCCGACGGCACGGTCGCGCTACTGCTTGCTTCGGAGACGCCGGTCAAGCCGGCGCACCTGCTGTGGCGCGAACACGCAGCGGGCGACAAGTTCGCCCTGCTTCCCTTTCAGGGGGCCTACTACCTCAGCGATGACGGAGCGTTCGTATTCGCGGAGCAGAGGACCTTTTCGACGGGAGTGACTCACCTCTATCGATTCGACGTCGCCGCGGCGACGCTTCAGCCGGAGGAGATCAAGCAACCGGTTGGCTACAGCGATTGCCGGATTGGACAGTTCGCCGGAAATCCGACCACCGTTAGTCCAGACGGCTCCGTGGTTGTCGGGACCTGCGGGGGTCGTGCCGGCCTACCGGTCATGTTCGGTTGGAAGGCCGGTGATGCGGCCATGAGCCTTGTCGCCGACGGGCCACCTCTGCCTCAAAGGATGAGCGCGGATGGTTCGAACGTGCTCGGCACAGCCACTCCCGGTGAGCACGTTGTCGACGGCGCCGTGGGAACGGGCATGACGTGGTGGACCTCAGCCGGCTCCGTGCGGACCTCGGAAGGGGGCAGCGTTTGGGGCCTTACCCCAGACAAATCCGCGGCTTGGATTTCGGCAACCATCGGCGACGAATACGGCGTACCGATGCGCTGGACGCGCGCGGGCGGCACGGTTCGCCTAGCGGGAGCGGTTGGCGCGCTTGGCAGCGAGCTCTACGCCGTCAGCGCCGATGGGTCGTTGGCGGTCGGAATCAGTCAGCTGCCGCCAGGCGCCGGGCGCGCGCAGAATAGATTTCACACGGTGCTTTGGGACGCGCAGGGCGTTCGTGACGTAACCCAAGAGCTGCTCGACGCGGGTTTCGACCAACTCGGCGTGCCGAGTCAACCGCTGAGTGATCGGCTGGTGCCCGACCGGGTTTGGTCCGGTGCTTCGATCCGGATTCAGGGCCACAACGACGGGTCGCCGGAAGAAGTCTGGTTTGCGACCGTGCCGGCGCGCTGAGGGGCGCATCAGCGCTACTCGTTCTTGCGACCGTCGAGGGTCAAGCGCCACGCGACACCGCGTTGCCGCAACTCGGCCGTGTAGATCGAATCGCTGCGTAGCTGGCGCGAAGTAAACGTGGCGAGCGCCGTCGCCAGCACCAACGGCAGCGCGATCGCGTAGTCGCCGGACAGCTCGAACACCATCACCGCGGCCATCATCGGCGCGTGGGTGGTCGCGGCGGTGGCGGCAGCCATCCCGACCAGCGCGTAGCCGCCCGCTGGACCGACCGCCAGCCCACTGTGCGAAAGCGCAGCGGCGTACACGAAGCCGAGCCCACCGCCGAGCAACAGCGTGGGCGTGAACACACCGCCCGGGCTACCGGAAGAAACCGACGCAGTGGTGGCCAAGCACTTGCCGAGCAGCAGCCACAGCGTGAAACCCACCGCGAACGAACCGTTCAACAGCGCATTCAGCGGCTCGTAACCATTGCCGGCCACTTCCGGCAACACCGCGACCAACCCGCCCGCGAGCAGCCCACCAAGAGCCGAACGCCACGGCGGCTTCAGCCAAGGCTGGCGAAACAAACTCTCGCCCAGCGATAGCATGCGCATGAACACCTGCGCCCCGAGCGCCGCGAACAACCCCAGCCCGCCGAACGCAAACAGCTCGACCGGCGACGACAAATGAAACGCGCGCTGGCCGTAGATCGGACCTTCGCCCACGACCGCGCGTGTCAGCGCCGTCGCGACCACGGTGGCGATCAACACCGGCACCACCGTGTCGAGCGCGACGACACCGACCACGACCTCGAGCACGAACAGCACGGCCGCGAACGGCGTGTTGTACGCCGCCGCAAACCCCGCCGCCGTACCGGCCGCGATCAACACCCGCGTCCGCGTCATCGACAGCTCGAGCCGATCACTCAGCCATTTACCGGATGCGCCGCCGAACTGAATCAACGGACCTTCACGACCGAGCGAGCCACCCGAGGCGATCGCCAACCAAGACGACAACGATTTCAGCAGCGTCACCCGCATCGACAGCCGCACCCGCCCGAGCACGACCGCTTCCATCACGTCGGCCACGCCCTGCCCGGCCGGCGCGCGCGCCACCAAAACCCCCAGCAACCCGGCCAGCAGTCCACCGACCCCCGGCGCCACCAGTCGCAGCCAAATCGGCGCTGCGCGCGCGGCCGACACGACATCGGCCCCGTTGCCCCAACGCAGCAAAACCAGCCCCAACGCTGCCCGAAACGCAATCGCGAAGCCGGCTGCAAACAGCGCTACCGCGACCACGCCGACGGCGAAGCGCAGCGTGTCGCGTCGAGGCCTGACGGAGGTTGGTGGGACGGTGCTCAACGGCACCGCGACGTTACTTCCGTTCGAGCACCACGGTGCACATATCGCCCACGCCGCCGCACTTGATCGTCATCCGCTCATTGGTGGCGTTCCAGGTGCCGCTGCACGGGTTGCGCAGGTTCGAGTCGAGGTACAGCATGGTACCCGTAAAATTGCCGTTGGCGTCGAGCGCCGCGCCGCCGTTGACGCCCTTCGCGCCGTTCGGCGGCGTCGAAACGAAGTGCGCGAAGCAGGCGACCTCGGTGCCTTGAATCGTTTGCGGAGCATCGTTGTTCAACGTGCCGCAGGTGCCGTCACGACTCTTGATGTCGTACGTGCCGAAAACATTCGGGCATTGTGCGGGGCTGATGTCGCCACCCGCGCCGGCGTTACCAGGGCCCGCGCCCGCCATATCGGTCGGAGCTCCACCCGCGCCGCCCGCGTTCGCGGTGCCGGCGGTGGCGTTGTTACCCGCAGTGCCGTTGTTACCCGCAGTACCGTTGTTACCCGCAGTGCCGTTGTTACCCGCAGTGCCGTTGTTGCCCGCGGTAGCGTTGTTGCCCGCGGTGGTACTGCTGGTGCCGGCGCCGCCATTCTTACCCGCGGTGGCGTTGCCGCCGCCTTGGTTCTGGCTGCCAGCGTTGGCGGCGCCGCTCATCGAGCTGGTCATGCCCGCCGCGCCCGCCGTGATGTCATCGAACGTCGACGACGAATCACCGCACGACACGATCGCAACGACCACGAACGGACTCACAACCAAGAGAGTGCGCAGCATGAAGATCCTCCTCGATAAGAAACTCTCAACGTAGCTGAGGTAGGTGGCACCTGCTGCCTCAAATTCTCAATCCATCCCCACCGACCCAAAGTCGGTAGGTGTTGGTGCGATAAGCGCGGCCAGCTTGAAGTTTGCCGGGTCAGTCCACCCGTGCGTCCGCCCGCCACCTGCACCGACGCGGTCCTGCGCAGGGCGGCTGAGGGGCTGCCGAGACGCAGCTTGAATTGCAGAAGCTGCTGGGGCGGAACCAGGTGCTGATGCGAGGCTCGAGAGGTGATCGTGAGCGTGATCGTGAGCGTGAGCGGGGGCGCCGACCTGCGGTCGGGCGATTTCGGTGTTCGTGAGCGGACCCGTTGGGCCCGATTGGGTGAGCCGCCTGCGGCGGGATGGAGTGAGCGGGCCTTCGGCCCGATTTTGTGAATGGTGATCGGTGATCGCGAGCGCGCCTGCGGCGCGGTTACCCGCGCTAGCGCGGGTTCACGATCACGGGATCCACCGCCAGTGGTCCACGAAATCCCGCGCTGCGCGGGTTCACGAAATCCCGCCGCAGGCGGGTTCACGACCTCCGAATCCCGCCGCAGGCGGTCCACGAAATCCCGCCGGAGGCGGGTCCACGATCACGACACCGCCGCAGGCGGTTCACGTCTCGACGTCTCTTCTCTTACTCGTCTGCTGATCCATGGTGGCAGCGTGCTCGCCGCTGTCCAGGCCAAGCCGGCTTCGCCGGTGCCCGCGCAACGCGGTCAGCCTTTGATGGCTGGCAGCTGGAGCTGGCCGTTCTTGGTCTCGTAGGCCGTGAGCTGATCGCCCTGTCCTTCGATCAAGAACAGATCGTCCACACAGAACGTGCGATAGAATTTCCCCGTGTGACCGTCGAGCGACACACTTGCCTCCGCTCCGACGGAGGCCGTCGGGGTAGGGCAAGTGTCGGTCATGGGTTTGCCCGGGTCGATCGGACTGAACACGAACTTGGAAGCGTGCTCCGGGACGAGTGGCAGCAGCGGCTGATCGGCCAGCGTTGCACCACCACCGTCAGCGCCGCCTGCCGCGGGCGACCCGGCGCTACCTCCTGTCGTGCTTCCCGCAACGGGGGTCCCCCGACCGCCGCTCGCGGGAGCGCCTGCGGCCGGTTCGCCGCCGCCACTAGCGCCGCCCGCAGCCGGCGGATCGGTCGTGCCTCCGCAGGCCATTAGCGACGTGGCGAGCGTTAGGATAGTTGCGCGCTCGACGGCAAGAGTACGACGATGAATCTTCATGTGTTCTCGCCCGGGTGCGTCGAGATCGAGCGCATGATCGCGTTCCGGGATTGGCTTCGAACACACGCCGACGATCGAGCGCTCTACGAGCGCACGAAGCGCGAACTCGCCGCGCGACAATGGAAGCACGTCCAGAACTACGCCGATGCCAAGTCGGAAGTCGTCGCGCAGATTCTGGCTCGCGCGCTCTCAGCTCCTCGCTGACGTGCGGGGTGAAGGTGAGCTGATGACAGACGGGGACTTGGGCGAGCAAGATCAAGCATTTCTCAGAAACATTGGCGTCGTCCCGACCAATCGCAAGGTGGCGGTGATGCGCGAAGCGCTTGAGGCGAAGTTTGGCCAGCATCCGGGGCTCAAGCAGCTGCTGTTGTCCACGGGCGACGCGCTGTTGATCGGTCGGCTGCTGATGGAAGTTCGTTTTTGGGCTCGGAAACCTGATGCGAAACACCATCGAACGCTGCGTTGGGGCGGTGGTGGGTGCGTTCGTGCTCGCGACGCTGGCGTGGATCCTTTGGGCGATCGGCACACCGGGTGACTGTATGAGCGGGGAGATATTCTCGTTCGCCATCTTCGGCGCAGCCTTGGGCACGTATGTTGGGTGGAGGAGTGGTTTGCGGATGCGCGCGGTTTTGGCGGTGGCGGTACCGCTGTGCATCGCATTTTGGAGCTTGGCTCGTGACGGTTGGTGGTCGAAGGCGCCGCCGCGCCAGGCGCCCGATCCGAGCGGATTGGGCGCTCCTTGATAACTGAACGGGTATAGAATGTTGGCGTCTCGCCATGCCCCGCCGGAAGCACGTTGCCAAAGCGCTTGTTTACATCACGCACGGTGATAGCTTGTTGGTGTTTCGACAGCCGGAACGGCCGGATTTGGGCGTGCAGGTGCCGGGCGGCAGCGTGGAGCCGAGCGAAGCGCTCGAGGCGGCTGCGCTGCGTGAGGCGCGCGAGGAGACGGGCTTGGGCGGGCTGGTCGTGCAGAGCTACTTGGGCAGCATCGAGTACGAGCTGAAGGTGGACGTGGGCGCGCCGCACCTGCGGCATTTTTTCCACGTCGCGTATCCGGGGCCGATGCGGTCGAGCTGGGAGCTGGTCGAGCAGAAGCCGTCAACCGGCGTGTCGACGCGGCGCGAGTTGTCGTGGGAGCCGCTGTCGAACGTGGAGCTGGATTGGGAGATGGACGCTTGCTTGGAGCTGCTGAAGCAGCGGCTCTAGCAGCTCTAGCTCAGAGGCAACCCGTGACGGCGACGCCGCGGCCGCGCAAAGTTGCGATGTTTGCGGTCTGATCGTCAGCGCTCGACTAGCTTAACCACCAAGTCGATGAGCTCATTCGGATCGATCGGCTTGGAGATGTGCTCTTGGAAACCGGCGCGGAACGCCCGGACGCGGTCTTCGGCGCGGGCGAATGCCGTGACGGCAACCGCCGGAATTTGCCGACCTTCGCCGCTACCGCTGCGAAGCCGACGCATGAAGGAGTAACCGTCCTCGTCGGGCATACCAATATCCGAAATGACGACGTGGACGTCGGTCTTGGACAACGCCAGCAGCGCCGCTTGCACTGTGCGAGCTTGGGTCACGGTAGCGCCGGCGTCCTCCAGCACGGTCGCCAACAAATCGCGCGCGTCGTCTTGATCGTCGACGACCAGCGTGTGAACTCCGCGCAAGCGTAAACTCTTGGCAACGCCGCTGCTGCTGACCAGCTCTTTCGGCAGAGTCGCGTCCGGAGGCTGGTGCGGGGTGGAAGCGCGAATCGGCAGCACCACCGCGAACGACGAGCCCTTGCCGGGGCCGTCACTCGCCGCACTGACGCTCCCGCCATGAAGCTCGACCAAGTGGCGAACGATCGCCAAGCCCAAACCCAAGCCTGCCTGTTGCTTGGTCGTCGACGTGTCGTCCTGCCGGAAGCGGTCGAACACGAGCGGCAAGAACGTCGCCGAAATGCCCTTGCCGGTATCCTTGACGGCGATCGCGACCGCCTCGTCGTCGCGCTGAGCTTGCACGGTGATTTGTCCGTTTTCGGGCGTGAACTTCACGGCGTTCGACAGCAGATTCCAAACCACCTGCTGCAGTCGGTCTTCGTCGGCGTTGATGTGCGGCAGGTCGGGCTGCAGCTCGACGACCAGCCGCAGATTCTTGGCGCTGGCCAGCGGGCGCACGGTCTCGATCGCTGCGTTCACCGCCGCCGCCGGGTCGACGCGTCGCATGTTCAACCGCACCTTGCCGGAGACGATCCGCGAGACGTCAAGAATGTCTTCGATCAGCTTGGCTTGAGCCTTGGCGTTGCGTTCGATCGCGGCCAGCCCCTTTTGAAGTCGGGCTGGGTCGGCACCGTCGTTCAAGAGCCGCGCCCAACCCAAAATCGACGTCAGCGGTGTGCGCAGCTCGTGCGAGACGGTGGCGAGGAACTCGTCTTTGGCGTGTCCGGCTGCTTCGAGTTGGAGCAGCAGTTTTTCGCGTTCGGCAGCCGATTTTTCCACTGTGCGGCGCGCCATCACCTCCTGGGTGATGTCGAGCCCGAGCGCCATGATGCCGTAGACGTTGCCGCGCGCATCACGGATCGGCTCGAGGTTAAAGCGGAAGTACACGTCTACCAAGGAGCCGTCGCCGTTCCTGTCGAGCGGGATCACGTACTCCTCGGCCAGATACGGCTCGCCGGTTTGGTAGACGCGATCCATGATTCGCTCCAGCTCGGTGCCAGCGACCTCCGGAAACGCTTCGACGTACGCTTTGCCAACCACCTCCCGCCCGCCAACCATCTCGCGGTAGAGCGGGTTTGCTAGCTCGTACACGTGGCGCGGTCCGGTCACGATCGCGGTCGCGATCGGTGCCTGCATGATCAGGTTGCGGCGGTCCGCCTCCGCGACGGCGCGCGCGCGGAAAGCCTCGATGCGCGTGAAGGCCTGCTCGACTTCATCGACTATTTGCCGGAAGAAATCACGGTAGTTGGCGTCGAGCGGCAGCCGCGGGCTCACGCCGAACAGCAAATGCCGGGCCTGACTGGCGCAGCGAATCGCGACCGCTTGCGTGACTGGCTCGGGCCAAGTGTCCGTGGGACGTGCCGTGCTCAACTGTACGACCTGCTCCGCCGCGGTGAGGTCCCAAGACGCTTCGGGAGGGGCCTCGCCGGGCGTGTGGGTCGCGAAGAACGGTATGTCGAGGGGCGCGCTCTGTACCGCATCGTGCAGCGCCGGCAGCAGCTGAGCCGGCTCACTGCAGCCGGCCAAACGCTCTGCCAATCGACGTAGGAAGTCCAAGCGTCGTGCGCCGACGACGCGCGAAGTTGTTTCGGTACAGACGACCAGCGTGCCGCTGATATTGCCGAGATCGTCGAACGCCGGCGAATAGCCGTAGGTCCAGTACACTTCTTCGATCCGGCCGTTGCGGAAGATCGGTACCAGGGCGTCTTCGTTCCAGGTCGCTTCGCCGCGCTCCATGACGGCCTCGATCTGCGGCCCGATGATCGGCCAGATCTCTTGCCAGCAGTCGCGCCCGCGTTGGCCCATGGCGGCTGGGTGTTTGCCGGCGCCGAAGCTGGGTAAATAGGCGTCGTTGTAGAACTGAATCAACTCCGGGCCCCACCACAAGAACATCGGGTGCCTGGAGTGCAGCATCACCCCGATCAGTGATATCAAGCTGCGCGGCCATTCGCGGATGCCGCCGAGCGGGCTCTTCGACCAGTCGAGCGCTCGAATCAGCTTCGACGTCACGCTGTCGTGAACCAACAGCGCTGCGACGCCCGCCGCTGAATCGGGCGGCTGTGATGGGAGGCGAGGACTGTCGGGCATCGGCGCCCCGCAGCCTAGCGCTGCTCGACGCGCTCGGTTGTGGCAAAGAGCTACGCTTCGCCGGACTACTCGGCGACGGTAAGCTGGGTGATCGCGAACTGTCCGGGTGTCAGGTCGTGCGGGGCAAACGCGATTCCGGCTACGTCACTGATGTCGATTGGTCCGCCGGTCTTGGCGTCGGGGCGCTGAAAGTACGGGTTCGGCCGAATCGCATCGAACAGAATTCGAACGGGCTGCCACTCGTCGGCTCGCAAGTCTACCCAGGCCGTGTACGCGACCTGATTGCGATCGAAGAACGATACCGAGAGCTTGAGCGCGTTGGCCGGTTTGATTCGAAACGCGATTGCGTGCCCGGCGGTCCAATTGCGGTTCTCGGCGTCACACCAAACGTCTCGCGCCGCGGGGTCGTCGGTCGGGGCTGGATAGGCGACTGTCAACACTGACTCGGCCAGGCGCGAGTCACGCTCTACGTTCAATTTGACGTTTGCGTTGGCGGCGCGAACCTTGGCTAGGCCGTTTTCGAATCCGTGAATGACGAGCATGGGCTTCTCCGGCTTCACAGCGGCTGGTAACGGGGGTGCGGAGCTCCCGCAGGCAAAGAGCGAAATCGCGAACAGGCGTTTCACGCGAACAGCGTAGTGCACGCGAGGTGCGGAGCACCAGATTTGGTGCGGCTGCTTTGTTGCGCCCACAATCGGCTGCTCGCTGAGCAGGACTTTGGGCAAGCGCACATCGGTCGGGCTGTCCCGCGCCGGAACACGGGCGGCTCAACCGACGCGATGGCCGCGCGCATTGGCTAGCCAGGCTGGCGAAGGTGCTTGCGATGGCTGGGCTGGCCAAGGTGCTGCGATGGCTGGGCTGGCGAAGGTGCTTGCGATGGCTGGGCTGGCCAAGGTGCAGCGACGACAGCGCGGGATCAGCGGGAAATTGTCGCTTGGTGTGTCGAATTGCGTTGACGGGTTTTTGCGGCGAGTTGCTTCGCGAGTGGCGTAGATGCGTTTGGGTGTGGTGTCGCGGCACGCAGTCGGTCATGCGTTGCGTTTTCGCGAAGGGAATGACTTTGATCGCGTCTCGCCGCGTGATCGTGCGTTACGTTGCAGCCAGGCTGCAAATTCGCGAAATTTTGGCGCGCCGTTTTCCGCGAGCGGACATCCTCGCCAACCTGAAAAAGCTGCCGGCGCTCGACCCGCTTGCTCCAGCCTTGATTGGTGATCGGGCCGGGTTCGGGTTGGGGATCGGCTGATCGGCAGCGGGATGGGGATCGGCCGGGTCAGCGGTTTCGGATCTGCACAAATTCGCAGCCGGCAGCGGGGTCAGTGACGGCATCGGCT
>JBBSAB010000147.1:0-16957 GCA_038252755.1 Polyangiales bacterium | reverse complement strand
TGACGCCAGTCCCGATCGCGCACGTTCATGCCAAGGAGCTGATGGCCATGGCGGCGCTGCTCGACCGGCTGCCCGAGGCCGTGGCTCTCGTTCACGAGGATCTCAGCTTTCGTGCCGGTCGCCGCGTCGACCCGACGAAGGCGCGATGGGACGGCTGCCGAGCAGGTGGTTCGGGTCGCGGTCCTCAAGCAGCACACGGGCTGAGGTAGTCACTCGAGCAATAGCGAGGGCGTCACACAGGTCAGCCCAAAGCCGTTGATCTGGCTCACTGTGCCTGGGGCGGTTCGCACGAACTGGCCCGCGGCGACGTCGCCGGCTTTGCAGTCCACCGCCTCGAAGTTAGCACCGCTGGTGGTGCTGCCGAGGGTGCCCGCCTTCGCGCCTGCGCCCACGGTCAGAAAAACGTCAGGAGGGGCACCAAGCAATGTGACGCTGGCGCAGCGCACCGAAAGGCCATCGATAAGCCCACCGGAGCGCCCCGCGAAGCCGGTTATAGCCTGGTTGGGGGGGCACATCGCCGGCTGGGTCACGACGCTGGTAACCCCTCGCACCGGCAGCTCGGACACCTGCGCGATCGTGACCTGGTACGGAGCCTCACCAGTGAAGGTGAGCTCGCCGCAGATGCCCTGCACGCTTCGCAAAACCGAATCGGCGTCATCCACGCTACCAACGAGCCCGATCAGTAGCCGGTCACCCGCGCACCGATCGCTGAACGTCGAGTCGTCGGGAGACGAGGCGCCGGGCTCCCAGGTGATGATCTCGGAGGCCGAGCTGAACGCGACGCGGAGCGCGCTCACCTCCGTGCCGGCATCACCGCTCTCACCCCCAGCGCCGGATCCGCCGGCGCTACCTGTCCCGCCGCCAGGTGCCGAGCTACCGCCAACGCCAGCACTGCCCCCGGGGCTAACGCCTGAGGGCCCGATCGGGTACGCGGGGAAGGAGCAAGCACAAACCTGCATGCTGCACGACAAGGCGCAGGGCCACAGACTTCGCGTAAAGCGAACCACCACAAAGTCAGCCTAGCATGCGGGACCCCTTTGCCTGGTTCAGTCTGTCGGCCCAAGCACGGTGTGCGCGCCTGTACCCTCGTGTGGGCCCGTTTTGTCCAGCAGTTTGCATCGTTGCCGGATTGCGCTGGCCCTACGGCTGAGCGCTCGGCGCATCGTTCGCTCGACGCAGGGTGAAGGCCGGATTGCTGACGAGCTTTGCCACGAGCGCGGGGAAGCTGAAGCTCGCCGCCGCGAAGTCCTGCGTGAGCACGTCGATCTGCGCGTCGTCGAAGGCATCGGGACCGCGGGCGGTCGCGTACGTGAAAAGCTTGCTCGTCACGCAGCGCGCGAAGCGTGAATCACCGGCGATCGCCGCGGCCAGCTCGGTCGGCCCGTTGAAGGCCACGCCAGTCGTCGGCATTTGACCCGTCAAGTCGAGCGGCTGGCCCCGGTAGTCGTCTATCCACTTGCCGGCAGCGTCGAAGTTCTCGAGGGCGAAGCCCATCGGATCCATGAGCTGGTGGCAACCTGCACAAGCGGGGCTCGCTCGATGTTGCTCCATGACGTTGCGCATCGTCATGTTCTCGGTGTCGGTCAATGCCGGCAGGGATGGCACGTCTTTGGGGGGCGGGGCAGCCTCGGTGCACAGCAGCTGATTCAAGACCCACTTGCCGCGCGACACGGGCGAGCTCCGCTCCGGTCCTGCAAGGTAAGAAAGGAGCCCGGCTTGGCCAAGCAGGCCGCGCCGACCAGTAGCCGAAAGACTCGTTCGCTCGAACGTCGTTCCACCGGTCTCCGGCAAGCCGTAGTATTGGCGAAGCCGGTCGTTGAGGAAGCTGTAATCCCCCGTG
This sequence comes from Polyangiales bacterium, assembly GCA_038252755.1. Taxonomy (GTDB): domain Bacteria; phylum Myxococcota_A; class Polyangia; order Polyangiales; family Polyangiaceae; genus PMG-095. Next base: position 15,117 of record JBBSAB010000147.1, on the reverse strand, counting down.
ATTAGATCGATGGCACTGCCGCCGCCCTCGGCGATGAACGCGAAGAAGGTCTTCGCCTCCTGGGCCAGAGCAGCGTTGAGAGCCACGTCGTAGGCCGGATGCCACAAGGCATTTTTCGTCACGCCGGGGATGGCGCGTTGGAACAGCCATTGTCCGGCAAAGTTGTCGGTGAGGGCTTGGGCGTTTTGGTGGCTCAGCATGCGGCTGACCTGTGCCTGTAAAACAGCCGGCTGAGTGAGTGTGGCCTGGTCGGCGACGCCGAATAGCTCGGCATCTGGCATGCTACTCCACAAGAAGTAGCTGAGGCGCGAGGCGAGCTCGTAGCCGTCGAGCGTGCGATAGCCCTGGACCGGATCCGCCGCCGCTTCGATGCGGTAGAGAAACCGCGGCGACGACAGCACGTCGCGCAAGCCGACGCCGATGGCCTCCTCGAACCCGGCTCCGCCGGTCAGCGCACCATTCACGAGCGTTACCAACTGTGCCAAGGAGTCGGGCGCGACAGGACGGCGCCACGCGCGCGTGGCAAAGGCACGCAGGATCTGTGCTGCGCATGGAGCCTCTTGCCCAGGCGCCGGTTTGCAGGTGAAGACGCGATTAAACGGCGAGCTCGGATCAGCGTCTGCCACGGCGGAGTTCTCGATTGCGAAGGACTTGACGTGAACCAAGGGGCCGCAATTGATCACCTTGCTCGTGCAGTTGCCGACGTGAGCACCGACAGCGAACGAGTGGACGCCCTTCGTCAACGGCAAATCTAGCACATAGTCGAGAGCGCTCGTTTGAGTGATCTCTACCGAGCCTGCTAGCTTGGCATCGGTCGAGAAGTCGACGAACGGATTGCCTTGCGGCTCGATCAGATTGCCGATCCTTTCTTCGATCGACGCCTGTCGCGCATGAACGGTGATCTTGTAGGTACCGTCGCGAGGCAAGCGCAACGTGACGCGCAGCTCGTCGCTGCCGCCTAGCTGCCAGAAGCCATCACCCAGGTCTTTGATGAGGTCGCGGTGATCTTGTCCACCAAACTTGCCGACCTCCATCGCCGAGGCTTCGTAGCGCAGGCTGACGTCGGTAGGAGCGCGGTCGACGATCTCGTCGGCGATTCGCTCTGCGGCGCCGAGGTAGGCCTCGACATGCCCGGGTGTCGACGTCTGAATGCTCGAAATGTTGTCGAAGCCAAAGGCAGTCGAGTCGACGAGCAGGCCCGCTGCGTCGAACGCGATGCCCGTCAGATCCCGAATGGTGTTCGCATACTCTGCGCGGTTCAGACGATGGATGTCGGCCTGACTCGCGACGGGCGGGGTTTGAAAGCTCGGACCGCCGCCAGCAGAGCTGCCAGCGCCACCACCACCGGGCGGGAGGTTCTGCGCGGCTCCGCCCGGCTTTTGGGGGTCGGCGCTGCAACCAATTAGCAGCACCGCCAGGGCGAACAAGCCGTGTGAGCAAGCGCGATTCATAGCAAGACTCCTTCCAGCGGGGTCGTCCCGTCGTCGCCGAACTTGGGGTCCATGATGTCGAATGCTCTGAGCAAACTGAGGAACAGATTGGCAACCGGAGTGGCTCCAGGGAACGCCAGGTGTTGGCCCTGGCGAACGACACCGCCCGCGCTGCCGGCCAGCACGATCGGCAGGCGTTCGGTGTTGTGGCCGTCCGCGTTGCCAAACTCGCTCGTGAAGTGGAGCAGCGTATTGTCTAGAATCGAGCGATCGCCCTCCTTGATCGCGTCGAGCTTCTGCAGAAGGGTCGATAGGTTCGTGACGGTGAGGCGGGTGACGTCGACGGCCGAGGTCTGAAAATTGCCGTGGGTTTGGCCCTTGTGGTGCTGTTTTCCCAGCTGAATGAGCTCGGAAGCGGCGTTGGCCCACATGAACGTGATGACCCGAGTCATGTCGCAGCTGAACGCCAGCACCATGGCGTCGGTCATCCACGCGACCAGCGCCTGATGATCCGGAAGGTCGCCTGGGGCAGCCATCTGGCAGGAGGCTCCCATCACCGGGGCGGCCTGGCCCATCTGCTGCTCCAACGTTCTGATCGAAGTCATGAACTCGTCCAGCTTGGCGCGGTCGGGCCCCGACACGGTTTGCGAGATAGCGTGGCTATCCTCGAGCACGTGGTCGAGGATGCTCGTGCGCTGCAGTCCGCGCCTTGCCACCTGCTCAGGCGTCCTGCCGAGTCCCGCGCTGCCGAAAAGGCAATCGAACATGACCATCGGATCACTGATCTTCGGCAGAGGCGTCTTCGGCCCGCTCCACGAAATGCTGCGCATGTGATCGCAGGTGTAGCCGTCGCAATCGCCCACCCCCGAGCCGCCCTCGGCCCCCATCTGCAGCGAGGGAAAGCGCGTGGTACCGGCGATGCGCTTGGCGATGAGCTGGTCGAGGCTAATGCCGTTGTTCGGCTCCACCTCGCCAGGTGTAGCCCTCACACAGGTCAGCACGGAGGCGCTGGCCGCCGGATGAGGGTCTTTGGTCCAGTTGTCGCCGGGCTCGTTGTCGCAATTGCTGATCACCGAGACCTTGGACAAGACTGGCGCGAGCGGCTCGAGCGGGTAGCTCAGCACCAGCGGGCCTTCGCTCGGCGGCTTGAACGCGATGTCATAGACACCGTTGGGGAAGAAGTAAGACATGAAGCGCTTGGGCGCCAAAAGCTCGAGCGCCCGAAGCTCGCCGCGGGCGGGAAGCATGGCGTCAAGCAACGGCAAACCGATCGCGATACCACCACCGCGCAACAACGCCCGACGACTCAACGGCTTTCTCATGAATCTTGGTCTCCAGCTAAACGGCGACGTACGCCAACGAAGAGCGTCAAAACTGGCAGGCTGCGCTAGCGCCTACCCCATCAACTCGGCAAGCGGCCCTGCCGTCGGCACCACTTGCTGAGGGCCGCCAAAAGTCGTGAGCGGCGCGTCCATGGCGTGAGCGACAGACAGGAAGAGATCTGCGATTGAATGGAAGTTGGGCGCGCCGTTATTGTGATCTGCGGCAACCTTGACGCCGTAACGCAGGTAGCGGCCGCCCGTCTTGAGCGCGCCGCCCAGATCTCCGACGACGATGGCAGGCACGCGCGAGTTCATGGCGTGGTGCGTGAACACACTGCCGGCCTCGTTATCCCTGGGAGCCATGCCCGAATCACAGGTGTAAACGGTGAGCAAGGAGTCGCCGAGCGCCTTGTGCATTTCCGCAATCAGGCCCATGTGGAAACGCTGAATCAGCCCGGCCTGTCTCGAATAGTCGTACACGAAGCTGTGCCCGTCGAAGTCGGGGTCGCCGGTGGTGGCGCTGTACTCGGGCATGTCTTCGTGACCGGTACCGGTGCCGATGGCAATCGCAGCCACAGGCGAAATTCCGCACTGGAATGCCAACGTGATGGCTTGAGTCATGGCCGTAGCCATTTCTTCTGGGCCACTGGCCGCCGGCTCCGCGGGCGTCGCGCAGACGATCTTTTCGCGCGCCGCCTGCTGCGTTTCGAATTGCTCCACAAGGCGAAGGTAGTCGTTGAGCGCGCCGCGCTCTTCCGGTGCCAGGCGGCTCTCGAGCCGTTTGATGTCCAAACGGAGACTATCCATGATTGGCTTGGGTGAAGGCGGTTTGCCGCCGCTCAACCCCGTTCCAAAAAGCTCGCGCATCAAGAGTGGTACGGAGGTGGTGTGGGGGACCGGACTGCCTTTCGCAGCGGCGAAGGAATCGGCGGTGCGCTCCAGCTTGAGCTGGAGCGTGTCCTTGTTGTGCCCGACGAGGATGGAGCTGAGAGCGCTCTGGGTCCCAATCTGTTGCGCGATAGCCTGATCGATCGAAGGCCCACCGGGTGAGTTGTTACCGGGCGCGCAGGTCGTTGCTTGAAAGCCCGAGCCGTGTGCGCTCGCGCCCGGCGTGATGTTGTTGAGCCCGTCGACGATCGCTACCTTGTTCCTCAAGCCAGCGAGCGGTTCGAGCTTCTTCGGCCACGTGAAGGCAGTCGAACCCCCGAGTGCGTTCTCGCCGCCGGTACCCACCTCGCCCGCTGCGAATTCTGGCGGACACAGGCCCCAGCCGGTTTGCCCTTGTTGGATCTGGATCGAACCGCCAATGAACCAGAACACCACACATTTTTGCGAGATTTGCTGGCCGTAGGCGCGAGAAACGAGCTTGGTCGCGATGCCGGGAAGCAGCGCGCCCCCCGCGGTCAAACCCAAACTTGCTAGGAAGGCTCGGCGATGGAAGCGGCTCATGGTTACGGGTTTCTCCGTAGAGAGAGTGACGGTGACGACAGCAGCGAGGCCACCAGCTCCGGATAGCTGCCGTTGCTGTCCTGAAATGCCTTGGTGGCATGCTCCAAGGTGCAGCCATCGCCCGCCTGGGGCTCGCGCCCCATCCAGTACATGAAAGAATGGGCGACGAAGCAGCGCGCGACGAGCGGCGAGGCGGCCAGCCTTTCGCCAAGCTCGGCGGGCCCTTGGTGCACGCCCATCAGACCTGGCTCCGTGGCCCCGACGATTTCCCAGCTAGCGTCCACCGGTTTGCCCGCCTCCATGGCGCGGCTACGTCCCACGTGGTCGTAGCCTTCGAAGGCGAAGCCCACCGGATCCATCAGCTGGTGACACGCGGCACACTTGGGGTCGGCGCGGTGCGCGCCCAAGGCCTCCCTCAAGACAGGGTACTTTTCGATATCGAGCTTGGGGATGGTCCCGATCGGCAGCTCGGGAAGAGCCTGGCACAGCATGCTCTCCCTGATGTAGCGACCGCGCCGGATCGGGTCGTTGTGGTCCATTTGCGAGAAGCCGCTGAGCCACGACGGGTGCGTCAAGAGGCCCGCGCGATCGGGCATCTCCATTTTTTCGGGATTGCCTAGCTCGCCCGACTTGGGAGAAAGCCCGAAGTTGCCCGCCGTTTCCCACGTTACCCAAAACGTCTTGGTGCCGAATAGAGCGGGAAACAGGCCGCCCCCAGCCGTCTCGGCGAGCATGTGCTTGAGCAAGCGGCGCGTATCCTGTTTCAAAAATCCAGGATTGTGAAATCCGAGATCGCCTGCCTTGTCGACGCGCTCGGTGTAGTCGTAGTGCAGGTACTCGCGGAAGAATCGCTCGGTGGGAGAAAGAGGCCAGAGCTCGATGACCAGGTCGACGTTGCCAGCGCCACCGCTACTGCCTAGAAGCCTCTTCACCTGTTGAGCGATGGCTGCTTCGGACTGCAACCCTCCGCTGGCAGCCAGCTCGGTCAGCTCTCTATCGGGCGGGCTGTCGCTGACGCCGTACGAGATGGCGGAGGCAAGCGCAAACTGATCCATCGGCCCGGAGGTGCCGGCCGGCCCTGCCTCAAGCCTGAAGTTGACTTCGGGCGAGACCAGCATGGCTTGGAGCGTCTGGGCCACCGCCTCGCCCTCACCACCCGGCCGGAGCGACACCGCTATTTGCGCGTACTGGTCGACCTCTGCGGCCGCTAGTGGACGCCTAAAAAACAGCTGACCGGCCTTGGCAACCAGGCCAGCGACGCAGCTGGAAAAGTCGCCGGCTCCCACGCATGCCTCGGAGCCCAGATCGCTGACCAGGCTGCGGCTCGTTGCACCGGTTGCGTTCATCAAGTCACGAAACGATGGCTCGTCGAGGCCGTACGAGCGCGACCGGGTGCTGAAGCGATCGGCGGAATTGCTAGTCCCAAACGGGACGACCAGCCCCTTGAGCGGCTCGTCGACGCGAGGCACCAGGGCGTGGTAGGCGCTGCGCAGCGAGTTCTCGAGCTGCACGCGCGTCAGGCGCCACAGCCGCGCAGAAATGGTGGGATCGGCGCCGTCGACGCAGCCGATATTCGCATCGGGCACCCGCACGCCGGGCTCCCCCATCGTCGCAGGATCTGCAGCTGGGTTCGTTGACGCGCCACCAGCAATGCCGCTCGCACCGCTGCTGCCGGTTGGCGGCAAACCGTCTGGTCCAAGAGGGATCGACCCGGGTCCGGCGAAGCCAGGAGTGCCGGGTCCGCCTCCGCCGCCACCGAGAATGTCCGCCGTGCACGCCAGCGCCGAGAGTCCCAGCAAACCCGCGCAGCATGCTAGGCGCCGCGCGGAGCCGGTCCGGATTGCCTCGAATTGCGGTGCCACGGGCCGTTAGTACGACAGCGCTTCGAATCCGTGATGCGGCTCAGTTGAAATCGAAGACGCTCACAATGCGCGAGGCAGCCGTCACTCCACCAATAACGAGAGCGTGGTACAGGTGAGCCCGAAGCCCGTAATAATGCCCAGCTCGCCTTGGGGGGTCCGCACGAACTGGCCCGTGGCGAGGTCGCCGGTTTTGCAGTCCACGGCCTCGAAGTTCTCCCCGCTCGTCGTGCTGCCAATGGCGCCAGCCTTCGTGCCAGCGCCTATGGTCAGAAAAACGTTCGGAGGGGCGCCCAGCACTATGACGCTAGCGCAGCGCACGGAAAGCCCGTCAATGAGCCCACCGGAGCGCCCCGCGAAGCCGGTCATGACCTGGTTGGGCGGACACAACGCCGACTGGGTGACGACGCCGGAAACCCCTCGCACCGGCAGCTCGGAGACCTGCACGATCGTAGCTTGGTAAGGAGCCTCAGCAGTGAAGGTGAGCTCGCCGCAGATGCCGTGCACGCTTCGCAAGAACGATTCGGCCTCAGCGACGGTCCCAACGAGCCCCATCAGCAGCTGGTCGCCTGAGCACCGATCGCTAAATGTCGAGTCGTCGGGACGCGAGTCGACTGGCTCCCAAGTAATGATCTCGGAGGCCATACTCAAGGCGATTCGGGGCGGCCCGAACCCCGTGCCGGCATTGCCGCTCTCGCCCCCGCCGGCGGATGCGCCGCCTGCCCCAGCGCTTGCGCTGCCCCCAGCGTTAGTGGCTTCGGCATGACGCCCAATCAGGATGTCCGCATTGCCAAACCCGCAGCTGGCGCAGACGAACAGGCACACCAGAGCCGAGCAGCTGCTCGGGGCAACGGACCTGGCAGTCGAATCTTGACTCATCCGTCACGCCAACCGGCGGTCGAGTGATCTAAGGACTCTTGGTCGGTTTGGATAGCGCTGGGGAGTCGCCAGATTGGCCGGATCCTTTCGTCTTAGGCGTGGGCGCCTCACCACGACAGGCCTGTTCAACACGAGTTGCCTGAGGGGAACCAGGGTAGCGCTGCAAGAAACGCCGCGTCGCGATTTCACCTTCCGTTTTTCGCCCGGCGCGGCAGAGCGCCAAAACACGAGCCGCATCCGCCTCGAGGCGCAGCACGCCCCCCGGGAACCGCCGATCGTACTCGCTGAGCAAGGACAGCGCGTCGGAAGTATGGCCGGCGCCGAGCGCACGCTGCGCCTCCGCCAATAACTTCGCTTCGGCCTCGAGGTTCAGGCTGGAGGCCTGTTTTGCTTTCGCCTGGGCAGGCACGGCGGGCGCAAGGCTAGCAGCCGTGGCCGCTTCCGGCAGCAACGCGTCGCCCTGGCGTTCCTTGGTTTCAGGACCGGCAAGTGGTGCTGCGGGCGCTTGATGCACCGCTGGCACGGGTGCCGAAGGGTGCTGCGGGCTTGCCTTGGGGCTCTGCAGCCAAACGCCGGTGGCCACGGCAATTCCGAGCAACGCGCTTGAGGCGGCGAGCTTGAGCGCTAGGGAGCTGCCGAGCGCGGCCGCCTTGGAGGCCGTGGCAGCAGTGGCCCCCAGCGCGCCAGCTCGAGCCATCAGCGCTCGGCCTACTCGCTCCGTGTCAGCGCGGCTCGGGTTGTCCACCGTGCGGCTGGCGTTGACCAGGGCCCGCGTCCATTCTTCGTAGTCGCTCATGATGCCACCTTGGGCTCGGCCATGGTCTGCTTCAAATGCTCGGCAAGTAGCCGCCTCGCTGCCCGCAGTCGAGCGTGAGCGGTGTTGAGGTTGATCTCGAGCACCTGAGCAGCCTCCACCACCGACATTTGTTCGAGCTCCACCATGACCACTATGGTCCGCTTGTCGTCGTCGAGCTCGGCGAGTAGCTGGTGCAGTAGATCGGCTGCCTGTCGTTGCAGCAATAGGTCGAGTGGGCCCCGTTGCCCTTCGACGACGAGGCCGTTCAGGAATTCCGGCGAGGCCTGGCGAAAGCGCTGATCTCTGGCTCTGCTCCGTTCACGCCGGCGAGCCGCCACGCGCACCATGATGGCAAAAAGCCAAGTGCGCGGGCTGGAGCGCCCCTCGAAGTCTGGCAAGCGTTGGTGTGCAACGAGAAATACATCTTGAACGGCGTCATCGATGCCATCTTGCGGCACGCCGAGGCGCCGCAAGTTGCGCCAGACGAATTCCGCGTGCTCCAGGTAGAGCTCCGCCAGGCTTGGCATCGCGTTCGGCTCGCGGTGCGGGGCTGAGATTTCAGTCGATTGCTTCAAGAAGTGCGCTGCATCTGACCGCCACCCGTTAGTCCGGGCCGCCACGAAATCCGTGATGCCACGCCCCATTGTGATGCAACTTTGTGCGCGACCTAGAATCGAACCGCGAGGCCCCCCAGCAAAGCGCCGCTAATTAGTGGAATTTCATACACTCCGCCGAGGCCATCGATCAAAAACCGAGGATGCACGGGCCGGAGGCTGGCCTCCACGCTGAGGGAAATCGAGACCTTCCGGGCAATCCACAGCTGGGTCCGCGTGCCCAGCTGGCCGGAGAGCAGCGAGCCCGCGCCGTGCCCGGGAGCGGAAATACCAGTAGCCCCGCCTGACCAGCGTTCGAACGCCAGCCCGGCACAAGCCGCCAGGTCCACGGCGCGAGTCTGAAGCGGGGCAAAACAGGCGTGAGCTGGCACCAGCCAGTAAGACATCTCGGCTCTGCCCTGCTCCGGGTAGCCGAGGCGGAGCGCTTGTTTCGCGGCCAGTGTGAAGCCAACTTCGAGATCCCACGCCTGGCGGCGAACACCAACACCGAGACCAGCTAGCGCCGCAGGTTGAGGTAGGGCTCGAACGGCGACGCCGCCGAACGCGTGCACGAAGAGTTCGACACGCGTCTGTGGACCGCGCACCTTTCCTGCTACTCGTGAGCGAGGCGCGGCTCGCTGTGTTTGCGGCGTTTTCAAAGCAATGGGCTGGGGTTCGGAACCCGCGGTGTTGGCGTCCGGAACGAGGGTGAGGGCGAGCACCACGGACGTGGCCAACGCTATCGCCGAGCAGGACTCTCCTTTCAGAGTGCGAGTCCCCGTTATCCCGGCCGAGCCGGTCGTCAAGCTCGCGCGAAAGTCTCCTGAAGGCTGCTGGCTGACCACCACGGACGCTTCGAGCTCTGCGGAAGCGGGGGCGCGCCCAACCAACAATTTCTCGACTTGCCGCTCCACCTCGCGCTGTGTCGGACACCCGACAGGCGCGTCCCAGGACAGCTTCAACTGCGCTATCTCGGCGGTGCTCGTGCTGCAAATTGACCCGACGAGCGCGAACGCAGCCGTGGCCCGAAACACGATCGGCTTGCGACGATGCTTGTCGAACAGGCACATTGCACGCTCAAGTTAGACCAAGTGGCGAGCGCGCGCGCGGCCCGAACACGCGAGCTGAAAGCGGCTCACATTGGTGCGAGGATGGCGCGCTGCCCGTGATCTTGAGCAGCCACCCGAAGCTCGGCAGCCAGGCCCCGTCGACGATCCGTGGCGGGGCCGGCTGGCTAACAACTCGTGTTCCCGACAATAGGAAACCAGCGCGTGAGTCAGCCTCCGCGTTCGCCGCCACGCCGGGCATGATCGGACAGATCACCCCGCCACAGATCACCCCCGTGCGGGGGTGATCTGCAGGATCATTCCGCGTTCACGGCGAGGGTGAGAGTTGCGAGCCATTCCTGCCTCCGCCTGGATTGGATAGGAGGGCTGCGAGCCTCGGGGACCCGATGGCATGGATAGTGCTGTGCGCGGGGGACGGTGATCCAAGCCGTGCGAGCGAGCGCCACCATGAGTTACCTTCGACGCGCAGGTTCTTCGCTGTCTCAGCTCGTCAGCTGGACGCCGCTGTTCGCTGTTGCTTGCCTGGCGGCCTGCACTAGTGGCTCCAGCGGCGGGGGCCGGAGCGGGGGCGCGAACGGGAGCGCCAGCGGGAGTGGTCCGGCCGCTGCTGGAGGTCCGGGCGACCCGCTGAGCCTGGGCGGCGCGGCAGCGAGCTGCCCAGCCGGCGCCCCGGTGAACCCTGGGGGCGCGCCGATGCGTCGACTCACTCGCTTCGAGCTCAACAACACGCTCCGCGATCTGCTCGGCGACGATACCAGTCCTGCGAACGCTCTCCCACCTGAAGAGCTAGGGAACGGCTTTGGCAACGACGGGACCGCGCAGAGCACCTCGCGGCTACTGGTCGAGGGGTACGACAAGCTCGCGAGCGCAGTCGCAGGTCGAGTAGCCGCCGACTCGACTCAAATCGCAGCGTTGGCCGGCTGCCAGCCCCCGGCTCAGGGCGAAGAAGCGTGCGTGGGGGCGCTTTTGACCTCGTTCGGAGCCAAGGCTTTCCGACGACCGCTCGATGAAGCAGAGACGACGCCGTACTTGAGCTTGTTCAAGACCCTGCGCGGAGCCGGCACCTACGAAGATGCGATCCGCGGCGTGCTGCGCGCCCTCCTGCAAGCTCCGCAATTCCTCTACAGGCTCGAGTTCCAGGCAGCTGCGGCACCGGGCGTGAGCTACGCCCGCCTCGACCCCTACGAGACCGCGTCTCGACTGTCGTACCTGCTGTGGGGTTCGCTACCCGACAGCGCGCTCTTCACAGCAGCCCTCAAGAATGAGCTTCAGTCGAAGGACCAAGTGCGGGCACAGGCGGAGAGAATGCTCGAGGATCCGCGCGCGCGGGCGATGGTCGATTTCTTCCACGGGGTCCTGTTCCGGCTCGATGGCGCCGAGCGGCTGCAGAAGAACGCGGCAGACTTCCCCGAGTTCGTCGGCATGGCGCCACTCATGAAGGAAGAAACGCAGCGCTTCATGCACGACGTGCTCTGGGAGGGTGACGGGACGCTGACCACCCTGCTTTCGGGCCGCTACTCCTTCATGAACGCCAAGCTCGCCGACTTCTATGGCCTACCAGGACCACGACCCCAGGGCGAAGCGTTCGAGCGCGTGGAGCTCGACCCGACTCGCCGCGCGGGATTGCTCACCCAAGGCTTGATGATGACGCTGCTGACACCCGGCGCCCACACCAACCCGACCCTGCGCGGGGTGTTCGTGATGGAGAACTTGCTGTGTGTACGGCCGCCCGATCCCCCGGCTGGGATCAACGTGGTGCCGCCAGCCTACGTTCCGGACTTGACCACTCGCGAGCGCTTCGCAATCCACTCGCAGAACCCCACCTGTGCGGGCTGCCACCGCCAGATGGATCCGTTTGGATTCGCGTTCGAGAACTTCGACCCTGTCGGCCGCTGGCGCGATACCGACAATGGCAAACCTGTCGACGCGACCGGCACCATCATGGCGGACGTCGACGTGGCTGGCCCGTTCTCCGGTCCGACGGAGCTCGCCCAGCGCCTATCGGTGAGCCCGCAGGTAAGGAGCTGCATGATCAGCCATTGGTTTACGTTCGCGCAGGGGCGTCCCGAAACCACCGCCGACGCCTGTACTCGGGCACAGCTCGAAACGGAGTTTGCGCGCTCCGGATTCAAGATTCGTTCGCTGCTTCTGGCGCTGACTCAAACCGACGCCTTCTTGTATCGTGCAGCAGGTGCGCCGTGACGTCCCGCGGCGGGTCGCAAATTTTGCCTTCGAAGAGGTATCGACAATGAGCCGCGCATTCCCGGTTTCTCGACGAACTGTGCTGCGCGGTGCTGGCCTCAGCCTGGCAGTGCCGTGTCTCGAAGCGATGAGCGTGGGTCGTGCAGCGGCAGCGGCGTTCCCCAAGCGCATCGTCGTCTTCTACACGCCAGGCGGCACCGTGATTGAATCCTGGCGACCCACGGGCACAGAGACGAACTTCCAGATGGGACCGATCTTGTCTCCGCTCGAACCGATCAAGAAGCAGATTACGGTGCTCGATGGCCTGGAAATCCAGGCGGCTCGTGAGGGCTATGGTCACCCCCACACACGTGGCATGGCCGGCCTGCTCACCGGGCTCCCCACCACCATGGGACCGTACGAGACGTGCGGGGGCAAGTCTGGCTTTCCGACGGGACCGTCCGTGGATCAGGTCATCGCGGCGAAAATCGGTGGCGCCACGCGACTGCCCTCGCTACAGGTTGCGGTCCGCTGGCCCACTATGTTCTACGGCGGCGCGCGAGTCTCTCCGACCAACATCATCAGCTACGGGCCCGGTGGTGCGCCGATACCACCCGAAACCGATCCGCGTGCGGTTTGGTCCCGGCTGTTCAAAGACGCCAACACCTCACCCGACCAGCTGGCTAGCGAGCACGCCCGCTCCGGAGCGATCCTCGATACGGTCGGGGCGTCCTACCGTCGACTCGCCGCGCGACTGCCCGCGGCCGATCGCCTGCGCCTGGAGGAACACGCCGCCAACGTAGAGGGGATCCGAGCCTCGATCGACGGCGTGATGCCGTCGGGCGCGACGTGCCACAGCGATTTCGGCGCCGATCTTGAGGGCCAATTTGCCTCGGCCTCGAAGGTGGACGTCTGCGATGGTTGCGTCGAACAGTCCCAAGACACGCTGATTCCGAGGACTGGCAAGATCATGATGGATCTCGTCGCGTCGGCGCTTGCGTGCGATCTGACCCGCGTGGCGACGATCCAGTGGGCGGATCTCGCCGCCAACAACAGCTTCCCTTGGCTGGGCCTCAACGACACCCACCATGGCTATCAGCACGACCGCGGCTACCAACCCGACGGCATCGCCAAAATCGATACTTGGTACGCGACACAGTTCAAGTACTTCCTCGATCAGCTCGCCTCCTACCCGGAAGGGGCCGGCTCCGTGCTCGACAACACCATCGTCTTTTGGTGCAAAGAGATCTCGCACCCCAACAACCACACCCACACCGAGATGCCATTCGTGCTTGGTGGCGGGGCGGGCGGCTCCTTCCGCACGGGTCGTTGGCTAAAGAGTAGCGGCGCCTCGAACAGCGATCTCCTCGTCAGCTTCCTCAACGCGTTCGACATCCAGGTGGGGACCTTCGGCAACCCCGACTACTGCAAGGGGCCACTGGCCGGATTGGTTTGAGCGCCACACATTTCACCCCTGAAGCGTCTCAAGTCACTACCAAGTCGCGGCGATCGTGTGCTGGCTCAGGCTGGCGGTGTTGTCTGTGACCTCGGGTCACGCTCCGGCGTCGTAGTGCCCGAAGCTTCATCAACCTGTTCGAAGCACCGCGGCTCGCCCGTAACAATCCGGCAAGTGGCAACTGAGCGCGCCATCACTCGATGACGCGGCTCATCTCGACGAGGTCTGTTGGCGGCACGGGCACGAGCGGATAAGTGTCGTAATTCGACGCGTTGCCGGTCAGGACGCATCTGCCGCCGATCAGCTCGAATGTGGCGGACGAGGTCAGCTTGGGACTGGCTCGGAACAGTCGATACGTGGCGCCGAGACAATCAGCTTCGCCGTCGTAGTGAAAAAATTGGCGACGACGCCTTGCTGGTCAGTTGCCGGCATGCCGCTCAATCCGCAGGCAGGGGTGAAGCAGAAGACGAAGCCGCGCGGCTTGCCCGGTTCGACGCAAATCCGACCATCGTGAGCCCCACGACTTTGCGACAGATCGAAAGGCCGATGCCGGTTCGCGACTGAGGTGACCTTTTCAACTACTCGGTCGGGGCGGGCGGATTCGACGATCGCATTTCATGAGGGCGCCTGCTCATGCGCGATCGTGATGAGGTAGGCGGCTTTCGAATCTGCCACCCCGCCACATAGAGACGCCAGGTAACGCCAAATCACTCCGCGCGCTGGACGGTGACGAGCGTGTTCTCGGCGCGCTTGCCGCCGCGGAGCGACGCTCGAGGCAGGCCGCGCGGGCCGCGCGGCCTGCCTCGACGACCATAAAGTTCGATTCCGACAACTCCCGGTACCGGGCCAGGCTTCGCGTACGGCTTTTATTTGCCTAGTTTCCGTGACGTAACAAAACCAACTATAGCCGAGTCGTCGGCTTGCGGGTTAACCCGTTGCTCGTCAACTCGAACTCAGGGAGAGGCACAATGATCGATTCGACGCGGTTGAAATCTTCTTTCGCGTGGCTCAGTTTAGCTGGGGGCTGCTTACTTCCGAATTTGGGGTGTTCGGGGGCCGTCGAGCCTGAAGTAAGTGACGAGCCGGTGGCGAGCGCGTTGAGCCAGCTCAAAGCGCTCGCCAAATTCGAGAATGAGAACGGCTCAAGCGCGACACTCAACGTCAACGGAGCCATCGACGTCTCCAGCGCCAATCCGTTCTTTCGAGCGATCGGCACGAACGGCCGCAGCTGCAGCACCTGCCACTTACCATCCGAGAACTGGTCGATTACGCCGGCCGGCGTCAAGAAGCGCTTCCGACAGAGCGACGGAACCGACCCTATCTTCCGCACGAACGATGGTTCGGACTCCCCCGACGCAGATGTCTCGACGCGTTCGGCGCGAGAGCGGGCCTACAGCATGCTTCTGAACAAGGGCTTGATTCGTGTGGGTATCGGCATCCCGGCGGGGGCGGAGTTCGAGCTGGTCGCCGCGGACGACCCCTACGGCTTTGCAAGCGCGAAGGAATTGTCACTGTTTAGAAGACCGCTACCGGTCACGAACCTACAGTTTCTCACTGCCACCATGTGGGACGGCCGCGAATCGACGCCGGTCTCTGATCCGCTGCTCGGTCCGAACCAAACGATTACAGATCTCTCCAAGCAGTCCAACGACGCCACACTCGGTCACGCCCAGAGCAGCGCGCCGCTCACCCCCGAGCTGCGGGGTGAAATCGTTGCGTTTGAGCTCGGTTTGTTCACCGCGCAAACACGCCAGCCTAAGGTCGGGGCGCTCGATGACGCCGGCGCCTTAGGCGGACCGGAGGCGCTCCAGCGCACGCTCAACTACTTCGGCATCAACGACGTCATCGCGGGCGATTCACTCACTGGCTTGCCGTTCGATTCGGGGAGCATGACTGTGTTTCAAGCTTGGGCGTCGGACCCCGGTGCGCAAGGCGCCAAGCGCCTTGCACGCCAGGCGATCGCGCGAGGCGAGGCCCTGTTCAACCATAAGCCGATCACGATCTCGGGTGTGCGGGGCGTCAATGACGCGCTCGGCGTCGCCAGCTTTCAGGGCACGTGCACGACTTGCCACGACTCGCCGAATG
>JBBSAB010000146.1:0-17176 GCA_038252755.1 Polyangiales bacterium | reverse complement strand
GCTCGGCATCGTCACCGTGCCGCCGGTCCTTGCCGACACGGCCGAGCAGGCGTCGGCGGGCTGAAGTCGCGCGCTCCGTCACCCCGCGACTATCGCGTTACCCGCGGGCACCTTCAAGAACGGGGCTGACGCTCCGGATACGATCGTTCAGATGGGCCAAGCGGCGACTGCCTTCGGCCTGCGCTGCGCACTGCCGTCGCTCATCGTGCAATAGCAAGATGGCTCCAAGCTGCCGTCGGCATGCCCGGCAGTGAGCGGCATCCTAGCCCGCCCGAACGTCCGAGCTGCACCCCAAAGACGCGGCTCGCTATCCGCTCGTCAGCGACGCTCTCTATGCATCGATGCAGCGCGAGACCGAGCTCAACGTGGCCGACCTTTTGGAGACACGGCACAGCGCGCTCGATCTGCTGACTTCTCCCACGACTTTCATCGACGATGCGCTGGCCGCCTTCTATGGCGTCGCCAAGCCGAGCGGCGCTAGCTTCGCGAGAGTTTCTTTGCCACCCGGTCGTATTGGCTATCTCACCTCCGGCACCTTTCTTTCCATCACCGCGCACGCGGCCAGCACCTCGCCGACGCGACGGGGCGTGTACATCATGCAAAACCTACTGTGTCGCGCAGTGCCGCCACCGCCACCCAACGTCAACACGATGTTTCCAGTTGACGACGGCAGCACGACGACCCGGCAGCGACTCGAAGCGCATCGCGCGAACCCAACTTGTGCGGCATGCCACGGTCTCTTCGACCCAATTGGCGTCGCATTCGAACACTTCGATGCACTCGGCGCGTACCGCGACCAAGAGAACAATCTCGCAATCGACGCGACGGGCCAGCTCGACGGGACCACGTACGACGGAGCCGTGGGCTTGGCGCAGCTCTTACGCAGCTCCCGCGAAGTGGCGCGCTGCTTGGTTTCCGGCGCTTACCGCTACAACACCGGCCACAACATCGTCGCGGAGGCGGAGGGCGAAGGAGCCGTTATCGACGGCCTTACCAAGACCTTCGACGATTCCGGACAGGACTACGTCGCGCTGCTGAGCGCGATCGCGAAGAGCGAGTCGTTCCGCTCCGCGGTCGGACAGTATTGAGGAACCCATGGCACATCGCTTGAACCGTCGGACAGTGTTGCGGGGTTGCTTGGGCGGCGCGTGCGTGGGCCTCGGCCTGCCGCTGCCGGATGCCATGCTCAACTCGAAAGGCGCGCTCGCGGTCGGCGCCGGCTTGCCATGCCGCGTCGGCGTTTGGTTTTGGGGTAACGGCGTGCGGCCCGAACACTGGTTTCCGAGCGGCACCGCTCCGCTTTGGAATCCGTCAGAGAAGCAGCACACTCAGCCGCTAGCCGACGCCCAGCTTGCTCCCTACGTCTCGCTCGTAACTTGCTCGACAATTGCGCCATCATGTGCACGACGGAGCACACCGAGCCGATGAGCCACTCGACCGATGACATCCCAATGGTCATCGCCGGCAAAGCCAGCGGACGGCTCAAGGGCGGCGTCCACTACGCAGGCAAACAGGAAACAATCTCGAAAGCCGGTCTCACGGTGCTCCGCGCCGCGGGGCTGACCGTCGAAACCTTCGGCGTGCCCGGCAACGGCGAGCCGCAAACGTCCGAAACGTTTACGGCACTCGAGAGCGCGTAGCGCCGAGGTCGCGCCGCGAGCTTCTTGTTGCACAACTTTCAGTTGGAAACCGTGCGCCGTATCCGGTTGTTGCCTACGTCGGCGATGTAGAGTGTGCCGTCGCCGTCGAGCGCTAAACCCTCGGGGTAAGAGAAGCGCGAGTCAGCGCCGTCGGCGAAGCTTCCGGGAACGTACGTCGGAGTCTTGGGCCCAAAGCGGGTCGTGACGACGGTGCCATCGAAGTCGCGCAGTCGATTCCCGCCATCATGATCGAGGAACCAGAGCAGGCCGCGAGCGCTGTCCCACAACGCCTCTGAGGGGTGGCTGAGCACCGATGTGTTGGCCGCCCCGTCCGCCCAGCCCATAACACCTGCCTGACCGAGATAAGCCGTGATTATTCCGGCCGGGGAAATCTTGCGAACAACGTGCTGCCCCCATTCGGAGACATAAAAATTGCCAGCGCCGTCGCCGACGATGTGAGTAGGAAATTCGAGGAGTCCCCCGGCCAAGCAACTCCCATCGACAATGGCATTGTTGCCCGGCTGTCCACAGAACAGAGACGTCGTGCCGTCTACCGCTACGCGCCGGATCACCCTGTTGTTCTTGTCCGCGACGTAGATGACATCGTCACCAGCTAGCCACATGCCTTGGGGCTCGTTCAACTGGGCTCCGACGCCCTTGCCTTCGCGATAGCCCGCGGTACCATCGCCAACTACCGTACTGAGGGTGCCATTCCTTTCGATGCGACGAATGGCGTGGTTCCAGTTGTCCGCTACCAAGATGCGACCCTGTGAGTCGCGCGCCAATGCCGCGGGATGTAGCAGCTTAGCGGTCAACAGCGGTCCATCGACGAAACCTGACCCGGCGAAGCCAACGACAGTCGATACGGTTCCATCGGGAGCGATCAAGCGCACTGCTGCGTTGCCCGCGTCAGCAACATACAAACCCTCGGGCGTCCACAGCACGCCCATTGGCTGGCTGAAGGTCGCACTTGCCGCAGGTCCGTCGTCGAAGCCGTCCACGCCCGTTCCGGCCAACGTGCTGACGCCTGTAGGCAGAGCGTGCGACGAACCTGCTTGGCCGCCGTTCCCGCCTCCGCCCACTCCCGATCGCCCCGCGCTTGTTCCTCCTTGGCCAGCGTTTCCGGCTCCGCCGACGCCCGACTGCCCCGCGCCTGCGGTCGTTCCGCCTCCACCAAGGTTGGCGTTGCCGGCCGTTGGGGTCCCTTCTCCCTCCAGGTTGCTTCCGCCATCGCCTGAAGGAGAACCAGACTGTCCGGCGAACACTCCAGCTGCGCCTGAGTCACTCGGAAGGCCCAGTTGCTGGTCCACTAGATCATACCGCCACCGACAACTAGCCCCGGCGACCGCCATCGCAATGACCACCCAAGACGAGTTTCCCATTCTGCTGGCCGCCAAAGCTGGCGGAAAACTGCGCGCCGGCATCCATCACCGGGCCAACGGCGACAACGCGAGCAAAGTGATTCTGACCCTCGGCCGCATCATGGGTCTACCACTCACCGAGTTCGGCAAGGACGAAGGCTACGTTAGCGACGAGGTGAGTGAGCTTCGGATGTAAGACTATCGATCCAATCCGGGTCATCCAAGCGGCGAGTTCGATTGACCGGTGAGCCACGGTGCCAGCGCCGGGCGACGCCGGGCGCCCGCAATGAACTTCAATTCGGCGCGCCTGAACCGCCGCTTGAAAGCTGTCAGGCCAACACCAAAAGCGTTGGCCGCCTCCTCGAGTGACCACTCTTCGAGCCGATGAGAGAGGAGCGCGCTGCGTTCTTCAGCGCGAAGAGACGTGAGAATGGCGGCGACATCGTAGGATACTTCGGCGGGCACCCCATGACCGGACGGCGCCTCCGGGAGCAAGTCATCGGGTAAAAATTCCAGCCAGCGCCCGCGCCAGCGAGCGCGCTGGTGGGTGCGGGCCCTGCCGATTGCGATGCCAAGCATCCAGCTCCCGAGCGCCGCGGGCTCGCGCAGTTGGTCGATCGAGGCCAGCGCGATCAGGAAGACGTCCTGTACGATATCCGGTACGTCGGCGTCGTGGCCCAGCCTTCGTCGCACCATCTTCTCGACCCTCGTTGCATAGCGGGCGTACAGACGCTCGGCGGCCAAAGGATCGCGCTTGCGCAGAGAATCGACCAGCATCACCTCGGTTTCGTGCTCGCCCGTGTCGACAGGCGCGGCGTTCGAGGCCGAGCGGGGCGCTGAATCGCACCGCTTCATTGCGGCCGGCGGGCGCGAAAAAAATCGGAGGTGATCAGCGCAACCAGCAATTCCGTGGGGGAATCGCCGCGCTTGGTCGCCGCATCGACCAAACCTTGAATCAGGCAGTCGTCGTCGCCGGCCGTGCCGGTGCCAACGGCGAAGCGCACGTACTGCCGTGCCAGGCAGGCACGTGCCGAGGCGGAGCCACTCAAGCGCGAAGCGAACTCCGCCATGTTCGAGAATGGCCCGTCGGCATCTCCGCCGTTCTGAATCTGGCCGGAGGCGTCGATCGGTTTGCCATTTTCGGTGCTGCGATAGCGGCCTAACGAGTCGAAGTTCTCGAGCGCAAATGCGACTCCGTCGAGCGTGGTATGGCAACCCGTGCACAGCGGGTTCTGAGCATGAATCGTGTAGCGCTCGCGGGTCGTTGCGTTCACGAGCTGAGGGATTGCGGGTATGTCGAGCGCCGCTGGCGGCGGAGGCAGCGCCTGGCACAGGACGCGGTCCAAGATGCGCCGGCCACGGCTCATCGGGGCCGTGTCGACATCCCGCGACCACGAGGCGATCAGCGCGCCCGACGTGAGGAGCCCAGAGCGCGGAGTGCCGAGCAGAGACGTTGACTGCAGTGCCCCGCCCGCAGCCACGGCAGGCAAACCGTAGTAGTCGGCGAGGCTCTTGGTTACGAACGTGGACTTGCTCGAGAAGACCGCGCCGAGCGTGGCACCAGCGCCCAGAAACAGCTCCTGCGAAAGCTGCGCGAACTCGGCGAACATGTCGGTCTTTACCGCGGCAAATTCGGGAAATTGAGTCGGGTCACGCAGCGGCGCACTCGGGTCTTGAAGTGAAAGCCATTGCGACGCAAAGTCGCTCACCAGAGACCGCGCGCGTGGGTCACTGAGCAGGCGACGCCCCTGCGACTCGAGCTCGGCGGTGCTGGTCAATGCGCCGCTCGCGGCTGCGGCCAGCAACTTGTCGTCTGGTGGGGTGCCCCAGAGCGAGTACGAAAGCTCGGACGCTAGCTCGTAGCCATTCAGGCGAACGGGCGCCGATGAATCATCGAGCAGCGCCGTGCCGAGTTCGGAGCGGTATAGGAAGTAGGGCGACTGCAGCAGCGTTTGCACGACCAGCCGCACGCCTCCGGCAGCCTTGGCGTCCAAAACGCCAGCTCGGTACACGTCGAGGTAGCCCGACGTTTCCTCGGGCGTCAGCGGCCGTCGAAATGCGCGTGCGCCAAAGTTCTGAATGAACTTCTGGACGCAGGCCTGGTCGGTTACGGCTGAGGCGTCACAGCCGGAGTAGCGCGGAAACTGCGCAAGACCAGGCGCCGCCAAGGTTTCGCCGGCTTTTTGCAACTGGCCCGCAAAGCGCGTGGACACACTGAGCGCGTTGGCATTGTTCTTGTAGCCGTCGACGATCGGCTCGACTTCGAGCTCGATGTCGGGCGGAGCTTCGAGACCGAGTAGATCACGCGCGCTGGCTAAGTATTCCTTGCTGGTCAGGCGCCAGATGCGCGCTGGTGGGAGCTTGGCGCCGCCACACACCTTCCCATTCACGCTTATCCCAGGGCCACCTGCGCCAGCCTGCGACGTCGAGTTCCCCACGCCGACAGCGTCGGTACCATTTGCGCTGTCACCGCCGATCTTCGCGGTACATGCCGACAGCGACTGAAGGGCGAGCCCGAAGCCCAGCACGAAGCACCAGCCAGGCGCCTTCATGCCAGCAGCTCCGAAATCGGGCCTTTGCTCAACATTGGATCGCCATACGTGTCCACCGGCGCGCCGATCACGTGGGTGATGGTCGAGAGCAGATCGTTGATGTAGCGATCCTTGGTCACGATCGATTGCCCCGTGCGAACCGCACCGCCCGCGCTGCCGGCGGTCAGCAATGGCAGCCGTTCGCTGTCGTGGAGGCGGCCCTCGCCCATCGGTGTGAGCCATAACACCCAGGTGTTATCGAGCAGTCGCTTGCCGTCGGTGTCGATGACCGAAGCGAGGCGACTCAGCAGGTAGGCGAACTGTTCGGCGTACCAGAGATGGATCTGGTACATCGGGCCACCGTCGTCGTAGTCGTCGGGCCGGTCCATATGCGAGTAAAAATGCATATTTTGGCCGGCGGTTTCCCCGTAGGCCTTCAGATCCAAGAACGGAAAGCGCATCGAGCCGCCGCCCTCCGACCCGAGCTGAAATGAGATAACGCGAGTCATGTCGCAAGCCAGCGCGTTGACAGCCAGATCCAACTGCTCTTTGACCTGCTGTGGCACGAGCTTGTATTCCCCGGAGCTCCCGCGACAACCGCACTCGACTGTGGGCGGGGTCGGCCGATCGCAACTCTGACTGGCCAGCCCAGCAATTTGCTTTTCCAGATCGCGAACCGAGGCGAGGTGCACGGCCAGCTTCGTGCGCTCAGTGCCGCTCAATCTACTTTGCAGCGCCGTGATTTCGGTCGCGAGTCGGTCGACCATGGCCTTGGGTCCGACCAACGGCTTCTGCGGCTGTGCCGACGACGGCGGCAGTCCGTACAGCCGCTCGAACATTTTCTTGGGATCCCCCTCCGACGTCATCGACTTCTTGCCGTCGGCCCAAACCAGGCGATTCTCTTCCGCACCTGCTCCGTAATCCAGCGCTGCTCCGAACTCGAGGACGGGAAAGCGTGTCGCGGCGCCCAAGACTTTCCCCAGATACTGATCGATCGATGCGCCGTTGCCGGGACCAGCGGGACCCGAGTCTGCCTTCGCCAAGCCCGTGATCAGCCGCCCCAGCGCCGGGTGCCCGCCGCCGTCGTGAACCCCACCGCCGTCATTCAGGATTAGGTTCAGATCTTTCGCGTACGGCTGGAGCGGCGCCAGAATAGGCCCCAGGGTGGTCAATGGACCCGGCGGTTGAACCCAATGCTTCTTGATCGTCCCCATCGCGGTCGAGAACACAATCACCCGCCGGGGTGCTGCTGCCGGAACCGCGCTGGCGCTGGCAATCTCGCGCAGCCACAGCGGCGCGGCCAGGGCGGCGCTGCCTAAGCCGAGCAGGAACCGCCGCCGTTCACGCAGCCGGCGGGACTCGAGCGAGTACGGCATTCGAGGGCAAGTGACCCGAGCTGCCTGTTGGGTGAGAAAATTGTCGGTCTCGAGTGGTTGGCGCCGTTTCTGGCGGAAATGTGCGACAAGAGCGGAGCGTCCCGCGGCGCGCCGCGGCGACACGACGTTGCCTGCTAGCGCAAAAAGCTTGCTGCGAGCTCGAGTTCGAGAAAGGGGCGCAAGCGCGACGGGGCGAACGCATGGCGCCGACCGCCTTCAACCTCGACCGCGTAGCGCACCGCCCGAGCCGCGGCGTCGGCGCCCACGACGCCGGTCAGTGCCCAGCCACGAGCTCGAAAGGCGAGCCCGACGTAGCCCTGAAAGGCAGCATCAAATGCCCAGTAAGGCTCGGATGCGATTGCCATCGCCGGCTCACTGCTGCGCGGGCTCACTTGGGTGGCATCACCGACGAGTCCCAGCCCCGCCAGCGTCGAGACTCGCGGTGTGAGTTGCCAGCCGCTCCACGCGCGCGCGCGCAGGCCCAGCACCGTGAAACGAATCCGCAGCGCGTCGCCCGCCTCCGAGTCAACTAGCCAGGGGAAATAGCCGCGCACTCCGACGCCTGCACCCCATGCCGAGCGATCCCATTTGAGTCCCAAGAACGCGCCCTGGGCCAGCGCACCCGGACCGATCCAGGACGTCGCGTATCCACCAGCGACAGAGTAGTTGGCTCGGTGCTGCGGGGGCAAAGTCGTCGCAGCCGAGGCTTTCGGGGATGGGCGAGGGGCTGGAGCCTGCTGAACGGCGCGTGGAGTGCCCACGAGCTGCCCCGCCAATATCGCTTCAATCGAGTCCGCGGCCGTGACCACGAGCTGCTCGCGCGCAACCTCATCGATCCCGGACGGTGCCTCGAAGCGTCGAACCAACAAGCGGTCGCGCCGCTCGTCCGACAAATAGAGGACAACCACGTCAGGCCGCCGCAAATCGAGCGACAATCGCACCAACGGGGGCGGCTCGTTCACCGGCCGTGACTCGGGCAGATTTCCGACGGTTTCGCGATAGGGGAAGCCGGACGTTACCGCGCGCCAGACGACGGTCACGCCCAACCGGCGCATCGAATCAAGCAGCGAGGCCGCGAGTCGCGCGACGTCAGCGTCAGGGCCCGCGATCGTGATCGCGACCACCGGGCGGTTCGCTGGTGCGTTGGCCTGTGCGGCTGCGAGCTGAACCGACGCGACTTGCGAGAACACCGCGCCTAGCGAGAGAACCTGCCCGACACACCGCGAGAACACCCCGAGCGCGTACCGATTCCCTCGGCTACGGTCAAGCACCGCGCGCCTGCTCTGGCCTCTTAGCTCAAAGCTACTTCAACTCGTTCATACGCGAACGAGCCCGAGCCGCGTGCAGGGAATGCGGGAACCTCTGCAATAGGGTCTGCCAGGACGCAAGCTCGCCCGGGCGATCTCCCAGTTGCGCGAAGGCACGCGCGCGACCGGCTAGCGCCTCTTCGACCACCGGACCACCCGTGGCCACATAGCGATCAAACTGCGCCAGCGCTCCGCGAGGATCGCCATGCTGCAGCAGCAGTGACCCTAATGTCACGGCAGACAGAGCTGCCTCGTTCGAGCGGGGAAACAGCCGTTGGAGGCGGCGATAACCCTCAATCGCTTGCGTGTCGTGTCCGCTGCTGCGCAGTTGATTGGCGCGCGCAAAGACCGCGCTTGGGCTCTCGCCAATCAGCTCGGCGTTGGTTGGCGTGGGCGTTTTGGGCGCCATGGCATCAACAGCCGCGACGCTGTCGGGTGCGGGCTGCTCAGGCTTCGCGGGGGCCTGGACAGCGGCGCTCGGCGCGACCGGCGCGACGCCAACCGCCGGCACAGCAGGTGCTCGCGGGGCGACCGGTACCGGTACCGTTGACGTGGGCCTGGCTAAGTACTGGGCCGCGGCGAGGGAACCGAACAGCAGCGCTGCAGCCGAGAGCGCGAAGACCAGCCGGCCGCGCGAGGCAATGCGGGGAGCTGCCAGCGCCCGCGTTACGACGCGCTGATCACGCTCGCTGTCAGCTTCGACGGCCATCCTGTTGGCCAACGCTGGTCCGAGCTCGAGCAGAGCCGCGCAGGCCGCGCAATCTCTGCCGTGCGCGCGAAGCTCCAAGAGCTCGGCGGGGGAAGCGACGCGGGCCAATGCTCGCTCCAAGAGGTCGCCCAGGTGCGGGTCACGGCGTCGATCCGCCGCGGGATCTTGGCTGAGCGTCACGCTTCACCTCCGAAGGCATTGCGCAGCACCGGATCGCGCTGAATGCGTCGCCGCAAGGTGTCTTTACCGAGCCGCAACCGCGTCTTGATCGTGTTGACCGAGACGCTCTCGATCTCAGCGACCTCGGCAAGCGAATAGTCGAGCGCGACATGCAGCAGCATGGCTTCGGCCTGAACGCGTGGCAGCGTTGTCATCAGTCGGCGTAGCGCCTCGCTCCGCTCCGCTACCACCGCCGTGTCCGCGGCGAGCGGCCCACGATCCCGCTCCAAGTCGCGCTCGTCCGTCACCAGTCCAAAGCGGTCAGCCAACAACCTGAGCCGGCGACGAAAGCCGTGATTGGTTCGTAGCGTGATGCGCACCGCGTAGTGCCGAATCGAGCACTCGAAGCGATAGCTCGGTAGTGCGCGGTGGATGGCGATCAGGGCATTTTGCACAGCGTCCTCGAGATCCGGATGGCCGGGGCCCAGCAGCGCTCGGCAGGCACTCTTCACGGCGGGCAGTAATTGGCACAAAAGCGCCGAGGCCGCGCCCGGCTCACCAGCCAAAGCGCGGCGAGTTAGCGTGTCCTGCGCGGGCACGCCACCGCGCTGGATGGCAGGCGAATGCGACGGCTCAAGCTGAGCCGCCGCCGGCGACTGACGGTTCAATTGGGCTATCATCCGCACCGTCATCAATACTTGTAGCGGAGCCGTGGGAAGGCGGGTCTATCAAACGACGCGGGCCACCCGCCGAGTTGTCCGTGCTCGTGGTGTTATGCTCCACCAATGAGAGCAGGCATTCTTGCGTTGGTCTCTCTAGTTTGCTGGGTTGCCCCCGCGGGTTTTGGGCTCCAATGTAGTGACGCCTCGCGTCTTGTGGGACGCGTTCCCGTCCGGGCGACTGGTGGCGCCGAGGCCAACACCGCCGGCAGCGGCAGCAACGCGACCGCAGGGACCGGCGGCGCCGCCGGAGCCGGCACGACACCAGCCGCGCCAGGTCCGTTCAGCGTGCCACGCCTGGTCGGTGAGCTTTCAGACCCCGGCGCCGACGAAGCCGAGCCAACACTCTCCGATGACGAGCTAGAGATCTACTTCAAGTCCACACGCCTTGAGCAGCGAGCGCAAATTTTCACGGCAACCCGGACTAGCCGAGCCCAAGCTTGGAGCGTCCCGAGCCTGGTTATTGAGCTGGCGTCCGCTGAAGGTTCAACCTTTTCGCCCGAGCTGTCGCGCGACGGACTCACGCTGTGGTTGTCGTCGAGTCGCCCGGGCGGCCCCGGCGGTAGCGATCTTTACGTTGCCACGCGCGCTGCGCGCGGACAGCCCTGGTCGACTCCGACAATCGTCACCGAGCTCAGCACGGCAGGCTGCGACATCGACCCGGGCCCGCTGCCCGAGCACGATCAGTTCATCGTGACGCAGTGTCCCGATGGCGATCACAACCACCTGCTGCTCTCGTTGCGTGCGCAGCGACTGGCGCCGTGGGGAGCGCCCGTCTACGTGACTGAGCTCAACACGGCAGCCAAAGAAGGCGACCCGGCTTTCGCCAGCGACGGATTGGCGCTCTACTTTGCCACGACCCGCGACTCGCCCAACGGCGACGACCGCGCGGACATTTGGCGCACCGAGCGCACTTCATTGGACGCGCCATTCGGCGCCCCCGTCCCGGTCCAGGAGTTGAACATCCTCGAGGTCGATGACCAGGACCCTTGGGTGTCGAACGACGAGCGGCACATCATGTTTTCGTCGACGCGCGACCGGTCGCCGCGCGAATTTTACGAAGCTTTCCGCTAGCCCCGCGCTCGGTGCTGCGGATCAAACCAACCCCGATAGCGGCCCTGTCGTGTACTTCGGATCACCGAATTGGTTGGCGGTGATCCCGAAGCTGTTTTGGATCGAGACGAGCAGATCGTTGTGGGAAGCGTCGTTGAACTTTAGGCGCCGGCCGAGGTTGAACGTCTTGCCGCCACCGAGCAACATCCGCGGCACGCGCGTGCGACCGTGGTGGGTGGGCTCGCTGATCTCACTGCCGAATAGAATCACCGTCGAGTCGAGCAGTGTGTGGTCGCCTTCCGGAATCGCGGCTAGTTGACCCACGAAATAGGCCAACTGTTGCATGTACCAATTGAAGATGGTCGCGTGGTCCTGGGCGCTGCCGAAATGTTGGTAGTAGTGGTGATTCTGATTGAGCCCCAGCCACGGAAAGTAGGCGCGCGAGGCCGCGTCAGTCCAAGCCAACGTCGCCACGCGCGTGATGTCGCAAGCCAGCGACAGCACAAGCATGTCCATCATCTGTTTGCCGATCGCCGGCATGCGAGCGCTCACGCCTTGGTCGAGCCCGCCGTTGCCAAGCTCCCCCACCGCGCCGCCTGTTCCGTAGTTGATGCGATCCGCAGGCGTGGGCGCTGGGTCCGGCTTGTGGCAAGTCGCGCTGAGTGTGCCGCCGGACAAGTCCAGGCGGCTTTCCAGGTCTTTCAGTTGCGCCAAATGCTCGTCGAGCCGTTGCTGGTCGTTCACGCCGACCAGCGGACGAATCGCGCCAAACTCCCGGCTGGTCGCCTCGAGCACCAGGTGCTTCTTGGCCTTGCGCAGCTCGGCCGCCGCCAGCTGCTCCGGCGAGCCGCCGAGATCCGTAAAGATGCGCAGGTACGCCTCGTACGGATCGCTCATTGGCGGAGCTGGTTGCCCAGGCGCGGAGTAGCTGATGATGTTGGTGGGTAGCGCGCCGTTTTCGTAGGTGGGCCACAGCACCCCAAACTCCAGCGTCTTGAACTTATTCGTGGCGCCGATCTGAGCGCCAATCACGTGATCGAGCGAGGCCCCGTTCGGAAACCCCGCCGGCCCCCCGATAAAGAAATCAAACGGGCCAGCAGGCAACGGCAAGCCAGTCAGCAGCGCGCTCATACCGCGGGCGTGCGGGTGCCCGAAGCCATCAGCCGCAGTCTTAACTTCAATGCCGTCCAAGAGCAGCAGTTTGTCGCGGTGAGGTGCCAGCGGCTCGAGGATGTACGGTAGCTTGAAGTCGGTCTCCGATTCGCCCTCGGGCCAGAAAAATCCGTCGTAGTAGCCGCCCGGCACGAAGAACGTCACGAAGCGCTTGGGTTCGACCGGCGCCTGCGCTGAAGCGCGCTTCAGATCACCCATGACCTCGAGCCACGGCAACGCCAAGCTGGCTCCCAGCGCCCCACCGAGCAGCGCGCGGCGGCGGATCTTGCTGCCGGTTCGGACTGCGTAACGACCTGGCCTCATGGCGTGCTCCCTGAGATGGCGACTTGGGCAGAGGGTGGCGTGCGATACAAGAAGGCGTCTGTCTCGGTCATCGAAAGCACCAGCTCACGCAAGCTGCGACCACTGCTCTGAAAGCGCTGACTGAGCTTGGTAATCCCGCAGGCGTCTTGGGCGGTCTCGCCGCGACCGATGGCAAATCGAGACCATTCAGTGACCAGACACGTCTCGACCGCTTTGCTCCTAGCGAGTTGGCTGGCGAGCTGCACCGGGCCAACGAAGGCGCCGTCGGCGTCAGTGCCGGTAAGCTCGCCACTGACGTTGACCGGCTTCCCGCCTTCTAGATCTCGCCAGCGCCCGCTGGCGTCGAAGTTTTCGAGCGCGAAGCCAAGCGGATCCATCAGCACGTGACAACCGGCACAACTCGGATCCTGGCGATGCGCCTCCAAGCGCTCACGTTCGGTGGCGTTGGGATCGGTCACCGAATCCCGCTGGTCGATGATGTTGTTCGGCGGACTCGGCAAAGAGCTGCAAAGGAGCTTCTCGCGCACGAATTTGCCACGCAAGATCGGATGCGTGCGATTGGCCGTCGCGTTCCAGGAGAGGATGCTCGGCTGAGTGACCACGCCCGCGTAGCGAGTCGGATCCAGCTCAACGCGCACGAAGGCGTCGCCGGTCGGCCCCGAGACTCCGAAGTATTTCGCCAACGGTCCGTTCATCAACGTGAACGGCGCTGTCAGCAAAGTCGTCAGGTCGCCGGGCGAGTCGAAGTAGAGGTACTCGGCGAATGCCTCAGTTTGCCGGCGCAGCAGCGGGCCAATTTGCGCCGTGTAGTCGGGAAACAGCGCCGGATCCTTACCCTGCCCATCGATCTTGAGCAGGCCCAACCAGTAGTCGTGGAAGTGGCCGACGACGGTTCGCGTTCGCGGATCTTGGAACATTCGCTCCGCCTGCGCCCGAACCTGCGCGCTGGTCTGCAATGTTCCGGCTCGTGCTGCGTCGAAGAGCGCCGCGTCAGGCATCGAACCCCACAAGAAATAGGACAAGCGCGACGCCCTGCCCCACTCGTCCACGGCCTCGACGCCGGGCGCCGCCGGCACGGGTGAGCCGTTCTCGACGCGGTACAGAAACTGTGGAGCTAGCAGCATCGTCTGCAGCACGGTGTCGAGCGCGTCCCGAAACTCGAAACGAGCGCGCGCCGTCTCGAAGAGCTCCTGAAAACGCGTTTGCTCGTCGACCGTCACCGGCCGTCGGAACGCGCGCTCGCCGAACCGAGTCACCAAGGCCTTCACACAAGCCGTTTCGGCTGGCCGATTGCCCACGAAGTCGGCGGGATTGCAGCCCGTAAAGCTGGCTAGATTGGCGAGCGCGACTTGGCTCAGGTCGTCGGCAGCGGTCACGTAACCTTCGGCCAACACCGCCGGAACGCGCAACACGTTGGCGTCGTTGTCGAAGCCGAGCGACTGCTCTTCGGGCGGGAAGCGATTAGCCGGTGCGCTGCTGTCGCCCAGCAAATCAGCGACAGTATTGTTGTATTCGAAACGCGTCAGCCGGCGCAGCGGCGAGGGCCCCGGGCTGAGCGCCTGGCAGTCCGAGTTGGTCGGGTCTGGCACTGCCGCTGTTCCCCCGCCCCCAGCGCCGGCGGCGGGCTGGCCTGCGCTGCCCGGAGCCGCGGTCTGAGCGCAGCTCGCCGTGGCCAGACCCACAACCACCAACGACGCCAGATGCTTCAACTCTCGCCTCATCGGGATGCTTTCTTGACCATCGTGTCGTGGGGCTAGTAGCCGCCGCGCCAAGAAGCAGGTCTATGAAAGTTGCGGGTGTCAGCCGCGAGGCTCCGCTGCCTGCGCAGTCACCTGACCGCGCCCTTGAGCGTCCGCAGTCCGGTCCGCGAGCTCTAGCCGCGTAGTCCCGATATCTCGCCGGAGACGTTGCCAAGAGCTTGCGCAGGCACGCCAACCGCGTTCATGCAGCTGACGAGCACGCTGGCCGGATGGCTCCCAGCGGCGACGATGTGGTGCCCAGCCTTGAGACCACCGGCCTTGCCCGCGACGAGCACGGCCATGTTCTCGCCCGAGTGCGAGGTGAATTTTTTCGGGTCTGTCCGGTCGGGCCCATGCCCACCCTCGAACAGAAACGCGATCGCACAATTGTCGATCAGCATCGCGCCGTGGTCGGGCGTTTTGGCCAGTTTGTCGAGAAAATAGCCAAAGTGCTTCATGTGCCAGGCGATACCC
This sequence comes from Polyangiales bacterium, assembly GCA_038252755.1. Taxonomy (GTDB): domain Bacteria; phylum Myxococcota_A; class Polyangia; order Polyangiales; family Polyangiaceae; genus PMG-095. The sequence continues at coordinate 2,632 of JBBSAB010000146.1, read as the reverse complement.
AGCGCCACCGCATTGGGCGGTATGGCGGCGCCACCACCGTAGTGGCCGAGGTCGTGGTGATTGCACTCGAGGCCAAGCACCGTGGCCTTCATGAAGCACTGCGGCATCGTGAAGAGCAAGGTACCAACGCGTGTCTGATCACAAGTGAGCGCCATGTGCATGATGTCGCACATCAGCTTGGCGCGTCGCTCCTCGTTGCTGTACCCGGGGTTGACCGCAGGATCCTCGCCAAAGTCGGGCAGCTTGTCGCACGACGGGCTCTGCTCGAACGTTGGCGCCGCACTGACTTGCATTTCGAGCTCGCGAATCTCGTGCAGGTGCAGGCCCAGGCGCTGCTGGTCGGCTGCACCTAGTCGAGGCATCAACCGCTCCGTGCTGCCGCGCACGAAGTCGAGAACGCTTTTGCGTTTGCGCCATGCCAGATCACTGGCGATGACTTGGGCGGGATCCGTGCCCTTGCTGAAATTGAAGAACAGCGACTCATACGCCGCCTTCGGGCTCGATTCTGTAGCTAACTTTCGAGCCATCTCTCCGCCTTCCATGCGGAAAGCCAGGGAGTCGTTGACGCGGAAGGCGCCGCGGGCCTCGGAGACTTGCACGCGGAGCGGCAGGTGTTTGTACTTCAACCCCACAGACTGCCAGGCGTCAGCCACGATCTGATCCGAGCTCGTTCCCATCGCCCAAGCGTCCTGTTCGGCTCCACCAGCAGGAAAGCCGTTGTGCGTTCCCGTGATCGACGCGCTGTGGATCCCGCCGTGAAAATGGCTAAACCCGGCTGGGCTGTCGTCCTCCGGGATCCGCATGCCCGTGACCAGGCTCACGTGCTGCTGGACGCCAAAGGTACCGAGCGGCGCAAGCGCCGTCTTCAGATCGTAGTTTGGTCCGACGACGTCGGGCAGAAATTCGTCGGGGGCCTGGTGCTGATCACCGCCGAGCGAGCTCCCGGCGTAGCACACCAAGTAGCGGAGCGGCGTGCCAGCGGCGGCAGCGCGAGCAGACTTAGTAGGCTCCATGATTTCGAGCCAGGGCAGCGGCACCGCCGCACCCGCCGCCCCCAGCAACAGTGCTCGACGACTGATTCGGAAGGGACGCATTACCGGGTTCCTTTGGGGTTTTCGTAACGAAACCCGAAGCTTTCCATGGCCGCCACACTGACTAAGATTTGGCGAAAGTCTTGGCCTTCACCGTTGAACTGCGTCGTCGCGGCTTGCAGAGCCGCCGACTCCGCGTCCGTCTCGTCTCGACCGAGAGCGAAGCGATACACCTCACGGACGACGCAATCCTGAATCCGACCCGAGCTGAGCAGGGCAACCGCGAGCCCGTCTGCACCGTTGAAGGCGCCAACGTCAGGCAAGTTGCCCTCGCCCGAGATGCTGCACTCGGGATGAACGTCCTCGACTGCGCGGAAACGACCCTCCCGATCGTAGTTTTCGAGGCCGAAGCCGATCGGATCCATCTGGACATGACAGCCGCCACACGTGCCAGTCGAACGCTGCGCGACGATCTTGTCCTTCTTGCAAACGGCGTCGGCAGGAATCATCGCGTCGGCGTTCACGTTGGGAGGTGGCGGCGGAATCGGCCGGCACATCAGCCGGGTGCTGATGAAGCGCCCGCGCAAGGTCGGGCTCGAGTCAGTCGCCTTTGAGGTCGCTGCCAGCGTACTGCCGTGCGAGAGAATTCCCAGGCGACGGCTCTTGCCATACGGGACCCACCCGGGCTGAGCCCCTGGCGACGGGAGCCCGTAAAGCTCGGCTAACGTAGCGTCGATGAACGTCTCTTTAGCCGAGAAGACGTCCAGGTAGCTGGAAGGTTTATCGAAGATCACGCGATCGAGAAGCGCTTTGGTCTCGGCCTGCATGGCCGCAGCCAACTCGGTAGGCAGCTGCAGCTTCTTGTACGAGAGCCACTGGCCGTGAAAATCCTGGACCCGGTCGCGCACGCGCGGGTCGGATATGAGGCGAGCAGCAGCGGCACGAACTTGCTCGGGTGTTCCGAGCTGATCCGCGTCGGCCAGCTTGAGCAGCTCTTGGTCTGGCGTGGTGCCGCGCAAGAAGTAGCTCAAGCGCGTAGCCATCTCGGAACCGTTCAGCTTGAACAACCCCGCTCGAGCGCGATCGGCGGTGCCCACCTCGAGCCGATACAGAAATTCCGGTTCCTGGAGCATGGCGCGCACGACGAGCTCCGCCGCGACGTAAAAATCTTGTGCTTCCACGGCAAACGGTTGAAACGCCAAATAGCGGTCTACCTCATCAGCCGAGAGCGGTCGGCGAAACGCGCGGCGACCAAAGGCGGAAACGACTTGCTTCAAACAGGCGGCGTCTGCGGCGCCAGAAGGCGTGCAGGGCACCAAGAATTTTCGCGCAGCGGGATCCCTAAAGGCGCGCGCCGCGGCCTCCTGTGCCAGCGTTTCGGCCGAGCTGATCAACTTGGCATCCGGCTGCTGCGTTTTGAGGTTCGTATCGAATGCGAGGTCGGGAGTCGTTACTTCTTCCGGCAATTTGAGAGAGCCAGGGCGCGTGTGGTCGCCCAGCAGATCTTCGAGCGTGTTGTCGTACTCGGTGCGAGTGAGACGCCGTAGTGCCGACGAGTCGGATAGCTGTACGGCTGAGGCATCGACTACCCCCGATGTGGT
>JBBSAB010000145.1:0-17379 GCA_038252755.1 Polyangiales bacterium | reverse complement strand
GGGAAATACTCCGGCGGTCCTCCCGGCTCCATAACCATCGCTCGTGGCTTCGAAAAGCTTTTGGCAAGCGTCGAAGCCGTCTTGGCTGTGGAAAACAGCTCCAGGATGCGATGAATGCTCAGCCGCCTTCCTGTTCGCTCGCTGCTCGATCTTTCGGTGACGCCGGTGGCTGGTTAGGGAGGCCGAGTTGCGGTTGGGGCGACGCGGCCCAGCTGGGCCGCTGAACCCGGCCTACACCCGAGACGTGGACCGGTTGGCGAGCGTGGCGGTACGTATTCGGCGGCTGCCCATGAACACGCGAAAGCTGCTGAAGAGTCGGTTCTTTCCGGTGCTGATTGGTGGGCTTGCCCTCGGCTGCACCTCCGGGGCGGATGGGCCGGCTGCGGGTGCCGGTGGCATGGGCGCGGCGGGCGGCACGGGGCCCGGCGGTGTGCCGGTTGGGACGAATCCAGGCGGCGTGACGATCAAGTGCGACCAGGGTGCGGCGCCGGGCGTCTCGCCGTTGATGAAGCTGTCGACGCGCGAGTATCAGAACACGGTCAAAGACTTGCTGACCAGCGTGGGCGCGAGCGCGGCGCTACCGGCGATCGACGGCCTGCTGAAGTCGATCCCCGACGACAGCTTGGCCGACGGCTTTCGCGGGCGTGACAACCGCACCGCGCTCGAGCACGTGCAGGGCTATTTCAATGTCGGGCGCGCCATTGGCGACGCAGTGGCGAAGGATCCGGCGCTGCTGACAGCCGTAGCCGGCGCTTGTGCCAGCGAAGCCACGCTGAGCGCGACGTGCTTGAACGGATTTTTGGATCGGTTCGTGCGCCTGGCATATCGACGCCCGCTGGCCGACGCCGATCGCGCCGAATATGTGGCGCTGAATGACGGCAAGCGCAGCCCGGCGCAGGCGATCCGCGCGATGCTGATCGTGGCCCTGTCGTCGCCGCGCTTCGTGCATCAGATCGAAGTCGACGGCACGCCGTTGGCGTCTTCAGCCGACGTACTGCAGCTCACTTCGTACGAGATTGCGTCAAGGCTCTCGTACGCGTTCTGGCAAACGATGCCCGATACCGAGCTCCTGGCAGCCGCTGAAGACGGCTCGCTCGCGACCGACACCGGCTTCTCGAAGCAGCTCGATCGCGTATTTGCCGATCCGCGCACACAAGAGACGCTGTGGAGCTTCTGGAACGAGTGGTTTCGCTTCGAAAAATTCACCGGTTTCGAGACCACGCGGCCCGCCCTGCAAGCGCTGGCCGCCGGCGAGTCACTGGGCGTCGCCGGCCACGACCACTACCGCGACATGGTGCAAGAGGTGCGCGACCTCACGCAGCTGTTCACGTTTCAAAAGACTGGCACGGTCGCCGACCTGCTGACGACCGATGTATCGGTGACGAAATCGGCCGATCTCGCGCACCTGTACGGCGTCCCGGCCTGGAGCGGCAGCGGCGACTACCCCAAGCTGCCGGCTGGCACGCGGGCGGGCTTGTTGCAGCGCGCGGCTGTCTTGGTCTCGAACCTCGAGCAGACCAATCCGTTTCATCGCGGTGCGCTGATCCGCCGCAGCATCCTGTGCGACGCGCTGCCGCAGCCGGATCCAAACTCGTTGCCGCCCGGCTCGCTCGATCCGCCGCCGCCCAGCACCGCGCAGACGACGCGCCAGCGCTTCCAGGCCAAGGTCGATGGCAAGGCATTGTGCCAGGCTTGTCACGGTGGCTTCAGCGACATGGGCTACGTGCTCGAGTCGTTCGATGCGCTCGGTCGCTACCGCACGAGCGAACAGGTCTACGACGAGAAGACCGGCGCCAAGGTCGCAGACCTGCCTCTCGACACCAGCGCGACGCCCAAGATTAACGCCGACGATACGATGCCGGTCGCCAACGCGGCCGAGCTGAATCAGCGCCTGATAGCCAGCCAGAAGGTCGAAGCTTGCATGGCGCAGCGCTACTTCGAGTTCGCCGAGCGCCGCGCCGTCAGCGACGCCACGCTTGACACGTGCGTAGTGCAAGACTTGGCAGCGGGCCTGAAGGACCCGGCGGTTGGGCTGGCCGGCGCGTTTCGACGCTTGGCTCAGTACTCGAGTTTTTTCCAGAGAAAGGTGGGCCCGCAATGAACGGCCTCGTCCGAGAAGGCGTGTCACGGCGGTTGTTTCTGCGCGGCGCGGGCGGCGCGCTGTTGGCGTTGCCGTTTCTGCAGTCGCTGTTGCCCAAGGCGGCCGAGGCGCAAGCGATGACGGCGCCGAAGCGCTTGATTGTCTTCAAGACGTTCAGCACGCAGCTGATCAAGCAGTGGTACCCAACGTTCACCGGCAACGGCTACGCGCTCAAGGACTCGAAGTACAAAGACAGTAAGGCTGACGGCTCCACGCTGCTCACGCAAAAGTTGGTGGCGGGTTCGCCGTACACTTGGGCGCCGCTCAGCGACTTAAAGACGGACAAGGGCGTCTCCGGCATCTTGGGCGCGAAGCTGAATCCGTTTCTGGACAAGCTGACATTGATCCGCGGCTTGGACTTCTTGCCGAGCGTGAACCACAACTTCGGCGGCTTGCTCGGCAATTTTTCGTCGTGCACCAAGGCCACGCCGTGTGACGCCGATTCGTTGATGGACGTCCCCACCATCGATCAGGTGTTGGCGTATTCGCCCAAGTTTTACCAGAGCACGCCGGGGCAGCGCTCGCTGCACATCTCGCAAGGTGTGGGCGACGCCATGTCGTACTCGGACGGCGGAAAAGCCGGCGGCGCGGTGGAGCAGCTGAAGACGCGCACCAATCCGCGCGATGCCTTCAACGACTTGTTCGCGGGTTTGATGGATACCGGGGCCACCGGACCTGCGATGGCCGATCCGGACGCGCTGCTGGTCGACAAAGTGGTCGAGCAATACCGGGCACTCAAAGCCAACCCGCGCCTCTCGGCCGAAGACAAAGCGAAGGTCGAGCAGCACATCGGCTTTCTTGCCGAGGTCGAAGCCAAGCTCAGCACCACGACCAAGCTCAGCTGCGTGAAGCCGGCTGACCCAGGCTCGCTCGACAATAACAGCGGCACGGATCCGACCGACATTCAGAAGAAATGGGATCTGTTCCTCGACTTGGTCGTCGCCGCGATCGCCTGTGATCGGACGCGCGTGATCACGATCGGCGTGCACAAGGCGCTCGGCCCCGGCCCCGATCCGAGCGACACCAAGCTGATCGGCCACTACCATTCGGAGGACGCCAGCGGCGGCACGTGGCACGGCTTGGCCCACGACTTCGGCAACGAAAACTCGCGGCGCATGCTGGCCGGCATCAACAATTGGATCGCCCAAGAGTTGTTCGCGAAATTGCTCGGCAAGCTCGACGTGCCGGAGAACGGCGACAAGACCCTGCTCGACAATTCACTCGTGTACTGGGGCAACGAGCTCGGCTTCAATCACATCGCGTACAGCGTGCCGTGCTTGCTCGCCGGCACCGCGGGCGGTTTCATCAAGCCCGGTCGCTACCTCGACTACATCGATTGGGACGGGCACGCCTACTTCTCGCAAGAAGACGGCAACGTGATCAAAGGCATCCCGCACAATCGCTTCTTGGTCACGGCGCTCCAAGCCATGGGTCTTTCGCCGGCTGACTACGAGCGTGGCGGCCAAGCCGGTTATGGCGCAACCAGCACCAACGGTCGTGACGCCAACGCCTGGCCCACCGACTACGACCTCTCGACGATTGGGCAAATCTTGCCCGGTATCCAAGGCTGACGCGCGCCGTTACTTGCCCAGCTTGGCTTCGAGCTCGCTGACGCGGCGCTCAAGCTCGAGGCGAGCGGCCTTTTCGCGTTCTTTCTCGGCGCGTTCGCGTTCTTTCTCGGCGCGCTCGCGGTCGCCGGCGGCGATGGCATGCTCTTTCTCGGCGCGCTCGCGCTCCGCCTCGGTCAACCACGGCTGCGTGCCCGCTCGATCGCGCGCGATGATGATGCGCGGTGGCTCCGCAATGAACCACGCATCGAGCGCGTTGCTGTGCACTGGTTGGTCACCGAAATGTGCGCGCTCGAAGGTGCCGGTGGCGTCGCGACGCCAAAGCTGGAGCGGCACCGGACCGCCGAGAGAACGCGGCCCCTGCAAGAGCGGATCGAAGACGAGTAGCTCGGGCGCACCGAGCGACGCGTAGCGCTCGACGATCTCTACGTAGTCTTTGTAGGGGTGATTGGCGCTGACGACCTCGACGCAGAAGCGCGGCACGACGTGGCCCGGCTTCCACAAGCACAGCGACGACAGGTCGCGCTCCGAGTCGGGCGGCGGCGGATCCATCACGCAGATATCGGGGTCGATGCCGCTTTGGGGGTGGGTCTCGAGCCAGCGCACCGCCAGGTTGCGCGCAACGCGCACTTGACCCGCCTGCCTCGCCGCCCACTCAGCCAAGAGCAAATAGATCTGAAGCACGGCTGCCGCGTGCGCTGTCGACTCGGGCACGGTTCCCTCCGGTAGGACCCATGCGTCAGGCCTTGGCCGAACCGGATAGCGAAGCGACACGCTGGCGCGAGCTAGCATCGTGGTCGGAACTATAACCTGCATGGGTCGCCCGGTCCTGAGCGATGTTCATGCCACCAACGCCCTCGGAGTGAAGCGCTGAGAATCACTCAAGTTCCGCAAACCCTGACACTGGCGGTCAGTGGCGGATGGCCGCCACTCGACTCCGCGCGGCCGTCAGGTTTACGCGGAGTCGCCGATGCGGCGACCGACGCTGCGCGACTTCTTCTTGTTCACGACACCGGCCAATGACCGCGCGCGGCGCGGTACGTACGAGCGTGACCCGTGTTGCTCGGTGTACAGTTCGCGCAGCTCCTCGAACGTCGCGACGCCGGAGTTACGCGCGATGCCGGCGTGCGCGCGGCACAAGAGGACGCGGCGTTTGCCGAATGTCACCTCTTCGAGTGTACGGCCCGGCTTGAGATCGCCTTCAGGCCGGAAATTTTCGCAGACTTCGCAGCGCTGTTGCATGGTGCGCAAGCGTGCCTCTTGAGGTGAGGGGTGGGCCAACTTTTGGGGCCGCCTTTTGCTCAAGGCGGGGCAGAGGTGCCCGTGATTGCGAAGCCGTAGACCACGCACAGGCGGCCCGGAGTGCCCGGCGCGACCGAAAGTACGGCCCGAGTGAACTTCTTGCGATGGGCGGCGTACAGATCCCAGTTGGGGTCGTGATTAGCGCTGTCGGACCGCATGAAAGGTGAAGGATTGCTTGGCTTACAGCCATTGATTCAGCTGTAAATGAGCCCAGCTCGTCGCGTACCTGTGCCAGGTTTTGGGACCTCGTTCGCGTTTTTCCTTGCATTCGGGGCGTGCGCTAGCGCGTGCAGCTCGAGCTCGGGGACGGACACGAACGGCAGCAGCGCCGGAGCCACCGTTGCCGGCACTGGTTCATCACCCGGTGGGGTGAGCGGTAGCTCGACGACCGGTGGCGTAGCCAGCGCCGGCACCGGCGGCGCGGCGACCGGCGGAATTGCGAGCGCCGGCATGCCGAGCGGTGGCGCAACGACTGGCGGTGTCGCGATCGGTGGCGCGGGCACGAGCGGCTCCGCAACTGGTGGCGGAGGAGCAGGCGGTGCGCCCGCGGTCGATCGGAGCAAGCGTAAGCTCTTACTGCGCGACGAAGGCAACAGCGCGGTTCACTATGTCGATCTCGCGGACCCGACCAAGAATTGGCACCAGGTAGTGCCTACCGGTCGCGACCTGCAACTGATTGGCGGGAAAAAATTCCTGCTCGGTACCGACAGCGGTTACCAAGAGCGCAGCTTGGCCGACGGCAAAGTGGTGAAGGACGTCACCACCTATCCCGGAACGTTGGCTGCGCATCGCCTGCACAACGGCAATACGTTGCTCAGCGGCGTGGACTTCCACGGCGGCAAAGGCATCGTGCTATTCCAGATCATGCCTGATGGCAGCGCCGGGCCGCAGGTCCAATACCCGGGAACCTATGTGCGCATGGTGCGTGAATCGGGCGGTCAAAACTTCTTGATGACCGCCGATACCCACGTTTTCGAGGGCGACGCGCAGGGCAAAGTGGTGTGGGACGTGACAGTGCAGGGTGGCCCAGCTTCGCCGCACGCTTGGGAAGCCGTGCGTTTAGCGTCGGGCGACGTCATGGTCTCGGCCGGCTACGCCGCCGCTCTCGAGATCTTCGGCGCCGACCAGAAGCTCAAGCAGACGATCACCGGTGGTGATGGCGCGATGCCGTTCTACTTTGCGGACTTTCAGGTGATGGCGGGTGGTAGCTACGTGGTGGTCAATTGGCAGGGCCACGGAGCAGGGCTCGGCGCCAAGGGTTTGCAACTGCTTGAGTACGACACCGCCGGCAAGCTGATCTGGTCTTGGAAGCAGGACGCTACCTTCGTGTCGTCGTTGCAAAATGTGCTCGTGCTCGATGGTTTGGATCTCGACAAGCTCCAGGTCGAAAACCCCCAGACTGGCGTGCTCGAAAGCGCTAACTAAGAGAGACCTGCGCACAAGAACATGCCGGCCGACAAAGTGCCGTACTGGGACTACGACGCTCCCGACGAAGTTCGACGAACCGCTGCGCCAGGCAGGCCTGGCGGTATAAAAACGCCATTGAGAAGATAATTTCCGGTCACGGCGGGGGTGCCTGCAGGGTGTTATCTCCAAAGGATGTGGCGCAGCTGCTGGCGAGTCGCGGTTCTGCTCGGTGTGCTCGGCACGGGGGCGGGCTGTGGCGGCGGCGAGAGTGGGCCGCGCGGCAGCGCCAGCGGTGGTAGCGGTGGTAGCGGCAGCGTCGGCGTCGGCTCGACGATCGACCCGACCGACCGCCCCAAGCTGCGCACCGTCGCGTACCTGCCGACCTACCACGGCGGTCTGGCGACCTGGCTGCGTCAGCTGCGGTTCCAGAACGTGAGCTACATCAACCTCAGCTTCGTCGATATCGACGCGGCGGGTAACGTGCGCTTTCCGGACGCGGCGCTGCCCGGCTTCGTCGAGACCGCGCACGCGGCGGGCGCCAAGGTCTGCGTGGCGCTAGGCGGCGCGAGCACGATCGACACCGGCGGCGTGTTCGCGACGCTGCTCGACGACGCGCATCGGCCGGGGTTGATCGACAACCTGGTCAGCTTCGCGCAAAAGAACCAACTCGATTGCCTCGACGTCGATCTCGAGGGCAACGGCGTCAATAGCTTCTACGAAGCCTTCGTGACCGAGCTCAGCGCGCGCCTCAAGAGCGACAACCGTGAGCTGACCGCGGCGATCGCGGATTGGTTCGGCAAAGACATCACCGACAAAGCGTTGCTCAGCTTCGATTTCGTGAACGTGATGGCGTACGACCTGTACTCGAACCCCAACACGCCCATGCAATGGTCGTCGATCGAGGCCTCAACGGCTGCCGTCGACAAGTGGGTGGCGCGCGGCATGCCGAAAGAGCGCGTGGTGTACGGCGTGCCGTTTTACGGCAAGCAGTGGCCGACGGGCGGCGGAGCGAGTCCCGCTACCATCCCGTACGGCGACCTTTTGCGCGGCAACGCCGCGGCCGCGATGCAAGACCAGCTCGAAGGCAACGGTACCGTCACCTACCTGAACAGCCGCACGACGATCCAAGCCAAGGCCAAGCTGGCCCAGTCTTACGGCGGCATCATGGTCTGGGAAGCCGGGCAGGACGCAGCCGGCGACGCCTCGCTGCTGCAGGCGATCCGCGACGCCGTGCCCTGAGCTCGAGCGCAGCGACGCTCAGCCGGCGCACGCCGTGACCCGCGGTAGACGGACTCCACGCTCCGGAAGCGCGGCGGCGACTTTGGCTTTGGCCGCGTGCTGGCGACCCACGGCCACGATCAAGGTCAGGCTCAAGGTCATGAGCACGGCTAGCGAACGCGGCGTGCCCTTCTTCGACGGGTGCGTCGCCAGGCGCGCGCCGGCATACTTCGACAACGTGGACGGGGTGCTGCCACTGAGCACGGCGATGGCCACACTGCGCTTGGAGGCCGCGGCGATCGCGCGGGAGAACGGAGGCGGGCAAGCGCCCGACTCGACGACGAGCAGCAGATCTTTGTCGGTCGCGGAGCTGAGCTGTTCGGCGAGCATGCCGCCGACGCCGCTGACCAACACGTTGCGCACGCCCAGGCTGGTGAGTGCGTACGCGAGGTAACAAGCGACGGGAAACGCGGCGGCTGAGGCCAGCAGGTAGACCATATCGGCCGCGCGCAGCAGGTTCGCGACTTGGTTGAGCTGCTCGCCCTGTCCGCTCTGTCTCAGCTGCTCGAGCAGCGCGAGGTCCTCGGCGACCAATTCCTCGAGGACGGACATTCCATTCCTCCAGTTCCCGGCCCGCGCCGAGGCGGCTCACGAAGCGCCCTAGCCCCCAAAAACCGCTAGCTTGCTGCTACCGCGACTGCCCGACGAAGTCGTCGATCCACAGGTCGTACTTGGTGTTCGGCTCGATGATGAAATGGAAGGCGCCGAATTGTTCCGAGTGCGGGGACAGGTGCTCAGCGTCGACGCCCAAGTCCTTGAAGTCGACCACGACTTCTTGCCAACTCTTGGTGGGCACGACCAGCTGCTCGGGCCAGGCGATGCCTTGCGCGCGATCCTTGAAGTAGGAAGGCTCGGGGCCGGCGACCGCGACGGTCAGGGATGAATTGGGTTCGTCGCTCTGCGTCCAGAAGCGCACGCCTCTCCAGATCCTCTCGACCGGGATGCCGGTGTGAAAAAACACGTCGAGGCCGTCGTCGTTCGTGGTGCCGACCAGGTGAAGCGCCGAGCCGTTGTGTGCGGTCGCAGGCGCGCCGATCGGCAGCTTGTTGCCGGGGAACCCCATCCATAGCCCGACCGAGACGTACACCTCATTGGTCTCGAAGGAGTCGAGCGTCATGACTGGAGCGACGCCGCCCGTGTTGGTTGCGGCTTCCGCGGTTGAGCCGGACGTCGCGCTCGACCCGCCGCTGGAATTGGTCGACCCGCCGCTGGAATTGGTCGAACCGCCGCTGTCTGCGTGAGCGCCGTTGTGGTCAGTCGTGCCGCCACAGCCGATCAGCACGCCCAGCGCGCCCAAGCACGCAACTACTAGCTTTGCTGGTTCCATGCTCTTCCAACCCTTAGTGTGGCAGGGACGCGCAGACCTAACGGTCGAATCTGTCGTTACCGGGCATTTGCGAGCGACGTGACGACCGTTTGATCGGTCGTTCGGGTTCATCGCACGCAGACCGCGTGCGCCCTACCAGCCGTTTCGTCGTCAGGTCTTCAACCTTTGTGATGTTTGGAGCCCCCGCGCGCTCCCGGCCACGTTACCGCTTCCCGCGACAGTCGGAGTCGGCCCGCTTTGCCGGCCATCTATCAAGATCCGGCGGACCACCAGCTCAAGCCGACGCTCGAACTGAGCTCGCTCAATCCGACTTTGACGCAACCTTGGCACGCGAACCTCGGGCACCTGAGCGTGGTGTCCGTCGAAGCGACGGATGAGCCCGTCACGCACGATTTTCTCTGAGCGCTGACGGCTGACGCGCACTTCACGAAGTGTTGAGTGGCGCGAGCGCGCGCAACCTAACAGCCGTGGGTGATACGAAATTTTCGCCCATGATCAGCCTCGCGGCCTGCTGGCACACTGGCACACGACATCGACAAGTGAGTTGGCGATTCAACGTGTGATCTGGGGCGCGCTCACTTGGTATGGCGATTGCTGAGAGCGCGCTGCCGTTACCAGGTTGGGGACGGGTTTAGGAGGAACAATTGAAAACATCCATTCGATGGTGGTCGAGGCTTGCCTTCGTGGCAGGCGTGGGACTGACGACGCTCGCTGCTTGCTCGTCAGATCGCTCTGACGGCAAGGGCGAAGAACAGCGCGTCGGAACGCTAGCGCTCGCGCTGCAAGCCAGAGCGCCGTCGGGCAGCGTCTACATGCTGCGCAACGCGTTCTTCGCGATCACCAACGTGCGCACGGGCGAGGTGCCAGATTTTCTGACCAGTGAAAATGGTTTGCCGGAAGCCACCGAGCTCACGACCATTCTTGCTTCGGGTAGCTACACGGTGACGCTCGAGCCGGGGTGGTTCTTGGAACGCATTTCTGGACCGACTGGCGGCGGCGTTGGCGGCTCATCGAGCGGAACGGGCGGGGCGACGTCGAGCGGTGGCAAAGGCATGATTCCGCCGCCGATTGGCGGTGCTTTCGACGAGGGAAAGCCGCTGCCGCCGCCGAGCGAAGGTGGAGCGAGTGACGGCGGCGAGCCGTTCCCCGGCACGGCGGGCGCGTTCACGGGTGAGGGCGGTGCGTTCACGGGCACCGCTGGTGAGGGGCCGATCTTTCCGACGGCTGGCAAGTCGTCTGGCGGCGGCGGTCCGATCGGTGGCGGCGTGGTCGCCAACGCACACCTGATCAGCGACGCCGTTCAGTTCTTCTTCTTGCAGGGTGGTGACGAAGCGTTCGTCAACTACCAGTTCCAGGTCGGCGGCGAGGTTGTTGACTTCACCAAGGGCAAGCTGCACGTCACCTTCTCGGTCGACGACAGCCAGGAATGTCAGGTGCCGGCCGACGTGACCAGGACCGAGCGCGTGCTGCTGGAGAGCAACGTCGACGCGGTCGGAGGTGTCAGTCTGACCAGCGCGTTCAAGGCGTTGGCGGCCAACGGCGGTCACAACGGCGACCCCAATTTGCTCTTCCAGCAAATCTACGACAGCTACGCCTCGGCAGACCAGGCCGTGTTGCCCGACGCCATCCATTGCGGCGACGAGACGACCGATGGCGTTTCGACGCTCAACGGCTATCCGATCGACTGCAACCGCAACGAAGCGCAACACGTCAACGACATGGGCAGCTTCTTCGCGACGGCGTTCGTGAACCGGATCGACTTGGCGCCGACCAACGGCGCGCACTGCGGTCAGCAACGCATGATCTTCGCGAGCAATTCGGGCGGTCGCGCGTTCATGATTATGGAAGCGCAGATCCCCAACCCGGCGCCGGAGCTGGGAGTCGACGGTTGCCTGCCTTTGGCGCAGTTCTGGATGGACCAAAACAACGAGCCGAATGCGAAAATCCGCGGTCAGCGCCTGGCGCAAGCGTTCCTCCATGGTGGCGTGAAGGGGCTCGAAGAGTTCGGCTTCGGGGCGTTCTTGACGGCCGAAAACCTGACCGTCGGCAGCGGGCAAATTCGCACCAACCAGTTCGACTCGGACCCGTGGACGCTGCGTGAGTTCAAGCTGGCGCTCGATGGCGACGCGCTGCGCGCGGTGCCGTTTCCGGTCGCCGAATCGCCGAACGGCGCGCTGTGGAACGAAAAGAGCGGATTGCCGCAAGGTGAAGCGTGTCGCGAGAGTTTCCTGACGGCGCTCGACGGCGTGCTGACCGACAACATGAACGCCATGTCGTTCGTGGTCGACTCGGCGTGCAAAGACGCCGAGAGTCGCAACGACTTCTCGCAGGACTACGCCAACCAGCTGACGCCTGGTTTCCGTGATCTGCTCGAGCAGAAGCTGGCCTCGGTCGGCAGCAAGTTGAGCGCGACCGATATCGCCAATCGCGCGCGCTTCTCCGGCTCGTGCATCGGTTGCCACAACGAAGCGTCGGGCAGCTTCTTGGGCAACGGCGTGACCGCGCCGTTTTCGAACGACTTTCCGCAGGTCTCGGAGTTCCCGCAGCAATGCGCGGACGGCGAGACCGGCAGCTGCTTTTCGACCTCCAACGCGCTCAACACGGTGTTCTTGCCGGCGCGCTTGATGGCGATGAGCAACCTGCTCGGCGTGCCAATCGTTCCGAATCCGTGCAACGGCGGCGGCAACGGCACTGGCGGCAGCATGAATGGCTTCGGCGGCGGCGCGACGACCGGTGGCGGCTTCGGCACTGCTGGCACGTTCAGCTCCGCTGGCGCGCCGAGTGCTGCTGGAAGCAGCAGCACCGGCCCGATCAAACCGCAGCCGTCTGCACCGCCCGAGCCGGCGCCGGTGATCGTGATTGAGCTGCCGTCCGCCGACGAGCCGGTCGAGCAAATGCAAGAGGAAGAGCAAGAGATCCGCGCGGACTACGGCGACGTGACGATCAGCGGCAAGTCCGCCAAAGCCACGCACTGAGCCTCAAGCGTCGGATGGCCGCCGCGCTTCGATGAACGCGGCGGCCACGATCAGCACACCTCCGAGCCACTCGATTGGCCGGAGGCGGGTGCCGTTGAGCAACGCGGCCGACGCGACGGCTGCCACGAGCTCGACGATGATCAGCACCGACGACCTGCCGGTTTCCATGTGAGCGACTCCCCATTGGGTGCCGACGGTCGCCACGAACAACCAGATCAGACCGAAGGCCATCAGCTCGAGCCAAACTGCGGGCGGCACGAGCCCAGGCAGCGGCTGCACGCCCAGCACCGTGAGCGGCATCGCCCACACCAAGCAGCCGGCGAACATGGCCGCCACTTTGTCGGCCACGGCGACGTCCGATAGCTTGCGAAACAACACGTTGTTGAGGGCTAGAGCCATGCCGCTGACCACGGCCAACACGTCGGCGAGGCTCGGTCGCTCCGCCAAGATGCGCACGCCGCCCAGGATCAAGAACGCACCGCCGAGCGCGCCGGCTACCGTGAGCTTGCGTAGCGCGTCGACGCGCTCACCGAGCAGCAGCCAGCCGCCGAGCACACCCCACGCGGGCAGCAGGTAGAACAGCACCATCACGCGCACCACGTCACCGCTGACGATGGCGCTGGCGAACGCCAGATTCGCCAGGCCGCCGAACGTGGACAGCAGCAACATGCCGCGCCACTCGCGACGCCACGCGCCGAGCCGGTACACCAGCCACGGCAACGACAGGACGCCGACCGAGCCGTGCGCCACGAGCGTGACGTTCACGCCCTGGAGCCCGAAGCCGGCGAAGTACTTGAGCGGTATCCAAGTGAGACCCCAAGCCACGGAGGCAGCCAGCAGCACCAGCACCGGGTAGAGCGGTCGCACGCTGGGATTCGGGGCAGGTTCGGACATTGACCGGGCAGAATGTAGTCGCAGTCCGTTTCAAGACACGGTCGGACCCGAAAAACCTTGTGCGGGCGCCCGGTGAGCGCTACCGGGGCCTGTCTTGCTGGCTGCTCCCCTCTCCGATCGCTTCACTTTGCTCACGGCGGGGCTGGCTACTCGCGAGTGGCGTTGGCTGGGTGCGGTCGCGCTCGAGCACGGCCTGTCGCGAGGCGTACTGCTGGCGTTGGCTGGCGAGGGGTTCGACGGTCGGGTGCTCGACGCCTGGCTCAAACAAACTGTCGCGGCCGGGCTGTTGCTGTCGGTCGCGCCAACGCGCGCCTTGAGCCTGACCAGCGCACCGAGTCGCGAGCCGGGCTACGCCGTGCACCCCGACCTCGCGCAGTTGGTGTTGCGCGAGCTGAAGCGCCGTGACGCGCTTTCGAACCTCGCGCTGGCGACGCACGGGCTCTTGGGTGGTCGCTCGGTCAGCGATCTGGGGCTGGCGCTGCAGCTCGGCGACTACCGCACGTTCACGCGCCGCTTCTCGGTCGAGCGCTTGCCGCGACAGATCGCGCTCCGGACCGCCGCCGAATGGCTGCGCGTCAGCATCTGCGAGCCGTTCGACGAAGCTTGGCTGATCGCGACGTGGGGCGACGAGGCCGAGGCAGTCGCCACGCGTGTACTGCGCGAATCGTTGGAGACGGCAAGCCCCTGCCAGGAGCTCTACGCCTGGCTCAGCGGGCGCTTTGCAGAGATGCCCGAAGGCGACGAGCGCGCCGAGCTGGCTGGCCTGTTGTGCGAGCACGCGGTGCTGCGCGGCAAGGTCGACGCCATCCCGACCTTCACCGCGCACCTGGGGCGCGGCAGTGCGCTCGGACACGCGGCGGCCTGGGCATTTTTGACCGGCGAGCTGCCGCTGGCACAGGCGCGCCTCGACGAGCTGTTTGGCGTCTCGCTGCGCGGCAAAAGCGACGCCGCGAGCCGACGCGGCCCCCTGCCGCAGTGCGGCGCCGTAGCGCCGCTGTTGGCGCTGTTGTTGTGCGCGCGCGACACCGAGGTCGCGACGTTGCTGGCCAAGCGGTTGCTCGCTGTCGGCACGACCGAGCCGGAGCGTGCCGCCGGCCGCGCCTTCCGTTTGCTGCTCCGCTACCTCGAAGAGCCGGAAACCGAGCATGAGCGCATCGACGTTCATGACTTGAGCGCCGAGGCCGGATTGTGGGAGACGCTGCTGTTCGCGCACAACGCCGAGCTGCACCAAAAGCAACCCGAGACACGCGCGCGGTGGGCCCAGCTCGTGGTGCGCCGCGCGCTGCCCTGGCACGCCGCGGGCTACGTGTGGATCGCCCGCCAGGCATTGCTGCTGGCCAACTCGCTCAGCGCTGACTACGCGCAGCAAGAGCTCGAGCGGCTGGGCGGCGCGCCCGGCTTCGATCCGAACGCGCTTTCTTTGTGGGAGCTGGTCGCGCCTAAGCCCGAGTGGCAAAAGACCTTACAAGCGCTGGCCGCAGTCTCCGACACGGCTTCTGAGGCGGCTGAAGCCAGCGTGCGCGCGATCTGGTTCGTCGACATGGCCGACGGCGGGCTGAGCCGGCCTGCGCTCTCCGAGCTGCGCCTCGACAGTGGTGGCTGGAACGCCGGTCGTCGCCTGTCGCTCAACGAGCTGTACCAATTTCGCGATCAGCTACCGAGTGAAGATCAGACCGTCCTGGATGCCACGCGCGAGGTGGTCGAGGGCCGGCGTGAATTTTCGCCGGAGGCGGCAGAGCGGCTGATCGGTCATCCGCGCGTCCAGAACGGCGCTCGCGGCAACTCGCGCGTCGAGGTTTTGCGCGGCAGCTGTCGCGTCGAGGCCGAGGAAGACGCCGGCTACATCCGGATCGTGGTCGAGCCGGCTGGGGCCAAGCTGGGCGTGAATGTGGTGCCGCAGGGCGAAGACCGCCTGGTGGTGTACCGCGTGACCGAAGCCATGCAGCGGGTGATCGGCGTCTTGCCGCACGGCGTGCGCATACCCAGCGCGCAAAAAGCCGAGGTGCTGCGCGTGCTCGGCAAGTTGGCGCAGAGCGTCGACGTGCAGAGCCCCGAGCTTGGCGCCGAGCGGTTGGTCGAGGCCGACGCCACGCCGTGCCTGCGTTTCGCGCTGCACGCGGGCGCGTGGCAGGTGCAGGCCGGCGTGCGGCCGTTCGGCAGCCAGGGCCGCTTCTTCGTGGCCGGCATCGGTCGGGTCACGCTCAGCTTCGTCGGCGGCGGGCAGCGGCTGCGTTGCGAGCGCGATTTCGAGCGCGAACGCGCCGCGGTCGATCAGCTGATCGCCGCCTGTCCGACGCTGGTCCAAGCGCCGGAAGAGCAAGGCGAAGAGCGTCCTCAGCACGAGGTCGACAATTGGGTGCTCGGTGAAGAGGGCGTGCTGGTGCTGCTCAGCGAGCTGCGCGCGTCGGGCGTCAAGCACGAGCTTGAATGGCCCGAGAGCAACCGTATGCGGCTGCGCGGCGACGGTCGCTCGTCGCTGCGCGGGCGGCTGAAGGTCAACAAGGGGTGGTACCTGGCGACCGGTGGCCTGCGCGTCGACGACGTCAGCGAGGTCACGCTGAACGAGCTGGTGCACGCGCCGGCGCTGGCCGGTGGGCGCTTCGTGCGGCTCGAGAACGGCGACTATGTCGAGCTCGAAGAGCGCATCCGCCGCGTGATCTCGGCGCTGGCCGCCAGCGCTGGACGTGCCAAGCCGAAAGGTGATCTCAGGCTTCACGCCGGCGCACTGGCGGCGCTCGACGAGCTAGCTGGCGACGGCTTCGAGCTCGACGACGAAGCGACCGGCTGGCTCGAGCGCGTCAAGCGCGTCGCGAACGCCACGTTCGACGTGCCGCCCACGCTGAACGCCGAGCTTCGGCCGTATCAGCTCGACGGTTATCGCTGGCTAGCCCGCCTGACCGAGCTCGGCCTGGGCGCGTGCTTGGCGGACGACATGGGTCTGGGCAAGACCGTGCAAATCTTGGCGCTCTTGCTCACGCGCCGCGCCGAAGGTCCGGCGTTGGTCATCGCGCCGACCTCGGTTTGCAGCAACTGGGCCCGCGAAGCCGGGCGCTTTGCACCTGAATTGAAGGTGCTCGAGTACACGGGCGACGGCCGCAGCGAGCTGCTCGAAGAGCTGCGCCAAGATGGCCAAGGCAAGCTGCTCGTGTGCAGCTACGCGCTGTTACAGCAAGATCAGGCCAAGCTGACCGAGCTGACCTGGGGCACCGCGGTGCTCGACGAAGCTCAGTTCATCAAGAACGCGCAGTCGCTGCGTGCGCAGGCTGCGTTTCGGCTCGACGCCAAGCAGCGGATCGCCGCGACCGGCACGCCGGTCGAAAATCACGCCGCCGATTTGTGGAGCATCTTTCACTTCATCAATCCCGGGCTGCTCGGCGATTTTACGGACTTCAATCGCCGCTTCGTCAAACCGATCGAGCGTGACGGCGGCCAAACTCCCGAAGAGCTGCTGCGGCGCGTGATTCAGCCGTACGTGCTGCGGCGCTTGAAGCGTGACGTGCTGCAAGAGCTGCCGCCGCTGACCGAGTTGTCGCACGAGGTGCAGTTGTCGCCGGACGAGACCGCGCGCTACACCATTCTGCGCAAGCAGATTCACGACAAGCTATTTACGGCGTGGGGTAAGCGCGAAAACAAGATCGAGGTCTTGGCCGAGATCACGCGTTTGCGCCGCTTCTGCTGTCACCCGCGGCTAGTATTCCCCGACGCCGACCTGGAGTCGTCGAAGATTTCGGCGTTTTTGGAGCTGGTCGAGGAGCTGCGCGAGAACGGGCATCGCGCCCTGGTTTTCAGCCAGTTCGTCGACTTTTTGGGGTTGGTCCGCGAGCAGCTCGAAGAGCGCCGCGTGACCTACGAGTACCTGGACGGCTCGACGCCGCAAGCCGAACGCCAGAAGCGCGTCGACGCGTTTCAGAACGGCAGCTCGAGCTTGTTCTTGATCAGCTTGAAGGCGGGCGGCTTCGGTCTCAACCTGACCGCTGCCGACTACGTGATTCACCTCGACCCGTGGTGGAACCCGGCCGTCGAATCGCAAGCTACCGATCGCGCGCATCGCATCGGCCAGACGCGCCGCGTGACCGTGTATCGATTGATCACCAAGCACACGATCGAAGAAAAGATCGTCGAGCTGCACGCCAAGAAGCGCAGCCTCGCGCGCACGCTACTGGACGGCGGCGCCCAAGCGGAAAAGCTGAGCGCCGACGAGCTGGTCAAGCTGATCACCGAGAACCCAGAGGGCTAGGTAGGCCTGTCTCCCCGCCCAGCTGGGCGGGGTCGCCCCAAACGAAACCCGGCCTCCCTATCCAGCTTAGTCGCGTCATCGCACGATCGAGAGCGAGCGGCGAGCAAACAGGAAGACGGGAAGGCCGAGATTTAGGGTGGGTGGTACTGGCAACTGGACGCAGCGGGATCGCGATGGGGCCTCAGGCGCCTGTTCGAACAACAGAAATCTTCCCGCCTTCCCGCCTTCCTGTTCGCTCGTGCTCGAATCGC
>JBBSAB010000144.1:0-17567 GCA_038252755.1 Polyangiales bacterium | reverse complement strand
CGTGTAGAGCTTGCGCACGAAGCATTTGCCCGCCTCGGCGTTGCGGCGGAGCAGGCTGCCCAGCTCGGCGGCGTTCGCGAACGTCACGCCATCGACCTGGCCGGAGACGTCGATTAGCTTACCATGGTCGGTCTCGCGAAACTGGCCGATGCCGTCGAACTGCTCGAGCCCGAGCCCGATCGGATCCATCATCGCGTGGCACGCGGCACAAGCGGCGTTCGAGCGATGCAACTCGAGCCGCTCGCGCAGTGTGGCGTTCGGATCCGCCATCGGCGTGGCGAGCGTGGTATCGACGCCGGGCGGCGGTGACGGCACCGTGCGACACAACAAGGTTTGCGCCACGAACTTACCGCGCGCCGTCGGCGATGACCGCTGCGGCAGCGCGTAGGCCGCGAGCAAAGCACCGGTGCCGAGCAGCCCGGCGCGGGCCGAGCCGGCCGGCAACTCCACGCGCCGAAAGTCGTTGGAACCCGTGACTGGCAAGCCGTAAAAGCTCGCCAACGTGTCGTTCACGAAGGTGACGCGCGTGTCGTATTGAGCCAAAAAATCGCCCGGCGTGTCGAAGACCGTGTCCAACATCCGGCGCGTCAGCTCTTCGTGCATCGAGTCACGCAGGTCGTCGGACCAGGCCGGAAACAACGCCGCGTCCTTGATCGAACGATACAGCCGCTCAATACCGTAGAGGTCATCGACGAACGTGGAAAGCGCGCCGCGCGCCTTGCTGCTTGCCGAAAGCCGCGTCGCCGCCTGTCGCACGCCGGCCTCGGTGTCGAGCGCGCCGTTCTGCGCGGCGTCGAGCAACGCTTCGTCCGGCACGCTGTTCCACAGCTCAGCCGCGAGCCGCGACGCCATTTCGTAACCAGTGTACTTGAGCCGCCCGGCGTCCAGCGCGCTCGGCTGCCCGAGCTCTGCGCGGTACAGAAAATTCGGCGACTGCAACAGCCCGCTCAGCGCGTAGCGCAGGCCAAGCAATGGGCTGTTCGCCTCTTGCTCGATGGCTTGGGCCACCCCGAGATAACGCGCGCGCTCTTCGGTGCTGAGCGGACGCCGAAACGCTCGGCGTCCAAAGCTCTCGAGCGAGCGCGTCAGGCAAGCGCTGTCTCCGATCGCAGCCGGCACACACACGACGACGCTGGCGGCACGCGTCGCATCTTTCAACGCCACGTCCAGCGCGGCACCAAAAGTTGCCTCGTACTGCCCCACCCCGGCGGGTGAAATGGAAACCACCGACGCGCCGACGCTGGCAAAACCGTCGCTCTCGGTGTCAGGCTCGACCGCGGCGACCGGAACGTCGGCACCGAGCAGGTCGTGCAAGCTATTCGCGACCTCGGTCGCGGTGAGCTTGTGTAGGTGCGCGAGCGGCTGGGGGCCCAAAGGTAAGCTGCTGGCAGCACCGCCAACCCCTGGCGTGCCGGCGCTGCCCCCCGACGGACCGAGCGTGGGCCCGCCGCCGGGCCCGCCTTCGATGTTAGCCGTGCAGGCAGCCACCGCCGCGGCGAGCGCGGTGAGCAACAGCGTCCGTGTCAGCGACCGATCGGCCATCAAGTTCCAGCCAGGAGAGCTAATTCCGCCAGCAACTACCCGCTGACGGGAGCTCCTTGAGAGTAGGTGCCAGGTGACGTCCTTTTTGGTTAACCCCAAGCAGAGAAAGACAACTTGGCGTGGGGCTAGCCGCCCTCCGACGCCGACGCTCAGTGGGCCAGCGCGTCGAGCGCGGGCAGCATCGGCAGGTCGGTGGCACCGACGTCGATCCCGAGCTGCGTGAGCAGGGTCGTGGCTTGCCCGCGATGATGAGTCTGATGGTTGAAGATCTGCGCTACGACCGCGAAGCCCGGCATCGTGAAACGGGCTCCAGCAACGCTGGTCCAAGGATACGGCTTGGCCAGCCAATCACCCGTTAGGGTAGCGGCCCAGTTGGTCAGCTGTTGATCGCAAGCCGCCCGCGCGACGCGGAGCGCGTCGAAGTCGGGGTACAGCAAACCACCACCCGTGGCAGCAACCACCGGCTCACCACGGAAGCGCGTGAGCCAAAGCGTGTCCGCGCGCAGCACATGCTCCAAGGTTGCGTGGATCGACTTGAAGAAAGCACCCAGATCACGTTTGCGCTGTTCGTCCGACAGCTGCGCGACGGCCGCGTACAGCTTCTCGTTCATCCAGCGGTTGTACTCGGCGAACATCTGCGGCTGGCTACCCGTGAACATGCTGCGGCAAGCTAGCAGCGCCGCGCGACGTTTTCGAGGCGGCACGACGTTGCGCTTGTCCCGGTCGAGCTCATGCACTAAGGCTTCGGGCTTCGGGCCTTGCTCGACGAAGGAGGATTGGTGGTACGTCATTCGATGTTAGTGGTGGCGATTTCGCTCGCGGGAATGTTCTTGGTCGCACCGGCTTCCGCCGACGTTGCGCCGCCCGACGCCTGCCAAGCCACGGATGTTGGCAAGGCGTGCGACAACGCCACCAAAGACGGCAAGATGGATCGGCCCGGCACGTGTCAAGCCGACAAGTGCACGCGCGCAACGCCGAGCGGCGGCATGTCGTACGACTGCTACGTGTGCAAAGCCGCCGCCAGCGCCACCAAGGACGACGGCGGCTGCAGCACCAGCGGGCGAGCAGGTAGCGCCGCGCTCGCGCTGGTCCCGTTGCTCGCGCTAGGCCTGCTCTGGAATCGGCGGCGCCGCGCAAGCGCCAGCTGGCTCGAGTAGACCGCAGTGACGGCGCTCTCCGAAACACTGATTTTGCCGCTCGACCGAGCGCGAGCGGCAATCTTCACGCGCGCGTCGCGCATACCCGTGCTGCGGCCGTTAGTGCTGAAGAAGGAACGGCGTGTCCCGGCGTTGCTGCTCGGACACGCATTCGTCGCGCTGCTGTTGGCGCTGTTCGCGCCGACGTTCTTGCTCGTCGTAGGTCCGCTCACGCTGGGCGTGCCGCACCTGGTCTCCGACGTCCGGCAACTGGTGCTGCGACCTCAGCTACCAAGGCTGGCGCGACCGATGCTGCTGTACGGCTCGCTCGGGCTGCTCGCGGCGCGCGTGCTCGAAGAAGCCGGCGTGCCCGGCATGGCGCGCGCCGAGCTCGGGCTGGCCGGTGTGCTCGTGCTAGGAGCGATCGCGCTCGCCAGCGCCGATGCACGAGCCTGGCGCGTGCTGGGCACCGCCACCGCCGCGCTGGCCCTGCTCACCTGTGCGCTGGTTTGGCCCCAAAACTCGCGCATTTTGCTCGGTCACGGCCACAACCTGGTCGCGCTTTGGCTGTGGGCCGCGCTCTATGCACGCGCGTCGCGCAGCACGGCTTTGGTCGTGGGCGTCGTCACCGGCCTGGGAGCCCTGCTCGTCGGCTCACCGTTGGCTTGGTTCTGCTTCCAGCACGGCACACAGAGCGCGTTCGGCCTGCACGGCTTGGCCGCCGCCGACACGCTGGCACCCGGCATCGACAGCGCGCCGCTCGCGCTCGGCATCGTCGCGAGCTTCGCTTTCCTGCAAGCGGTCCACTACGCCGTCTGGCTGCACGCGATTCCGCAGCAAGCCACGCGCGGCAACGCTTCGCTCAGCTTTCGCATGAGCTTTCGCGCGCTACGCGGCGACCTGGGGCAACTCGGGCTCGCCGGGGTGGTCAGCGCGGTGCTGGTCATGGCCGTCGGCGGTGCTTTGGCGCCGCTTTGGACCAAATCGCTGTACCTCTCGCTATCGGCGTTTCACGGGTACTTGGAGGTGGCGGCGGCCGCGTTGTTCTTCGTGCGCGGCTCGGGCCCGCTCGGTGCGCGGGTAGAAGCCTAAGCGCATGCCGCTCGTCTTGCTGTGGTTTCGCGCGTTCGTGTGGACGATGTTGCTCGAGCAGCTCGCAGCGGGCTGGGTGCTCCGAACGTCTCAGAAGCGAGCGCGCCGCATCAGCATCATCGCGGTCGTCAACCTAGCTTCACATCCATCAGTCTGGCTCGTGTTCCCCGAGCTGGGTGCGGGTTGGGATTGGCCGCACGCGCTCACACTGTTCGTCAGCGAAGCGTGGGCGTTCGGGCTCGAAGCGTGGATCTACTGGCTGTTCCTGGGCGCGGGGCGCTGGCGGTTGGCAGTGACGACGTCAGTGGTCGCCAACGGACTGTCGTTTGGCGCGGGCTACGGGCTCCGCGCGTTGGGCTGGGTCTGACCGGGTCCAGAGACTTCGGGAGGTGCGGGGCTGCTACACCCGCCCACCTGTCTGCGCAATTTTGGGGTTGCGCGCCTGCTCGCCACCCGGGCGGGCCACTCAAAGACGTAGGACTTAGTTTAGGAGCCCCTCCATGACTCAGCCGTTGGCGAAAGCCAGGCTCATCGCAGTGCTTTTCATTGCTGGCGTCGCCGCCGCCGCTTGTACCGGCAGCAGTGACGCGCTGTTCTCCGACGACGGCCTCAGCGGCAGCGCCGCGACCGACCCGAGCGCCGGCAGCAGCGGCAAGGCCAACAGCGCGGCAGGCGCAAACAGCCAGGGCGCGACCTCGGCCGACGGCGGTACCTCGGCAACCGAGGGCGGGAAGACGAGCGGAGGCGGCGCCTCGCAGGCCGGCACCGACTCAGCTGGCGGAGCCAGTGGAACGACCGCCGGCAGCGCGGGTGCGAGCGCGGGCGGCGTGCCTGCTACCGGTGGCGCAGCCGGTTCGGGCTCGCAAGGCGGCACGACGGGTACCAGCGGCAGCGCAGGCACGGCGGGCACAGCCGGTGCACCGCCCGTCGCCATCAACGGCAACGGTAATTGCAGCGAAGCCCAGACCTGCGACTTGAGCTGTGTGCCGCCAATGCCGATCGGCCCACCCAAGACGTGCACCAACATGTGCACGGGCATGAGCGACTGCACCGCGCAATGCAGCGGCGAGAAGTGCAACCTAAGCTGTAGCACTTCCGCACGCTGCCACCAGACCTGCGTCGCCGGCGGCGACTGCACCGTCACCTGCACCAACAACAGCACCTGCGCCCAGGACTGCACGGGCGCCGACTGCCAGCAGAATTGCAACGGCACCGCCAAGTGCAAGACGAGCTGCGCTTCTGGTGAATGTCAGAGTCACTGCGCCGGTAACGCCACCTGCGACTCGACCTGCGCGGGCGGCGGCTGCATCGACTCGTGTGGCGGCCAGTCCACCTGCAGCAGCGACTGCGCGGGCGGCAACTGCGACATGACCTGTATGGAGGGCGCGAACTGCACCTTCACCTGCCCCGGCGGCGGCTGCACCTTCCACTGCAGCGGCGGAGTCGGCCCCGGCAGCAACAACTGCAAAACCAGTTGCGGCGACCACAACAACTGCAAAGGCGGAGGCTAGAGGCTGGAGGTCGAAGTGCGGATGGGTGCTAGGGCCCAGCTGGCGCCAGTGATTTCACCGTCGAGTTGGTCAGGGCCGCTATCGGTGGCAACGCTGCCGTCGGCCTCGTCGAGGTGCCAGAGCGCGATCGTCGACGCGTCGGCGCTGAGGTGCGGTTCGGGCACGAAATCTGCGGGGTAGCGGTTGGTGGACGACAGTCGAACGTCGGCAATGAAGCCGTCGATCGGCGGCCAGTACAGCGTACCTGCCTTGCCGTCGAACGTATGCTCATGGCGCGCCGTCGCCCCCAAGAACAAAGTGCTCTGGGGATTGGGCACGGGCTCCGTCGAAGCCATGCTGCCTGCTAGCGTGCCGTCCACGTAGAGCCGAAATGAGCCGTTGCCATACGACGTCGCGAGGTGATGCCAATTCTGGACACTTGGCAGCGCAGGCGCCACCGCTGTCAGCCACAGGCCATCGCGCACGAAAGCCCAGCTTGCCACGACGTGCGACGGCACGAGGTCGAGGCTCGGCAGCTCGAGCTGCGACACCGGCTCCGGCGTACCAATGGTGAGCTGGATGTCCCCCACGGCGCCGATCCAACGATTCAAGATGCCGTGCCCGCCGTTGTAGCTTCTGATCAACACCCAAGCTTCAATCGCGAAATCTTGCGGTAGATCGAGCAGGGACGAGCTGGGGATTTCGACGCGATCGTAAGCACCCTCGAACGACAGCGCCCAAGCGTGACCTGAGCATGGGTCGCCGTCGACGCAAACCGGCGGATCGGGCGGCCGCGGTGGATCCGCCGGTTTGACCGGCGCCGGTGGCAGCAGGTGCACGACGACGTCGTTCTCGCACCCCAGCGATGCGAGCAGTAAAGCCAGGCCGAGCGCGGACCAACCGCGCGAGACGCGCGATGCCAACGTCACGGTCACGGACGGCTTTCCAACCGACCTTTGACGCGAGCGAGCGCCGCCTTGGCGTCCGGCGCGAGCTGCGAATCCGGATAGCGCGTCACCAGCGTTTCGAACGCGGTGACGGCGGCGCCAAGCTCGCCCTTGCGTTCATTGGCGAGACCGCTACGCAAGAGCTTGGTCTCCGCCGCGAGCGTCTCCGGACGGTGCTTGACCAGATCACGGCGCGGGCTCTGGGTGGTTGGCAGCTCTTCCACGGCCACGTCAGCTGGCGCAGCCGCCGCTATGGGTTTGCTCGGCTCGCTTCCGCTCGCCCAAGACTGCGACGCCGTGAGCCGACTCTGTCCACCCGGATATTGCACCAGCACTTCACCGTCTTCGACGTGCACGACGGTCTTCGGCCCAGTCGCCGTTTGCTCGACGCTGACACTGAAGATGGTGCCGACGTCGATCACGCGCGCGGCTGCCGTGACGACGGTGAACGTGCGCCCCGGCTGATGCGGAATCACACAACGCACGCGACCGTGCTCCAAACGCAGCGCCGAAGAGACCCGTGTTGCGCCCAGCTCGGCCAGCGACACCTTGGTGTTCTCGAGCAGGTCAATCTCCATGCCGGCGCTGGTCTTGATCCGCGCTTCGGCGTTCTGCGAGGTCTCTAGCGTGCCCTCGGGGCTGAGCTGCGTCGGCGCTCCGAGGCTCAAATCGCTGGATTTATCACCCTGAACGCCGGTCACGCTGCCGCGCAGCGCCACCACCTCGATGCCCGCAGCGCCCGTCGGCGTGGCTTGTCGCCAGAGCCGAGCACCGCCCCAAGTTGCCAGGGCAAAACCGGCAGCCAGCGCCAACGCCGCCACGATGCGCGCCCGCGAGCCGAAGCGCTCTTCCGGCGCCAGCGAGACGTCCACCATCCGTGAGACGATCTTCTCGCGATCGACCTGCAGGCGCCGTGACGCCAGATCGTCTTCGGGCTCGGTGAAGGGCGCTAGCAGCTCAGCCACCCTGGAGTCGGTGATCATTGGTCCCCCCGAACACCGCGCACGGCGGCGCGCCGCAGCAGCTCCTGGTGACCGCGCGACAGACGCCGTTGCGCCGCTGCCACGGTCACGCCCATCATTGACGCAACCTCAGCCAAGCCGTGGCCGAGCACGTCATGCAAGAGTAGGGTCTGAGCTTGATCAGCGTTCATGCGCGAGAGGGTGTCCTGAAGCCACTCGAGTTGTTGGCGAGCTTCGAGCTTCCGCTCCAAGCTTGGTGCGGCCACGCGCTCGACACGCGAGGGACCGCTGCTTTCGCGCTCGAAAAGCCGACGTTCACGCGTCCTGCCTCGCAGCGCATCGAGCGCCACGTGAGCGGCGATCGAGCCCGCCCAGGCCGAAAGACTCATGACTTGCACGCGTCGCTCGCCAGTCAGCGTGCGGACGATGCGTTCGAACGAGACTTGCACCAAGTCCTCGTAGTCGCCGGAGCTCTCGCGCAAGATCTTTTGCAGGGTGCGCGCCACGACCGGATACAAAAGATCGTAGAGCGCCGCGTGGGCCCAGCGCTCGCCCGCCACCACACCTGCCAGCACCGCCTCCTGTGTGGGAGGTGTAGGTTCGCTGGTGTGCGAGGCGTGCAGAGCCGCTAGCTCGGACTTGGGTGCACCCACAATCGAATCCTAACATAGCCAATTACCTCGAAGTCGCTCCAACCTGCCCCGCCCAGACAATTTGTTTGGTCGCTGCTTTTTCTTGGGGGCTCTAGCCGCCGCTCTGTTCTGTTGGGCGGCTAGTCGCCGCCTGAGAAGCGTAGCCCGGTAGAGAAGGCGTAGCCGACCGCTGGGGCACGACCTGAGTCGTCGTTGCCGACCGTGATCGCTACCGAAGGCCTGAGCGCGGTGGCTTCGGCGCCCGCAACCCAGGCCAGATTGCTCAACAACTTGAGCGCCAAATTCACGCTCAAGCGCCCACCGAAGCGGTTTTGCGCCGCGTCATCAGGTGTAGATTTGAGCGGATCAGTCGCTGACATCAGCAAGCGCTCGAACGCAAATTCCCCGGTTAGCTCGGCGCTGAACCGAGTCGTTCGTCCACCGAGCCTCGCTCCGAGTCCGCACGATGCCGACCACCAGGTGAGCGCCAAATCTCCGGGGCGCTCGGCATAGCGCAGCGACACCAGTCCAAGCACGCCCCGTGCTCCGGGCAGCGCGACGTAACCGCGCCCCAGCCCACCCAAACGATACGCTCCGTGATCGAGGCCCGGACCCGCAAATAGCGCCAAATCCGCGTTCCACGCCAGTGCCTCGGGCGGTGGCGACACCACGGCTGGCGGCGCCAATGGCAGCGGGCGTGGGCGCAGGGGTGGCGTGCCGGAGCCGTCGCGCGCGGCAACGAATGCGGCAATCACGGCACCGACCGAAGCCCAACGGCTGTTTGGATTGTCTCGCTCCGAGAACGCCATCACGCGTGTCTCGATCAACGTGCCGCTCGCGCTGCGATCGCGAAATTCGATCGTGAGCTCCGGCGTGTTGGGATCCTCGGCGCGAATCAGCGCATACCAGGAGACCACCGCAGCCGGAGCCAGCTCTGCCGCCGCCGGGCAGCGGCCTTCGCCGATCGCTTCCTCACAGCTCTGCGCCACGGCCCGCACGGCGGCCGACTCCGCGGGAGGCTCGAGGGCGATCGCGACGCTCAACATCCGGCGGGCAGCTTACGCGACGAGCCACGCCAGTTGCACCCAGCGAAAACGCCTTCCGCCGCCCAACGATTTCCTGTCTGCTCGCAATGGGGTCGAACGACTTTGAGCCAAGGCCAGGGAATTCAGCATGTTTGTCTCGCTCCGTCCCGCACGCACAGCGCTCTACGCCCTCTTCTGCTCGGGCCTCGCCGCGTTGGCGGGTTGCACCGGCAGCCCCACCGGCGCACCCGGTAGCGGGGCCCAACAGCCAGCTACGACCGGCGGCACCAGTAGTGGTGGCGGCAGCGGAGGCGGAGCCAGCGGCGGCCTAGCCACCGCCACGGCCCCTTTCTCCCCCTCGGCGCCTGCGCTGCCTCGGCTAACCACCGCCCAGTACCATAACGTGATCCGCGACCTATTCGGCCCGGCGATTCAGGTCCCCGACCTCGAGCCCGACCAACGTCCGTATTCGTTTTCGATCATCGGCGCCTCGACCGCGACCGTGTCCGAGCACGGCGTCGAGCAATACAGCCAGGCCGCGTTCGGCATCGCCAAGGCCGTGTTCGCGGACATGGCGCTGCGGCAGACGGTGGTCGGCTGCGCTCCGGCCACGCCGCTCGACGACACCTGCCTGGTCCAATTCATCAACCAATTCGGTTTGCGCGCCTGGCGTCGCCCAGTCACCGCAGATGAGCTGACTCGCTACCAAGCGCTGGCCGGCGCGATCGGCCGCGCCGCTCCGTGGGTCGCGCTGCAGTACGTGATGGCGGCGATCTTGCAGTCGCCCAGCTTCCTCTACCGTGTCGAGCTGGGTGAGGTCGACGCGTCGAAGCCCGGTTGGCTCCACTACAACGGCTACGAGATGGCCTCGCGGTTGTCGTTCCTGCTCCGCAACAGCTTTCCCGATACGGAGCTGTTCGCCGCCGCATCGCGCGGAGAGCTAGTCAGCAAGGAAGGCGTAATCGCGCAAGCCACGCGCCTGCTCAACGACACCGGCCCGACCGAGACGATGATCAGCTCGCTCTACTCCGAGTATTTGGATCTACCGCTGCTCGACACCGTGAAGTTCCCCGACGTGATGGACCCGAACCACACGCTCGGCGCCTCGATGCAGAGCGAGGTGCTGGAGATCGTCAACCGCATCGCGCTGCGTGAATCAGGCGACATGCGCACGCTGTTCAACACGCGCAACGTCGCGGTCAACTCGGACTTGGCCGGCCTCTACGGGCTCATGCCGAATACCTCCACCGCGCTCACCAGCGCCGAGCTGAGCGCTGACGGCCCGCGCGCTGGCATCCTCACGACCGGCGCGCTCCTGACGCTGAACAACCGTCCCAACCGCACGTCACCCACGATCCGCGGCTTGTTCATCCGCCAACGGTTGCTGTGCGGCACCGTGCCGCCACCGCCGCCCGGCATCCCGCCGATCATGGAAACCGACGCCGGACCGCCCAAGACGATCCGCGAAAAACTCGAGCAGCATCGCAGCAACCCGACCTGCGCGGCCTGCCATCAGTTCATGGATCCGATCGGGCTTGGCATGGAAGACTTCGACCAGTACGGACGCTTCCGCAGCACGTACGAAACCGGGCAGGTCGTCGACTCCGGCGGTGACGTCGACGGCACGCCTTTCAGTGGCGCCAAGCAGCTGGGCCAGCTGCTGTCGCAAGATCCACGCGTCACCGCGTGCTTGGTCAAGGCACTCTACCGCTACGGCTCAGCGCGGCTGGAGGCTGAAGGCGAAGCCAAAACCCTCGAAGACCTCGACACGGCTTTCGGCACCAAAGGCTATCAAATGCGACCGTTGTTGACCGAGCTCGTCAGCAGCGACGGATTTCGCTTTACGGTGGAGGGCGCCAAGTGATCTCACGTCGCCGCATGTTACGCGGGATGCTGCGCGGCTCCGCCGTCGCGCTCGGCTTGCCGCTGTTCGAGGCCATGCTGAACGAAAACGGGACGGCGCTGGCGGCCGGCACCGGATTGCCGGTGCGCTACGGCCTGTTCTTCTGGGGCAACGGCTTGCCCTGGACGTACCGCCATCGCGGCACCACCGACACGGTCTCGCCCGGGATCATGCATCCGCTCGAAGACAGCCTGACCGATCTGTACACGCCGACGACGGAGGGTAAGGGCTTCGCGATCACTGAGACGCTCAAGCCGCTCGAGCGCCACTTGGCGAATATCAACGTCGTCACCGGGCTCGAACCCAAGACCGGGATCCCGGCCGCGCCCGTCGGCCAATCCGACGGTCACATGCGCGGCATCTCGGTCGCGCTCACGGCGGATCAAATCCGTCCGATGGGCTTCGATCACGACCCGCACATCTTCGCTGTCAACCGCGCGACGCTCGATCAATACATCGCCAAGCATCCGCAGTTTTACGCCGATGGCGCGCCGCAATACCGCTCGCTCGAGCTGGGCATGAGCAGCGCGGTTTTGCACGATTTTGGCACTTGGAACTCCGTTTCCCACAACGGCCCCAACTCGATCAACCCGCCCCAGCGCGACCCGAAGAAGCTGTTCGAACAGCTATTTTCGGTCAAACCCGATTTGACCGAAATCGCCCACCGCACCAGCGTGCTCGACGTCGTCTCGGAAGACACCAAGCAGCTCAGCAAACGCCTTGGCAAGCGCGACCGTGAACGCCTCGACGAGCACCTGACTCACATCAGCGAGATCGCGCGGCGCCTCAATGTCACGCGCGCTGCCTGCGTTAGCCCCAGCGCGCCGACCACCGCGTTCACTGGCGAAACAACCGTGCTCGAAAAGCTCGACGTGATGGCCGACATCTTAGTCGCTGCGCTCCGCTGCGACATCTCGCGCGTCTTCACGATCGCCTTCACGACCGGCGCATCGCTGTTGCAGATGAACGGCAAGGGCGAGATCAACGGCGCCGGCGCGCACCAAATGCACGACACTTGCCACGGCGGCGAGCGCGATGTCATCACCGCCTTCACCAAGCTGAATCTCACGGCCTACGCCAAGCTCTTGGACAAGCTGACCGCCGACAAAGACGTGAACGGGCAGACCCTGCTCGACAGCTCGGTGATCCTCGGTACGAGCGAATACGGCGAGGGCTTCACCCACAGCAACAAGGAACACCCGTTCATTCTGGCCGGCAAAGCCGGCGGCAAATTGGACACCGGTTGGCACGTCCGCGAAGAGGGCGGAAACATGGCACGCCCTCACCTCACCGTGCTGCGCGCGCTCGGTATCGACGCGCCGAGCTACGGCTTCAACGGCGGCGAAACGTCGGCGGCGTTGCCGTTCCTCACCACATGAAGCACATGATCTCACGGCGTCGAGCGTTACGTGGGATTTTGGCGGGCTCTGCCGTCGCGCTCGGCCTGCCGCTGCTCGAATCGATGTTGAACGGCAACGGCACGGCGCTGGCCGCTGGCCCGGGTCTACCAGTTCGCTACGGGCTGTTCTTCTGGGGCAACGGCCTGCCGTGGACCTACCGACACCGCGGCGCCGTTGACATGAACTTCAACCACCCGCTCGACGACAACCTAACTGATCTGTACACACCGACGACTCAGGGCAAAGGCTTCGCCATCACTGAGACGCTCAAGCCACTCGAGCGCCACCTGGCGAACATCAACGTCGTCACCGGACTCGAACCCAAGACTTCGATCCCGACCGCACCGGTTGGGCAATCCGACGGCCACATGCGCGGCATCACCGTGGCGCTCACCGCCGATCAGATTCGCAGCGAAGGCTTCGATCACGACCCACACATCTTCGCCGTCAACCGCGCGACGCTCGACCAGTACATCGCCAAGCATCCGCAGTTCTACACCGACGCGGCGCCGCAATACCGTTCGCTGGAGCTCGGCATGAGCAGCGCGGTTCTGCACGATTTCGGCACGTGGAACGCGGTTTCGCACAACGGCCCCAACTCGATCAATCCACCTCAGCGCGACCCCAAGAAGCTGTTCGATCAGCTATTTTCGGTCAAGCCAGACCTATCCGAGATCGCCCGGCGCACCAGTGTGCTGGACGTCGTGGCCGAGGACACCAAACGACTCAGCGCGCGGCTCGGCAAACGCGATCGTGAGCGAGTGGACGAGCACCTTACGCACATCAACGAGATCGAGCGGCGCCTGAACGTGACGCGCGAAGCCTGCGTTAGCCCGGCTGCCCCGGCCGGACCATTCGCGGGTGAGGCGTCGGTACCGCAAAAGCTCGACATTATGGCCGATATCTTGGTGGCCGCCCTGCGCTGCGACATCACCCGCGTGTTCACGATCGCCTTCACGACCGGCGCCTCGATCATGCAAATGAACGGCAAAGGCGAGATCAACGGTACTGGGGCGCACCAGCTGCACGACGCTTGCCACGGCGGTGAACGCGACGTGATCACCGCATTCACCAAGATGAACTTCACCGCTTACGCCACCTTGCTCGACAAGCTGACCGCGGACAAGGACGTGAACGGGCAGACCTTGCTCGACAGCTCGGTGATCCTAGGCACGAGCGAATACGGCGAAGGCTTCACCCACAGCAACAAAGAGCATCCGTTCATCCTCGCCGGCAAGGCTGGCGGCAAATTGGATACCGGCTGGCACGTCCGCGACGAAGGCGGAAACATGGCGCGCCCTCACCTCACCGTTTTGCGGGCGCTTGGCATCGACGCGCCGAGCTACGGCTTCAACGGCGGCGAAACCTCGAATGCACTGCCGTTCCTGCTAGCATGAACCAACTCATGAAACATCGCGCTGCTCCAACCGTGATTGCCCTGGCCGCACTTTGGCTGGGGGCGTGTTCGGACGACGCCGCGACACCCGCTACGTCGACGACCGCGGGCGCTGCCGGTACGGGCGGTAGCGCAGCCACGGCGACCAGCGCTGGTGCGGGCGGCGCGAGCGCAACGACTGGCGGAGGTAGCACGGCCGGCAGCGTGTCGACCGGAGGCGGCGGAGCAGGCAGCGGCGGCCAAGCGACTGGCGGCGGCGGGGCAGCCAGCGGCGCGGCTGGCCAAGCCGGCGCAGGCGGAAGTGGCGGCGCACCGGTCGATCCAGGGCCGGTGAAGCACCACGTCATGGCCATCGAATACCCCGGAAAATTGGTCGAAATCTCTGCCGATGGCCAAAAGCTGTGGGAGCACCAGACCCCCAGCCTAACCGTTATGTTCAGCGTGCTCGCCAACGGCCATGTCTTCTACCCGCACGGCGGCGACAAGCGCGGCGCCGAAGAGGTCGATCGCGATCACAAGGTCGTGTGGAGCTATGACAGCCCCGCCGGTGAGCTGCTCGGTGGCGAGCGCTTGGCGAACGGCAACAGCTTGCTGGGCGAAGGCGGGCCGCCGAAGGCGCTCGAGCTCGACACCGCGAAGGCGGTCGTGCGCAGCATCAACGTCACCACAACTGAAACCGCCGCCCACACACAGATCCGCCACATCCATCGGCTGGCCAACGGCAACGTACTAGTGGCGCTCGAAAGCGAAGGCGTCGCGAGAGAGATCGACGCCACCGGAAAAACGGTCTGGGAATACAAGAACGTCCCGCGCATCCACGAAGCGATTCGCTTGCCGAACGGCAATACGCTGATCGGCGGCGGCGATGCCAAGAAGGTTCTCGAGGTCACGAGCGCCGGGCAAATTGCCTGGGAATTCGGCGACAAAGACGCGCCTGAGCTGGGGCTGGCGTTCGTCGCCAGCGTGCAGGTGCTGAAGAACGGCGACGTGCTGGTGGCCAACTGGCTCGGCGCTGGCGGCGGCACTGGCGTACACGCCTTCCAAGTCACGCGCGACAAGAAGGTGGTCTGGAAGCTCGACGACCACCAGATGCTCAAGTCGGCCACGACCGTGACCGCGCTCGACGACTGAATCAGCCGCCGCCCGGTGTCACGAAGCGGCGGACGTGAGTCCGCTGTCGAGCTGAAAGCCGCGTCCCGGCATGCCGAACAAGTAGCCCTGCAGCAGATCGGCTCCGACGCTGACCAGCGCGTCGCGCTCTTGCTCGGTCTCGACACCTTCACACACGACGCGCATGCCCAGCTCTTGCGTGCACAAGGCGATCATCGATTTGATCAGGCCGGCCTTGGCCACCGAGCTGTCGACGTCGCGCACGAGCGAGATATCGAGCTTTACGATATCGGGCCCGAGCTGACGGAAGCTCGACAGCCCGCCGTGGCTGGCACCCAAGTCATCGACGGCGATCCGGTAGCCCAGCTCGCGTAAGTTGCTGATTCTGGCCTGTAAATGGTCGACCCGGTACAGCGCGGCTCGCTCGGTGACCTCGAGCACCACGCGCTCGGCGATCCGCGACAACGGTGAGTGCAGGGCGTAAAGGTGCTCTGCCGTCAAATCCAACGCGTGTAGGTTGACGCACAACAGCGCGCTCGCGGGAGCCATCCGAGCGG
This sequence comes from Polyangiales bacterium, assembly GCA_038252755.1. Taxonomy (GTDB): domain Bacteria; phylum Myxococcota_A; class Polyangia; order Polyangiales; family Polyangiaceae; genus PMG-095. The sequence goes on along the minus strand of JBBSAB010000144.1, from coordinate 2,375 downwards.
CGTCGGCGACGGCGTCGCGCACGCGTTGTCCGAGCTCCTGCACGCGCCCGAGGCGTTCGGCGGCGTCGAGCAACTTGCCGGGCGTCGATAGGTCCTCGTCAGCCGAGCGGACCAGCCCTTCGTAGCCGAACACCTGCTGTGACGGCCACGAGACGATCGGCTGGAAGGCGACCCACAGTTTTTCGAGCGCGCCATCGAAGCGGTTGCCGAGATCTTCCAAGTCTTCGATCAACCAGCCACCGGCTTCACACACCTCGAGCGCCTTCCGCTTCAGCAGCGAAAGCCGATGGTGGGCTGCAGCATCCTTCACGATCGCGGCCAGTCGTTCAGCCTCGACCGGTTTGGCCAGGTAGCGATAGCCGCCCTGATCCATCGCCTCCATCGCGGTCGACAGCGACGGATTGCCGGTCAGGAAAATCATCGGCACGTCGAGGTCTACCTGGCGGACTTCGCGCAGGAACTGCATACCGTCCATCCCCGGCATCATCAGGTCTGAAACGATGGTGTCGAAGCGCCGGCCGTGTCGCAAAATGCCCATCGCTTCGATGCCGCTAGCTGCGGTCGTCACCACCAAGCCTGCGCGAGTGAGCATGCGCTCGGCGAGCTTGCGCAGCTGCTCCTCATCGTCAACCACCAGCACCTGAGTGTCGCGAGTCGGCATCGCAAACCTCCGGGCCGCTTCGAAGTCGGGCGGCTTTCAGCTACGCATACGCCCCGCCAGCCTGCCTGTCCAGCCGCTGGCGGAGCGTCGGTCTTCGTGGTTTTTGCGGGTCCCAGCCCGCAACATGCCGTTACTTGGGGAACTTCGGAAAATCACGCAGGTAGTGGCAGGTGTAGCCGCCCGGATTCTTCTCCAGATAGTGCTGGTGATAATCCTCGGCCAACGTGAAGGAACCAACGTCGGTGATCTCGGTCACCAGCGGGCGGGGCCATTTGCCACTGGCGTTGACGCGCTTCTTCACGGCCTCGGCAGCTTCACGCTGTTCCAGCGAGGTGACGAAGATAGCCGAGCGATACTGCGAGCCTTCGTCGTTGCCCTGACGGTCCTTGGTCGTCGGATCGTGCATCCGAAAGAACCAATTCTCGAGCAGGTCTGCGTACGACAGCTTCTTGGGATCGAAGATGATGCGCACGGCTTCGGCGTTGCCAGTCGCACCGGTGTGCACGTCTTCGTACTTCACGCCGCCTTTGCCACCGGTGTAGCCGACCTCCGTCGATATCACGCCCGGGATCTTGCGAATCAGGTCTTCCATGCCCCAAAAGCAGCCGCCAGCGAGCACGGCAGTATCGAGCGTCGGCGTGCAGCCGGGCGCTTCACCCGGGGCCGGCCGGGCGCACGAGTTGTCGGTGGCGGCGGCGGGCGCGGTCTTGGGCACGTCGACGCCGAACAGCGGCAGGTAATCCGCGTAGCCGGCGTCGGCCAGCTTGGCGACCGGGATGAAGCGCAGTGACGCCGAGTTGATGCAGTAGCGAAGGCCGGTTGGGCGCGGACCGTCCTCGAAGACGTGGCCCAAGTGCGAGTCGCCGTCCTTGGAGCGCACTTCAACGCGCCGCATGCCGAACGAAACGTCACTGTGATCGACGACGCGCGCAGGGTCGACCGGGCGCGTGAAGCTAGGCCAGCCGGTACCCGACTCGAACTTGTCGCGCGAGCTGAAGAGCGGTTCGCCAGTCGCTACGTCGACGTACAAACCTTCTTCGTGATTGTCCCAGTACTTGTTGTTGAACGGGGGCTCGGTGGCCTCCCGTTGGGTGACCTCGTACTCCAGCGGGCTCAGCTTCTGGCGGAGCTCCGCTTCCGTTGGCTTCTTGTACATCTTGGTTCCGTCTACTTTCCGGGCGCCCGCCTGCGCTTGGCTCTCTACGTTGACCTTGCCGGTTTCGCTACCCATCTTGCGCTCACAGCCGAGCGCGCACAGCGCTCCAGCCAGCAAAGCCAGGAGGGTCAGCCAGAAAACCGGGGCCAGTCGCGGGGTCGCCATGCCAACCTCTACGGGCCTCACGCCCTGAGAGTTACAGCGCAATTCCAAGCTGGTTGAACGGATCGTGCCCGAGATCGAGCAAACAGGGAGACGGGGAGACGGGGAGGGATTTTTGAATCCGGTCCTGGTGACCCGATCCAACGGGCGTGCGGCAAGGCCTCAATCGCGAGGTGCCCGGAGCAACCGATTTATTGTTTGGTCTTCCAAACAATAAATGCGCTTTCCGGCTCGCCCTCCCCGTCTCCCCGCCTCCCTCTGACCATTCATCACATTTCGCGATTCGAGCACGAGCGAACAGGAAGGCGGCTCATCATTCATCACATTTGGGGCTGCCGCGCCGCAGCCTTCTTGCAGAAACTCACGTAGCGTCTCCGGGCCAACTGCGTCACCGTT
>JBBSAB010000143.1:0-17799 GCA_038252755.1 Polyangiales bacterium | reverse complement strand
CAGCGGCGCCAAGACGACGGCGATTGGCTTGAACCGAAGAGGGCTGCTCTACCGCCGCCAGCGCTGGACCCGCGATCTCGTGCTCAAGGTCATCAGCGACACGTGCGCCGACGGTAGGTACTACTGGGGCCGGCTGGATTCGCGCGGGAAACGCCTCCGTCCGCAGGACCAGTGGATCCTGATCGCGGTGGATCGCATCGTCGACGAGGAGACCTTCCGCATGGTGCAGGAACTTCGTGCTCGTCGTGACCCAGGCCGTAGCTCAGGTCGGTTGCCGTCGAGCCCATTGCTGGTCGCCGGGCTGCTGCGTTGCGCTCGCTGCGGCGGCCCGTGTCAACTGGAAAGCTCCGGCAAGCTCGATTCCAGCGGCCAGCCGTACCGCTACTACAACTGCCGCCGCTTCACGCGGAGCGGCAAAGATACCTGCGCCGGCTACCGAATCGCAGTTCCGACGCTCGACAGCGCCGTGCTTACGCACATTGCCGAGCACGTCTTCACCGAAGAGCGCTGTCGCGAAATCCTGCGCGATTTCGTGGAGGACCAGGGCATGTTGCGGCTTAAGACGACCGAGCAACGCCGACTCCTCGAGCGAGAGCGGGACGAGCTTGGAAAGCGCCTCGATCGCTGGTTCGAGCGCATCGAGACGGACGCCGAGCTGGGAGACGTCGGTGCTGGCGGCTCCGCGAGCTCAAGACAAAGCGCGACGACGTGGTGCGGGCGTTGGCCAAGCTGCGGCCGCTCCATACCGTGGCGCCGTACTTGTACAAGACGGAGACGATTCAGCGTTTCCAGAACCGGCTGCGTGAGGCCTTCCTCTCCGGCGACCGTGGGACGGCGCGCGTCTACCTGCAGAACCTGGTCGACCACATCGTGGTCGGCGAGGACGAGATCGTGATCGAAGCGAAAGCCGGTGCGGCGCTGGCGATGATGGCCGCCTCGCGCCCAGCGGTTTCCGAATCCACTTCGGGAGAAGTTCTCGCAGACGTCGTAGATTGGCGCACCCCAGAGGATTCGAACCTTTGACCCTCGGATTCGAAGGCGGCGCGCGTGGATCAGCGGATCTTAGCAGTGCGTTGCAAACCGACGGAACCATTCAGGTAAGCGAGCCGCGCCGCGTCCATCGGTCGCAGCGGTGTGCAGCAAATCGCTCACAGCTTGTTACTCCCTTGTTACAGGCTGCGGTGCTCGCCGAAGCCACAAGAAAGGGAGAAACAGTCCCGCACGCGCGAGCACTGACGGTGAAGGAGGTCGCGGGGATTCTTCGCGTCTGCACGGCTACGGTTTACGCGATGATCGAGCGCGGAGAGTTGCCGCACGTGCGGGTCAGCAACGCGATTCGGGTTGTTGTGGCTGTCAACGAGACGGCCCTCGACGGGCGTCCGGAACCTCGGCAGGATGGGTGAGACGATGGGAAATCCCAAGGCGACTAACGCAGGCGTGGCGAACATGCAGAGCGCCTTCGACTACGACCGCACTGTCGTCGCCTTCCACGGAACCCGGCGAGCGGCAGCGGAAAGTCTGGTTCGAGGGGAGCCCTTCGGGGTCAGCGAGAACGACGACGACTGGCTCGGCCATGGGATCTACTTCTGGGAGTTCGCGCCCCAGCAGGCCTGGTGGTGGGCGGAGCGACGGTACGGCGAGGACGCAGCCGTTGTGGGCTCGCTTGTGCGTCTTCGCCGGTGCTTCGACCTGCTTGACCCGAACAATACGGCGCTCCTTCGCGAGGCCCACGACGACCTCGCCGAGGCGCTGGATCAGGCAGGCCAGAAGCTCCCTGCGAACGCGAACACCCACAAGTACCTGGATTGTGCCGTCTTCAACTGGCTCTACCGCCTGCTCGCCGAGGCGAAACGGCCCGTCGACAGTTGCAGGGCGGTCTTCGTACCGCTAAAACAAGGCAAAGGCATGCCACGACTCTGGACACGCAGCGGGATCTTCGAAGGTGCGCACGTGCAGCTCTGTGTGCGAGAGCCGTCGAACATCCTGGCCGTGTGGCCCGTGAAGAAGGACGGTCGCTATGGCCAAGACAAATAAGCGCGTGACGAAGCGCGTTGGTCGCCAGGCTGCGGCGGGTGCGCCCGCGCCCAGTGAGCTTGCCGCTGCGATCCGAAAGCCGACGCTTGCGCGCAAGCTTGAGCTGCTTCGCGAGGTCGGAATTCTCGACGACAAGGGCAAGCTCGCAAAGAAGTACCGCTCCTGGGGCACGCGGGTCTCGCGGACGACGGGCGTCTGACAGCATCGCGGCCTCGCTTGACGCGCAGCGCGACGAGGGATGCGATTTCGAGGCGGCCTACCCGAGCGCCGCCTCGAGCAGATGCTCGGAGAATTGCTCCTGTTCGACCCAGAGCCCCGAGGCCAGCACGGCGTGCAGCAAATCGTGGCAAGGCGCATCGCGTGCGTCTTCGGCGAGCGTACGCTCGAGCCGCCGGCGCTCGTCGGCAGCGAGTGGCAGGCCGACGCTCGCGAAACGCGCGTGGGTCGCTACGTCCATCAACAACGGCTCGACGTGCGCCCCGGAGCGCTTCTTCAGGCTGCGCAAGATCAGTACCCCCGACCGATCGAGATCGCCCGAATGGCGTACCGGGATGGCGAAGCGCGCGAGCCCTGCGAGGACTGCCACCACCGCCCAGTTTGCTTGCCCCCCTGAGCAAAGTACGACTTCATCGGTGATCGAGCGCTCCACGCAGGCATCGACATAGTCGAAGAAAGGCGTGAGGTTCTCGAATACGGTAACCCGGCGAGCGGGCGGGCGCTCGAAGACGGCGTCGCGCAGTTGGTGCACGATCAGGCGACTCGACTCGCCGAGCGTCGAGTGCCGTGCGACCTGATCGAACAGCTGGCCACGCTTGCTGTACGCCAGCGGACCGAAGCATAGTACCGATGCCGCGGCCTCGTCGTGGTACACGCCGTTCACCTCGAGCGCCCGAGCGATCTCGGTGGTGCGATGTGGGGGCACGCCCTGCTCGTCGAGCGCGCGGCGTGTGACGGGGTCGTGATCGACGAGGGCGCTCCCGACCGCGCGCCACAAGTCGCTCCCCGGGCGCAATGCCTTGCTGCTGCCGAGAACGCGTGCAGAGAAGTTCTGAATCCGCACCGGATCGCGCACTTCCGCGAGGGCCTCGATGCACCGCACCACATCGCGTGTGAGCTTTAGTACCGCCTCGGCGCCCTCGCGCGTCGCTCGCTCGCCGATCTCGCTCTGGGGCTCAGCCAGGCCGCGAAGCTGGGCGAAGGTGAAGGAGCGCGCCCCCTCTCGACGGGCGATCGTCGCAAGCTCGGCGAGCCCCGTCTCCAGCTCCGCGCGGACCGCGCGCGCCTGCGCCGCGGGATTGCGACGCTCGCGGCCGAGCGCGCCGTACAGGAGCGCGTCGAGCTCAGCTTCGGTGTAGCGGCTCACCCGCAGGAACGCGGCAACGTCGATACGGATACGTCCAGGCCCGGCGGGGGTGACGGCGCGGGCGCTAAACACCCGGCGCAGCGCCTCGACGACAGGCGCCTCCACAGCCAGGGTGATGGCTCCCGGAAATCGCCCCGCTCGCTCTCGCTTGTCCAGGATGGCGCCAAGCGTCGCGTCGAGGCCGGGCGTCTGCTCGAGCAGTGCTGTCAGGCCGAGCAACGAATCGCGTTCCAGCATAGCGGGTCGATCATGCCACAGCAGGCGTTGCCGGGTCTCGCGGGCGGTGTTACTCGGATCAGGGCATGGCCTTGCGGGTCGACACCGATGATGCGAAGGCGCTGCTCGGCGGCGCTGCCCGCGACGCGTTCGAGCGCGGTGCCGCGCCGGCGCTGCTAGACGCGTTCGAGGGCCCGATCGCGTCGGCCGTCGTGGCGGAGCGTGCTCCAGCGTATGTCACGCTGCTCGTTGCGCTGCTCTTGCTCCGGCGCGACCACGAGCTTGAGCCGCTCCACGACGATGTCGAACGTTTCGTCGCCCCGGCGGCGCGCTCCATCGAGTCTGGCTGGGACGAGCAGACGTTGACGCGCGATCTCGACCAGCTCGAAGCGTGGGGCTGTCTCGAGCGGCGCGCGGAGCCGCTCAGGATCCGGGGCTACAAGGACATTCGCCGCGAGCGGTTCCGGTACCGGCTGACCGAAGACGCTGTGGCGCTGCTGGAGTGGCTGGAGGGACGACTCCAGGCTCGCATCGAGGGACGCACGCAAGACTCCCGCGACCTCATGATCGACGTCGTCGGCGCCGTGAAGGAGCTCACTCGTGTCGTCGGCCAGTGGCACAAGGGTGAGCGCGGCGACGAGGCACCGCGTCGCGCCCTCCACCTTGTCACGTCCATCGACGAACGCGCCCATGCCATCGGCGAAGAGCTGCTCGGGTTCCGAGCAAGCATGGTGGCCTTCGCCTCGCGCCCCTACGATCTCGGGGCATTGCGCGCGATCCTTTCCTGGCTGGAACGTTACGTCGGCGTCTATCTCGCCCGCATCGAGACGCTTCGCGGCGAGATCGGGGCTCGCCTCGACGAGCTCGGGGCACCGCGGCTGGAGCGCGCGTTCGCCGAGCTTCACCTGCTCGCGTCGCGCGAGCGCGCTGAGGCTCCGGCGGCGTTTCGTGCCGCGGGCGTGCTACGCGATCCAGTTGAGCTCTTGGACTCACAGCGCGCGTTCTTCGCGGAGCGCGGGCGACTGGTGGCGCTCTGTGCGCGCATCGATGAATCCGCGCGAGCCGTGCTGCGCAAGATGCACCGCCACCTACGCGAGCTGGAGCGGCGCAGCGCGCGCATCGCCGACCTACGCGCGTGCGTGGGCGAGCTGGCGAAGCGTCCGGCTGAGACGCCGGATGCCCGCTTCGCGGTGTTCGCCAACGCGCTCGTGGCATCCGCGCACGGTAGGTTTGCCACGCGGCGCGCGGCGGAAGCGGCACGACTCGCGCCTCCAATGCCTCGCCGGCACTCGGCGCCGGACAGCGGCCGCACGCGCCAGCCGTTGCGGGCCAAGCAGGCTCCGCCCGAGCAGGCGCGTGAGCTCAGGGCACGCCGCCTGGCAGACCTGCGCGGCTGGATCGACGGCGAGATCCTCGCGGGCAAGAGCCAGGTCCGCCTGTCCGAAGCGAGCCTGACGACCGAAGCCGCGCCGCGTCGCTGGCTCGACGTCGCCCGCGCGCGTCACCTCGACCGTGGCCGCGACCTCGCTCGCATCGCCGTTAACATTGGCGACGCCGAAGGCACTGTCTCGCTCGGCGGAGCCGGGCGAGGTCTGCTCGCGCCCGACTGCGTCGTCGCGGCCCAAGCCAACGGCACCAGGAAGCCCACGTGACGACGGAACCCGAACGGCGCTCGACGGCGTTCTTCGAGCACGTCTCGAAGCATCGCGTGCAGGCAATCCTGAACGTTCTGGTCGAAGCGCCGTTCTTCTACAAAGAGGACGAGCCGGAGCTGTTCGCCTTCCTGCGCCGCAACCTGGCCGAGTTCCAGCGCTTCTACGAGGAGCTGTACGGCTGGCACCTAGTCGTCGACCTGGCTTGCGCTCGCCTGTACAAGCCACGCTGGTACAATGGCGCGCTCAAGTCCAGCCAGCACGACGTGTTCGATCTCACGCGGCGCGACGATTGCATCGCATTTCTCCTGGTTCTCGAGTTCTACGAGCACCTGCTCGAGGAGCGGAACGTCGGGGTCGACGACCCAGAGGCTCTGCGTTTCGAGTTCGGCGAGCTGTTCGCCTTCGCCCGGACCCGGTTGGGCGAGGTGCTCGGCGAGCGGGCACCGGACGACGACGGCGTGCGCCGCCTGCTGCGAGGGCTCACACCCACGCTCCTGCGCTATCGTTTCCTCGCCGAGGTGCCACCCTCGCGAGAGGAGCGCAGCGGCCTCGAGCCGGATCGCTATCTCTATGAATGCCTGCCGGCGCTGCACCACTACGATGTGCGGCTGCTTAGTCGCTCGGCCTTGCGAGACGCGTTCGCTCGCGAGGCGGCGGTCACGGTTGCGCAAGCGGATGACGAAGAGGAGCCGCTCGGCGCCGAGGTTGATCCATGACCGAGCCACGCCGGGGGCGCCCGCCGCACCGCTTCGCGATTCGCCGTGTGCGCCTGGTGAACTTCCACAACCTGGTCGACGAGACCATCGAGATCCCCGAGGCAGGCCACCTCTTCTTGCTGGGGGACAACGGTTCGGGTAAGACCACCGTACTCGACGCGATCCATCTGGCGCTGACCGGGTCGCTGGAAGTAGAGCTCAACGCGGCCGCTCGGATCGCCGGTGGGCGCGATGCGGGCCGGAGCTTGCAAGGCATCGTGCTGCGCTACGATACGGAACGTGGCGTGGTGAACGCGGGCGGCGCCATCGCCTATGTCCTGCTCGAGCTCTTCGACGAGACCGAAGGTGCGGTCCTGTGCGCCGGCGTCGGAATCGAGGCGACCACGATGGACGCCGACGTGACGCGTTGGGCGGTGCTGCATCGAGGGCCGCTCGAAGCGATCCCACTGCTCGAAGATGGCCCGGAGGGCAAGCTACCGGCAACCCGCGAATCGCTGCGGACCGCGCTGGGCAAGGCCGACGTCCCTGCGCGCATGAGCGAGTACCGAAAGCTCCTGGCCGAGCGTCTGTTCGGAGGCGAGACGCTGTATGAAGAGGTCTGCCGTTTTTGGAAGATGGCCAAGGCGTACCGCGAGATTGTCGCGGGAGCGCGCGATTTTGCGGGTCTGTTCTTTCGCTTGCTGCCTGCGCCTGACGCGCAAGTGTTCTCCGACATTTTGCGCAGTCTCCGCGCGCTCGACGAGCTTGATGGCTTGGTCGAACAACTCGAGCGGCAGCGGCGTTACGTGTCCGACGTGACGGCGCTCGTCGAAGAGATCCGCATGCGCCGTGAGGAGATTGCCCGCTATCGCTGGCTGGTCACGTTCCGTCGGCGCGGCGACTTGCGAGAGACGTTGAAGCATGCGCGCGACCGCGCCTCGCAGGGCCAGCGCAACCTCGAACAGCTTGCTGCGGAAGTCGCGGTTAGAGAGGGCGCCGTCGCGGTGGCTCGCGAGGCGCTCCGAGCAGCAGATGCACAGGACCCAGACGGACTGCTTGGGCGCTTACGTGCCGCCGGGGCGCAGCTCGAGCGCGGGGAGGGTGAAATGCGAAGCGCGGCAGCTAGCTCCCGCACGCTCGATGCCGGGCTTGCAGAGTGCGCACGGCTGGCGCGCGACGCCTTCGACCGCCGCTCCCGCTGCTGGAGCTCTCGGATCGCCGGCCTCGCCGCCGCTGTCGACTCCGTTAGGAGCTTGGAGCACCCACTCGGGGCGCTGCTCGCTCTGGTCGACTCGGAGCGCGAGCAGGCTGGCGGCGTGCTTGCGCCGGGGGCTCCGGCCCCGCTGCCCGAGATCGAGCCAGAGGCCACGGAGCAAGCGGTTCGCTCGGTCGCGACCGCGCAAGCTAGGGCGGAGCTTTGCAGGTCAGAGCTCGCGCGTCACTCCTACGCGCTGGACCGCGTGCGCGACGAGGTTGCTAGGCTCTCGGCGCGTACGGAGGAGACCCCGTCCATTGCCGGGTTCGTTCAGGCGAGGGTCGCGCTGGCCGACGCCAACCTCGATGCGAAGCCGCTCTTCGAGTTGCTCGATCCGCAGCCTGGCGCGTCCGAAGGCGATCTCGGGACGATCGAAGCGCTGCTCGGTGACGCAGGGCTCGCGACGTTCGTCGTGGCACCGGAGCAGGTCGCGGCCGTGCGCGCGCGCGCCCTTCCGCACGACGGCGTGCGCGTGGTCGCGCGGGTTGCCGACGACGTCCTGCTGACGCCTTGGATTGCGGAGCTGTTTTCCAGCCGTACTCCGTCGCAAGCACTGCGCGTGCTCGCGACGCTGCTATCGCAGGCGCAATCCCTCGGAAGCATTGCACCGCCCGATGCGCTCGGTGACGTCGAGCACCGCGGCGCTGCGACTCGCTCGGCCGCCTTGCGGCCTCGTTTGATTGGGGCCGAGGCACGCCGGCGCGCACACCAAGAGCGCCTGCGCGCGGCACGCGGCGCCCTGCTAGCAGCCGAGACGGTGCAGGCAGCAGCCGAGGCCGAGCGCGACGCAGCGGAGCGAAGCCATCGCAGCGCCACCGCCGCCGTGACTGCACTCGCGGCCCTGCGCGATAGGGAGCTTTTGGAAGCGCACGCCGCCTTGGAGCACCGACTGATCGAGAGCGGCCATGCAGCGCTACGCGCGCAAGAAGCGCGAGAACGGCTGGATGACGCAACGCGCTTGCGTGATGAGCTGAGCCAGGACGTTGCGGCACTGCAGACGCGCGTGCGCGGCGCTGGCATCGCGGAGCTCGAGCAGCATCTCGCGCGCCTGCGCAAGCGAGAGCACGATGCTGTCAACGCCGAACGGGCCGCGGTCGCCTCCCAGCTCAAGCTGGACGCAGAGCTCTCGAGCTTGCGTGCTGAAATCGGGGTCCGCGATGGGGAGCTTGGGCGGCTCGATAGCGAGCTTTCGTTGCGCGCCCTTGCGCTGCGCGTTGCCCTCGGCAAGGCCGAAGACGAGCTCGACGATGTCTTGCTGGAACGTTACGTTCGCGTCGAGAAGCGCGGCGATCAGTTCCGCAGCGTGGAGACGATCGACGCGGCGACTGGCGAGGCAGAGCGCCAAGAAGCGGCCGCTTGTCGCGAGATCGCGGGAGACGGCTCACGTGGAACGTCGAGCCTCGAATGGGCAGGGCGCTTCGGTTTCGCGTGGTCGAGCGAGGAGCTGCGCGTAGAAGATCGCCGCGGTGAACCGTTGGTGAGCGTCGTCGCCGAGCTCGAGAAGAGGATTGCCGAACAGCGCGAAGTGGTGAACGAGCGAACGCGCGAGCTAATGGACAAACTCGTGATGGGAGACCTAGCGCGCGAGCTGCAAGAGCAGGTCGAGCGATTGCACAAGACTGTGCGCGAGATGAACGGGCTGCTGGATGGTTTGCGCTTCGGCACGACGCGCTACCAGTTCAAGGTGACGCCCCGCTCGGACACGGTCGAGCTCGTCGGTCTGGTGCGCAAGCTGAGCCTGCTCGACCAGTCGAGCCGGGGCCGGTTTCGCGAGTTCATCGACGCGCGGCTCGAGGAGATGCGCCGTCTCGACCGCGACGCCGAGGTCCCCGAGCTGCTCGATTACCGGCGTTGGTTCGAATACCAGCTCTCGATGCGCAGCAGCGGTCAAGGCGATACCGAGCTCACGCGTGAGCTTCGGGCGCTCGGCTCGGGGGGCGAGCAGGGCGTGCCAAACTACCTCTTGGTGCTAGCGCTCGCCAAACTGATGTTCGACAACGCGGGTGCGCGTGTCCGGCCGCTGCTCTTCGACGAGGCGTTTTATGGCATAGATGCGGGGCGACGTGACCAGCTGCTGCGCTTCGCCACCGAGCTGGGGCTTCAGGTCGTCGTGGCCTCTCCTGATCAAGACGGGGTGTCGCCGTCCGCGCGCCGCACGACGACGTTGTTCTTGGTCAAGGACGAGCACGGAGACGTGCACCTCGCGCCATACCACTACTGGAACGACACGGCAGTGGCGCAGGCCGTGCTGTTCCGCGAGCGTGCGCTCGAGCCAGACCCCGAGCAGGCCATCTGTACGATCGCTGAAGGCGTGCCGGCAGCGGCTGCGACGACGGACGACGGTTGAGGCTGCACCCGCCGTCGAACGCCGACACGCTCCAATCGCCAGGGTGAGCGCGGCGTGTTCGGGTGTACCGCCGGCCATCGCATAAATCTCACCGTTGAAATCGAAGGTTTCCGCTGGCTAGCTCGCTTGGCCGATGCTGAGCTTTCAGCCTGCCTCGCCGATGACATGGGCTTGGGCAAGAGAAACGAGCTAAGACGCACGACATGCACGCGGTGAAGGTCCAAGTCCGAAATGGCCAGCTCGTGGTGGAAGAACCCGCCGAGCTGCCTGAAGGCTCGGTATGGGGGCTGGTTCGGGTCGACAGCCTTACGGACGAGATGGACGCCGAGGAGCACGCCGAATTTCTGCGTGGGCTCGAGAGTTCTGCGGCCGAAGCGGATGCTGGGAAACTAGTCGACGCTGCTGACGTTTTGGCGAAGCTCCGAGCGCCGGCGTGAAGGTCAAGTTTTACGCCGCGGGGTGATTTGCGGGCGCAGAAGGCGAACGCGTGGTGGCGCAAGAACCGGCCTGACACGAGCGAGCTATTTGCCGACGAACTCGCGCAGGCGGTGAAGGACCTCGAAACCATCCCGCACCTCGGCACACCTCGTCCCACTGAACGCCGTCCTCAGCTCATGCGTTTGCTGCTCAAGCAGACGAAGTGCCACGTGTACTACGAGGTCGATGAACAGCAAGACGAGATCCGAATCTTGATGATTTGCCGTGCCCCTCGCGGTCGAGAGCCGAAGCTCTAACATCGCGAAGCGCCGGGACAAGAGCCGCCGCACGGGAGTCTAGGCTGTGCACACGCACTGCCGTCCTCTGGCGACGTCCAGACGGTGGAAGTAGTCCAACTTATGCTCGATTTCTAGCCGCACGCAGCCTTGGAAGGAGTCGCTGGCTGATCGGCGCGTCAGTCGGCGACGTCAACGACGTCGGGTTCCGGCGAAGGGTCACCGACTGCCCACGCGCAGTCGTCGTTCTCTGCAAGAGTGCACTAACCGAACGCGGTAGGTGATCTTTTGGAGCGTGGTCGCCGGAGGGCGTGTCCGGAGCCTGCGCCAGCGCCACTCGGCGCGTGTGCAGCAATTGCCAAGAAATCGCTGAGGATTAGTAGCGCCCCAACCACGACTCAAGCATGAACCGACGCGAGACGGTTCCGCTACCGCGTCGCGTGCCAAAGCCTAGGCCGGATCCACGCCAGCCGGAAGTCGTGGCTCTGCTGCAGAAGGCCAAGGAATGGAAGCGCACCTTGGAGGAGGGCGAGGCGCCGTCCCGGGCGGCGCTGGGCCGCCGCGTCGGGGCTTCCGGGCAGCGGGTGGGGCACATGGTGTGGCTCGCTGCCAACCTGATGCCCGAGCTGGAGGCGGCCGTCGTTACTCTACCGGCCGGGACCTCTGAGCGCGTCGTCACCATCAAGCAGTTGGTCCGCGCAGTCCGGGCTGGCCACGTGGGCCAGAGAACCCTGGTGTCGAGGATCAGATGTCGGCTCGTCGACGACGGGTCAGTAGGGTCCATCAGGACAACAGCCTCTACTGGTCTGGGCGCACTGGACCAGATCACCCCGCCGCTGATCGACTGATGATTGAACCTGAGCTGGCTCGGCGGGTGAGCGCGGCCTTGGTCCCAAAGTCTATCGTCTTGGGCGCTGCTCTTGAGTATTGCTCTCGTGGGACTGATCTGGTCTCAGGCGCCGCTGCCAAATCTCAGGCAGGGCGGCCATGTGGAAGCAGAAGGTCAGGCTGGCCATCAGGGTTCCCGATCGCGCTCACGGGTTTGAGATCAAGGAAGCTTGGGGGGCGGCCGCGCTGGTCCGCCTAAGCCTGGTGGATCGGAGGACCTCAGGCATCCGTGGGCGCGGCGCTGAGCCGCATGGTCGCATCGCCACCGTTGGACTCGATACACGCCGAAGGTGACTTCGGCGGCCAGCTTCAGCGCGACGAGCGTCTGGAAGACCTCATGGTCCTTTCTTCAGGGGTTGGTGGCCGCTGAGAACCCTGATCTGGAGCATCAGGCGTCGACTCGCCGACGACGGGTCAGCCAGGGTCGCTCAGGCCAACAGCCTCTGGCGGTCTGGGCGCAGTGGACCAGGCCACCCCGCCGCTCATCGACTGGTGATTCGTACCTGGCCCTAGGCGGCCTTGACTAGCCAAGCGAAGCATGTTGCCTTGGACCCCGAGCTGCATGGCACAGGAGTGCAGCGGGAGGAGAGACCATGGCCAGTCGAATCGATTTGTCGGGGAGCGGATGGCTAGCACCCTTGGTAATGGGCGCGGCGCTAACGTTGGCCGCCGGCTGCAGCGGCTCGGCACCAGGTGAGGATTCGTCCTCGATCCAAGAAAGCATCACGGGGGGCGACACGACCGACGTGACGTTGTCGGTCCGCATGCCGTACCGCGCGGTTGGCTTCGTTGCGTTTCCCGGCGGTAGCGTGTGCACGGGCACACTGATTGAGCGCAACCTCGTGCTAACGGCGGCGCACTGCTTTTTTGACAGTGGCGTTACCACTGCCCAAGTTCAGAGCGGCGGCGTCACGTTCACCATGGCGTACAAGAACAACAACGCCACGAAGACTTTCACGCTCACATCGACGAATTCCGCGACTCACGCGACCGCGTCGATCGCCTCCGGCAAGGGCAATTCATCCAAGGAGGACCGCTATGCGGATCTTGCAGTCTTCATCATGAATCGCAACGCAACCGTCGAAGAAGTTCCGGAATTGCCGCATGTCCTGACCACGAACGCATCGGCCAAAGATCTAGGCACCTACTTGATCCTGCCCGCACGCATCACTGGCTACGCTGGCAACTTTGCCGCGAAGAAGAGCGCCTCGCTCACACAAGGGCTCGAGATTGGCCAAGATTGTGGCTTCCTGGGGCAGGGATCTTGCGGGGCCCAGTGGCTGCAATCTGACGCAGGATCCGGTCAAGCGAAGGCCCAGCCGGGCGACTCCGGAGGCCCCGTCACCGAGGGAGACAAGATCGACGATCATACGACAATCGTTGGGGTGGACTCCGGTTCGCAGACGTCGACCTTCGGCACGGACAGAACGATCTACTCTGCCACCTTCAACATTGGCTCGACGCCGACCGACAACGGCGACTGGTTAGCACAGTTTCTAAACGATGCCGACGAGGACGGCGTCGACGATGCGATCGACAACTGTCCGCCTGCCCGCTGCAACAATGACTCGTCCTTGCACTGCAACAATCCCGATCAAGAGGACACTGACGGGGACGGTGTCGGCGATGACTGCGACAACTGTCCCGGCTCGCTCTGCAAGAGCCTCTTCGGCGACCCGACGCTCTGCGCCAACCCGTCGCAGACGGACTCGACCGACCACGACGGTGTAGGCGACGCCTGCGACACCTGCCCTGGAGCGCCGAACGCGCGAGTCTCGGACGACTTCGACAGCGACGGCGACGGCGTGATCGATCGCTGCGACGACTGCCAGAGGGTGCGCAATGGGCCGCTGGCTTGCACCGCGAATTCCCAGTGCGCGACTGCGAACCAGGGTAGCTGCATCGGGGCGGATGACGCCGAGTTGCTCAAGTACGGTCAGTGCATGGGTGGGCCAGCCGACGGCCAGTTTTGCGGGAGTAACTTTCAGTGTCCGGCTGGATCGTGCAACGGCGTTGGCACGTTTGGCCGTTGCTCCGGCCAAGCCAACACCGACGGCGATGCATTCGGCAACGCCTGCGACGTTTGCGCGACGAAGCCCAATGACCAACTGACCACCAATTCCAACGACGATGCCGAGCTGCGCGAAAATGTGCAGGCGGAGGGCGACGCCTGTGACGCCGCGCCTAGCTACGTGCCCAAGCCAATCCAAATCCCCGCAACGCCGGGCGATCTTGAGGCCGGCGTTGGAGCGATCACTGCATTTCTTGGCTCGAGCGGCATCGGCACGGCGCGCGCATTCTCCGCGAGCGTGGGACACCGCTGGTGTAATTGCGGGAACACGCCGATCGACAGTCATACCTGTATCAGCCGCAGAATATGCGTCGATGACCCCACGTTTTTCGATGCACCCGAGTTCGGCAACCCCTGGCATCGCATCACCACGGGTGTATTGCCTTACGACGCCAACGCGGTGGAGGTCCCGGCGGCCCCCGCGGGTGTCTTCGACCGAACGGCAAACCACACGTTTACGAACACGATTGAGTGCGAGGGCAACATCTTCCACTCGATTGGGACCGACGCTTCCGGCCCCTGCAATATCGGCTCGCGCGAATTCTTGTTTTGGTACACGTCCCAGGACGTTGCACAGGGCCACGTGCAGGAGTACGCGCCCGGGTTCACGTCAGGCCTGCTTTGGAGTCACGCGGCGACGACGAACAATCGGTTCTCTGACGGCGCTGGCGGTGCCCGGGACGCCCAAACGCAGGGCCGACTTCGTGATGTCTACACCAAGGTCAGCACACCGCAGGTTGCGATCAAGTTCCCGTCCCTCCCGCCGGCGGTCGCGCCGTCGTCAGGCTGCACCACCTGCGCGCCGATTTTCCGTCGCGATTGGCTGTTCGATCCGGACTTCTTGCTAGAGGACAAGTTCGCACAAATTTCCACCATCGCCCGGCTCGTACGTTCGAATCCTGGGCTCTTAGCAACGCGAGAACGTGGCCTGCCGGTGTTCGACGTGTCCGAGCTGCTGTCCGACAAGTTGGCTCAATTCAGCGCTGCGGATACGAGGTTTCTCACTCCGGTGGAGACCGGAGTGCGTGGCGCGACTTTCTCACGAGGGCTGCAGTGGGCGACCCTGCCGCTGAAGTGGATTGCGGGCGCATCCGCGGTGCACACGGCGATTTTCACCGATGGCAAGCTGTTCCGGGACGACGAGCTTGCGGCGTCCCACCCGAGAGGCGGCGGCGGAGGTAACGATCATCTGCCCGGCGGAGGTATCGGCCTGCCGAATTTTGCGCCGCTGGCTGCCGACGAGCCTCAGCCGTCCTTCGCGACCCCCCAGCCGTCGAACCGCTACGCCGCACGCGGCATCCTGTCGGGTGCCGAGAACGCGCTGTACATGATCGGCGGGACACACGACGACCAAAACGGACCGCCAACCGGTGAGATCTGGCGCAACGACCTGGCCTCGAATACCTGGCGCAGGGTCTTCACGCCGACCTCCGGCGTCGTGCCGAACCTGCGCCCCGCGCGGGGCAACACGATCGTGACTTCGGTGCCGGGGCAATACCGACCTGGCGAGGTGCTGGCGGTCGCCTACGACAGCGAGCGCGGGAACTTGCTCGTTCTGGATCGAGTACCGATCAAGCACGGACGTCGTATCCGGCTCCTTCGCTACGAGGTGAAGAGTCAACGTTCGAGCCTGCTGCGAGCGTGGCCCTCATCGGAGCAGATCGATCGCTACGGGCTCGTCTCGTTGAGTGATGGATCGTTCATGCTCGTGGCCAGCGAGCGCCATCATTTCAAGACCTACCAATTCGAGATCACGAGACGCGGACAGGTCGAATTCACCGGAATACAGCGCAGTGACGGCATGGTGCTGGATGACCCGGTGAACACGACGTATGCTACCTATCTGCCGGTGTCGGACGGACGAACGCAGTTTTTCGTGCGGCTGACCACCCGGCGCGACGAGCCAAGAGCATGCGAGCCAGACCGTCTGTGAGACTTCATGCCTAGCGTGCGCTGGCACGCTGCGAGGACCAGGATCGGGTTGCTCGTGCTGCCGATAGCATCGCTTGTGGCTCTTACGGCAGAGTGTCAGAGCACCAAGCCATCGCCAAGCGGCAGCGGTGGTTCCCATTCGGAAGCAGGCACGGGGCTCGCCGGAGCCGGGCGTAGCGCTGGTCGGGGTGGGACCGCCAGCGGCGGCTTGAAGGACATGGCGACGGATGCTGGGGCGGGCGGCGCGATGGCGGACCCGCCGCTCGCGGCATCCGGCGACGCCCCGTGCGACTCTGCGATTTGGTCGCCAGTGCCGGGTGCGAACGCTTGCAACAAGCGTAGCGCTGACGTCAGCCAATGGTGCGTGCCGGCTCGGAAGTGGAAATCGTGCGGTAACGGATGCTTGGTTGCGCCGGCGGGGCTGCTCGCGGAGTCGAAGTTCAATCGCGTGCTGCGCGGCGCGGTTTCAGCCGGTTATGTCCAGGGGGAGCTGTGGCTGCGCACCGTCGAGGTGAACGAGAAACTCGATGATTCTTCGGATTTTACGGCGGTTACGCGCATCCGCGATGACGCGGTCGTCGGCGCCGTCTTGACGTCCAGCAGTGATCCGCAATGCTCGTTCGTGGGCACCGGCGGCCACTCGCCGCTGTTAATTCCAGCAGTCGTCGGCGGGCGCTTACTCGCCGGACATGTGAGCGCGACGGGCCCGATCACTTGGCAAGCCCACACACTGCCGCTGCCGACTACGCAAACAACGCTTTTCGATGCGTTTGCCGATCAGGGGCTGTGGGGAGTCACGTTCCACGACGGTAGCGTCGTGGTGGCGGATTCGCGGGACGCGAGCGCGTGGGTCAGCGTGGTGCCGCCAGGGGGTGGCGTCAGCTACAGCAGCGCTGCGCGCGGCAAACTGGTCGCGTTTCCTGCGTGGCATTTGGACGCGCTGCAGGAAACGCTGGATGGCTGGGGTCCCGACCGACAGCAGCCGCTCACGCTCTCGACGGGTACAGACAATGTGATCAGCGTCGCGATTTCGGACGACACTTTGGCCTGGATAGGTGTGAAGGGCGCCGACTGGCTCAGCGGCAAATACGATTCGGCACGCAGCTATTGGGCTCCCACGTCGACGATCGAGCAAGGGCCCGCTGCGATCGTCGACGGGCCCGCCCTGCCGCTCTCGCCCGTGGGGCGTGACATGGACGTGGCCGGAGACTGGATGGCGGCCAATGGCTGTTTTCCCAACGCCAAAAGTGCGGGGGATTGTCGAGTCATGCTCATTCAACGTTCGACACAGCAGGTCTACCTGCTGAAACCACCTGACGGCATTTTTTGGACGCTCTTGGCATTGTCACCGACAGAAGCCCTGCTAGCCGAGAGCGACGTGTCCGACGCAAGCTCGACGCTCTGGCTATCCCGCATCACGCGCATTGCCGCAAAGTCATTCCCGACCTGGGTCGCTCCGCTTTGAGTTGGCCACAAAAAACTCACGTTGCAGTGCTCGCCGCACTCATGTTGTGCGCGATCCCGAGTCACGCCGAACCGAAGCGCGGCCTACATGGGATGGCCGAGCTCTCGCTCGCGGAGGCGTTTGGCCACCGCAGCTACGCTGGACCGACGCTTGGGGGGAAGAGCGCGAGTTACTCCGACAATTTCGCTGGGCTGACCCCAGGCGCGTCACTCGGAGCCGTTTGGCAGCCGGATGCCCAGTGGGGCTTCGGCCTTCGGGGCGTTGCGGCGTGGGCGCCGAGGACGGCGAGCGCTAAGCCCACGATCCCTGGTGCGCCGTTCGGCGTCTTCAGCTTCCTCGGAGCCGAGGCCACGGGCCGCCTGTTTTTCCGACAGGGCATACGTCCCGCCTTCGCGCTCAGCGCGGGCCTCCTTCTGGCTACTTTCGGCGGCGGCACCGACGACCTTTTCGCCCCGGGCTTGGTCTCCAATCAACAGGCCTTCGAACGCCTACCCGGGGTGACCGTAGCGGTGAGCTTCGAACCGCGCTCGTTGAATTGGGGGCCGGTGACTCCGTTTCTCTCGCTGCGCCTGGCGCGGTTTTGGCGCTCTCCGGCCGCTGCCACACTGGTCATGCCCACGCTCGGTGCGGCGCTCTACCTGTGAGCCAGGCCGGCGGCCAGGGAACGGACCGCCTTCGGTCCCGAGGGCGCGCGCCCTGAGGCGTGTTGGCTTTTACGCGCCGCTAGGGTCTGCCCGGTTGGTCTCGCTGGACGAAGGTGGGCAATTACTCAGCGTAGGCAGTGTCCTGGTTCACTTGTCGCCGAAGCCTGAGATCACCAGCCGCTCGACTGCCTCGTCGTCTGTTCGTACCAGCCGCTCCAGGCATTGCCGGTTACATTGAAGCGGCGGGCCGTTCTTCCAGCGGCGCGTTCCGTGTTCGCGTATCGATCGGCGTCCAATGCCAGCCGTGCATGCCGAATCACGTTTGCGTGGTCGCCAGCGAGCTTCGCCTCAATAGCTTTGCGCGCAGGTGCCGCCCCTTCCGGCGGGTGGGGATCCGTCACGGAGCACGGTGGGAACGAAAGAAGTGAGCGCGGGATGACTTTGTGGGGCTGACCGCTCGTCGAAGGGTTTGCGAACACAACCACGAAAGGCGCCCCATGACGAGATTGCCCTGCCTCGAT
>JBBSAB010000142.1:0-18115 GCA_038252755.1 Polyangiales bacterium | reverse complement strand
CATTTGCGGTACTTCGCGATGAGCTTTTGCCCGGCCGCTGCACCGAGCCAGAGCCCGCCAACGACGCCGATCAAGAACACGATCGGATGCCCTGTGAACGGCTCGATCAGCCCGAGGCCTTGCAGCGTCGTGCGTGCGGCCGGCTTGGGAAGCTGCCCGAGCAAGCGCGCTTTGATGCGCTCGCCAGCGCTGAGCGGCGGACCTTCGAGACTCATGACCATCGGCATGAGGCCTAGGCTATCACGAGCTCAACGTCGTCGCTTACGGCGTCGCTTGGGCCCCGAATCAGCTCGCCTCGAACGTGCCGTTCGTCGAGATAACATACGCACCCTTACGTTCATCGTAGGAAGGTCGCGGCCCGTTGTCCCAATCAATGCCGAGACACGCGCTGCCCTTCACCGTCGAGTATGTGTAGTGCCCTCCACCAATTCTACCGACGGAATAGCCGAGCCCTTTCGCGATGAGCCCTTTTGCTGCCTTGTCGAGTCCTCGCATGGATACCGATCCGTTTGAGCCACCGCGTTCGATCTCGATGAGTAGTGCCCGCTCCTCGCGCGTGATCTTGCATTTGTTTGACGGCGATTCTCGGGCATGGATGCCAGGCTCAGGCGCAGTCTTCCTTGTCGCATGCGACATCTTCGAGCCACGAAGCGCGAGCACGCCGAGCCCGTCCTGCTTGCGGATGGCCTTGGTGTTGGCTTCCGCTGCACGATCGAGCTGAGCGTCGCTGGCGTTGCGTCCAGCGTCGTTCTTGATCGCGAGTTCGTTCGAGATGCAGTTGCGCTGCATCGTCTTGAGAACGCCGCGATCGGGGTGACGATGGTTGAAAACGCGCATCCGGCATCGACGAGCAGCTGCTACGAGTGCCTGCGTGACAGATCTTCCTCTGACGCGAGCCATGACCTAGCGCCTCCGCTTGCGTCGACGTCCGCCGAGCCCGGCGAACTGGCCACCGATCACGGGGATCTTCTTCATGACCGGCTTGATCGAGTCGCCGAACTTCGACATCGCGAAGTAGCCACCCGCCGCGCCGACGAGCGCGACGAGGCCCATCTGCATCCAGCTGGGCAGCGTCGCCAACGTGCCGAGGCCGCGAAGGCCACTCAAGCTCGATGTCGTCGGGATTTGGTTGAAGTAGAACGAAGCGTACCCCCGAGGGGTATACGCTTCGCGGATCTTCTGGTTCGGGTTGTTCGGATCGAACACGCCCGTCTGTTCGAAGGTTTTGATGAGATGCACTTGCTTGCCTTTCGCCTGGCGCTACCGGCGAACCGGATCACCTAGCGATGCTGCGCCCGCGCATCACCGACGTTGCTGTGGGGTCGACGAGCTTACTTGCGCTTCTTCGCGCGCCGCGACTTGAGGCACTGGCCCTTGCGCTTGCCAGCCTTCGCAACACCAAACTTGCACTTCCGCTTCTTCGTCGCCATGATCCTTGACTCCTGATCCTGAGTGGGGGGTGAGGAGCTGAGCGTTTCACGCTCACGACCTGGCGTCAAGGGGTTGGACGATCCGAGCCCGGTTGGTCTTACCAACCTTCGTTGCGGCCAACGATCAGGTGCGTCACCAAATGCGTGCCCACGAAGTCATCGAGGAATCTCACCCCTCGGCCTCGTCCGCAGCCTCGAACAACATTCGGCCCATCGCACGAGTTTCTTCTGGCGAGCTCGGTTGCTGATGCGGGGTCATCCAGCTATCAGGAATCACCACGCCGCCGTTGTTGATCGTCGGCGCTTCGAAGCCGCACGGGTCAGCTTCGCCAAGTAGATCGATCACAGCTTGTGAGATCTTGTCGTCGGTCCACACCACGCGAGCCTTCGCCAAGTCGAGGAGTGCCTTGAGCGGCTTCATACGGTTGCCTCCATGAATAACGAGAGCTCGGGGTACTGATCGATCGTCTCGCGCAAGAGCGCCGGATCTCGACCCCGGTTGAACGTGCATTGTTTGATGTTGTGGAAACCGGCTTGCTGGAGTGCGTCGTAAAGCGTGCTCGCGTCGTAGGCCGACCTGTGATCACCACCGATTAATAGCTCGTAGAACCGTTGCGCGTCGGACATCTTCTCGGCCTCGAAGCCACAGACTTCGTTGAGATCGTCGAGGTTGCCGTCTGTGTACATGCGGGTGAGCCTGTAGAGACTCGGGACGGCAAGCCGAATCACACCACCCGGCGCGAGCACACGACGCCAATCCTTGAGGATGTTCAACCCATCGCTGTAGGTGAAGTGTTCGAGCACGTGCGAGCAAAAGATCTTGCTGACGACGCCATCGACATACGGCAACGGATCGGCCAGATTCCACTGGATGAAGCGATAGCCTTCGTTTCGCGCGAAGGGCTGCAACGGCACTTGATCGATGTTCGTCCAGCCGTGGAACATGTGCGTGAACGAACCGAGATTGAGCTTGAGGGTCTTGGGCGAAGCCAACTCGGCGGGCAGGTTCACCCGCCAGTCACCACGTTCGAGATCCTCTTTGTCGACGGCGACATGTCCGGGCGGCATGCGCTCCTGCCACCAGCTCAACGGTCGCATTGTCACGTGCGTTTTGTCGAAGCCGTCATCATCGTGGACGTCGATGCCGTGGATTCCGCGATCGGTTCGCGCCGCCATTTGTTCGAAGACAAATGGCAACCGATCTTCGGGGATGTGTTCGAGCACGGCGACGCTCAGGCACAGATCAAAATGCCCAGCGATCGCGAAGGCCTCGGTGATGTCTCGGGTAACGACTCCTCGGATCGCCCGCGTCAGTCGGCAGTGCTCGCTGATCTCTAGGCCGCACACCGGAATGTCGAGGTAGTCGTGCAAGCGCTTGAGCACGTAGCCACGGCCACAGCCGAGCTCCAACACGCTGAACGGCGCTAGACGCTTGACGTACTCGAACGTGTTCCAGTGCACGGGGAAATCGCGATAGCCCGATCCAGCGTAGCCCCCGAACTTGCCACCGCCGTGAAAGTAGTCTTTGTCGAACGGATGATCAGGCATCGTTACCAGCCTCCTGTATCGCTGGCTTCCTCGCAGAGCTCGACGTAGCGCTTGACCATGCGATCGACCGAGAACCTTGCGGCGTTGTCGCGACAGTCACTCGACTTGAGCTCGTCGAGCGCGCCACGCGATAGCAGGCTCTCCATACGCTCGATCGACGGCACGGCAAACCCGGTCTTTCCGTGCACGATCAGCTCGCGACATGCGCCGTTGTCAGAGGCGAGCACCGGCAGACCACAGGCTTGCGCCTCGATCAACGTCAGCCCGAACGGCTCGCGAAACGGGAACGCAGGATGGATCAAGGCCCGCGAAGCCGAGAAGAACTGGACGGCTCGCGCACGCGAAACGCCGCCCCAAAACTTGATGTTGTGGGTCGACAGAGCGCGCACGCGTTGCGCAAGCTCGGGCTCGTTCGTGATCTTGTCGTCGCCGACGACATCGAGACCGAACCGCAGCTTACGCGCGAGATCGATGGCTAGCTGTGGGCCCTTGATCGACGAGATGCGCGCCAGGAACAAGTATCGTTCGTCAGCTCGCGAATCCAACCTAGGCCCTGCCTTGTAGAAATCCAGATCGATGCCGTTGTAGGCGTACCTCGATGGAACGCCAAGCACGCGGTCAATCTCGGCCGACTGATCTTGTGAGATGCCTACGAAGCACGGCAGCTCGACCGGTGGCGGCTTGCGATACATCGTGTCGATCGGCGCATGACAGACGCCCAGGATTGGCGCAGGTAGCTTGCCCTCGGTCTTGAGGAGGTAGCTCCACTTCTGCCACGAGTGATCGATGATCACGTCGTAGTCACGTAGACGCGGCCAGTAGCCGCTGTATGCGGCCATTTCACTTTCGTTCTGCGTCGTGCCGTGAAGATCAACGTTGCCGGGAACCTTCGAGTTGCTCGGGGCGACGAGCAATACCTCGTGACCTTCACGCGCAAGCCCTGTGGTTAGATGCCACACGACTTGTTCGAGCCCGTTGTAGCCGTTGGCCGGATCCGTGAGCGGTAAGCACGGGATCACCGTCGACGAAATCACGCAGATCTTCATCAGTAGACTCCTGCGGGTTCGAAGCCATTGGCCGTCGCCATACCGAACCCGACGTGTTCGCAAACCGTCGACGTGTCTAGATGGATCTCGAAGCCGGCCGCTTTGGCCTTCGCGCAGAAAGCGAAGTCTTCGCTCAGCGCGTTGCGCCCAGCATCAGGCGCGAGACGCCCGATCTCCCAATCGAACCACGGCGCCTTGAGGCCCTCCAACACACGACGGTGGATCAGCAAGCAACCCGCGCCAACGTAGTCGACGGACAACAACGCATTGGCTGGCGTCCAGTTGTCGACCCACGCCGGGCCGTTTGGCGTGAGTGTCATCGCGACCGGCTTCACCGGAGGGTGCCGGCGATAGTAGAGCCCCGAGACGATGTCTTTGCGCAGCCCCACAAGCCGCGAGATGACATCGGGCGGCGGGATCACGTCGTCGTCGAGGAAGAACAACCATTCGAAGTTGTTTTTGAGCATGTCATCAACGGCTGCGTTTCGCGCCGTGTCGAACGGTTGCCCAGCCTTGAAGGTGATCCCAGACCCGAGCGGCATGGCGATCTCGCGAAACCTACGAGCCCAACGCGTCGAGACAAACTCACGCGTCAGGATCGCGGTCAGAACACTTGGACGTTCGATTTCCCATGCGCCAGGCATGGGCGAAGACTACTTCAATGGGCTGACAGGCTTTCGTGCCTCGACGATCATGTCCGTCCCGAGCTCGCCGTGCTTGAGCACCAACACGCCCTCGAAGCCCCCACATGAGAACAACCGCTCGATGCTGATCGGGTTGAAGAAGACTTTGTGTGTGTTGTCCGGGTGATCTTGATCGCCGCCCAGGCACTGCGAGATTCGATCGAAGGCCCAGTCAGTTTGCGCGAGCGCCCAGCGCATTTGCGCCTCGGCGTTGGCTGTCACGATGAACACTTGGCCTCCTGGCTTGAGGATGCGCAGGATCTCGCTAACGAACTGGTCGACGTTGCGCCACGAGATGTGCTCGATCGCGTAGCGGCAAAACACCACGTCCCACTCTTCAGACTTGATCGGCAACGGGCGATCAAAGTCAGCCGTGAACGCGACCGTTGGCCGGCCTTCAAGGTCTCGACACCAACGCGTATCGACGTTGGGTTGGAACTGCGGGTTGGAGCCGCCCCCGAGCTCGATCACGTTTGGAAAAACGTTGAACCCTTCGATCATGAGCCAGCCGTGCGTGTTGACGTGCATCTTCATCGAAAACTCCTGAACACGTTGACGTAGCGCTTGCGGATCTCCGGCCACGTCAACGTGTCAAGCATGACTGCCGGGATCTCGAACGTGGGCGGGTGATCGATCGCATCGGTCAATAGGCCAGCGAGCCCGTTCACGTCGTTGGCCGGAAAACTCTGCGTTGCGTACGTGCTAGCCCCCGCGCCCACCGATGCGATCACGTGGCGTCCGTGCGCGAGCGCTTCGAGGATTTCGATCCCGAAACCTTCGGTCACCGATGGTTGAACGTAGATCGAACACGCGTTGTAGAGCTCGCTGGCATCGGCGACTTCGCCAAGGATGATCACGGGTGCCTTCGGGGAGATCTGACGAACGAGATCCGCAAGTAGCTCCGTCCCACGTCCGGCGATCATGAGTATTCCGGCCCGCTCCTTCGAGACCTTCGCCCACGCCAGCAAGAGACAACGCAACCCCTTGTCGGGTCCTGGTTGCCCGAGATACCCGACGACGAAGCGCTCGGGTAGTGGTTTGATCTTGTGCGGTTGGTCAAACCCATGCGGAAGGATCACGATAGGCGGGCACGCCGACGAATAGACTTGCATGACGAAACGCGACAAGGCCGACGGACAGATCAACAGATCGGCGTTGAGATAGCCGTTGATGTAGCGGCTCCAGAGCGGCGGTTTGAGATGCGGGTAATCGAACGGAACACCGAGCGCTTCGTGTTCGGCCGCTGAGGCGTTGATGTTGTGCGCGGCTGCTGTGTACGTGATCTTGGTTCCGCGATCTCGCAGCACTGCGATCGTCTTCGTGAACGTGCCCGCATAGAAATGCGCGAGGATGGGCTTGATCGACGGGTCTTCGATCACACGTTTCGCGCAAACGTCGTCGGGCCCCCAGGGTCTTGGTTCCCCAGGCTCTGACCAAACTTCGATGTCATCATCAAAGGCTTCGCGGAGTGCCTCGGCCTCGTGGAACGTCACGCGTCCGCCGCCCGTGGCCGCGCCGATCGCGTCGCCTGTGATGTAGAGGGCTTTCACGCTCGCGAGGCTAGCTCAACGGGCTGACAGCTTCGGGCTACACCGGCCAGATCAACATGTTGGTTGCAACAACCGCAGCGCCCGAAGCGACGAAACGTGGATCGATATCAACCAGGATCTGCCCGCTCGACACGAGTGAGCCTAATTTCTGCCCCCACGATCCAGATTTGGTTGTGCCGACGCCAGTGTATTGACGACCAGCTGTTGTACTAACGTTTCCGATCACTGAGCCAGAAGCTCCCATGAACATTGAAACGCCGTAACGCGACGTGAAGCGCGGATCGAAACCAGAGCCCCACTCCGAGGCTGGTGGTGTGACGAGCCCGTAGCGAATCACCTTGGCGACGGCGCCTGACACCGTGTCTTCGAACACGATGCCGATCGCCGGGCCCCGACCAGATACCGCAGCCATCGCGATCCGAACGCTACCGCTGATCGTGGGATCAAGCTGGACGCAACGAACACCCGAGATGGTTTCGATCGCGACGAAGTTGTCTTGAAGGATGTTCCCGGCGTAAGTGATCTCGGAACCGGAAGCAAAGTGATTCGTGCTGAGCTGCCCCGAGCCAACGTTGCCGGACAACACGGCGCCGTCGCCGATGCGCCCGCTCTTGACGGACGAGAAAGCTAGATCACCCGTGTCGATCGATGCTGGTTCCAGCATCGCAACGCGGCCGGCAGACCCCGAGAACGCATTGCCGTAGATCGACCCTGAAGCCATTAGACCCGAGATGATCGACTCGATGCGAATACGTCCAGAGGTGATCTGGCCGCTACCAATGTTGATCGAGAGGACAGAGTTTTGTTGGAGCTGTCCCGACTGAATGACATCGAGCCCAGCTAGATCAAACGTACTGATGGTCCCGCTCGCGATGTTTCCGTTCGTGATGCTGAACTGCCCGAAGCCGCGAATCGCACCACTGCCAACGTGACCGCTGATGATCGCGCCAGAGCTGTGGTCGTTCGGGCCGATGGTTCCCGACACAATGTGTCGCGTGACGCCACGTTCACCCTGAACCGCACCGCTCGCGATCTTGCCCGAGCCGATGTCGCCCGAGCCAATCGTCGGCGAGCTTGGAGCAACCCACGAGAAGTCGTCGCGCAGGACTTTGCTGCCGTCGGGGATGCCTGTGACAGCCAGACGCCCCGAAGTCACAGCGTTGGGTGCAAGCGCGAACTGGCCGACTTGACCGGAACCGATCGCGCCGGAGAGCACAGCACCCGAGCCAAGATGGTTGAAACCGATCTGCCCGCTCGCGATCGCGCCGCTTCGAACAGCACCTGAAGCTAGATGGTTGATGCCGATCGAACCGGACGCGATGTTGCCGGAGGCCACGGCGCCAGAACCAACAGTCCCAACAACAACGGCGCCCGAGCCAAGATCGAAGACACCGACAGTGCCGGATGCAACGTGTCGCGTGCTGCCGAAGAAGCCTTGGACGGCGCCAGAAGCAATGAAGCCAGAACTGACGGCACCAGAAGTCAAACCACCGCCAGCAGCCGCAGCCCACGAGAAATCGTCGCGCAAGAAAAGCGTTCCAGTCGGGACGCCCGTAACGGAGAGTTGACCAGAACCAACACCACCGCTTGCGATGTCGAAGCCGCCCACCGTGCCGCTCGCGATGTTTCGAGCTCCTGACGCGATCGCGCCGAGCACAGCGCCGCTATTGACGTTGCCCGATTGAACGGCGCCAGAGCCGATCTTGCCTGGGATGACTGCCGACGGAGCAATCTTGCCTGCGGTCACGCTCTGGTTGATCAGCTCCGTCGTACCGACAACCGATGCACCAATGCTGCCGCTGAGAACTGCGCTAGAGC
This sequence comes from Polyangiales bacterium, assembly GCA_038252755.1. Classification (GTDB taxonomy): domain Bacteria; phylum Myxococcota_A; class Polyangia; order Polyangiales; family Polyangiaceae; genus PMG-095. The sequence goes on along the minus strand of JBBSAB010000142.1, from coordinate 10,040 downwards.
CGACGGTGCCAGCAACGACGGCGCCCGAGCCAAGATCAAACACCCCGATCGTTCCACTAGCGATGTGTCGCGTGCTTCCAAAGAAACCTTGGACGGCACCGCTCGCGATGAAGCCGGAGCTGACCGCGCCAGAAGTCAAACCACCGCCAGCGGCAGCCCACGAAAAGTCATCGCGTAGGAACAGCGTTCCAGTTGGAACGCCAGCAACACCGAGACGACCGGACGTTACCGCGCCCGATGAGATTGCGTTGTTTCCAACTTGCCCGCTGGCAATCGCGCCGGACAATACCGAGCCACTCGCGAGCTTGGGTGCCGTGACTAGCGCATCAGCGAGATGAAACGTGCCGATCTGCCCTGACGCGATCACGCCCGACAACACCGCACCACTTGCGATCGCGATCGCGATCACTGACGCATCAGCAAGCGCACCACGGCCAACTTGACCGCTTGCAATATTGCCGCTGACGATCGCGCCACTGCCAGTAGCGCCAGCAATGACAGCGCCCGAGCCAAGATCGAAGACACCAATGGTCCCAGACGCGATATTGCGCGTCGAGCCGAAGAAGCCTTGCACGGCTCCACTTGCAATCGCGCCGGAGCCGATACTGCCGGAAGCGATGATCGTTGCTGGGGTAGCCCAAGCGAAATCACCACGAAGGAACGTCGTGGCAGTTGGAGTTCCAGTTGTACCGATGCGCCCCGAGCTCACAGCGCCAGACGCGATCGCAAGGTTACCGACCTGGCCGCTCGCGATTGCGCCCGAGAGTACCGATCCACTCGCGAGCTTGGGGGCTGTCACACTTGCGTCAGCGAGATGAAACGTTCCGATCTGGCCTGAGGCGATGGCGCCAGAGAGCACAACGCCAGAACCAAGATGGTTGGGGCCGATTTGGCCTGACGCAATATTGCCAGACACCACTGCGCCGGAACCAACAGCGCCTGCGATCACGGCGCCTGAACCAAAATCAAAAACACCGATGGATCCGCTAGCGATCGCTCGGTTACCGAAAAAACCGCCAACAGATCCTGATCCAATGTCACCGCTTGCGATGAGCAACGTTCCAGAAGCTAGGTGAACACGACCGACCTGTCCTGAGCCCAATTGACCCGAGAGCACGGCTTGATTTGCGAGCGCATTGTTTCCGACTTGTCCGCTGGCGATCGCGATCGCCGTAATCGACGCGTCGGCGAGTGCACCACGACCGACTTGACCGCTGGCGATTTGGCCAGACGTGATTGTGCCACTACCGACGGTTCCGGCGATGACAGCGCCCGAACCAAGATCGAAGACGCCGACGGTGCCTGAGGCAATGTTTCGCGTCGAGCCGAAGAAGCCTTGGACGGCGCCGCTGGCGATCTTGCCGGATCCAACGTCACCCGAATTGATCGCGAACGCGGGCGCAGTCCAGGCGAAGTCGCCACGCAAAAACGTCGTGGCATCACCGACGCCGGTCGTCGCTAGACGCCCAGAGCTCACAGCACCAGACGCAATCGCAAGGTTACCGACTTGGCCAGAGCCGATCGCTCCCGAGAGCACGGCACCACTTGCGATCGCGATCGCGACGATCGACGCATTGGCGATGTGACCTTGGCCAACTTGGCCGCTCGCGATCGCGCCGGAGCGAACAGAACCACTCGCTAGATGGTTGACACCGACTTGGCCGGACGCGATATTGCCCGAGACGATCGCACCAGATCCAACGCTGCCAGCGATGACAGCGCCGCTCCCAAAATCGAATACACCGACGGTTCCTGACGCGATTTGACGATCGCCGAAGAAACCGCCAATGGATCCGCTTGCGACATCGCCACTGCCGACTAGTAGCGTTCCACTCGCGAGATGCACGCGGCCGATCTGTCCCGAGCCGACTTCACCACTGAGCACCGAGCTATCGGCCAACGCGCTCGTGCCGACCTGACCACTCGCGATCGCGCCGCTGGTGACCGATCCACTACCGAGCTTAGGAGCCGTCACACTCGCGTCTGCGAGATGGAACGTGCCAACCTGGCCACTCGCGAGATTGCCGCTACGAATAGCGCCTGAGCCCACGCTGCCGGCTACAACAGCGCCGGAACCCAAGTCGTCGACGCCGACGGTGCCCGAGGCGATGTTTCGCGTCGAACCAAAGAAACCTTGGACGGCGCCGCTGGCGATCGCGCCACTGGCGATCGCGCCGCTGACGATCGCGCTCGCTGGAGCAGCCCACGCAAAATCACCACGTAAAAACGTCGTGGCGTTAGGCGTGCCCGTCGTTGCGATGCGTCCGCTGGTGACAGCGCCCGAGGCAAGGGCAACGTTGCCAACTTGACCTGAGCCAATCGCGCCGGAAAGCACAGCGCCCGAGCCAAGGTGATTGAAGCCGATTTGGCCCGAGGCGATCGCACCCGAGCGAACGGCACCGCTGGCAAGATGATTGACGCCGATCTGGCCCGAGGCGATCGCACCCGAGAGCACGGCGCCCGACGCCAAATGGTTCGGGCCGATCTGACCTGATGCAATCGCACCCGAGCGGACTGCGCCGCTGGCGAGATGGTTTAGACCAACCTGTCCCGACGCAAGCGCACCAGAAAGGACGGCGCCAGAGCCGAGATGGTTCGGACCGATTTGTCCGCTTGCGACGTTTCCGCTAACGATCGCACCAGATCCGACAGCTCCTGCGATGACAGCGCCAGAGCCGAAATCGCTGACGCCGACGCTGCCAGACGCGATCGCACGATTGCCGAAGAATCCACCAACAGCGCCGCTCTGAACATCGCCGCTGGTGACAGCGAGTGTGCCCGAGGCGAGATGTACTCGGCCGATCTGTCCAGAACCGACGGCACCACTACGAACCGCCGCGTCGGCCAACGCGCTGTTGCCGACCTGCCCCGATGCAATCGCGCCACTGGTAACGGCGCCGCTCGCAAGCGCGGTTGCGATGATCGCAGCGTCGGCGATCGCCCCACGGCCGATCTGACCAGACGCCACGTTACCGCTGACAACAGCACCAGAGCCAACAGTGCCGGCGACAACGGCGCCAGATCCCAGATCATCGACGCCAATCGTACCAGACGCGATGTTGCGCGTGCTCCCGAAGAAGCCTTGCACGGCGCCCGAGCCAATCTCGCCCGAGCTGATGTCCCCCGAGCCAACGACGGGAAGCGCCCACGTGAAGTCTGCGCGTAGGAACGTCCCCGGATCTGGCGAGCCGATCGTGCCGAGCTGTCCGCTCGTGATCGCACCGCTCGCTACATGTCCATGACCGACCTGCCCGCTAGCGAGATTGCCGCTGACGATAGCTCCGCTCCCAACAGTGCCAGCCACCACTGCGCCGGAACCAAGATCGTCAACGCCAAGCGTTCCCGAAGCGATATGACGGGTCGCACCGAAGAAGCCTTGAACCGCGCCGCTCGCAATGAAGCCCGAGCTGACATCGCCCGAGGCAAGCGTAAAGGAGTCTGGCGGCGGATATAACGGCATCGTTCCCTCACGGCACGAACGTATATTCAGTCACGAGCGCTTCACCGTCGGCAATTTCACCGATCGCGTTGAGCTCGCCCTGATAGTTGAACGGCGACTCGTAATAGGCCTCGGGCACGAGCTCGACGGTCGTGTTGTTCGGGACGAGCGTAGCGGCACCCGTCGCCAGACGAAGCCAGAGGCTGCCCGTCGACGTGTTTTTCACGGAGAACCCAAGCCGATCGGTGTTCGCTGGGAGAAGCAGCTGGGAAGCGCCTGTGACGTTGTCTTGCGTTGACGTGCTGATGGTCCCGCTCGGGACGGGCGCCGTACCACCGATTGGACGAACGACGAGACCCCAGTCGTTGGCTGCTGGGGTCGTGTCAGTGATCGTGCCGTCGTCCGTCGCCCGCTTGGTCACGCAACATCCTCAGACGAAATCACGGACACCTGGACACCTTCGACGTCACCCATCCCGAAAAGTGCGTCACCTGGACGAACCTTGAACGTGCTGAACGCACCCGCAGGGATGAAGGCCGCCGCGCTCGGGAACGACGTGAGGTTTGAATCCGTGGTGATCCACGCACGCGAACCCGGAGGGCCGATGTTGCGGATCTCGACAGACCAATGACGTTGGCTTCCAGCGTCGAACACTCGCGAGATCGTCGACGTGGAAAGCGTGTAAGTGGCCGTTTTCGATGACTTCAATTCGCGATTGCTCTTGCTGGTCGGCGCCTGAACCACGGGGGCCGGCTGAACGGGAACGCCTTGGGGGATGATCGAGCGAACACCCGGCTTGAGGCCGACGGTCGGCATGGTCGCCGGAATCGAGCTCACGACGGGTGCCTCTTCGGCCGGTGCAAAGACCTGTTCGAAGATGCTGCGAAGTCGACCCCCGCCATCACCGAGCGGCTTGTCTTCGTCTTCTTTGCGCCGGATCAGCGCCCTGATCGCGCCACCAACAGCAAGCAGGCTAAACAGCATGCCGAAGCTAACGATCACCAGCACGGTATTTTCGCGTCGAGCTTCCACGAGGCCTAAGCTATCACGATTGTTCGGATGCCGGCCAATGGCCTTACGGCCGGCGCCAGAGCGTTGCGACATCATGCAGATCGAGCGGCTCGTGCTCGAACCGCCAGTGCACGATCGCGCTCGGGAAGTTGTTGGACGTTGCCTCGGTGGCCTTGAGGCCTTGAGCGCGTTTCTCCCTGACTTTGAGTCGACGTTCTTCGATCAGTTGGGGATGCTCGTCAAATTCGATCCGATCGTTGAACTGCCAAAGATCAGGGGTGTACGTCACGCCCGAAACCTCGATCGGTTTCTGAAGCACCGCCCACCATTCGGTTGACGGATCGAACTTGGGGAGCACGATCGCCTCGGTGCAACGCCCGACGAGGATTTCCAGCCTGAGCTTGACCATCCACGGCATCGGCTGGCTGTATGGGTTGTTGAGAAAGACGCTACCGCGCCAGGGTAGACGGATGCCGTTGAGCCCGCGTTCGATGCTGTATGTCCAACGAGCTCGAATGTGCGATCGCGGGTTGCTCGCGGGATCGAGATCAACGAGGGGCAGCCGCTCGGCGAGCCATGCGGGCGTGCACGTTCCGTCGGACAGTCCGCTTTGGTTCCGCTTGCGTCGACGAATCGTCGCGCTCGGGTAGTCTGTTTCGATCAGCTGAGTCACTTGTAGTCGCCTCTTTGGCCAACTTCGTTACTGGTGCCCGAAAGTGTGGATCGAGCTTCTTCCAGTCACTTCTTAGCCTTACTCTTCGTGTTGAGCGCCGTCAAAACTTTGGTCGCATAGGCGCTCCACTTGTCAGAGCCCGCTTTGTCCAGGCTCGACAACCGAACCGCTTCGCGCTCGGCTTTGATGAAGTCTTCTTCTAGTTGTTCGATCGATAGCTTGTCGAGATCCGTGAGTGTGATCGCTTCGTCGAGATCGCCGACGACGACATCGCTCTCGGCAAACTTGGTGACCCACACCAGATGCCAGCGAGCGCGCGTGATCGCGACGTACTCGATGTTGAGCTCCTCTTCGGGAACCAACGCTGTCGGCGTGATCATCGGGGGGTCACTAAGCAAGTAATGGATTTCCCCACGATGCCGCCCAAAGCTTTCCTTGAGCAAGAACACGCGATCGGCTTCCAGGCCCTTGACCTTGTGCACCGTCGACAACAACACGCCCGACTGATTCGGCGCGAGCAACGCTTGCAACACGCTCTTGACCTTGAACGGGCTGACGACGCCTTTCTGTCCGGGCAAAAACGCCGTCTCGTCCAGCGCACGGATCAGCATCGCGCTGTACTGGTTTGCTTTGTCGTCGAGCGACGGTGAGCCCTGCTTCTCGGCCTTCGCCTTCGTCTTGGCGACCCATGCTTTGACCGAATCCCGATAGGACTGTTCGTTGCGATGATCGATCGTGTTGTCGATCAGATCGATCAGCGGTGCCATCAGCTCCTTGCCGCCTGCGAGCTGAAACGCGACGTTGTTGCGATGCAGGAACAACGCGCAATCGAGTAGCGCATCGTTGAGCCGGCTCAACACGAACGTGTGGATCAACCGTTCATCGCCAGTCTTGCCACCCACGAAGTGATGCGGCAGATCTGCCAACGAGATCGTGCTGACCGAGCCCCCAGTGTTGTCCGGCAGCGCCCTGATCTCGGGGACGATCTGTTGTGCGACCTTGACCACTTCCGCAGAGCAACGAAAGCTCACGGTCAACTTGAGCGTGTGCGCGTCGTACTTCTGACGCATGACACCCCACGCGCGATCGCCCATGCCTGCGCGCCAGCCGTAGATCGCCTGTCGCTGATCACCGATCGCGATCATGCGCGTGTTCGCGAGCATGACGCTTTGCAAGAGCACGAACTGCGGCTCGCTGATGTCCTGGAGCTCGTCGATGATGATCGCTTGGTACCGCGAGGCGGGCGGGAGCTTGAGCACCGAGGGCATCCAGACCTGATCGCAGAAATCGACCGTCGTGAGGTTCTCGGGGTGCTGCGAGAATTCATAGGCCCGGATCACGTGCTCGATCGTCTCGTCGATGTCGCTGGCCGTTGCCTTGAAGCCGAAGATTTCGTGCTCGACACCGATGTCTTGGATCGTCTTGGGGCTCAAGACCCGTTCCGTCGTAGTCTCTTTGACCAGCTTGAGCAGCCGCACAGCCCAACGCCGTTGGTTGAACGTGATCGGCCGGCCCTTGCACGCTTGCTGGAGAATGATCTCGGTACCGTCGCGGCTGACGTCGAGATGGCGATAGACCGTGCGCAGGTTGCCCCAGCCAAGCGCGTTGAACGTCTTGACGTGGATCGCGTGGGTCTTCGGCATCTTCGGCATCTTCGCCGTGAGCTCGTCGGCGATGCTGCGGTTGAATGCAGCCATCAGGATCGACTTCTGCGGGATGACTTCGAGGGCCATCAGTGCCGTGCTCGTCTTGCCCGCACCCGCAAGCGCTTCGACGACAAGATTGCCTTTGTTGGCTCGGACGTACTCGACGACGGCGGCTTGTTCGGGGGTCGGGATCATCTCCCGCTAAGCTACTTCAAGGGGCTGACGATCAGACTTTCAGACCTTATCCCAGCTGTGACCGATCTTGACATCGATCCCGAAGGGCACCGATCGCCCATCACGCTCATAGGTTTGCTCGAAGGCGTCTTTGCAGTCCGCAGCGAAGCGCTCGGCTTCGTCCTCCCAGAGCTCGAAGACTGCCGCGTCGTGGATCTGCGCGATCGCCCACGCGTCTTGGTAGTTCTCTAGCCGAGGCATCATCCGCGCCATCCCGGTGTTCATGATCGCTGACGCTGCGAACTGCACCTCCGAGTTGACGGCTTCGGGCGCCTCCACGTTGCCCATCGGCCACGAGCGCATCCGACCCAAGATGAAGTCGCGTTTGATGTGCGGCGGTTTCATCGCGAGCGCGACGGCTGCTTGCTGCCACGATTTGATGTTGGGCAACTTCGCGGCGAGCTTCGCGATCGCCTTCGCCAGATCGTTGATGTTGATCAGGTTGCCGGCCTTGAGCATCGTGTTGTGCAGCGTCTCTAGCTGCGCCATGTACATGTAGCCGTACTCGATGTTCTTGACGTTCTCGCGCAGCGCTTTGCGGGTGTCTGGATCAAGCTGGTCGAAGTTCTCCCAGATGATCCGCGCGCACTCGATGTGAATGTCTCGCGTTGGATCGGCGAAAACTTCCATCAGGAACGGATCACCGGAGATCAACGCGATCACGCGTGCTTCGATCTGCCCGTAGTCAAACCCGACGAAGATTCGACCCGGACGTGTCGCGCGAATCTGGCTGCGCAGGTTCGGCCGGACCATCTTGGCGATCGAGTTGTCTTTGTTGAGGCGCAAGTAGCGCCCATCGACACGTGTCGGACCGTTGAGCGTCAGGCCTTGCGCGATGCGCTCACGGATCGCTTCGAGCTCGGCGCCGACGAGCTTTTTCCATTTGTCTTTGGGGACGTTCGAGACCACAGGCCACTGCGACGCCCAACGGCCCGAGATCCGGTGGACGTTCCAGATCGGATGAATGCGATCTTCGGGGTCCGCGAACCCATGGATCACGATGTTGCCGTGCTCGTCGTACGCGTCGAAAATCGGCGTGATGAAGGTCGAGAGCAGCTTGTCGTTTTCGCGGTAGTTCAAGATCTCGCGAACGACCGGCACATTGACGAGGCCCTCAAGAACCTCTTTCTGCGTCGAGATGTCACCCCCCGTCGTGGTCTTGACCAACGGCACGCCCATCGCCATCAGGAGCGCCGCGATGTGCTTGCCCGATCCGATCTTCCACTTCCAATCGGGATCGAGCTGCATCGCTCCGAGCCGAACGTGGTAGCGATCCTCGAATTCCTTGGGATCGGTCTTGCGCTGTTTCTTGGCTTGCTGGATCGCCAGGTGGTGCCAGATCTCCTCGCGCTTCTTCGGATCCTTGGCGATGTCTTCGACTTCTCGTCGAGCTTCGATCACGGATTTGGTGAACGTCTTTTTCAGATCAGAGTTGATCTCGCGATCAACCGGCATGCCCGCGAGGTGCATGTGCCTAGCCGCATCCGACATCTTGCGGTCAAGATCAAAGACGCGTTCAGTCTGCGTTTTCTTGATCCACTTTGTTAGCGGAGCGCGCAACGCATGCGTGACTCCGGCATCCTTCGCGTTGTAGACTGCGAGCGCCTCGGGGGTTTCCTCGGCGTTTCGAAACTCGGACTTCCACGGCGCGATGCCATAGAACTGCGAGCCAACGACTTGTAGCTTGTGGCTGTTGCCTGGAAACGCGGCGTGGTGCGCGAGCAACGTGTCGAACCATCGCGGCCCGTGCTTGAAGTTGTAGAACTGGTTCGAGAGTACGGTGCGATCGTAAAGCCCGTTGTGATACGTGCACTCGACGAGCATCAGGAGCGCTTGAAGCATCGGCCGGCAGATCGGCGGTAACAGATCCCACGCAAGCGAGACGCTCATGTTCTTGGTCGCGATACCGATCACGCGGATCTTGGCCATGTACGCCATCAACGCGCTGTGCTTGTCGGGATTGTCGACGTAGGTCTCAAGATCGATCGAGCACGTGTCTTCGACGAGCGCATCATGGTAGACGCGCAGGAACAGGCGGAGCGCTCGCTCGGGGTCGATGATCTCGTAGTCAACATCGATGTGAAGCCTGATGTTTTTGCCCTGCGAGAGCGCGTTGACCTTGCCGAAGTCAAACAGCAGGTTCACAAACGCCATGTCAGGCGAATGCGAGCCACCGATCGACGCACCGCCGCCGCGTAGAAGCGCCGCAGGATGAATGCCGGGGATGATCGATCGAACGCCCGTGCCGTCGATGTCGAGATCAAACAACGTTCCGACGATGTCTGTGATCTTGACGCGCTTCGGCTTCTTCAGTTTCTTGGGCTTCGACGGTGAGCCGCCCGCCGCTTGAATCTTCTTTTTGAGCGCGGCTTCTTTGAGCTTGACCGCGATCGAGTTGATCGCTTCTTCGCGAGCCTTGAGCCGAAGCTTCGCGTGCACCCGCGTGATCTCCGCGTGGAGGTAGCTCTCGGGTGGGCGCTGGTTGTGCTTGACCTTGATCGTCGTGATCAACCGCTTGCGCTCATGGTCAAGCATCTTCTGGAGCCGTCGCTGCGTTTCTTTTTCGATGGCCTTCCGCCGCTTGAGCTCGACCTTGATCGAGGGCTGCGACTTGAACTTGAACTGACGCTTGATCGCCTTGGGGTTGTCCGGTGGCTGGATCGCGTCGAGCGTCGCTTTGGGGAGCACGCTTCGCGCAGCGACGGCTCCGAGGGTCAAGACTGGCTTGCCGGGGAAGCGCTTGATCTCGGCAAGCATGCGGTACGAGCAGCACTTGGCCGCGACTTCGCGAATCGCCTCGGGCGTGCCGTCGGGGGGACGGCAGAGCGTTGCGTTGCCGACGAAGACTTCGTGGCGTGGTCGCCCGACCTTGCCAAGCAGCTTGTTAACCTCGGCGCCGCTCGGGCCCATGAATGGCCGCTTGAGCCGAACGTCGGTGTACCCCGGGCTCTCGCCGATGATCAGGAACGCCGGATCCTCGGGGAATTCCGAGAACACCGGATTCGTCGGCAGGCCGTTCGTGCTGAACGGGCACATG
>JBBSAB010000141.1:0-18502 GCA_038252755.1 Polyangiales bacterium | reverse complement strand
CTCGTCCGCTAGGCCCGCTCGGGCCACCAAGTAGCAAGAAAAGCCTCGCGTTCTGCCCGGCTTAGCGATCTGTTCGAGTTGCAAGAAGACGACCGATACCCAGGGCCGAAGCCCGCAACCGATACCGAGATATCCGGCTCCGCACCGAGTCCGAGAAAGGCCCCGCGCGAGCGCGGCCCAGCCTCAGGCTTGCCCGAAGCCCCAGCCGAGACCGATCCCGATCCCACGGCCGAGCCCCTTCCCGGGGCCGCGCTCGCGCGGGGTCCAGACAACGGATCAAGACTGATCAAGACTGACGCCGGCTCCACGCCCCACGACGCCGATGATATCGTCAGCGAGGTCTGGGCACGCGTCGAGGTCCTGGGCTCGACCCTAGGTCGTCGAATACGCGCTCGTGAAGAGCGGCTACCGCGTGACGGCACTCGCCGAAGGCGAGCCAGTGCTTGAACTTTTGACGCGCGACCCGCCCGATCTGATCGTGCTCGACATCACTTTGCCCGGCGTCGACGGCCTGGAGCTGTGTCGGCGCATCCGCGCGCGTAGCACGTCGCCCGAGGGCAAAGCCGGCAGCCTACTGGTCAGCGGCCCGGGCGACGACGGCTGGCTCTCGCTCCGCGTCGTCGACGAAGGTCCCGGCATCTTGCCGGAGCAAGTGCCACGGCTGTTCGAGCGATTCTTCACCACCGATGCCGACCGCGACCGCACCGGCCTCGGTTTGGCGATCGTCAAGAGCGTGGCCAGCGCGCACGGCGGCACCATCTCGTTCACGAGTGAGCCAGGCCACGGCACGTGTTTCGAGCTGCGCCTGCGCGCGGCGGCCGACTTTCGCCCGGGGATCACCGCTCCCAGGTAGGACATCATCCGACCCGTCCGCCTTGCCGGTTGCCGGCAAACGCTTCGAGACGGATTCGCCATTGAATCCGCTAATAAAAAACCACGAACGGCGCCCACAGAGTCGGTTACGCTCCGTCGTTTCGGAGTATCGGGAGCTGACGATGTCGGGAGACGCAGCAAAGAGTCTTGGGCCCGGGGCGCCGGCCCTAGGCGAGGTCATCGCCAAGAAGTACCGCGTCGAGAGCCTGGTCGGGCGCGGCGGAATGGGCGTCGTGGTCTCGGCGCGTCACCTGCAGCTCGGGCAAGCAGTGGCGATCAAGCTACTCACGCTTCCGCCCGACGAAGAGCGACGCGACGAAGCTATTGGCCGCTTCCTGCACGAAGCGCAAGCCGCCGCCCGCCTGCGGAGCGACCACGTCGTCAAAATTCACGACGTCGGGCAGCTCGACAACGGCTTGCCGTTCATGGTGATGGAGCTGCTGAGCGGCTCTGACCTCGGCAGCGTGCTCGACGAACGCGGCGCGCTCCCGGAAGCTGAAGCCGTCGACTACGTGCTGCAAGCCTGCGCTGGCGTCGCCGAGGCGCACCAGATGGGCATCGTGCATCGCGACCTCAAGCCGTCGAACCTATTCGTCACGCGACGCAGCGACGGCTTGCCGTTGCTCAAGGTGCTCGACTTCGGGATTTCGAAGCAGCTCACCGATCCCAGCTCCGGTGAGGCCGTACCGACGTTCACCAACACACGCACCTTGATGGGCTCGCCCAGTTACATGTCGCCGGAGCAGATCCGTGACGCACGGCGCGTCGATGCGCGCGCCGACATCTGGGCGCTCGGCATCATCTTGCAAGAGCTGATCACGGACGCTCCGGTATTTCACGGCGAATCGTTTCCCGGCGTGTGCGCGGCGATCGTCGCTGATGCGCCGATGCCCGTGCGCACGATGCGCCCCGACGTCAGCCCCGCACTCGAGGCGATCATCAACCGCTGCCTGGAAAAGGACGTGCGGTTCCGCTACCAGTCGATCGCCGAGCTGGCCGCTGAGCTGGCCCCGCTCGGCTCGCGCGCGACGGCGTCCGGCAGCGGTCCGCAGGCGATGATCTACAGCTCCCATCCGCGGCTGATAGCCAGCGCCGCAGTGACGACGGGCAAGCCTTCGGCGGCGGCGACACCGGCCTACGATCAAACCGTGGCCACGCCGTCGGCCCAGAACGGGGCCCGCACCGGCCCCGACGGCACCTTGGAGTCGGCGCGGCTCAAACCTGCGGGCGGCAGCACTCACGCTGCGGTGTCGTCGCCCGATTCGCAGGTCGAGATCGTTCACGCGCCGCGCGCTCGCCAGCAGCCGAGCCGTTCGCTGACCCGTTGGCTGTTGCCAACAGCGTTCGTCGCGCTGTTGCTGGGCGGGGCGGTTTGGCTCAAAACACGCGGTGGCCTGCCCAATCCTGCGGCTAGCAGCGACACGCAAGCACCGAGCGCCGCGCCAGTGCCGGCGGGCCAGCCCTTCACGCTCAGCATCGATTCCGAGCCAGCTGGCGCCAGCGTCAGCGAGGGCAGCATCCGGCTTGGCGTCACGCCGTTTTCGGTGTCGCTCGCCTTGGCCGAAGGGTCGAGCCCACGCGTCTTCGTCGTCGAGAAAGACGGCTACCAGCCGTACGTGGTACGTCAGGGCGCGGCGCGTGGTGAGGTGCGGGTGATGGCCGCGCTCTCGCAACGGGCAGCCGAAGCCACAACACCGACCCCGAGCGCCCTCCCGCCTGCTCCGCCAAAAATTACCGCAAAGCCCGTGACCCGCCCGCCCGTCTCTCAAAGGCCCGCAGCTTCCACGCCGAAGCCGCCCAGCGACATTCGTCTCGAGCGCTAACCGATGCGTGTCAAGGTTTCGAGTCTGCTCGCGCTGAGCTTTGCGCTGGGGCTTGCGGTCCCCGCCCGCGCCGATGATCTCGCCGACGAAGCCGATCTGAAATTTCGGTTGGGTGCCGAGGCGTACCAGCGCGGCGACTACAAGAGCGCGCTCGAAGAGTTCTTGGCATCGAACCGGCTCGTCCCCAACCGCAACGTCACGTACAACGTGGCGCGCTGCTACGACGAGCTGAAGCAGTTTCCGGAGGCCTACCGCTACTTTACGCTCGCTCTGCGCGGTGAAAGCAACGCTGACACGCGGGCCCGCATCGAGCGGGCGCTGGGCAGCATCCGACAGAACGTGGCCGTGCTCGAGATCGAGAGCGAGCCGCCAGGCGCGACAGTGTTTCTCGAGCGCCGCGATCTGGGGCCGCGCGGCAACGCGCCAGCCGCGCTCGGCGTCAAGCCGGGGGCCTACGTCGTTCTGGCGGAGCTGCCGGGCTATTACCCAGCGCGCGTCGAGGTTCCAGCGGTCGCCGCCGGGCAGAGCCAACGCGTCAAGCTCAAGCTGGAAGCCATCTTGGGTCGGGTCGTGCTCGGAGATGCCATCGGCGGCGCCGTCGTGCGCGTCGACGACTCGAAGCAAGCGCCGGCGTGTACGGCACCCTGCGCGCTGCAGCTGTCAGAGGGTCGCCACCACCTGTTTCTCGATCGCCCGGGCTACCACCCCGCCGAGATCGACGTCGACGTGCAGGCGAAGCAGGAGAGCCGCGTACGGCTCGAGCTGGTGCCGCTGAGCGGTTCACTCGTCGTCAGCAGCGACGAGCCTGGCGCGCTAGTCGAGGTCGACGGCCGCCCGCGTGGCTTCACGCCGCTGGTCGTCAGCGCGCCGGTCGGTTGGCACGCCGTGCGCCTCTCACTCGCCGGCTTCAAGCCGGTCAAGCGCGACGTCGCCGTCGTCGACGGGCGCGAGCAGCGCGTCGAGATAACGCTGACCCAGGCCGAGGAAGTGACGGCCGCCTCGCGCTCGACCGAAGGCGTCGAGGACGCGCCGAGTTCCGTCAGCATCATCCCGCAGCGCGAGCTACAGGCCCTCAAATACCCGACGATCGCCGAAGCCCTGCGTGGCTTGCCCGGCGTGTACGCCTGGAACGATCGCTCGTACCAAGCGATCGGTTTTCGAGGCTTGGGACGGCTCGGTAGCTACGGTAACCGCGTGCTCGTGCTGGTCGACGGCCATCCGCTGAACGATGACTGGCTCGGCTCGTCGTACGTCGGCTACGACGCGCGCGTCGGCTTGGAAGACGTGGAGCGGATCGAGGTCGTGCGCGGCCCGGGCTCCGTGTTGTACGGCACGAATGCCTTTTCCGGCGTGGTCAACGTCGTCACGCGCAAGCCCACCCACAAAGGCGGCGAAGCGGGGCTATCGACGGCCGAGAACGGCGTCGCGCGCGGCCGCGTTCGCGCCAACGTGCCGTTAGGTCCCGACGCCGGGCTTTGGACCAGCGCCGCGGTCGCCCACAGCAGCGGCCGCAACTTCTATTTCCCGGAGCTCGATCAGACAGCACGCGGCGCCGACGGCTTCGACGCCGGGACGCTCGAAGGCCGCTACTACAAGAAGTCGTTCAGCGCGGCTTGGTACCTGCAGTCGCACCACAAGCGGCTGCCAACCGGCGAATACGACACCTTGCTCGCCGATCCGCGCACCGGACAGACTGATTCGCGCGCCTCGCTCGAGCTGAAGGCCGAGCCGAGGTGGAGCGAAGTACTGCAAACGATGACGCGCGTACACGCCAACCACTACCGATTTGAGGGCGGCTACGCGCGACTACCCGCCGACGGCGGCCTCGAACTCGACACGTTTAGAGGCAGCTGGATCGGCGCCGAGCAGCGCGTGGAGCTTCAGCCTTCGCCCGCCTTCAAGCTCACGGTCGGCGGCGAAGGCCAGCTGCACATCGAAGTCCGCGAGCGGGCGCGCGACGAAAGCGGCAATTTTCTCGATGATAAGCGGCCGTATCAGGTCGGCGCTGCCTACGCGCTCGCCGACGTCAAGCCGAGCGAACGGCTGCGCATCTCGGCCGGCGCGCGCCTCGACGCCTATTCGACCTTCGGCCGCTCACTCAACCCGCGCGCGGCCGTCGTCGTGCAACCCTACACCGGCGGCAACACCAAGCTGATGCTGGGCAAGGCGTTTCGCGCGCCGAGTGTGTACGAGCTGTACTACAACGATGGCGGCACCACGCAGGTAGCGAGCCCCCAGCTTGGGCCCGAGAGCATCTACTCCGTCGAACTGGAGCACGCGCATCGCTTCTCACCGACGGTGGCCGGTACCGCCGCCGTGTTTTGCAACTACACGCGTGATCTGGTCTCGACTGCCGGCCAAGGCGACGAAACCGATCCGTTGCACTACGTGAACGAGCGCGCGCCGATCGCCACCGTCGGCGCCGAGCTGGGGCTGCGCCGTGACTGGCGTCAGGGCTACATGCTGGCAGCGAGCTACAGCTTTCAGCGCTCGCGCTTCTTGAACGGCACCTCGATGTCGTCGCTAGTCGGCTTCGACCAGAGCCCCGATTTCCGCAAAGTCGCCAATTCGCCCGAGCATTTGGCATCGGTTAAGGGAGCCCTGCCAATCCTGGGTCGAGCCGTCACGCTGGCTTCACGGCTCAGCCTGGAGAGCGGCCGCTACGACCGCAACGAGCGGCGCAGCGACGACCCGCAAGGCAAGACGGACGCGTTCGCGATCTGGGATGTCGTGCTGACCGGTCGCGAAGCACGGCACGGCTTCTCCTGGTCCGCGGGCGTCTACAACGCCTTCGACTGGCGCTACGCGCTCCCGGTCAGCGTCGAATTCCCCCAGCGCACCATCACCCAAGACGGCCGCACGTTTATGTTCAGCGCCGACGTCGCCTTCTGAGCGAGAGCGAGAGCGAGAGCGAGAGCGAGAGCGAGAGCGAGAGCGAGAGCGAGCGAACAGGAAGGCGGGAAGGCGGGAAGGATTTTCTGGTGGGTGGGCTGGGTAGCCCGACGCGACCAGGCATCGCCAACGCCTCAACCGACCCCCGGCGAAAACGATTTTTCGTTCGGTCTCCCCGAACGAAAAATGCGCCTTCTTCTCGCCCTTCCCGCCTTCCCGCCTTCCTGTTTGCTCGCGATCGAGCCTAGAAGAGCCGCAGTTGGCCGTTGGCGTCGGTGGGGCGGCGGAAGGTGTTGGGGCGGTCGAAGCGGTGGCCGTCGGCGCAGTTGAGGCCGAGGCGCGCGCAGGTGTTGCGGAACAGGCGCTCGACGGTTCGGAAGAATTCGCCCTCGCCGCTCATGCGCGCGCCGAAGCGCGAGTCGTACAGTTTGCCGCCGCGCATTTCGCGCGTGCGGCGCAGCACCTTTTCGGCAGCCAGCGGAAACCCAGCTTGCAAACGCTCGGCAAACACCTCTGCCACCGCGCCCGGTAGCCGGAGCGGAATCAACGATGCACCGCGCGCGCCCGCCGCCGCCGCGGCTTCGAGGAT
Source organism: Polyangiales bacterium (assembly GCA_038252755.1). GTDB lineage: Bacteria > Myxococcota_A > Polyangia > Polyangiales > Polyangiaceae > PMG-095. Next base: position 12,325 of record JBBSAB010000141.1, on the reverse strand, counting down.
TGACGGCACGTCGCGATCCCCGAGCCCCAAGATCAAAGGCGCAATATTGACGGTGACCGGAATGCCCGCCGCCGCCAGCCGCTCGACGGTCTTCATGCGGCGTTGTGGCGTCGTCACGAACGGCTCCAACTTGCGCGCCGTCTCCGCGTTCCAAAACGGAATGCTCACCGAAACGCCCACGCTCGCCTCGGCATTCAGCTTCTGCAACAAATCGAGATCGCGCTCGATCAACGCGCTCTTGGTGATGATGTGCACCGGATTGCGATAGTCGGCGCACACTTCCAAGATGCCGCGCGTCAACCGGTACTCGTTTTCGAGCGGTTGGTAGCAGTCGGTGTTGCCGCTCAGCATGATCAGCTCACCGACCCACGATTTTTTCTCGAACGCTTCGCGCAGCAGCGCGGCGACGTTCGGCTTCACCACGATTTTCCGCTCGAAATCAGTCCCGGCACCGAAGCTCAGGTGCTCGTGCGTTGGCCGCGCGTAGCAATTGTGACTGACCACGCCGTTGGCCACGAAGTCTCCGGTTTCGGTCGCGATGTCGAACAGCGGCAAGATGGTGCCCAGCGTCTCGACCGCAGCCACGCCGCCCGCGACCGTGCTAGCGACGTCGCGCGGCCCGGCTCTGAACAAGCCGCGCGCCTGGAGCCGTGCTTTGCCGGGCCCCAAGCAGGTATCCTTCTCTTGCAAGTGCAGTCGCGCGCGTTGGTTCTGCCCCGGTGCGATCACGTAGCGCCAACCGTGCGGCGTCAAAAATCGATGATCGCCACTGGCGATCAGCTCCGCGCCGGTATCGAGCCGAACGCGGTACGCGCGCCGCGCGGTAGCCCAACGATCCAGCACCAGCGACGGCACGAAACGCCGCCCGGTGTCGGGGCGCACCACGCCCGCGGTGCCCACGACCTGTTCACCCGCCTTCACGTCCGACAACTGCTTCGTCGAGCCGTCCGCCATCAAGATGCGCGTGTCACCCGCCAGGCAGTAGGCGCAGCCGTGAAAGCAGCCGCGGTACGGGTTGATGCTGTAACGAAAGCCGAGGTCCGGGCTGTCGTTCTCACTCAGCACCTGCTTTGTGTGGTCCTCGTAGATCGAGAGCTCGACCTCGGGCCCGGGCAAGTCATCGAAGTACTCGACGAGGCTCGCAGCGAAGCGACTGCGTGGATTTTGTGCCGGTATCGGCCGCATGGAGTTGGGAGTTAGGAGTTAGGAGTTGGCAGAAAGAGAGAGGCGCAGCGGAGGCCCAACCATAACTGAACGCCTGCGCAGTATCAAGCTCGGGAGCCCGCCGGAAGCTGCTAACTCCAAACTCCTAACTGCCAACTCGCTCAAGCCGGGACTTGTGGCCGTACTTGCCGGTACGAGTGGTGACGAGGTGGCCGTGCTCGAAGGTCACCTACTCGATGAAGCGGTTCCTACCAAGATCGTAAATCCACTCGTCGATCACCACCTCGACGACCCGCTCGCGCGTCTGACTGCAGCGAATCTTGCTGGCTTCGCGCGTGCAGGGTCCGGCGGCGCGACCAGTCACCGTGCGGTATTCGACGCGCTGGGACGTGTCGTCGGGCTCGCCGCAGATCGCCTTCACGTCGTAACGCGAGTCGCCGTTCGAGACGATGCGACCCTGGCAGCTCTAACTGTCGGCGCGAGCGCTCAAGCTCACCGTGAGTCCGGCGAGGACCAGCAGCGCACCCCAAACTCGGTAGTCATTGCTTCGCTGGGCTTGAAACATAGCCTCGAAACCTCCCGGTCCCAGGTGTAGCAGCTCCCACACGCGAGAAAACAGAAAGGCGGGAAGGCGGGAAGACTTTCTTTGTTCTTACCCGCGAATGAGGCGGTCTCGCCGATCAGGTCACGTCGAGGGCAACGGCATTGCCCGCCAAAGAAATTCTCGTTCCCACCCTTCCCGCCTTCCCGCCTTCCTGTTGTTTCCTTTCCCGCGTGGTTTGGGCGGGCTCCGCGCGGGATTCTGGGGTATGGCGAAGCTGGATGATCGGCCAGGAGACGATTGACCGTGTCCGGCGCGAGACGAAGCTCGTCGAGCTCGTCGGAGAGACGGTCAAGCTGCAGCGGCGTGGGCGCAGCTTCACTGGGCTGTGTCCGTTCCACAAAGAAAAGACGCCGAGCTTTCACGTCAACGCCGAGCGCGGCTTCTATCACTGCTTCGGCTGTCACGCGTCCGGCGACGCGTTCAAGTTCGTGCAAGAGACCGAAGGCTTGGATTTCGTCGAAGCCGTCCGCTCGCTCGCCGAGCGCGCCGGCATCGATGTGATCGAAAACGAGACCGACGCCGAGCGTCGGCAGCAGGCCGAGGCCAAGCAGCGCCAGAAAGAGCTGTACGACCTCAACGATCGCGCGGCTGAATACTTCGAGCGCATGCTGCGCGAGCATCCGCTGAGCGCGGCCGCGCGTGCCGAGCTAGCGCGCCGCGGCCTCACGCCCAGCTCGCCAACCGACGAGATGGCCGATGCGCTGCAAGCCTTCCGCATCGGCTACGCACCGTACGGCTGGGACGGCCTCGTGCGCTTTCTGAAAGAGTCGGGCCTGTCGGCGAAGGCGGCCGAGACGGTCGGCCTCTTGGCGCCGCGCAAGAACGGCCCCGGTCACTACGATCGCTTTCGCAATCGGCTGATGTTCGCCGTCATCGACGTGAACGGCCGGGTGGTGGCCTTCAGCGGCCGCGCCCTGCCCGAGCCCACGGCCGAAGAGCTGCGAACGGCCGGCGTCGATGCGATGGGCGCAGGCACCGGCGAAGCCCCAGCCAAATACGTGAACTCGCCCGAGTCGCCCGTGTATCGCAAGCGCGAGGCGGTGTTCGGCTTGTACCAGTCGCGCCAAGCGCTGCGCAGCGGCGATCCATGCTTGGTCGTCGAAGGCAATTTCGACGTCGTCAGCCTGCACGCGCGCGGCATTCGCAACGTGGTCGCGCCCCTCGGTACCGCTTTCACGGTTGAGCAGGCGCGGCAGATTCGTCGCTTTACCAACGACGTGGTCTTGATGTTCGACGGCGACTCGGCTGGCAAGCGCGCTACCAATGCCTCGCGTGAGCCGTGCCAGCAGGCAGAGCTCACGGCCAAGGTAGTGTCGCTGCCGCCTGGTAAGGATCCCGACGACTTCGTGCGCGAGCGCGGACCGGAAGGCGTGAAGCAGCTGCTCAAGCACGCGCGCGGCATTCTCGAGTACTTGATCGATCTCGCGCTGGCCGAAGAGCTGCTGGCCGAAGGCGTAGAGGCACGCGCCAAGAGCGTGCAGTTCGTCACCAAGCTGATCGGCGCGGAGAAAGACGCAACGCTACGCGACCTCGCCGAGACCTACGCCGACGGCCTCGTCGCGGGTCGGCTGAAGATCGATCAGGACAGCACCGAGCAGGTCCGGAGCCTCAAAGCGCTCGCCCGGGCGCTGCAAGCCCGCCCCGGAATCGGTCACGCGCGGGGGCCAGCGGGTCCTGGACGCCCTCACCAGGCCCGGTCGCGCGACCGAAGACAGGAGCTGGGGCTCGAGGTGCTTGGTGCCCTGCTCGACTACCCAGAACTGGCAGAAGATGCGGTTTCTGAGGCTGCAGCAGCGGTTATTGACGGCGACGTAGCGCTCGCTTTTGCCGCACTGCGTCAGGCTATTCAGGGGGGCCGGCTCGAGAATCCTGAAGATGTACTTGCGAAGCTTTCGCCCCCGATCCATCCATTCGCCCTCGCTCGCCTAGCGGCCCCGCGGCATGAACGCCTCGAGGACGCCCGGGTCGAGCTGGTCGACAACGTGACGAAACTACAATCCCTCGAGCTCAAGCGGGAAAAGTCTGAAGTGACGGAAGAGCTCGAGGCTGCACAGCGCATCGGCGATTCTAAACAGGAAGATGCCCTGCTCTTGCAGATATTCGAGAAGGCTCGACGCTCCAAAGAGCGCGAGCACGCATAGCGAGGTTCAGAGTGGGATCGAAAAAGTCGGACTCGCCAAAGAAGACGATCGCTGCCGCTGCCAAGCAGCCCGCCGCCCTTAAGAGTAAGGGCAAGGCGCCGCCAGCGAAATCCAACGGAGCCTCGGCTGCGAAAGCGGCCCCGCGTGACGAGGATGATGAGGATGACGACGACGAGGGTAACTCTTCGGCGCCACCACCAGCCGGGGCCAAGGCCAACGGCAAAACCAAAGAGCAGCTGATCAAGCTCGGCAAGAGCAAAGGCTTCCTCACCTACGACGACGTGCACGAGGCACTGCCGGGTGAGGAGACCGGTCCCGATCAGATGGACGACGTGCTGTCCGCGCTCGACGACGAGGAGATCGAAGTCGTCGACGACGCCAGCAACATCAAGATCGCCCCGCACCTACGTGGCGGCGACGAAGAGGGCCCCGCCAAGCCGGCGGCCAAGGCCGAATCGGAAGAAACCGACTCGGTGGCCCCTGCCCCAACCGCCGCCCGCACCGGCGACGACGAGTACTTCAAGAGCAACGACCCCGTGCGCATGTACCTGCGCAAGATGGGCAGCGTCGCGCTGCTCACCCGCGAGGGCGAGGTCGAGATCGCGAAGCGGATCGAAGAGGGCGAGAACGAGATTCTCTCCGCCATTCTCTCGAGCCCGGTCGCGGTGCGCGAGATCATCGAGATCGGCGAGCGGCTCCGTAATCACAAGATCCGCGTCAAAGACATCGTCCGCGACGCCGAGGACGAAGAGCACGAGTTCGACGAGGAAGAAGCGGACCGCCGCATCATCCGCCTGATCGATCGCGTCAAGCGCCTCGACAAGAAGAACATCGAGCTGCTCGAAGAGCGCAAGACGGCCGTCGAGGTTCGTCGCAAGCTGATCGACAAGGAGCTCAGCGAGAACAAGAAGGAGCTGGTCAAGACGCTCCAAGAGATGCGCCTCAACAAGAAGACGATCGACAAGATCGTCGCCAAGTTGAAGGCGATGATCGACCGCGTGCACCGCGCGCAAGGTCGCGTGTTCGAGCTCGAGCGCATCACCGGCATCGGCAAGTCCGAGCTGAAGAAGATGATGCGCGAGTCCAAGGACGACCCCGAGGCCTTCGCGGCGCTAGCCAAGAAGCTCGGCATCGACGTCGCCGAGCTCGACATGATGGACGAGACCTTGAAGAGCGCGCAGAAGGGCGTGCGCAAGGTCGAAGAAGAGCTGAAGATCGACGTCGGCGAGATGCTCAAGACCTATACGGCGATCCGTACGGGTGAGCGTCGCGCTGAGCGCGCGAAGGCCGAGCTAGTCGAGGCGAACCTTCGCCTGGTCGTCTCGATCGCCAAGAAATACACGAACCGCGGCTTGCAGTTCCTGGACCTGATCCAGGAAGGCAACATCGGCTTGATGAAGGCCGTCGATAAGTTCGAGTACAAGCGCGGCTACAAGTTCAGCACCTACGCCACGTGGTGGATCCGTCAGGCGATCACCCGCGCGATCGCCGATCAAGCCCGCACCATCCGCATCCCGGTGCACATGATCGAGACGATCAATAAATTGATCCGCACCTCGCGCTACCTCGTCCAGGAGTTCGGCCGTGAGCCGACCCCGGAAGAGATCGCCGAGAAGATGGAGCTGCCGCTCGACAAGGTCCGCAAGGTCCTGAAGATCGCCAAGGAGCCAATCTCCCTCGAAACGCCGATTGGCGAAGAGGAAGACAGCCACTTGGGCGACTTCATCGAAGACAAGAGCGTCGTCAGCCCGGCTGAAGCCGTGATCAACATGAACCTCTCCGAGCAGACGCGGAAGGTCTTGAAGACCCTCACGCCGCGCGAAGAGAAGGTCCTGCGCATGCGCTTCGGCATCGGCGAGAAGAGCGACCACACCTTGGAAGAGGTCGGTCAGGACTTCGAAGTGACGCGCGAACGTATCCGGCAGATCGAGGCCAAAGCGCTGCGCAAGCTGCGTCACCCGAGCCGTTCGAAGCAGCTGAAGTCGTTCATCGAGAGCTGAGCTAGGCGGAGGGACGAGCCGGAATGTCCTTCTGGCTCGTCCTGTTCACCGCCAACGGCTGGGCGCTGTTGCTACTGATCCAAGCCCTTACGACCAAGGACAAACAGCGCCTCGGTTGGTTGCAGCGACGCGCTGTCATCTGCGCCTGGGCGGCGTTCATCGGTGCAGCCGGCGTTGTCGCGATGTCGGCGTTCGCGATCCACTACGCGTACAACGTTGGCGGGGTCAGCGGCGCTGCGCTGGACGCCGCGCAGAAGGCCGACAGCCTCAAGCAAGGCGTCTCGAGGCTGATGCAAGGCATCTTCGTCGCGCTGCTGCTGATGCCGCTACCGCTCGGCACGCGCAACGTCGTGAACCGGCGCCTGGCGCGCTAACGTGCGCGGCACGAAACCGTTTGCGTGACTTCTTGCGCGCAGTTGCCGTCACTGAGCGCGACGGTGAGCGGGAGATTTTCGCCGGCGGCGGAGCAGCGGAAGCCGGTTTGGGCGGACGCGGGATCCTCGAAGGTGCCGAGCTCGGGTGAGGCGGTCGACCAGCTGAAGCGCGGGAGATTGCCGTCAAGGTCGTGGCCGGCGGCGCTGACGTCGATCAGCTCGCCGACGGCGGCGCTCGTTCGGGTGACGAACGACCAATCGGCGAGCCAGTAGCAGTCGGTTTGGAGCGTGGGCGGCACGTAGCCAGAGACGCCGCCGCAGTCCCAGCTGAAGATCTGCGCGCGCGCTGTGGAGCCGGCGTCGATGCGCAGTGAAGCGAGCGATGCCGTGCACGTCGTGGGGTGCGTGTCCGACGTCGAGGCCGTGAGCCTGACCGTGTAGGTCTCGCCCGCGGGCAGCAAGAGCGAGAGGCTGATGTCCCCGTCCGATGCGGGGCTCGCGACGTCTTCGTCAGCGCCGCCGAGAACTGCGCCGGCAGCGTCGGTCACGACGGCGTGCAGCGATCCAAGGAAGCTCGTCGCGCGCATGCCGGAGCGGATCTCGAGTCGTCCTTCGCCGCGTGACGTCGCGGCGTCGTTTGGAGCGACTGCCGTTGACTTGCCAGGTGACCGGCCGCCGGGAGCCGCGCTTCCGGTCGACGCGGGTGCGGGGAGCTCGACACCGCCGCTACAGCAGAGCAGGAAAGCCGTGCTCATCAGGGCTAGGATTCGCTCAGTGACCATCGTGTGCTCCGGGCCCGCACCTTCGCCCACATCAGCCCCGAAGCCACGCACTTATCGAACTTTCGCCGCGGGCCCGACACCGGCCAGAGGGTCGATTCGTGGCAGCGCGGCACCCGGTTGGGCAGAATTGCGTGGTGCCGAAAGGCAGGCCGCGCGGTGTCGAGCGAAGCACAGCAGCCGTCCTCGAGCGCGCGCTCGTCGCGCACTGAACGCGGTTCAGAACCCGCTCAGCCACTCGGTCAAGAACGCGCGCAGCGGCGCCAGCAAGCGCGGCGCATTCTCGTAGCTCTGCGCCCGCAGCTCAGGCACCGATAGCTTGAGCTCAGCGAGCGCGCCGGTGTGCCCAACCCACCAACTTTCGAGCAACTCCGCCGTGACCTCGGGGTGAAATTGCAGACCTAGCACCTGCTCTCCGAACGCGAAAGCTTGGTTCTTGCACAGCGCTGTCGATGCCAGCAGGCGCGCGCCGTCGGGCAAGTCGAACGTCTCGCCGTGAAAATGCATCACTGGCTGAGCGAGTTGCAGCAGGTGCCGCAACGAATGCTGGCGGCCGTCCTCCGTCGCATCGAGCGGTGCCCAACCGACCTCTTGGTGCCCCATCGGGTAGACGCGGCAAGCGAGCGCGAGAGCGATCAGCTGCGCTCCCAAGCACAGGCCGAGCACCGGCCTGTGCGCCGCGAGTTGCGCCTTCACCAATGCAAGCTCGGGCACGAGGAACGGATAGTCGCGCTCGTCATTCACGGAGATCGGACCGCCGAGCAGAACCAGCAAGTCGGGCAGCTCGAGGTTGGGCCAATTCGCGGTCGGCGCCTCGACGTAGCGCACCATGTAGCCGGCTTCCGTCAGCAGGGGCTCGAGTGCGCCAAGGTGTTCGAAATGGACATGCCGAATCGCCAGTACGGTTTTCATGGCACGCCAGGCTTACGCTGCAAAAAGCTGACATGCCAGCGGCTCGCTGACGCCCGGGGCCGAGCAGAACGCAGCGGCCACGCGGATGCGTTTCGCCCCGAGCCGCCTTAGTCTGGGCGTCAGGATGGCCGTTCTGGATCCGATCCGCGTGGCCCCGTCCCTCATCCATGCCTGAACCGCCCAGTACCGCCGCTGCGACCTCGCAGCAGTTCGAGCCGCTCGCGTTGCTCGAGCACGTGCCGATGACCGCTTACTTGCTTCGCGCTCAAGGCGACGACTTCGTGCTCGAAGGCGTCAACGCCGCCGCGCGCGCCAAGACACCAGCGCTCAGCTCGATGGTCGGCCTACCCATTTCCCTGCTCTACGCCGACCAGCCGCAGATCATCGCCGACGCCAAGCGTTGCCATCGCGAGCGAACGCGTGTCGTACGCGAGACCAGCGTGCGTCGTCATGAGCGCGTGGACGGCGTGCACCAAACCTTGGTCTTCGTGTCGCTCGACGCTGAGCGCATTATCATCTACGCCCAAGAGACCGCCGACGTCGAGAACGTCGGCGCCGCGCTGAACGAGGTTCAAGAGCGCTACCGCAGCCTCTTGGCATCCCTGCCCGAAGCGATGCTGCTACGTGGCGCCGACGGTCGCTTGCTGGCCTGCAACGACGCCGCGGCGCGGCTGTTCGGCTACACGCAAGCTAGCGAGCTGTGGGGTAAGGTGCACCTGCTGCGCGAGGGCTACCGCCTCGAAACGGCCGCCGGTCAGCCTGTGGCTCCGGGCGAGTGGGCCGGCCGCCGCTCGGCGCGCACAGGCGAAGTGATCCGCGGCGAGATCTACCGCGCGATCGACCCGAGCGGCGGCACGCGCTGGTTGCTCGTCTCGGCCCAGCCGATCAAAAAGGCCGACGGTACGCTTGGCGGCTCTGTCGCTCTCTACACCGACGAGACCGAGCGCGTTGTGGCCCAACTGGCGGAGCGTGAGGCGGCGCTGCAGCTGCAACTGGCGCTCGACGCCGGGCGCATGGGCACCTGGGAGTACGATCCGATCACCGACGTCGGCGACTGGTCGACGACGCTCGACAAGATTTTCGCCTTTGGCACGGAGCGCATGGGCTTTCAGGGGTACTTGGCGCGCATTCACGTTGATGACCGCGACGACGCGATGCGCGTAATGCAGGAGATGCTAACGCGCGACGACGGCAACGCGTTCGAGCACGAGCATCGGCTGGTCGGCGACGACGGCGTCACGCGCTGGGCCAAGATCCGCGGGTGCTTGGAGCGCCGGGCGGGCCGGCTCCGCATGCTCGGCACCGCCATGGACGTCACCGAGCGGCGCCGCATGCAAGACGATCTGCTTCACGCCAGCCGGCTTGAGAGCTTGGGGCGTTTAGCGGGCGGGCTGGCGCACGACTTCAACAACCTGCTAGCGGCCATGCTCGGCTCGATCGAGCTGCTCAGCGACGTCTGTCCCGCCTCGGGCCAGGACGACATCACCACGCTGCGCCACGTTACGCTGCGTGCCCGCGACTTGACCGCCCAACTGCTGGCCTTCGCGCGCCAGCAACGCATCGAGCTCGAAACGCTCGAGGTCGACGCGTTGGTCAAGAAGGTCGAGCGGCTGCTGCAGCGCCTGGTCGGCCCCACCATCGACCTAGTCATCGAAACGTCGGAATTTGGCGCTGGGTTGCACGTGCGCGCGGACGCCGCTCAGCTCGAGCAAGTGCTGGTCAACTTGGTGATCAACGCGCGCGACGCCATGCCCGAAGGCGGACGCATCAACGTCAAGGTCGGCATGGAACAGACCTTCGCGCCGGCAGCCGACTGGGTCGTCCTGGAAGTGCAGGATCAGGGTCGCGGCATCCAGAGCGAGCACTTGGCTCACGTTTTTGACCCGTTCTTCACCACGAAAGACACCGGCACCGGCCTGGGATTGGCGAGCTCGTACGGCGTCGTCCAGACGCACGGCGGTAACATCACGGTCGAGAGCGAGCCGGGCCACGGCGCTTGCTTCAAAGTCTCGCTACCGCGCATACCACCGGAGCTGAGCAAGCCCGCGCAGCCAGGCGCTAACCACAGCGGTCGAGGTCGCGTGCTGGTCGTCGACGACGACGCCGCGGTCCGCACCAGCACCACGCGCATGCTGCAAACGCTGGGTTACGAAGTGCTGACCGCCGCTGACGGCGCCGAAGCCGAAGCGCTGGTCGAGCGCCGCGAGGTCGAGTTCGACGTACTGGTTTGCGACTTGGCGATGCCGAACAAGAGCGGGCCCGAGGTCGCGCAATCGATACGCCACATATATCCAGGCATTAAAGTACTGTTCGTGTCTGGCTACCCGCGCGGCGTCGAACGGGAGCTGCCGGCCGAGAGCTTTCTGCAGAAGCCGTATGACCGCGACGCGCTGGCTCGGAAGCTGTTGGCGCTGGCGCCGCCGCCGTGAGCCCCCGGCGCTGCCGCGCTTGAATAAGCAGCCAGCGCGCCTCGTCTGTGAACCGTCGAGGAGCGCGTCGAGCCGTGTTCGGCCGGGGAGTCGGGGTAAAGTGGGGCGTTAGCGCTCGGGCAGGTCTTGACGCGAGGCGAGGAGGAATGACACAAGTGTCCGCCTATGGGGAACACCCCACACGCTGGTGCTTTTCACCAGGGGAGACGACCGATGCAGGATTTTCGCACGGGTCCGAGATTCATCACACTAACCGCATTCCTTACTGGCGCGATCATGCTCTCCGCGTGCGGGGGTGGCCTGACGACCTTCCAGGGCGCAGGCGCAATCGCGATTGCGGGCACGCCGCCCGCGCCGCCGCCGCCGCCGCCCCCGCCCCCGAAGAAGGAGGAGCCGCCGGCTCCGCCGCCGCGGGTCGAGGTTCGTGACAACAAGATCGAATTCAAAGAGAAGATTCAGTTCGAGAACAATAAGTCGGTGATCTTGCCGCAATCGTTCTCGCTGCTCGATGACATCGTCAAGGTCGTCAAAGACAACCCGCAGGCGAAGAAGATCGCGATCGAAGGTCACGCGAGCGCCGAAGGCGACCCGAAGCGCAACCTGACGCTGTCTGACGAGCGCGCCAAGTCCGTGATGAAATACTGCGTCGACCATGGCGTGGACGCCAAGCGTCTGACGGCCAAGGGCTTCGGCATCACCAAGCCGATCGGCGACAACGCGACCGAAGACGGCCGCGAAAAGAACCGCCGCGTCGAGTTCAACATCATCGAGCAGGACATCACCAAGAAGAAGGTCGAGATCGACCCGAAGACGGGCAAAGAGAAGCTCGTCGGTGAGACCACGACCACGGTGAAGGAAGCTGAAGCGCCGGCCGCCACAGCTCCGGCGGATCCGGCTGCAGCCAAGAAGGCTGCTGCGGAGAAGGCTGCTGCCGACAAGAAGGCCGCTGCCGACAAGGCTGCTGCTGACAAGAAAGCTGCCGCTGACAAGGCTGCCGCCGACAAGGCTGCTGCTGCTGACAAGAAGGCCGCCGACAAGAAGGCTGCCGACGACAAGGCCGCTGCCGACAAGGCTGCCGCTGGCGAAAAGAAGCCCAAAGCTTCGATGAAACCGTGAAAGGCATCAGAAGGAACTCAAAATGACCAAGTCATTCGCTCTCATTGGGTTTGCATTCGCGGCCGTCACGGGCATGGGCTGCAGCGGCGCGATTCGTACGGCTGAGCCCTACCGCGACGACGTCGCGAAGGTGCTCGAGTCGAAGAACGGCGACGTGAAGGCCTGCTACGACGCCGTGCTCAAGGGCAACAAGACGGCGTCCGGCAAGGTGACGGTCCATTTCGGAGTCGAAATGAAGACCGGTGCCTTCAAGGACATCAAGACGGACGGCCCGGCGGAGCTCGGCACCTGCGTGTCGACGGCTTTGACGGGTCTAGTCTTGACCCCGGGCGACGCCAACAACGGCGACGCCACGTTCGTGTACGAGTTCACGGTCGGCCCCCCCGCCGCGAGCTGAGCTCACTACTCCGAACAACGTAAAGCGCCGTGCGGCCCCAAGCCGCATGGCGCTTTGCTTTTGTCCGCCAAGCACGAGGACGAGAAAACAGGGAGCCGGGGAGGCGGGGAGGCGCCAGGCAGAGATTTTCTTGGTGGGTGGGTAGGCCCTACGCCTCAGGCCGCCCCAACGCCTCGATCGCGGCAGCCCCCGGCAAACCATTTCTTGTTTGGTCTCCCAAACAAGAAATGCGCTGCTCGCCCTTCCCGCCTTCCCGCCTTCCTCTGACCATTGGTCTCATTTATCAGCTGCCCGCCCGCTCAGCCTGGCTTCTGGCGAGGCTTTCGTGAGGACCGGAGCGGAGCGTACGTGGGTACGTGAGCACCGGACCGGAGCGAAAACGAAGCCAGAAGCCAGGATCAGCGGGCGT
>JBBSAB010000140.1:0-18846 GCA_038252755.1 Polyangiales bacterium | reverse complement strand
CCGCAACCAGTCGTCGAAGCGCAACCGCAACCAGTCGTCGAAGCGCAACCGCAACCAGTCGTCGAAGCGCAACCGCAACCAGTCGTCGAAGCGCAACCGCAACCAGTCGTCGAAGCGCAACCGCAACCGGTCGTCGAAGCGCAACCGCAACCAGTCGTCGAAGCGCAACCAGCGGCAGAAGCCGCGCAAGCCGCCGAACCGGCACCAGCCGCTGAGCCTGAGCAAGCCGTCGAGTCGGAGCAGGTTACCGAAGCGGAACCGGCCGCCGCCGCGCCGGAAGCTCCCGGAGCAGAACCGGCCGTCGTAGCGCCAGCAGCCTCCGAAGCGGAGCCTGCTATCGCAGGGCCGCAAGACACCAAAACGGAGCCTGCCGTCGCAGCGCAACAAGCCGCCGACTCGGAGCCCGCCGTCGCAGCTCACGAAGTCGTCGTACCAGACGCGTCCGCAGCCGAGCCGCCAGTAGAGATGCCGATCGAGCCGCAAATTGCGGCAATCCAGGCCGCGCCCGCGCCGGCCGTCGTGGCTCGGCAGTCGAGGCCGTCGTTACCGCCACCCTTGCCGTTGGGCGCGGCGGAAACGCTGGCACGACCGCCCACCTCCTCACTGCCTCCTCCGATGCCGTCGGCCGTTTCGTTGCCGCCACCGCCCCCGCAATCGGCCTCGGCACCGTGGGTGCTACGCGTCGACGCCGCGCGCGAACGCCTCATCAACGCAGTGCCGCCGCGCTGGGTCGAGGTCGCTCGTCGTTACCCCGTGCTGTGGATGGTGGTTGCGCCCGTCTTGCTGGCCTCGCTGTTGATCGTCGTGCTGTTCGCGCTTCAGCCCGCACCTCACCCGGCAGCGGCGCTGCCCGCGCTCGCGGTTAACGCGGGCGCTGCGGCTCCAACCGTTGAGGCCGCTCCGGTTGCCCCGCCGGCTGCAGCTGAAGACAAGCCCGCCAGCTCCGCGCTCGCGAATCTCGAGGGCAAGGCGCCCGAGACGCTCAACGTCGAAGAGGTGCTGCTCTTGAGCGCGAGCCGCGCCCAGCACAAGCGCGACGACGCCAAGGCCCTGTCACGGCAACTGCAAGAAAAGCCCGATCTTGCGAACGACTCGTCGGTGCAGACTCAGCTGCTGCGCTTCGCCGCCGATCCGGACACCGCGGCCGTCGCGCTGGCCGCCATGGCGCATGCCCGTTCGCCAGTCGGCCCGGACCTGCTCTACGAAGCTTGGACCAGCCGCTCGACGCCGCCCGGTAGCGCCGAGCTCGCGCGCTCGCTGCTCTTTAGTCACGATGTTCGCAGCAGTGCCTCTCCGGCACTGGCCGTCGCGCTCGCCCTGCGTAGTGCCGAGAGTTGCGAGGTCGTTTTGGCCGCTTTGCCCCAGGCGGAGAGCGATGGCGACAGTCGCGCGCTCGTGCCGCTGGCCAAGCTCAACGGCCGCCGCGGCTGCGGCGCGAAAAAGACGGCCGACTGCTATGCCTGCCTGCGTTCCCGTCCCAAGCAGGTCTTTGGCACGATCGACGCGGTCAAGCGCCGCCGCGCGCCGAGCTACCCGACCCGCTGAACCGTCGCGCGGACGCGCCCGGGCTACGAGCGCGTCGACGTCGGGGCGGGCGTGCAGACACCGCCAACCGGGTCGGCCTTTTTGCCGAACAGGAACGCCGCCGCGCGGTAGCCGTCGCCACGTTTGACGAACAAGTCGCCGCTGCCGGTGTAGACGCAGCCGACGATATCGTCCTTCTGCCAATCGCCGCCGAAACGTACATCGATTGCGAAGGCTACGAAGGAGCGGCCGCGGCGGTCTTTGCTGAGCGAAGCCTCGTTGACGCGAATCCGACGCTCGTGCGGCGGCGGGCGAGAGCGCGAAAAGCGGCTGCCTTCGCGCTCAGCTAGTGGTTTGACGATGCCAGCGTCGATCCGGTGCTCCGCCCATTCGACCAGCGACGGCTCATCTGCCAGGGCGAGCGACGGGACGAACGACAGCACGAGCACGCATGACAAGAGCGAGCGGAGTGAGCTCACGGTGGATCCTTTCAACGAATGGGACATGGTTTCGATTCCAGAAGTCGCCGCGCCGAGAAACCAATTCGACGACCAGCACGCTGGCCAGCACCGGACCCCACAAGGCGACGACGTAAACCAGGTCCGGGTCGAAGCCGACGGTGTCGAGACCCACGATCATCGCGCGTGAAACCACCGCGACGCTCATCTGACCGACGACGTGCCGCATCGCGCGCGCATGCGACGTCAGGTCACGTCGCCGCGCGGCTCGCACGCCGAGCACGATCGCTGCTGCGACGATCGCCGCCGAGAGCAAGAACCCGACCGTCACGCTCCAGCCGCCTTTCGCGTCGAACGCGAGCACGGTGCCGGTCGGCACGAGCGCGAACAACACCACGACACCCGTGACGCGCCCCAACCAGCGATGCCAAACTGGCCGCCGCTGCAGCATCCGTGTCATCAATGACAGGCACAGCGGAAACGACAGCGCCGCCGCGGCGACGTGGATCCGCAATGACGCGAGCCACAAAGCCTCGAACCGCACTGGAAGCTTCTCGACGACGAACGGTGGCAGCGTCTCGAAGTCGAAGTACGCGACACTCATCGCCGTGATCAGCGCGGAACCCGCCAACATCGTGACCAGAAATCCGCGCCTGACCAAGATTGCCAAAAAGCGCTGCACCTTGTGTTTGACGCGGCAGGCCACCAAAAGATTTGCTCCCTTCTGGGGTGGCCACACGTCGCCCCCGACGAATCACGTCAGGCCGAGCCGGCCCGCGCCAAATTGCGCGAACCGGTCGCGATTTCTCTGTTGCTGGAAACGCAATACGCAGCGCCCGGAATGTCAATTGCCGCAACGTGGCCGAGGCCGTAGCCTTGCTCTCACGAGTCACGCAGCAACGCGTCGCTCGAGCAATTTTGGAGCAGCACCATGGCGCGTAACAACTATTTCAACTCCCTGACGATGGCGCAGAAGCTCGACCAGCTCGGTCGTTGCCGGTTCATGACTCGCGACGAGTTCAAGAACGGTTCCGAGAAGATCAAGGGCAAGAAGATCGTCATCATCGGCTGCGGCGCGCAGGGCTTGAACCAGGGCCTCAACATGCGCGACTCGGGCTGTGACATCAGCTACGCCCTGCGTGACAGCGCGATCAGCGAGAAGCGCGAGAGCTGGAAGAAGGCCACCGACAACGGCTTCAAGGTTGGCAGCTACCAAGAGCTGATCCCGAGCGCCGACCTGGTCTTGAACCTCACGCCCGACAAGCAGCACTCGTCGGTGGTGACGGCGGTGATGCCGCTGATGAAGAAGGGCGCGACGCTCGCCTACTCGCACGGCTTCAACATCGTCGAAGAGGGCATGAAGATCCGCGAAGACCTGACGGTGGTGATGGTGGCGCCGAAATGCCCGGGCACCGAGGTGCGCGAGGAGTACAAGCGCGGCTTTGGCGTTCCGACGCTGATCGCGGTCCACCCCGAGAACGATCCGAAGGGTGAGGGGCTGGAAATCGCCAAGGCCTACGCTTCAGCCACCGGTGGCGATCGCGCCGGCGTGCTCGAGAGCTCGTTCGTCGCCGAGGTGAAGAGCGACTTGATGGGCGAGCAGACGATTCTGTGCGGCATGCTGCAGACCGGCTCGATCTTGTGCTTCGACAAGATGGTCGAGAAGGGCATCGACCGCGGTTATGCCTCCAAGTTGGTGCAGTTCGGCTGGGAGACGGTCACCGAAGCGCTCAAGCACGGCGGCATCACTGGCATGATGGAGCGGCTCGACAACCCGTCGAAGCTCAAGGCCAATCAGCTCGCCGCCGAGCTGAAGGACCTGATGCGTCCGCTATACGAGAAGCACCAGGACGACATCATCACCGGCCACTTCTCGTCGACGATGATGGCCGACTGGGACAACAACGACAAAAACCTGCTCGGCTGGCGCGCGGCCACGGCTGACACCGCCTTCGAGCAAACCGCGGCCGGCGCGGTCGAGATCAGCGAGCAAGAGTACTTCGACCACGGCGTGCTGATGATCGCGATGGTCAAGGCCGGCGTGGAGCTGGCGTTCGAGGCCATGACCGCCGTCGGCATGAAGGCTGAGAGCGCCTACTACGAGTCACTGCACGAGACGCCGCTGATCGCGAACCTGATCAGCCGTAAGAAGCTGTACGAGATGAACAAGGTCATCTCGGATACCGCCGAGTACGGCTGCTACCTGTTCAGCCACGCGTGCGTGCCGCTGCTCAAGGGCTTCATGAGCAAGATCGACAGCAACGTGATCGGCAAGAAGTTCAACGCTGGCGGCGCGAACGGCGTCGACAACCGCGAGCTGTTCGCGGTCAACGCCAGCATCCAGTCGCACCCGGTCGAGGTCGTGGGCCGCGAGTTGCGCGGCTACATGGTGGCGATGAAGAAGATCTCCGTCGGCGGCTAAACCAGCCCCGCGAGCGCTCGCACTCAAGCCCTCGGTTCCTCATGGCGCCGGGGGCTTTGGCGTTTGCGGCTGCTTACGCCGGCTTCTTCACGCCCCAAAAACACAGATCGTGGTGGCCGTTTTCGACGAAGAAGCAGAAGTCATCGAAGAGAGCGGGCAGATCGAAGCTTTGCGCAAAATCTCGAACGCCGAGGTTCTTGTAATAGTCCTGGGTGAACGGCGCATCCTCGGGCTCGGAGCGGGTCGTGCCGTGCTCTCGTCTCCCGTCCGTCGCACATGTGAACACGACGAGGTGACTCGATAAGCTCACCATCTTGGCGAAAGTCTCTTGCCAGTGCTTGTCGTGCTCGAAACACTCGCAGGAAATCACGGTGTCGAACGAGTTGTCCGGCAAGTTCAGCAGGTGACCCGGACAGACCAAATCGACACCGTTGCCTTCGCCGAGGTCGACGCCGAGGTAGGTGCAGCTTTCGAAGAATTGCCGCACCGACCCGTTGATGTCCAAGGACCCGACCTCCAGGACCTTCTTGCCGACGAACGAGTCGGGAAAGCGCGCCTTGACGGACGTCACGAAGTCGAGCTGCTCAACGTGGGACATGCCGAGGCGAACAGCTAGCATTTGCCAGCAGTGCCATCAACACTTGGGCGCCAGCGTTTTCGGCTGCCAATCGAGACGTCCGCGTAAGCGAAGCGAGCTGTGAAGTTAGGCGATCTCGTCGTCTCCAAAGCCGATGATTCGCGGCGCAAATGTCCAGAATTTGAGAATCAGAGTCTCGTATTCCGGACAACGCTCCGACGGCCCCCAAGTCTGCTTGTCAATGCGTGAGTCGGGAAACCGTCGCCTGGACAGACTCCGGGGTAGAGCTGATCAGCGTCGGACACGGAAGGTGTGAGGGGCGCGAGCTATCCCAGAGTGTCGAGTGTCCAGTGGCGCCCCAGTCGATCAAGAAATCGTACCTTCGTAGCGGCCCGGTCGTTGGAAGTGAGTAAGCTCCTCTGACGATGGGCACGACGACGGCACACGAAGCGCGCACTCTCGATGAATTGCTCCGGTTGAGGGCGAAGGCCGGGCCAGACGTTCCAATCGCAGCGTATCCGGAGAGTGAAGAGCCGGACAGCTACGTCGTGCACACGGCCGGTCAGCTCAACGCGTACGCGACGCGCGCCGCTCACCACTACCGCAAGCTCTTCGGCAATCGCGAGCGGAACTCGCCGGAGCGAGTCGTCGCGCTGCTGGCCCTCAGTGACCTCGACTACTTGGTCACGCAGTTCGCGCTCGGCCGGCTCGGATTCACGGTGCTGCTGCTGTCGACGCGGTTGAGCGCCGAGGCAATCTGCAGCCTGCTCGAGACGACCAATTGCCACGATATCGTCTATTCATCGGCAAATCAGGCCAAGGTCGAGAGCGTCGCTGCGCTGCATTCGCTCAAATTGGCATTGCTATGCGAAGCCTATCAGGCTGGGCCGGTCAACGAGATCGATATCGGTTTGGATCTCGAATTCGAGACCAACACCAGTTGCAACATCTTGCATTCGTCGGGTTCGACCGGGTTCCCGAAGCCGATTCGCAACGTCCATCGCAGCTACATCGTCAACGCGGCCAATAATTTCAACATGCGGGGCTTCATCACGCTGCCGTTGTTCCACAACCATGGTCTGTCGTCGTTTTACCGCGCGCTCTACGCCGGCAAGACGATCTATTTTTACAATCCCAACCTGCCGCTGAGCGCACGCCAGCTGACCGCCGTCTTCAAACACCTCGGCGAACAGCTGGAGATCTTCTACGGCGTGCCGTACGCGCTGAAGATCCTTGCGACCGAGGAAGGGCTGCAGCTGCTCAAGCGCTTCAAGATCGTCATGTTCGGCGGCTCGGCCTGCCCGGATGACTTGGGCGAGCTGTTGGTCGACGCTGGCGTAAATCTCGTCTCGCACTACGGCGCGACCGAGGTCGGCCAGCTGATGACCAGCTTCCGTGAGCCGGGCGACCGCGAGTGGAACTGGCTGCGCCCAGGGGCAGCGTTGGTTCCGTACCTGCGCTGGACGCAGCACGGTGACGCCTACGAAGCCGTGATTGCCGACGGCTGGAAGGCCAAAGTCGTCTCAAATCAACCTGACAACAGCTACGCCACCCGCGATCTGTTCATCCGCCACCCCGAGCAGAGCGATCGCTTCAAGTACGTGGGTCGACTCGACGATTGGATCATCCTGGTCAGCGGCGAGAAGCTGAACCCGGTGCAGTTCGAGCACACTGTTCAATCCGACGCGCACGTCGCCGAAGCGGTCGTTTTCGGCGTCGGACAAGTCTCGGCTGGGCTGATCATTGTGCCGGCCAAGGGTTACGACTCGCTGTCGGAGGACGAGTACCTGAAGCTCGTTCAATCGACGCTCGACGCCGCCAACCAGCAAGCCGAGGCGCACGCCAAAATCGATCGCGAGCACATTCGCGTCCTGACCTCCGATGCTGCCGACGATTGCCCCAAGACCGACAAGGGTACGGTGATTCGCGCCGCCTTCTACAAGAAGTTCGAGACGCTGATCAAGTCCGTCTACGAAGACGCTGAACGCGCCACTGGGGGACAGCTGCAGCTGAACCTCGAACAATCTGTGGTTTGGCTCAAGGAGCTGGTCGCCGACATCCTCAAGTTGGACGCCGCCGCCGTAGCTGGGTTGTCGGCGGACGCAGACTTTTTTGCACTCGGTCTCGATTCGCTCGGCGCGTACCGAATGTTTTCGCGAATCATGAAGACGCTCGATGTCGGCCCGCGGGCGAGCGAAGTCGCAGGCAACGTGTGTTTCGAGTACCCGAACATCACAGCCTTGGCTTCGTACCTGTTCGCGCTGCGCTCGGGCGGCTCGTACAGCAAGCGCTCCGAAACCGAGGAGATGCAGGCGCTGATCGATCGCTACGCTATCTTCACCCCGCAAGCCGTGGCGGACGCGGGCGCGCCGCGCGTCGTGCTGCTGACCGGCGTGACGGGGTCGCTCGGGGCTCACATCCTCAACACGTTGCTGCAGGTTCCGAGCATCGAGAAGATCTACTGCCTGAATCGCGGCGCGGATCCGCATCAGCGAACGCTCGAATCACTCAAGATGCGCGGCCTCGAAGTCGCGGTCGATCGCGTCGAATCCTTCAGCGCGGACCTCACTAAGGCTGATTTCGGTCTGCCGCCGGGCGCCTTGGGGCCGGTCAACTTGGTGATCCACAACGCCTGGAGCGTCAACTTCAACATGGGCGTCTCCTCGTTCGAGGATCACATCAAAGGCGAGCGTCACCTGCTCGACTTCAGCTTCAAGTCGAAAGCGCGCTTCTTTTTCGTCTCCTCCGTGTCAGCCGCCGTGCGCTCGGGCAGCGTCATTCCCGAAGCACACCTCCAGCATCTGACCGACGCGCAGCAGATGGGCTATGCGCGGTCGAAGCTGGTCGCCGAACGCCTTTGCCTTCACGCGCACCAAGCCGGCTTGGATGCGCGCGTGTTTCGCGTCGGGCAAATCGTCGGCGACACGCGGCACGGGCAGTGGAACGCTACCGAAGCCATCCCGCTGATGATCCGCTCCGCGCTCAGCATCGGTGCGCTGCCGGCGCTGAACGACACGCTGAATTGGCTGCCAATCGACGTCGTCGCCAAGGTCATGGTCGAGATTTGCCAATCGGCGAAGCGCCAAGACGTCTATCACGTCGTCAATCCCAAGGCGTTCAACTGGACCCGAGACCTCTTGCCGATGCTGGAGATCGCGGGTCTGAAATTCGAGCAGGTCTCGGCGCAGGATTGGCTCGGGCGCTTGGCGTCGAGCAATCCTGATCCCGCCGTCAATCCGACGATCAAGCTGCTCGATTTTTTCAAGACCAAGTACGCCGCGCCGAAGACGGGGCCTGCCGTGCTGTTCGAGACCAAGACGACTGAAAGCGCGAGCGAGAGCTTGCACCGCGTGGGTGCGCCCGACGCCGCGTTGGTCGGCAAAATGGTCGAGTACTGGAGGGCCGAAGCCTGGAGGTAGTCCGCGGGGTGGACGGAAAGATGAGTGGCTGGCCCTTACCACTGGAATGACCGCAAGAATTGCTCGGCTCTTGGGTTGCTGCCTGCTGGTCAGCGCGAATGCTGGTTGTAGCGATAGCGGGGGAGGGAACGCCGGCGACCAGACCGCAACATCTGGCGGAGCGGGGCAGTCGGGGGTGGCACCTAGCGGAGGCGGCAGCGCTGGCTCGAGCACCGTTGCGGCGAGGAGCGGCGCGGCCAGCGGCGGTACCGGTATCTCGGGCGGGGCGGGCACCGGCGGCACGACGGCTCCAGCAGGCGGCGCCAGCGCCGGCACGAGTGGCGGCGGCACGCTCGCGGGCGCTTCCGGGAGCACGGGCGGCGGCGTTGCCGGTAGCAGTGGCGGCGGCGTGGGCGGCGCGGGTCCAAGCGCTGGACCGCTTACGAATCGCGCCGGCTCGATCGCGGTCGGTATCGAGAACGTCAATGATTCACCGCTGAAGGCGGCGGGCTCTCGCGCACTGTTGCGCTTCGTGCCAGATGCGACGCTCAGCATCGAGCGCGTGTACTTCGGCTTCAAGTTGCGCGGCGCCAGCTGCTGGGACTCCGGCAACGCGGGCTACGGCGGGGGCGACGGTGGGACATTGCACGCGAGCTTGGTGAATATCGATGCCGCAACGGGCCTACCCACCACCGAGATAGCGAGCGAAACCGTAAATGGCTGCGTCAGGCACAACGAGGCGGCGGCGATCGTCGGCCAAGATCCGGTCATGGTTTGGGTGAACGCGAAAGCCGTGCTCGAAGGCGGCAAGCTCTACGCGCTCATCATTAGCAACTCGCACCAAGATCCCGCGGGCAATTTCTTCTCGTTCAACATGCCGCTGGCCGATACCGAGCTGGCCGCGCCGCACGCGCACAACGAACTGGATAAGAACGCGAAGGGCGGCATCTTGGGCCTGGATCCGCGTGAGCACGTGGCCTGGTCGACCGACAGCGGCGCGACTTGGCAGTATGGTTCCTCGAACGGGCAGTACAAATCGTACATGAACGACCACGACACCGCGCACCCCGCTACCCGCATGCCGCAGTACGGCTTTCAGTTGACGGGCGGCAAGATGCTCGGGGTGCAGCCCTACTACGCGTACAGCACCGACTGCACGAACTGCGCGGTGACGTACGCCAACGCGCGCTATGCACGGATGTTCTCCGAGCTCGGCGGCTTCACGGCGTCGGGCACCAACGTCGGAACGCTCACGCTCACGAACACGACGACCAACGCGAAGGCGAGCTGCACGCCGGTCGCCGGCTACGGCTTTCGGAAATGTACGTTGGTACAGGCGGTCAGCGTCGCAGTCGGACAAAGCTACACGGTGGCGTCGACTGGCTCGGTCGAGGTCTTGATGCTCGACAATCCACAGCGCGTGATGTTTCCCGGTGTTGGCACAGCGAACGGAGAGCTGCGGATGTTTCAGCAAGCGCCCGGCTCGGGCACCCGAACCAAGGATGTGCCGAATCTGTGGGCGGGGCCGCTGTCGGCGCATTTTCCAGCTGCGGGTGACCCCTGAGCGATCGCTGATCGCGTAGACTTTGCTGGTTCATGCGTCGTGCAAGGGCCAGCATTACTCTCGCCGCATGTCTCGTCTGTGGCAGCGCCGTCAACGCCCAAGCAGCCCCGGGGCGCTTCGAATTGAGCTGGTTGGCGCCGGAGACTTGTCCGAGTGGGGCGCTGATTGAACACCGCGTCGAGCGCATCCTGAACCGACCGCTGAGCGTGCGGGACGATGACGTGCTGGTTGTGCGCGCGGTCGTGAACCAACCCGCGCGCGATCAGCCTTGGCGCGTCGAGCTCGAAACCGACAACGGTCAGCGGCACTCGAGCCGTTCGCTCGAAGCCGCTTCGTGTGATGAGCTGGCTGGCGCCACCGCGCTGCTGGTCGCGATCTTGCTCGAGCCCAACGTCGAGCATGCGGTGCCGCTCGGCGCTATGCCGACCAAGCCTACTCCTGCGAACCCAAGTCCGGCGCCTGCTTCCGCGCCGCCGCTGCGAGCAGGGCCTGCACGCGGGACTCCGGTGCGGTTTGCGTTGGGCGCGTTTGGCGGCGCGGTGAGTGGGCTCTTGCCGGCCTGGTCGTTCGGGTTGGGGCTCGATGGCGGAGTCGAGTGGAAAGCGCTGCGCTGGAGCTTGTCCGGCGCGTATTTTCGCCCCGTGGAGCAATCGGCTCCGGACAGCGGTGGTGACTTGGGACAGGGCGCGCGCTTTCAGCTGGTTTCGGCCGCCACCAAGTTGTGTTTGGTGCAGCCGATCCAGCGCGTCTCCGGCGGCATCTGCTCCGGGGTCGAGCTGGCCTTGCTTCACGCGCGTGGCATCGGCCCCGGGGTCCACTCGAACGCGCAGCAAGCCAAGTTCATGTCAGTTTCTGCTGGTGCCCGGCTGGGTTGGGCGGCTTCGTCGCGGCTCGCCTTCCTGCTCGAGGCCGACGCTTTGCTGCCTTTGGGGAGCCGCCAATTCGTGTTCGACGGTAGTGCCCCCGCGCAGATCCACACACCGCACGCCGGCGTGCAGCTGGCTTTGGGGGCGCAATTTCTGTTCGGGAAGACGGAAAACGGCGCTTCTGGCCCTACTACTAGTTTCAGATGAACCGAGCAGCCGAGGTCGGTTTCACGGCCACCGAAAGCGCGGCCGCGGTGTCGCTCGCCTCGCCAGCGCTGCCAACCTTTGCCGAGGTTTACGCGGCCCATGTGCGCTTCGTCTGGCGCACGCTGCGGCGCCTGGGTGTGCCGGACAAAGACTGCGACGACGCGACGCAAGACGTGTTTTTGGTGGTCCACCGCAAGCTGCACGAATTTCGACCCGAAGCGCCGCTCAAGCACTGGCTGTTTCGAATTACCTCGCGCATGGCACGCGACTACCGACGTTCGGGGCGTCGGAAGGATCCGACTGAACACGGCTTTCTGCCGGTCGACAGCAGCGACATCGCGGACTTGCAGCAGCAAAGCCCGATCGACGCTGCCGAGCGCTCCGCGGCTGCGCGCTTGATCCGCGATCTGCTCCAAGAGCTCGACGACGCCAAGCGTGAGGTGTTCATCCTGGCCGAGCTCGAGCAGCTGACCGCGCCCGAGATTGCCCAAGCGCTGGAGATCCCGCTCAACACCGTTTATTCGCGCTTGCGGCGCGCGCGGCAAGAATTCGAGGCGGCGCTCGAGCGTCAGCGTGAGCCGCAGATCGGGGAATCACCATGAACGATCTCAGGCCTTCAACGCGAGCGTTGCTCGACCTCGGACGGCTCGGCGATGATCCAACCGATGCCGCGGTCGGGCAAAATCGCAGCGCCCTGGCCAAGAAACTGGGCGTCGCCGCGCTCGGCGCGAGTGCTGTGGCTGGCTCGACCTCGAAGGCCGTTGCCGCCGTTTCGGCTGGAACCTGGACGACGCTGAAAACGGCGTTGCTGTGTGGCGTGGTCATGCTCGGCGGCGCCGTGACGTGGAAGGTCGTCGGCCAACGACCCGCGCCGGCGGGGAACGGCAGCAGCGCTCGCCCGGCGACGCCCGCGCAGCCCGCGCGGCCCGCGCAGCCACAGGTCGTGACTCCGACAGTCGCGCCCGTCGAGACCGCGGCGCCAGCCGAGCTGTCTGCGCCCGGTGAGGCCGTGACGCCGGCGACGCGCTCTGCACCGTCTGCGCGTCCTGCGGCGGCTCGCAGTATCAAAGACGAACTAGAGCTGGTGCGCGCCGCGCAGCAAGCGCTGAATCGCAACGACCCGAAAGCCGCCCTGGCGCTGCTCACCGAGCATGCGCAAAAGTTCCCGTCGGGTGTACTGTGGGAAGATCGTGAAGCGTCGCGTGTCTTCGCTCTGTGTCGCCTCGGCAATGCGGCAGGCGCACGCGCGCTTGCTGACTCGTTCGTGCGGCGCGCGCCTAAGTCGCCGTTCGTCGATCGCGTTCGGACGGCGTGTCGCGAACCCGCGCCTGCCAGCTCGCGTTGACGGGCCAAGGTCGAGCGTGTCGACGACTTGGCCCCGACTTGCCGCCCTGCTGCTGCTCGCTGCAACGGCGTGTACTAGCGGCAATCTGAGCGTGGGCACGCGCGACGCGGCGGTGACCGATGGCGGCGCCGGCGGGGCTGCTGCAGGAGCTCAGCCTACCCAGCGCGCCGCGTCGATCCCGGTCGGGATCGCGAACGTGAACAATTCGCCGATCAAGGCGGCCAACTTCCGCGCCCTGCTGCGCTTTGTGCCCGCCCACACGCTGAGCATCGACCGCATCTACTTCGGATTCAACTTGCAGGGCGCAAGCTGCGAGCCAGGAACGGCCGGCGATGGCGACGGAGACGGCGGTGTCCTCGACGCAAGCCTCATGGACATAGATGCCGCCACGGGCCTACCTGGCGTCGCCATCGACCACGAAAGCGTGGACGCCTGCGCGCGCTACGCAGAGGCACGCGCGGAGGTGGGTAGCACTCCGGTTTTGGTGTGGATGAACGTCAATGCCACGGTCGAAGCCGGCAAGATGTACGGCCTGGTCGTGCGCAACGCCCACGCCGCTCCGGAAACCAACTACTTCTCGTTTCACATGCCGATTGCCGATGCCACGCTAGCGGGGCCCCAAGCTCGCAACGAGCTCGACGCCAACGCCACCGGCGCGATCATGTCGCTCGATCCGCGAGAGCACGTAGCCTGGTCGGAAGACGCCGGCCAAACGTGGCAGTACGGCGCAGACAACGGCCAATATCCGTCATTTGTCGACGATCCGGAGATGGCGCGCCCTGCGACGCGCGTGCCGCAATACGGCTTTCGGCGCGCCGACGGCGTCGCGAGCGCTCCGCAGCCTTACTACGCCTACAACACCGACTGCGCCGCTTGCCGCGTGGTCTACGCCAACGCCCGCTACGCCCGCAGCTTCAGCCTGCTCGGCGGCTTCACGGCGTCTGACACGGACGTCGGAACGTTGACCATCACCAACGAACAGAGCGGCGCCGAGTCGAGTTGCACTCCAGCGCAAGGCTACGGTTTTCGAACCTGCGCGCTCGAACCTCCAGTCGTCGTGGCAATCGGCGAAAGCTACTCGCTCTCTGCCATCGGTTCGGTCGCGCTGCTGCGCATGGATAACGCACAGCGCGTGATGTTTCCCGCGATTGGTACCAGCGACGGCGAGCTGCGCGCCTACCAACCCAAGCCGGCCCCCGACACCAACGCCAAAGACGTCCCGAGCCTTTGGGCCGGCCCACTCTCCGCCAACTTTCCTGACGGCGACGAAGAGTGAAAGTGCTCAGTCGCCGCCGTCTTCGGGCGCGTAGCGCACGTCGATCTCGGCGTGTTCGGCGTGCCAAATTGGAGTCAAGCTAACGCTGCCTTTCGGCCAAAACCACTTGGCGCCTTTTACGGTGACGCCTTGCTCGAGGCAGGCCTCGAGCCCGGATTGGCACGCGTTCGGCAGCGGCGAACGGTCGATCTGCGGCGCGCCGTACTTGGTGTTCAGCGTCGCGTACAGCTCGTCGTAGGCCTTGCCGAGCTGGTTGGCTGGGGGCGTGTCGAACACAATTACTTCCGAAAGTGCGCCGAGGCTAAACCGCAGGCGCACGTGGTTGGCTGCCGCAGGCGCCTGGGGGTGCGACGTGCAGGTGGCGCCCGCGTCGTCCGCCACGTACTCCCCAGGTTGCGCGCGGCACGCGCTCTCCGCCTGTGCGGCGGGCATGCCGAGTGTGAATCCGAGCACGACGTTGGGGAACGCACCTTTGTTACGAGCTTTGGCCTTCTCGGCCGCGGATTCGCCCAGCAACGCTTTGCGCGCCTCCGCGCAGCGCATTTCGACGTACAGGCCCCACAACGTCGACGCACCGAAGAAGGCCATCTGTCCGTAGCCGACGTCACGCAGCCACTGGTAGTCTTTGGTGGCCGCCCCCGAGCTCCCGCTCAGGCCGTCTGCGGTTGCCACGTAGGTCCTCGGTCGGCTCCGATCTTCGAGCCTGTTTGCGGTCAGCACCCAACCGAGCCCGCCCGCGACCCAAGTCAAATCGTAAAGCGGGTTGATGTAGTCACCGCAGCCCTTGCGTGAACGGCTGTTCGATGTGCTCGCTGCAGCGGCGCCCTCCGCCGGACTACTCGCAGGCGGGCGCGAATAGATAAACGAGCAGCCCATGCACAGCCAGGCACACCCAATGCTCCAAACCCTCGTGGTGATCATGGCTGTCCCGCGGTGTTGACCGAGCGTATCCGGGGCACCCCTGCTCGTCGAGGGCGTGACGCCAAGCAGTCAACCGTTGGCGGGAAGAGGGGTTTCGGCTCAGACATCTTCCGCGTGCCGTTGCCGAAGTAGCGCGCGAGCGACTCGCGCGGCTCGCCGCGTTGAAAGGACGCTGCGAATTGGCTCAGTCGACGAGCACGCAGTTCCAGCCGCCGCAGGTGTTGGCACCCATGCAGGTGTGCTCCGAGAGCAGCTGCGTACCCGTGTCGTACGAGAAACCTTTGGCAGTCGCGAAACCGCCGCAATGGGGCATGACCTCCACGGTGCCGCCGCGCTCGTCGCACAATGCCTTGAACTCTGCTTCGCCGAGCACGCCGACGTCTTTGCTGGAGGTGATGTGCGGCAGCTCTGGAGCGGCACCGCCAGCACCCATGCCACCGACAGCGCCGCCCATGCCTGCGGTGTCGCTCATTGCGCCCGACGCGCCGACTGAGCCGCCGACCGCGTCTGCGTCGCCGCCAGCGCCGGCCGCGCTCGACGTTCCAGCCTTCGATGATGCCCCAGCCGTACCGGTGCCCGCCTTACCGCCATTGCTGGTGGTGGCGGCTCCGCCTGAGTCTGTCATCTCGGTGGCGCCCGCCGCACCTGACGTCTCGGGCGTCTCTTCTTTGGTCGAACAGCCAGCGGTCGCCAAACACAGCAGCCCAGCCAGGGCAGTGCCGAGCAAGCGCTGGTTCGCGCAAGCGGGAGTCAGGGACGTTAAGACAGAGGGCGGCGTCGGCATGAAGGTGCCCGAGCCTAGCGCGTCCGCCCGCACACGGTTAGCTACCGACCTCGAGACTGGCCCAAATCCCGAGCCTTACGCTGCGCGCGAGCCAGGTTTGGACCTGCTCCGGGAGATGCAGCAGTTCAGCCTCGGTGCAGTTGGCTTCCAACCGGGCGAGCGCAGTCCCGACCGAGTTCTGGGTGAGCAACCTGAGCAGTTGCGCCTCGCGCGGGTCGAGCGGCAACAGGCCCAGCTTCAGGCCGTCGCGTCCGAGTAGCCACGAGCGCGGTGTCTCCAAACGAGCGCCGAGCCCGGTCGAGCCTTCGACTGGTTGCGGCCCGACCACGAGCCGTCGCAGCTCGCAGAGCGGCCAGCTCTCGGTCAAGAGCGCGACGGCGGGTGATAGCCGCAGCGTGCCATGAAGCAGCCGCGCGGCGTCGTCGAGCGCCGGCGTGAACGGTGTCACCGGCGGCGCACCGAATACGTCGCGATACGCGGCGTCGATGCGCGCGGCTTCGACCAGCGCGGCTCGCGGCAAGTTGCGGCGCGGTGGTTGCACCTCGAACTCGGCGTCGGGCAATGTCTGGCTCAGGAAATCCGCGAAGCCGTCGCCGACGCGCTCGAGGTCCCAACTGCGCGGCGGTCGCGCCACCAAGAAATAGCTCGCCAGCTGGTTGAAGCGCCAAAAGCCTACCAGCGCGGCCGTGAGCGGGAAGGCAACCTGCAGCAGCGTGAAGAGCCGAAACCAATACTGCCGATTGTAGACGGCGAGTCGCTCGGCGGAGCTTTGCTCACGGCCAAGCTTTGTCTGAGCCAGCAGCGCTGGCGGGTAGCCGCCGGTTTCGGCGCTGAGCGTGCCGGTAGAACGCGACAACGGCGTGCGCAGCATTTGGCCAAAAGCGTCCTGCAGCTCGAGTAGCCAAGCCGGTGAGGCGGGCCAGCTCATTGGCAGTAGTCCTTGGCCTTGGCGAGCTCCGCCAGCACTTCGGTCAGGGGAGGGATGCGGTCGTCCCACTCCAGCAGCGTCGGTCGCGGCGCACGGCGCATGGCTGCGCGATACAGTTGCCACACGGCGTCGACCACCGGTTGGTCGTGCGTGTCGACGATCGTGCCGCTCGGATCGCGCGTATGGCCGGCGACGTGCACCTGCAGCACGCGCGAAAAATCGATGGCTTCCAGGTACTCGTCCGGAGCAAAGCCGTGATTCTGGCTCGAGACGTAGATGTTGTTCACATCGAGCATGAAGTGACAGCCCGCGCGCGCGACGACGCCAGCGTAAAACTCCCACTCTTTCAAGGTCGACTGTTCGAACTCGACGTAGCTCGATAGATTTTCGAGCCCGAATGGGCGCCCCAGGTGGTGCTGCACCAACGCCGCGCGCTCCGCGACCAGCTCGACCAGCTCCGGCACGTACGGCGTCGGCAAGAGATCGTGATGCGAGTAACCGTGGGCGCCCGTCCAACACAGGTGATCACTGACAAAGGGCGCGTTCACGTAGTCGGCCAACCACGCGACCCGGTCGAGGTAGCTCGCATCTGGCGGCGCGGGCCCCAAGATGTTGAGCCCCACGCCATGCAGCACGATCGGGTAATGCTCTTTGACGCGGTCCAGGTGGTAGCGGGGTGGTAGCGCGTCGCCGAGGAAGTTTTCGCTGATGACCTCGACGTAGTCGAGCGCCGGCCAGCTCTCGAGCAGCTCGCGATAGTGCGCCGAACGCAGACCGATACCTCGAGCATCGGCGGGGAGTGTTGGCGGCACGCCCCGACTGTACACGATCGATCATGTTCAGTTGATGCAAG
The DNA here is from genome assembly GCA_038252755.1 of Polyangiales bacterium. GTDB lineage: Bacteria > Myxococcota_A > Polyangia > Polyangiales > Polyangiaceae > PMG-095. The sequence continues at coordinate 1,723 of JBBSAB010000140.1, read as the reverse complement.
TCCCCGCTCGCGTTTCGCAAGGCTCATGAAAAAGCGCTGACGAGAAACGGAGTGTCAGAGTCGAAGCGAGGCAACCATCGAGTTGACAACTCGCTCCCAACGTGGAACGAATATTCCACAAGGCTGGCGCGTGGAATATTTGCGCCGCACACAAAGGACGACGAAATGCGTCACTTTCAAGGTTTTGCTATTGCGGCGCTGGTAGCCGTCGGTCCCACTGGTTGTGCCTCCAACGATCCCTTACCCGCGCAAACGGGCGGGAGTGCATCAGTAGGGTCAGGCGGCGTCAGTAGCGGCGGCACAACCACCACTGGCGTGAGCGGATCGAGCACTAGCGGGTCGGGCACCAGCGGTTCAAGCAGTGGCAATGCGTCTGGCAGCGGCGGTGGCAGTATCTCCGACGGCGGCAGTGCTGGCGGGAGCTCGGGGCAAACAGGGGGCGGAGCTGGCGGCGCGCCTGCTGGCGGCGGGGGAGCCGGCAACGCAGATCCGCACCCGCTGATCGCCGTGCTCGGGAAGTTCACGGCCGCCGACGTGCCGGCACGAGGGCCGATGGAGGCGGCGCCGAACCCGCGAAATTTCAACGGCACCGCGCCCACGCTGCCCGGCAAGGGTTTGGCGCAGCACCCGATGTTGTTCGTCGGCGAGAACTACAACCGGATCCAGATGGTGAACGACGGAAAGGTCATCTGGACCTACGACACCAACGGGCGCGATGGCGTGCCTTGGGAGCTCGACGACATTTGGCTGCTCTCGAACGGCAACGTCCTGTACTCGCACCAGACCTACATCGAAGAAGTCACACCGACGAAGCAAGTCGTTTGGCACTACGACACACCGGGCAAGGTCGGAGACGCAGAGATCCACACTTGTCAACCGATCGGGCTGGACAAGGTGGTGGTCGTCATGAACGGCCAGCCGAGCCCGAAACTGATGATTTTCAACACAACAACGAAGACCGTCGAGCTGGAGCACCCCATGCCTGACGGCAACGGCGGCTCGGTCCACGGCCAGGTGCGTCGGATGCGCGTGACCCCGAACGGAAACTATTTGATTGCGTGGGTCGGTAACAAGAAAGTCATCGAGTACGACAAGACCGACTTCCACGCGGTGTGGACTTACCTGACGCCTCGCCCGTGGTCCGTCGCGCGCCTTCGCAACGGCAATACCCTGATTCAAGACGAAAGCGAGACCACCTGCAAAGAGGTGGACGCGCAGGGCACTGTGGTCTGGTCGTTGAATAAATCGGAGATCTCGATACCGGGCGCCTCGCTCGGTAACGGCAACACGCAAACGTGTGAGCGCCTGGCGAGCGGCAACACCGTCATGTTCAATCACGACCCCAGCTCTAAGTACGTGCAGGCAGTCGAAGTGACGAAGGACAAACAAGTGGTTTGGGCGCTGCAGGACTACGCGCACCTGGGCGACGCGACCTCTGGTCAGTTTCTCGACGAGCCCGGCATCCCTGAGGTTCTCGGCGGCACCGAGCATTGAGCCCTCAGCCGAACTGGTCGGAGCAGTAATCGAAGTTTTCGATTGAGCAGCGAGCGAACAGGAAGGCGGCTGAGCATTGGTCCCATTTCGCGATTCGAGCACGAGCGAACAGGAAGGCGGGAAGGCGGGAAGATTTCTGTTGTTCGAACAGGCGCCTGAGGCCCAATCGCGATCCCGCTGCGTCCAGTTGCCAGTACCACCCACCCTAAATCTCAGCATTCCCGTCTTG
>JBBSAB010000139.1:0-18847 GCA_038252755.1 Polyangiales bacterium | reverse complement strand
TACATGCACCTGGCGCCGAGCGCGCTCACCGAAGCGATCGGACTTCTGAACTTTGGGCAGCCGGTGGGCAGTGGCGCCGGGGCTGTTGTTTGAAGTAGCGAGAACGATTCGGGAATACTTGCGGAGAGGGAGGGATTCGAATTCTTCGTCTGGCTTCCGCCGCTGGTTTTGCGCAGTTTTTGGTGTGTCGCAGAGCCGTTTTTCGACTCCGGAACGCCTCCGGAGGGCGCTGTGGACGATTCCTGGACGATTCCCGTGAGCGATTCGGGGAGGGGAGCGAACGGCGAACCGATGCTCGCGCCGGCAGCGAGATGACCCCTCCGGATGTACATCAGGGTGGTCGCGAAGTCCGTGTGGCCGGCGCGCTCCCGAATCGCGTTGTCGGTATCCCCGCGCATCGCCATGTAGGTGATACCCGTCGCGCGCAGGTCGTGGAAGCGCAGCGCGCGGGCGCCCTTCCGCTGATGGTGCAAGGCGTGTCGCTCTACCTTCGCGGTCACTAGGTCGGCGCGCAGCCAGTCGTAGGGCCGGTCCAGCGTCTCGAAGACAAGCTCGCGCGTATGGCCCTCCGCCGCGCGCTTGAGCGCGGGCAGCAGGATGGGTTCGATGGCGAAGTGCCTGGAGCGGCCGTTCTTGGTGTATTCGTTGAAGCGCTGCTTGTCGGAGTCCCAGGCTCGGTAGACCCGAACCATGCCATGCTGAACGTCCACGCCCTGTCGCCAAAGTAGGCCGAGTACCTCGCCGGGCCGGCAGCAGCAGTACACCGCCGCCGCGTACAGTAGGCGGCGCTCGACCGGAACTGCCTCGCAGGCGAGCAGCTGCTGCAGTTCGATTGGGAAGAGCCACTGTCGGTCGACCTCACCGGGAGGATCCGGGGGTGCGACGTCTTCCGCGGGATTGACTTTGAGCAGGCGCAGCTCTCGTTTCTTGGAGTGCGCGAGGTCGCGGAACATCTTGGAGGCGACTGCCCAACAGTTGACGGCGTTCTTGGCGCCGAACGTCACGGACTCGTCCTCCACTTTCTCGTCGAGCTTCTGCACGAGATCGCGCACGTCGTCGGCTGTGATCTCGTCTACGCGCTTCTTGCCGACGACGGGGCTGATGTGAAGGCGGTACCGATAAAGGTCGGAGCGGATCGACTTCACCTTGCCCATGCGGGAGGGGATCCAAAGCTTCTCGAAGTACTCGTCGAACGTCGGCAACTTGCTGAGGGGGGACAGCTTCTTCTTTGGCGGCTCCCAGATGCGCCCCTTCGCCGCCTCTGTCATCTGGACGGCCATGCCACGCGCATCGTCGTCCGACATGCTCGGGTCGAGCGGGATCCATGGCCGAACGGTTTTTCCGTGGGCATCCTTCGCGGTAATGCGGGCGAACAGCTTATCCGGAGCCGGTCGCCAGATCGTTCCCTTGGCATTGCGAGACATCAGCCCACCTTTCTCAATCCGGCGCGTTCGAGCGCTGCTTCGATGGAATGATCCGTCTTTCGCACGGGAGCGCGCTCGACCGTGGTGCTCGTCGTCGCATCGTCGGACTGGTCATGCGAGACTAATGCCTCAACGCGAGCGGCTTCGATGTAGGCATGCATCGCTTCCCGCTCTACCAGAATTCGGCCGCCGCGTTTGTAGCCGGCGATTTTTCCGCAGCGAACCAGCTTGCAGTGCGCAGCCGGTGGCAATGGTGAGTTGTGCTGGTCGTAGTACCGAGAGTCGCTCTTGAGGGAATCCAGCTTGTCGGCGACGTTGTCCGCGAGTTCATGGAGGAGATCGCGAAGACGGCTCATGGCATCACCTTTGAGTCTACGTCCCCCACCCTGACTAACACTGGCCACCAACCCTCGCGGTCTCGAAGTCTTCCAAATCAACGCGCAAGCGTGAACCTGGACCCGGGACGCCACGAAGACGGACCCATAAAGCATAGGCGGGCAGTTTGCTGGTGCCGCTGTGGACAGGCGACAGACGCCACGCGCCGATCGCTTCGCCGGTATCAGCGACAAAGCGCGCGAGCTGGCGGTCGTCTCGGAGCTGGTTCACTCGGCGACCTAGTGCCCTTGCTTGGCCACGCGGGACGCGCGCGTGTTCCATCGCAAATTGGTTGTGCTTGAGCGCAACATTCCCGAACGCTGGCACACGTGTTCGCGCAGCCGAAAACGTCTTCGACATCGTCCCGTCCTTCCTTGTCTGGGATCTTCATGACAGATGCTGATCAAGAACCCCAAGAATTTCTGCAAAATTTCAGAATCTGACGGGAAATTGCGCGTATGCCAGAGGCGCACTTCCACCGCCGCTCGCCGGCAGAAGGCTACTCCTCGTCATCCTGCAGCTCTCGCAGCGCACTGCGTCGCAGCTTGCGCAGCGCGCGCGCTTCAATTTGTCGAACGTGCTCGGTGCTTACGTTGAGTGCGGAGGCAACTTCATCGAGTGTGTGTTCACCTTCGTTAGCAACGATCAGCGCGCAGTCGCGCGTCGGCCTCAAGCGATGCTCGCCGTAGCCACGATGCTCGAGGTGATAGCAGCACCGGGTCTGGCGACAGGCGCCGGTGCTGTTGTCGTTCGAGCATTCGTCGATCAACGGGAAGCGGCGCGATTGCCGAGCCGACAGCTCGAGGCCGTTCGTCCCCGGATTGCGCACGCGTCCCTTTGACCCATCACCTGGCTTGGTCTTGGGCATCGCGACGTCCTCGCGACCAGCAGGTGCCGGTGCCCGAAGACGCAATCTTCCCCCCGGGCTATTCCGACGTCCCTACCGTCGCTTGGGAGGTGGTGAATATGACGCACATTCGAACGTCCGCAAGCCGTGAGGCATTCCTCGGGGGTTAGAGAAGCGAAAGATGTGACGGGTCGCGTTCAGCGGTGCGCCGCAACACGTCAGCCTCGTTGACAGCTAGCCGCCGCCCGCCCGCGCCCAAGCGCGTGCGCCACGTTCCCGTCACCCCAGCGTCAGCCGACCGTCGCATTTTCAGAGCTAGCGATAAAACCGCCTTCAAGCGCCTGCTTCACGACCTTGTCGGGAAGCTCGACCTCCTTCCATCGCCGCACGGCTCCAGGGTCGTAGATGCAGAGCGGATGGTGCGCAGCAGTTTCGCGCTTTCCCCATGGACCACCGCTTTCGGGGTCGAACCATGTGCGGCATTGGCAGTCGCGCCACGCGGGGTTGTTGGCGCACTCGTGGCGGTTGACCTTTTGAAACGGCGGCGTCGCGAACTTGATCTGGGCGAGCGGGTTGACCCACGCCACGACGAAGAGCGCGTCGGTGCAGACCGCGACCCCTGTTCTCGGGTAGACGTGCGCGAGCCACCCAGCGAGCTTGTGTCGTACCTCGCGGTTGATCGCCCAGGCGCGTGTGAGCGGCGTCGAGAGGCGGTGGAAGGGTGTCATTTCACGAGCCCCTTCGTTTCACCGGCGAGGTACTGGAGCACCGCCGCCAGGAATGGCGCGTAGACAGGGTCGATACGGAGGCCGGTGGAACCGTCTTTCAAGCGTTGATAGCGAGCCCAGACAGTTTCCTTCTCCGTGCGACGGCGCGCAGGTCGACCGACGCGCCGGGTCGGCGTGCCGAGCATCTGCTCGAAGAGCCGCAGTTGGTTGGCTTCGTCGGGCTCGCCTTCGTCGTCGAGCACGGCTGAGAGCCGGAGCAAGCGCTGCGCTGGGAACGTGCCGGGTGGCAACTTGGAGAGTCGGACCACGAGGGCCGGGGCTAGGTTCTTGGCGAGCGTGATCGCTGTCGAAACGTGGCCTGGTGTCTTGCCAACGCGCGTTGCCACGTCAGTCTGCAATAGGCCAGTTTCGCAGAGATTCTGGTACTTGCTGCCGAGCTCCCAAAGCGCGACGTCCTCGCGCTGCACGTTTTCGACGAGCGCCTCGTACTCGCCATCCGTGCGCACCACCAAGCAGCCAACTTCGTCGTTCTCGAGGCGCCCTTGCTCCTTAAGCAGCCTGAGCGCCCGATAGCGACGTTCACCTGCCTTGATCTGGTACACGCCACCGAGCTCGCGCACGACGAGGTTGGTGAGCAAACCGTATTTTGCGATCGACTCTGCCAGCTCCGGAATGCGCTGGAAGGTGCGGCGGGCCTGATTCGGATCGGGACACAGCTGATCGAGCGAAACCTTCTGAATGTCGGACATGGCACACTCAGCCTTCCCTCACGTAGTAGAGCTTGCCGTCCGACAGCTCGAACGCGCCCACGCCATCCTCGCCTGCCTTCGCCTTGCTGGCGCGCAGCTCGTCGTCGCTCGCCTCGCGAATCACGGTTCCTGTCTCAAGCTCAACGAGCTGAGGAGCGGCGTGTCCTTGATGGGCTTCCCACGCATGGCGAAACGAGCAGAGCGAATGATGGCTGCCGGTAACGACGCCACCCCACTCTCGGCACGCGCAGTCGGCTGGGGTCGGCGGCGCCTCAGCGTCGGGTGCTGACGCTGGGACGGGGCTCGCATCACTTGCCGCGGAACCCGGGGCTGTCTCCGGCGGGGCCGGTAACGTGTCTCGGTTTTCGATTCGGTCGCTGACGACCACACGTTCGCGCGGCAAGTCGGGGCTTCGGGCTTGCTGCGCTTCCCACGGCCCTTTCAGCACACAAATCGAGTGGTGCTCTGATTCCTTCCCCGCGGGCTTTTGCCATTCGCGGCAAATGCATTCGCGCGGCGAAACGGCGTGGTGCGCGCCCCGCGCAACAGACTTTTCGATTGGCACGCGCTTGGATCGCTCGGGGGACCGGACAGTCCCGAGAATGCGTCCGCTGGGGGCTCGCAGCTGGGTATCGCCGTGCTGGGCGAAGATGCGTTGCTTGAGCTGGACGCGCGCCTCGCGATCACGCCACGACCTGAACTCACGCTGATTGAGACGATAGAGCTTCATGGTGACCACCTTGTCAGTGGGGCGAATGGAAGGAGTTGTACGTGTCAGCAGGCGGCCCCACGCTCTCACTGCGACACCTCACCTTGGTGCCACAAACAATTGTCCCGCCCCAAGAAAATCTTTCAGCCATTTTCCCGAGGCTCGCCGGCTACGACTAACAATATAGCGAGGCGTTTGTTGGCGCGCAGCGGTCACTCGCTCCATCCTCGCGAGTGAAAGGCAGGCCACTCATGGCAATGATGTCTGATTCCGAAGTGCGGAATCTCGCAACCACGCTCGAAACCTACGAAGCGCGCGAGAAGAAGCGCGAGATCGAGAAACGCGAGGATAAGCGAGAGAACCACCGCAAGTGGTTGGAGCTCTTGTACACGGGCGCCGGGGTGGCCGGTGCGGCCGGCATCGGCTTACTGCACGGCCGCTACGAGGATGACGACGGCAACTTTTTTATCCCGCGCACCACGCTTCCCGCCGACATCACGGTCGGCACGCTCGGCGTACTGCTCGGCTTCGGCATGGGTTACATGGGTAACAAGAAGGAGTCGGCGGGCCGCAAGGACGAGGGCTCAGAGGCCGGCAAGGTCGTGTTCCAACTGTCGCGGGGTGTGCTCGACGGCGCGACTGCGATGTATTTCCGAAAGCACGCGCGTTCTGGAAAACTCTCGAGCAAGTTCTGGGCCGGCGCGCCAGAACTCGTGGGTCCGCAAACGCACAACTACCCCTCCATCGGCGCCGCTCCGCCGGTCAACGTCGCGATGTCCGACGCGCAGCTGGCCGCAGCCTTGCGCCGAAACCTCTAGCACTCACCACCGCAATCGCTTCGCCCGGGTTTGATCTGGAAGCTCAGTCGCCGCGAGGTGATCAGCGGAGCTCTGCCCTTCGACAAACGCATTCAGCAGCACAGCAGGAGAATTCATATGGCCAGTTGGGAATCGATCATGGGTGACGACGACGACTTCGGCGAGATCGGAGCCGAGCTCGATCTCGTCGGTGGCATGGGCACGTCGGAGATCGTCGGCGGCGAAGAAGTCGGCGACGAAGAAGAGTGGGGGGCCGAAGAGGACCTGCTCAACGCGCTGTCGATCGGGGCGGCGCGCCGCGGCAAGCACAAGCGCTCGAGCGCCATCCGCCGCGTCGCGCAGAAGATTGCCGCATATCGCAAGGTGGACCCCGGAGCCGTCGCGATTCGACAGCGCGACCTAAGCAAGCGTCGCCGTTTCCCGCTCGGGTTTCAGCCGACCACCGTCAACGCAGGCGCCACCTCGAACATCCCAGCTGCGCCGCAGGACATGTTCCGCCCGGAGCGTCTCGTGATTCCGTCGGACACCGCGTTCGACTTCGGCGTACAGGACGTGAAAGTCGGCAACACCTCCCAGCTGGTAAGCGGCGGCGAAGTGCCGGCGGCACTCTTCACCGAAGTGTCGATCGACACGCACGTCCACTTCAAGACCGCCGAAATCGGCAACCAAATCTCGGTATCGGTCCGCAACAAGACCAGCGGTGACATCGAGTTTTCGGCCGGCATCATCGGCACCGTCGTCCAGGCTTAAGCGCATACCGGGGAGATGCCGTGCGGGTCGTGGTCAACCTCGGAGACTTTCCGCTCACCAGGCGGAGTCGTTTCCTCGGGCTTTTCATCAAGCCCGTGCTCGATGCGCTGGTCGAGATCAATCGGCTCTACCTGCGCACGCACCACGTCCCCGAGCTTTACCGAGCTCGCGTCCGGTACCGCCCCGAGCCCGACGACGGGACCCCCGAGGAATTCGCGGCCATCCCTCGAATCATCTCTCGAGGTTGGGGCGACTGCGACGACCTTGCCCCCTGGCGGGTGGCCGAGCTGCGCGAAGCGGGCGAGCAAGCGCGCATCCGCATCACGTGGAGACGGCCAGGCGGGCGGCGTCTCTACCACGTGCTCGTGAGGCGCGGCGACGGCCGCATTGAAGACCCATCTCGGATTCTAGGAATGTGACCGAGCTGTTCAGGTGAACCCATGATTGAAAAACTACTGATACCTGTCGCCATTGTAGGTGGCCTGCTCTGGCTGCTCTCGTCGAACGCCAACGCCAAGGCCAATTCGCCGCAGGGCAACCCGTTCGACGTGCTGCCTGCCAACCTCCGAGTCATGGCGGCGCAGGCGCAGGGCACCAATGACCCGGCGATGCTCGAGCTGACTGCCGGGCAGCTCGAAACGCAGGGCTTCGTCCAGGCAGCAGGCGTCCTCCGCATGCAGGCGGACCACGTTCGGCGCACTCGTTCGGCCACGACGCCGCAACCGGGGCAGGTGATGTCATGATTGAAAAGCTACTTTTGCCAGTCGCGATTGGAGGGGGTCTCTTGCTGCTCCTGTCGTCCAACGCCAAGGCCGAGTCGGCACCTCGCAACCCGTTCGATGTGCTGCCGAGCAACCTGCGCGTCATGGCGGCACAAGCGCAGGGCACCAACGACCCGGCGATGCTCGAGCTGACTGCCGGGCAGCTCGAGATGCAGGGCTTCGTACAGGCGGCCGGTGTCCTTCGCATGCAGGCCGACCAGATCCGGCGCATTCGCAGCGGCAATGCGCCGACGCCGGCCGTGTCGGCCGTCGCAGCTCCAACGCAGGTCGTCCCGAGCGGCACGCCACCGTTCGTGCCTGCCTCAGATACACCGTCGCACGCCCAACCGCTTTCTCCCGACCTGCAAAGACTAGTGGCCGACGCCATCGCGAACGGAACCGCGCCGGTTCTGACGAGCACCGCGTTCGTGCTCGAGCGCACCGGCTTCCCGGAAATCGCAGACGACCTGCGCCGGCGCGCGAAGGAAGCCGCCGCGAAGGCGCCGGCGCCGGCACCGAGAGACCTTCCGAACGTTGCGCTCGATCCGAGCATGCCGAGCGACTTGGCCGTCCAGGTAGCGCGCCAGCTTCAGCTGCAGGGTGACCCGGGCGCGCTCGAAGCGCTCGCGCGTGAGCTCCGCCTGCGCGGCTTTAACAATACTGCCGACCAGGTCGAAGCGAAGGCCAAGCAAATCAGGGCAATGCTCGACGCCGCTCGCACGATGCAAGACATCGATCGCGAGTTCAAAACGCCTGGGATCGTCCCACCGTTGCCCGCTAGCGGAGCGCCATCGACGCCAACGCAGTCGCTACCGCCCGTGACCGTGACGGCCACGCCGCTCACGCCGCTGGCGGTCCCGGCAGTGCCAATCCCACAGTCGCTGCCGCCACAGCGATCGAAACCACAAATCCTCGCCGACAATCTCTCGGTCAGTTTGAACAACCTCATCGAGCAGTACGGCAGCGTTCCGAAGGCGCGATTCAAGGAAGACACGGGTGTGGTTCAGCGGTTCCAGACCGAGGAGCACCTGACCGCAGACGGGAAGTACGGCCCGACGACGGCCGCCCACGTGGCTCGCTACGCTTCCGACGTTCCGCCGCCCTTCTACTGGAAGAAGGGTGCTGGTCAGAAGGACCTCGGCACGTATCGCAGCAACCTCGAAGCCATAGCGCTCGACGCCGAGCAACTGGGCAACACCGACCGCGCGGCGCGTCTCCGTGCCAGTGCCGCCAGAGCTTCACTCGCTTGAAGGACTATGGTCATGACCGAGCACTACATTCCGGCGATTTCGAGCTTCGAGGCATTCCCCGAAGAGCTGCCCGCGATAGGCGTGGGGCCCGGCGCGTCGCGCCACGACGACTTGTTGCAGCTGCACGTCGCTCCTTCAGGCGTGAGCGTCAAAGGACGCTACTGGCGGGACGGGCACTTCCTGAAAGCCACGGTGCACATTCAGGCCGCAGGTACCGCTCCAAAGACCATCACCGCGCAGGTTGACCTTCGTCCCATCGCGCACGCCGTAAAGCGCTGGCACGCCATGCAGCACCGGCGAAACGCCCGCGTGGGTGGCTGGCCCGGCAGCTTCATCAACAAGGTGAAGAACATCGCCAAGTCTAAGCTGGTCTCACAAGTCGCCCATGCCGTTAAGAGCGTCGTGCAAAGCAAAATTACTGGGGCAGTGGCCGGCGCCGCCGCGGTGGTCTTTCCGCCGGTCGGGATTCCGGCTGCCGCAGCGTACGCCACGGCGAATGTGGCGCTCGCAGCACTAGACCACGCGGTCCAAATCAAGAATCAAGCTCAAGCGATTCTCTCTCGTGGTTCCTCGGCGCAAATAGCATCGCTTCAGGCTAAAGCCCCCGTCATTAAAGAGGCCTTAACCAAGGCCGCTGAAGTCAAACGAAAGCTTCGGGAAATCGCGCAGCGGGCGAGCCGCGGCGACATCGCAGCACGCAAGACGGCGCGCATCTTCAGTCACGTCATGCAGCACCGGCAGCGCGTGAACCTGCACGGTCAGAAGCTGCAGGGTAAAAATGCAGCGACTGGCCTCCTAGTCACCGAGTACGGGAAGGTCGTGCCTGGTGCCTGGCTGCTCACAGCCGCCGCGCACACAGGGCTACCGCTCCTGCAAGCGGCGGCGCAGCCAGCCTTGCACCGCGCGCTGCCGGCGCCTGCTGCACGACATACATCGCGTCAGCTGCCGCCGCACCGGAGGCATCGATGAGTCGCGACGCACCCGACCCCACCCTGAGCGTGTACGTGCAGCCGACGCCGCACGGCGTTTGGAGCAACAACAACAACTTTGGTTTCGAATTGCCGTTCGGGGCGAAGCGCAACAATCGCGAGCGCATCATCAGTTTGCCTGAGTGGGGCGAGCCGGCCGTATGGACCGTGAGCCTTGGTCTGGAATTCTCGGACGGTGCGTGGCCGGGCCCTGAGCGCGGTTTCGACGTGGTTGCCGACGTCTCCTATGGCGTCGGCGGCGCGACAGAAACCCTGCAGGTCGATTGGCTCGCTGGCACGACCTTCTCTGTGCCAATGAATGCCATATCCATCAACGCCTTCTGGGCGTTTCCAGAGACGGGGAGCTCGGGCTCGAGCCGCCCAGAGGACCTGAAGCTTCGTGTACTACTCGCGCGCGGCACGCGCGGCTCCGGACTGTCGCCGACCAAATTTGCGACCCTCCTGAATGGCGAGCCCTACGTCACGATGGTCGATAACGCCGTCGCGGTCCCCGTCGCGGCCATTCCGCGCTTCGGGAGAAAGCTGCTGCTTGCGCCGCTCGATCGCGACGACCTGACGAGCCTGCTCGGCAGCAACAACTTCGTGCGCTTCTACAGCTCGCCCGACCCCGGCGGGACGGCGTTTCCAACGGGAGCGTTCGCGATCGATGCCGAGCTCCTTCGCAGCGGCGTCTACGTGCCGGCCTTTTCCAAATTCGTGACACTCGAAAACGTGGGCGGCGGCGTGGCCGGCGCCGAGGTGCAGCTCAACTTCCAGCTCGACCTATGACCCCTGAAGAGTTCTCCGCCTACATCGCGTCGCTGCCGCCCGAAATGCAGCAGGCGTTCGCCGAAGTCTGCAAACCGATGGGCGACTACGCCACGCTTGCCGTCGAAATCCGCGACCGGCTCGCCAGCGATTTCCCGAAGCTTCCGCCCCCTTTCCGCGCCGCTCTCAGCCTGGCGCTCGCGAGATTCCGATGATTGTAAAGGACACGCTCACTCCGCTCACTCGTGACGATGCTGCTCGCGCATTCGCCAGCGCGTACCTGCAGCTCACCGGCAAGCTACCGACCCCCGCCGTGCTTGCCCTTCTGCTTGCTCAGTCGGCGTTCGAGACGGGGCACTGGAAGAGCCTGCATAATTTCAACTTCGGCAACGCGAAAGCGGGTCCGGGCTACCCCCTAGTAACTCAGTTCCGCTGCTCGGAAGTGGACGCACTTGGCATCGAGCACTTCTACGACCCGCCGGACCCGCAGTGTAACTTCCGCGCCTATGACAACGCCGCTGCCGGCGCGCTCGACTACCTGAAAGTTCTACAGCACCGGCCGCACTGGTGGCAGGGGCTGCACACCGGAGATCCAACAACCTTCGTCGACGCGCTCGCGACGCCGCCGAAATACTTCACCGGCAATCCGGCCGTTTACAAGCGCAGCGTCGTTTCGCTGTTCCAGACCTTCTTCCCTTTAGCGGAGGTGGCGCTGGCGGTGGCGTCAGCACGCCCGGCAACACCGTCGCTGTCACCAACGCCAACCCCAACCCCAACGCAGGCGCCGGTTCCCTGCTCTTCGTCGGTCTCGCCGCCATCGGACTCGTCTGGGGCGCCACCCGCGCTATCAAGCAGCGTCAATTCGCCTAAGCCATTGCCCCCCAACCCGTCACTTGTGCCGACACAAGCGGGGGGCACGCAGACCGATGCGTCGGATGTGCAGCCGGTCACACGCTCGGTTTGGGGACGGCTCTTCGGCCTCGTGCTTCGCATCGCTCGGCTGCTCTGTCGCCGGTCGCCGCGTGGGGGCTCGGAATGATCTACAAGACCGCTCTCCTGGCCGCCGCCGTGCTGGCTCTGGTGGCCGTCGCCACGGGCAAGACGACGCGCTCGCAGCGCACGGTCGTGCTCGGCGGCTTGAAGTATGAGATGACTGTCTATTCCGACGACACGCTCAATGTCGTGCGCGAGGACGGTCTGCGCTTCAGCGTCGATCGGGCGGGCAAGCTAGAGCTCATTTCGGGAACATCGGCCCAGTTTCGCGACGCCGCCGCGCAGATGGTGCGCGGCGCCTTCGTGCCTCCTACCGAGGCATCGCTATGACCGTCGTAGGTGACCTCGGCTGCACCGGCGTGGATGTCGACGCCTGGGAGAAGGAAAATCGCGCTCCTCTGTTCCCGAACAAGGTCAATCGGTGGGTGTTGGTGCGCACCCTCCGTGACAATCCGACGCCCGACGACCTCAAGACCACGCTCGCCGCGACGTTCTCGAAGTGGTTCGACGGTACGCCGTTCGACGCCGCCTTGCCCTCGGACGGCACGACCCGAAGCGCCAATGCCGATCTGATCAGGCTCGAGCACGTCTCGAAGGAGCGCCTGTCCTTTCCTCAAACGGCGCGACGCCGTGAGCAACTGCCCGGCGTTTTGCCAACTCTGAAATCTGGCGAGGTTGTCTGGCTCGAAATCAGCTTCGCTTACCGCGGGCAGCTAGTCGACATGCCGTGGCCCGTGCGGAGTGGCGCTGCCATGCAGCTTAAGACCAGTGCGCGTTGCCCGGTCGAGGCCGATTGGTTGCTCGACAGCGCGGCCATTCCGACCGTGGACGCCCCGCCGGAAAAGTCCTCGACCGACAAAGCCGGCGATGCGCTGGGCGGAGCCGCGCAGAAGGTCGGCAGCAGTGTGCTCGACTCGCTTTGGCTACCCCTCGTGGTCGTGGGCGCCGGAGTCCTGGTCTACCTGTTTGGCGCGCGATCCCTCGTGCGCGCCGCCCACGTCGAGGACGCCGCCTGATGTCCGCGCCTGGTCAGAACCTCGTGAAGTGGCTGACGCGCATGCTTGCCGACGTCACCGAGGCAGGCGCGATCGGCCGCTTCGAGCTCATTCACAAAGTGGAGGGCGAGCACGCCGAGCGGCTCGGAGTCTGGCGCAGCGACTCGGACAGCCCCCGCAGCCCCGACGAACTGACTCAGGAGATTCAAGACACTGCGCACCACGACGCGCAGTCGCGGGTCACAGGCCTGCCCCAGCGTTACGTCGTCTTCGCCTTTCGAGCCCAAAACGAGGAGCACGAGAGTCAGCATGCCTTCCTGGTGCGACCTGGTTCGCATCTCTCGCGACTGGGCGAGGACTCCGAGCCGCCGACCGAAAAGGGCGTCATCGCCCACAGCATGCGCCACGACGAGGCGATGCATCGACTCTTCATCACCGGCGGTGAAGTGCTGATCGGACGGCTCTCGGCCGAGCTCGAGCGGGAGCGCGACGCGCGCGTCAAAGCCGAACAGTTGAACTGGTCGGTCTTCGAAAAGTATCAGGCCCTTCAAGACCGCGAACACGAACGCCGCATTGCTGAAGCCAAGGAGCTGATGAAGGCCCGTCGCGCCGATGAGCTGATGGGCGTAGCCACCGCGCTTATCCCCATCCTCGCCACGAAGCTGCTCGGCAGCGCTCAACCCCGCGCGGAGCAGCCGCAACTGAGCCCCCCGGCGGAGGCAGCAGGCGACCCGAAAGACTTAGCGGTCCGCCACTTCTTTTCCTGTCTTTCGGAAACCGAGATCACCAGCATCCTCGGCTGCATCTCGAGCTCGAGCCAGATTGCCCTCGCTCAAATCCACAGCTCGTTCATGAGCGATAGCCAATCGCCAGCCGACGTGATGGCGCGGCAGCTCGCTATTCGTAAGTTTCTGAAGATGCTGAGTGAGCAGGAAATCAAGAGCATTCTAGCCTCGCTGAACGAGCAGAACCGCAAACTGCTGATCGCGCTCTACGCGCAATACCGCGACCTCGAGGACCAAGAGCAAGCGCGAAAGCCAGAAATATTGCGCTCGTAGTCCGAGCGCCAAGGGAGACCCGCCATGCCCAAAAAGAAGAAGCCCAAGAAGCCCCGCCATCACAAATTGAAGCACAAGGCGCGCCATCACCCGCACCTCGCGTTCGACCATGAGGTAACCGGGCACCACGCGCGCCTCCGAAAGCACCATCACGCCGTAGGCGCGCACCATTCGGTCGGCAGCGGCCGCGCCGGCGGCCACCACCGCAAGACCCGAAAGAAAACGAGCAAGCGTGCGGCACCAGCGCACAACCGTTCGGCCTTGATGAAACGGCTGCACGCGGCCGCGGCGGGCGCCAGGGAGCAGCTCCGAAGCTTCGGCCGCCGTCACAAGCACCACGAACCCGAAAAAGCTGTGACCGAGCAAACGCTGCGTCATCACATGGCGCTCAAATGCGTGCGGCGTTGCTCGCACTGAGCTGGTCAACATGGACCTTTTCCTGAATTTTGGCGCTGGTCCAAACCAGCTGTCCCAGCCCTGGCAGAACCTGGGCCCCATGCACGATATTCGTAAGCGGCTGAAGTTCGAGAACGGCTCGGCAGCTGGCATCCTGGCCGAGCACGTGATCGAACATGTGCCGTTCTTGCAGGGCCTGGGGTTCTTCCGCGAATGCCTTCGTGTGCTCCAGCCCGGTGGCGTGCTGCGCGTTGCCTTTCCCGATGTGGGGCGCTTCCTCGCGTCGTTTTCCGGCGAGCTCGAATTCAGCATGGCTGCGCTTGCCTACGCAAACGCGCTCGCCGAACGTCCAGCGATCGATTTACCCGCTGCGCCGGCTAGCAGAGCACGCGCCGCAATCGAGCAGCTACTAACCGGTTGGGGACATCAAACGGCGTGGACTGAGCAAAGCGCCGCTGCCGCGCTCCTCGTCGCTGGCTTCCCTGAAGTCCGCCGGCGCCACTACGGCCTCGGCGCGCTAGCCGAGGTCGACGGTCACCACCTCGACGTCGGCGCCGAGCTCGCGTTGCTCGAGTCCACGATCTTGGAGGCACGGAAATGAAAAACACCATCGTAGTGATGAGCTCCAATCGCGAGCTCGAAGGGGCGACGAAAAGGACGCTGCAAAACCTGACGGATCTGGGCGCCCTGGTGCTGCTCGAGACGGGTTCGGCCGACGTGGCGTTCGCCCGTTGTCGCGCCCTTTCGTGGGCTTGCGAGAAGCTTCGCGAATACCCGGAGCGCGACGTCGTCTTGATGCTCGACGACGACATGGACGTGCCAGCCGAGACGGCGCAGACCCTGACCGATCGCGCGCGAGAACTCGGGAGCGCTTGCTCCGCCGTCTACGCGACGCTCACGGCAAGGGTCGCGGCGGCACGCTGGCCCGACCACCCCGGGCTGTGGCTGGTGGGGCTCGGCTGCGTTGCGATCCCGCGCGGGCCGCTGCTCGATCTCGAAGAGCGGTCCGAATCCTTCGAGGTGAATGGCAGGTTCTATAGCGCGTTCACGTGGAGCGGCCCCGAAAACGGCAACTGGCTCGCTGAAGACTTCAGACTCTCGATCAATCTTGGCGGCGTGCACCTTTGTCCGCTCGGCGTGGGGCATATCAAAAAGGGTGCGCTTTGGCCGGACGACGAGACGCTCGAGCAGCTGGCGAGAGAACGCCCCCTAACGGCGACAGCCCAAACCCTATCGGGAGCGGAGCCGCCCCCGACGCAACGGTAGCAACCACGTGGAGGACAACGAAAAATGACCGATTCACCGATCCGCCTCTCTCCCTCCGGCCCCATCATCGGCAAGGCCACTTCCCCCGGGCTCGGCGCGCGTCTCCGACTCACCGAAGCGTCGAGCGTCATGGGTGGCTCTCAATCCATCCCGACCGTTCCTGACGTCATCGGTCCGGGCGGCTTCGGCGTGCCCGCGGGGCTCGTCCTCACGCTCGACGCCCCGAAAGAGGCTCTCCACTACCGCGCCAATCTTTCGCTCGACGTGCTCAATAGCTCCACGAACGACGGAGGCGAAGTCGTGCTCTATCTCGACGTGTCGGTAGATGGAGGCACGACCTACACGAATCGCGCCAAGAATGCGCACACCATCAATTCAACGGTGACCGAGGTCGAAGGGCGTCAAATGCAGGTCTGGCTCCCGCTGACACCGGGCGCCGACCTGGGTGTCAGCGACGCCACTCCCCCGGCCAGTATCAAGCTGCGAGCTCGTGCGAATCGCGTGCTCGGGTCGAGCAGTCTTGTGGTGAGCTCCGACGGAACATCGAACGGAAGCGTACCCGTCTCGGGGCTAAACGGAACGATTCACATGGAACTGGAGGAGTGTCTCTAGCTCAGTGCTTGTGAACGTCACGATGCGGACCTGATATCCGCGTTCTCGTCGGCGCCAGTCCGCGGCGAGAGTACCAAAACCCTGACCTGCCGGCACGCCGACACGTCACGACCAACCGGGCGCGCGTTTCGCTGGTGCCCGTCTCGGCACACCTGCGCCCGGAGTACGCCATGAGTCCTGAAGCCAACGAGCTCACGCTCTACCTCGACAACGACGAACCGCTCTACCGCCAAAAGATGGTCATCTTCCGCGCCCTCGCGAAGAAGAAGGGCCGCGGCAAGTACAACCCCGCGCTCGCGCCCAAGGCCTTCGCCGGCCTGATGGGCGTCGCGGCGAAGAAGTACATCCGAGAATTCGGCGGCCCGGGGGACCGATGGAACATCATCTTCTCGCCCATCGATCGCCGACAGGCCGCCAGCCACTACGCCGAAGAATTTCTCGACTGGTACGCCGTCGACTACGGCGGGCCGAAAAAGAGCCCGCGCACACCGAAGAGGGGGGAGTAGCTCAGATGGCTCGCCAGAAGGCCGCGCGTTCCACCTATCGCGTGGAGTTCGATTTCTCCGAGAGCCCTTTCAAGTTCAAGCCCAGGTACGGCTCACTCGCAGAGTTTGACGCTGATCTTCAAGCGGCCGCGTTGCTTGCACCTCGTGGCGGCGCGTACGACAAGACCTTCTACAAGGTGGTGCACGTTCCCACAGGTGAAGTCTGGGACGCGCGGCTCGATCTTCAGCACCCAAGCCGCTCGGGCGGCAAAAAGGTCAGCGTTGCCGCTCGCATCGAGAGTCACTGCAAGCGAATGCTTGCGTCGAGCTACCCGCGCACGCCCGAGGAAGCGGCCGAATACCGCCGTTGGCTCGAACGCATTCGCGGGAGCACGCGTTGAGCGGGCATTGCCTCACCGCAGGCGCCTAAACGACGCGCGCGAGCATGGCGGGCCCCGCGATCGCTGGGACATCATCCTCCGTCGATCGATCGACGGCAGGCCGCCAGTCACGACGCTAATGAATTTCTCGATTGTTACGCCACCCATTACGCACGCGACAAAGGAAAATGACCATGACCGATACACTTTGGGCCCACCTGGCACGAGCCGTCGAAGCGCTCTCGCCGCTGCTACTCGCCGCGCTCGGCTGGCTCTCGCTTCAGGTTGCCGCTTTCATCAATACGCACGTACGGAACGAGCGTTTGCGCGGTGTGCTCGCTCGTGTCGACGACGCTGTGCTGGTTGCCGTTCGCGAGATCGAACAGGTTTACGTCTCAAGGCTAAAGAACGCCAGTGCCGACGGCGAGCTAACCGCCGACGAGCGCAAGGACGCGAAGGAGGCGGCCGTCACAGCCGCTCGCTCCTATCTCGGCGCGCGCGGCCTCGTGGAGCTCGGCAAGGTGCTCGGCATTCCTCTCGACGATGTGGACCGCGTCGTTTCGGCGCGAGTCGAAGCCGCCGTTTACAACCTGCGCGCTCAACCGACGCGGATTCTTGGTTCGGTGCTGCGTTCCGCGCTGCATAGCGTCGCCCCGGACAAGAACCAGCCGCAGAATGGAGCGCACTAGCGGGCGCGAACGAGGAGCCGCATGACCAGTCTGGATTTCGCGTCACCGGCGAGTCGGGAGTCAACGCGCGTAGTCGCCGCCTCAAGCTCGTCGCCATCTCGGTTACCATCGACCCTTAAGGGAGCGCCATGCAAACGACGACTGTCAACCGCAAGAGACTCCAGCGCGAGCTTGCCGAACACTTGCGCGAGAAGGACCGTGCGGACCTCACGCTGCTTCGCGCAAAAATCATGGCGGCTCGCGTCGAGCGCCGGCACCGACTCCACTCGGCCCGCCAAGCATGCCACGGAGCTCTCCTATCGCTCCGCGAACGCCAACGCGCGGAACGACAGGATCTCACGAGCGGGCACCGGGCAGAGCGTGCGGCGGGCCGCACAGTCTGCATCACGGGTAAACAGCGCGCGAAGGAGGAGGGTTTCGGGCTCGAGCACGTAGCGGAGCAGGAGTACAAGGAAGAGCGCGCCTTCCAGCGCCAGATCCAACGCGCGGGCAAGCCACCGCGCGAACGATCCACTCGTCGCGAACGCCATCAGGAAGACGACGACGCTGTGCGTAACAATTTGCCGGGTGAATTGGTCCCCGTGTTCGACAAGCACCGTCGCTCCATCAAGGGCTCGGCGCGTCGCAGTCGTACCGAAACGTTCCTTGAATGGGCGGCTGAGAATCCGGACCAAGTGCTGGAAGTCCAACAAGCGGAAGCCGACCGCGCGCTCAAAGAACTGCTGAAACAAGAACGCGAGCTCGGCCGCTCAGTACGGAGCGGCCGGCGCTACGCGCGTGGCCCCGACGCGCTCAAGGAGCTACTGGCGGGAGTGCCGTTCTGATGGTGGCGTTGGAACGTCGTTGCTGAAAAGCCGTCGCCTGGCCCCAACAAGCGGGCGTGCCCACTGTGGCGCTCAGGCGCCGCGCCGACCGCGACGCCCCACGTGCGCGAAGGGACGGCGAGAAATAGCGGGCGGGAGAATTGGCGCCCGCCAGGCGCGACGACACCGTGGCGAGAATCGGACCCGTTGCTATCCTCGCGAGTCTTCAAGTGGCTGACCTTGGTCGCGGCACGCCGACAAATCTGTTGCACGTTGCTACTCGCCGCTGCACAATGGACCACGTATGGTAGAGAAGCCGACAATTGGCCTGCGGCTAGACCCCGACGAGCTCGCGTTGCTCGAAGCACTGGCCGCTCACGAGGAGCGGTCGCGCTCCGACGTGCTGCGGCGAGCGCTTCGCGCTTACGCGGAAAAGCTCGGGGTCACGGCGAAGCCAGCGAAGCGGCTCAAGAAGTAAACACAGACGGGCCCGTGACCGGCTGGAACCGTTCACGAGCCCTAAGCACCAGGAAAGACACGCTTTCATGGCACCTAAAGGCGGAAGTGTACTCAACGAACCGCGCAGTGCGGTAGAAATCGCAGACTCCATCAGGAACTGCCGAGACCTCATCCGGATTGCGGATGTTCAGCTCGAAAAGGCCCGCACCGATCTCGGTGTGGCGAGGTTGTGCTTGGCTGAGCTCGAAGAAGAGCTGAGCAGCCGCGGCATAGCAGGACCAAACGGGGGCTCAAGTTGATGCTGACCTTCGAGGACGACGTTCTGACCGCGCACGTGCGCGCCACGATGGGCGAGCTGGTGGTCCGCGCCGAGCAGCTGAAAGGGCTCGCCGAGACGCTTGACGGCTTCTGCGGGCTATCCGCGCAGGCCAACCCCAACGAGATTAAGCAGGTCGCGATCGGAATCATGGCGACGGCGTTGCACGCAATTCTCACCGCGACCTCGGCGGCGGGGCTTTCAGAGCGGCTCGCGACGGCGGCGGCGATGCTTGAGCGGACTGCGCG
>JBBSAB010000138.1:0-18861 GCA_038252755.1 Polyangiales bacterium | reverse complement strand
GACGTCGAAGTCAACCGGCGGTGAGCGCCGGCAGGCGACGATCTTGTTCGCCGACATCACGGGCTACACGCGGATGTCCTCCGAGCTCGATCCAGAAGAGCTTCACGGGTTGCTCGAGCGCTACTTCGAGCGGGTCGACGGCGTGATTAGGGATTTTGGCGGCACCGTGGACAAGCATATCGGTGACGCGGTCATGGGCGTCTTCGGCGCGCCCGTGTCACACGGTAACGATCCGGAGCGAGCCGTGCGAGCGGCGCTGAGCATCCATCAGCGTATGCAGGCGCTCAGCGCCGAGTTAGGGCGCGCCTTGTCCGTGCACATTGGCATTGCCAATGGCGAGGTCGTCGCCGGTTCCAGCGGTAGCGACGTGCATCGCGAGTACACGGTGCTCGGTGATGCGGTCAACCTAGCCTCGCGGCTCGACGGCCTGGCTGGCGCGGGCGAGACCGTGGTTTCTTCGGGCATCTACCGAGCTCTCGCCAACTTGGTCGACGCTGAGTCGGCCGGCGAGGTCGCGGTTAAGGGTCTCGCCGAGCCAGTTCGAGTCTACAGAA
Organism: Polyangiales bacterium; assembly: GCA_038252755.1. Lineage (GTDB taxonomy): Bacteria > Myxococcota_A > Polyangia > Polyangiales > Polyangiaceae > PMG-095. Next base: position 18,307 of record JBBSAB010000138.1, on the reverse strand, counting down.
TACGCGCGATCGGGGAGGCGCCGCCCGAGTTCCGCAGCCCACTGGTGGGTCGGGCAGCAGAGCTTGCGATCTTTGCTGAGGCGCTGAGCGGCGCGGCTTCCGGACGCGGCACGGTCGTTCACCTGCGTGGTGAGCCGGGCGTCGGCAAGACGCGGCTGCTGGCCGAGATGAAACAGCGCGCCTTAGCGCAGGGGTTCGCGAGCCACACCGGTCTAGTGTTCGACTTCGGCACCGCCCGCGGTCAGGACGCCATTCGCTCACTTGCGCGAAGTCTGCTGGGCATCGGCTCCGAGGCTTCGGTCAGCGAGCGCGAAGATCGAGTCGCAGCGTTCGCTGACGCGCTCACCGAAGAACAGCTGTCTTGCGCCAAAGACCTGCTAGAGCTGCCTCTGCCGGCGCTGCTCCGCGGTCGCTACGAGGCGATGAGCGAGCAGATGCGCGCGACCGTGCGCAGCGAGGTGGTCGCCGACCTGTTCGAACGAAGCAGCCGCGGCGCGCCGCTCCTGGTAGTCGTAGAAGACGTACATTGGGCGGATGAAGTGACGCTCGATACGCTCGCCAAGGTGGCTGAAAGGGGCGCCAGCCAGCGGCTCGTGCTCGTGCTCAGCTCGCGCATCGACGGCGACCCGATCAGCGCCGCTTGGCTGAAGCGAGCCGGTCAATCGGCGCAGCTGCTGCGGATCGATCTTTCGCCGCTGCCGCCGGCCATGCTGAGTGAGCTGGCCCAGCACCTTGGCGCGCCAGACTCTGCGCGGCTTCGGGCCTGTGTGGAGCGTTGCGGGGGCAATCCGCTGTTCCTCGAGCAGCTGTTGGCGAGCGACGCGGAGGGCGTGTTGCCCGACTCCGTGCAGAGCTTGGTGCAGGCGCGCATGGATCGACTCCCGGCGCGGGACAAGCGCGCGCTGCAAGCGGCCGCGGTGGTGGGGCAGAGGTTCTCGCTCGACCTGGTGCGTCACTTGCTCGACGACCCCGACTACTCATGCGCGGTGTTGGTCGAGCGCGGGCTGGTGCGTGCGTTGGCGAGCGATTGGCTGTTTGCCCACGCGCTGGTGCGCGAAGGTGTGTATTCCTCGTTGCTCAAGCAGGCCCGTCGCGAGCTGCACAAACGCGCGGCCAGTTGGTTTGGTACCTCCGATCTCGTCCTTCGCGCCGAGCACCTGGATCGCGCCGAAGACGAAGCGGCGCCGCGGGCGCACCTCGTCGCGGCAGGCGTGTGCATTGACGCGCTCGAGTACGAACGTGCAGTGACGCTGCTGCGGCGTGGGGCGGAACTGGCTCGTGAGCCGCAAGATCGGCATGCGTTGGCCCAGCGCGAGGGCGAGCTCATGCTCTATCGAGCAGACGCACCGGTCGCGCTGCTCGCGTTCGAACGCGCGCTCGGCTGTGCCACGACCGATGCCGAGCGCTGTCAGGCGTGGATCGGTCTGGCCGACGCGCGGCGCATCGTCCAACAAATGAGCGAAGGACATCACGCGCTCGACCAGGCGTTGGCGCTCGTTTCGGCTGACGGCATGGACGCGGAGCGCTCGCGCATTTACCGCATCCGCGGCTCGCTCAAGTTCACGGCCGGTGTCGAGTCGCGGCCCGAGCAAGAGTTGGCGCTGGAGTACGCCGCGCGTTCGGGCAACGTCGAGCTCGAGGCGCGGGCGCTCAGTTGCCTGGGTGATGCCTATTACCTGTCGGGACGCTTGCGCGCCGCTCATGACTACTTTTCGCGAACCGTCGAGCTGAGTCGCAAGCACGGGCTGGGTCGCGTCGAGCTTTACCAGTACTACATGCTCGGCGTGAGCCGCATGTTCATGAACGATATGCGAGGCGCGCTGGCGGCTAGCGAGATGGGTATCGAGCAAGCCCGCCGAGCTGGGCATCGTCGCGCTGAAATGATCGCTCGCGAGACGCGCGCATTGGTCCTGATTCAAGCCGGCGATCAAACGGCGGCGCTGGCTGAAATCGAAATTGCCGTCGAGCAAGCGCGGGCTACGGCCTCGACGATGTTCGAGGCCATGTTGCTCGCTGAGCGTGCGGACGCGCTGCTGAGGCTAGGTCGTCAGGATGACGCGCGGCTGGCCGCGCAAGAATGCCGCGCGCTGCAGCTGCAGCCGCATTGGTGGTTGGTCGGCCCGCTGCTGGATACGTTGATGCCGTGGTATGCGTCGCGGGCTGAGGAGCTCGACCGACTGCTGGATGAGCCGGCGACTTCGCTCGACGCGTCGCCAACGGTTATGACAGCGTTTTATCACGCGCGTTTTGCTGAAGCGTGTTTCGAGCGAGGCTTCGACGGCCACGCTGAACGGCATGCTCGGGCCGCCCTCGCCGGTCTGGAAGACGTGGCGTACGTCGCGCACCTAGCGACGCGGGTATTGGCGCTCCTCGACTACCAACGCAACCCGAGTCAACCCGAAGCGCGCGCGCGGCTCGAGCAACTTCGCGCTGACGCCGAGGTCGCGGGCTTGAAGAGCGGCGTCGAGCTAGTCGACCGCGTGCTAGCGGCGCAATAGGCCGCCCGCAACTGAAGTTACGCGCGCGGCCTGGTCGCAAGACCGCGCCTACGGCAGAGACTTGACGAAGTCCCAGATGACCTGGCCGCCGTTGGGGGGCCAGCCGTGGGTGCTGTTGTTCCAGCCGCAAAGTCGTCCCCTGTTCACAGCGGATGGGAGTGGCGGGAACGTCGGCGGCGCAGGCTGCTTCGCCGGACACTTGCAAGCATTTGGAAGCGGTCGCGCAGGCCGATCCGAAGCTGCCGACACTGATTGAGCTGGCAGAATGCAGCGAAAAGGCGGGGGACCTGGTCGCGGCGCAGGCACAGTGGGCGTTGGCCCGCGATCGCGCCCAGCATGATGAGAAACCGCAGTCGCGAGCGAAGGCCGAGCAGCGGTTGGCGTCGGTCGAGAAACGCGTCGCTCAGCTGACCCTGCAACTGAATGGCGATGCTGCGGCGGGCGCGCAGGTGCTGTGCGACGATGCTGCGATCGACGGCGCGGCGCTGGCCAACGCGCTGCCCATGAACCCGGGCGATCACGTGGTCGTCGTGAGGCTGGCCGGGCACGACGACGCAAAGTTCCCGCTGAAGCTGGCAGACGGTGCCAATCAAACGCTGGCGATCACGGCAGGGCCAGCGTCGGCGGCGCCGCAAGCCTCGGCGCCGCCCGCATTGCCGCCCCGGCCGCCGCGTTGCCGCAAGCGGCGGCGGCGGAGCCAGCCAAACCAGCCGCCTCGCCCTTGAGCTGGTGGTCCACGCAGCGAACCGTGGGCGTCATCGCCGGATCGACAGGGCTGCTCGCCGTCGTCCGCGCCCGACTCGAACGTCTCAAGTTTCATCTGCGCGAAACGCTTCCCAACGTGACCGCGCTCGCCCGCGCCGACACTCTCTATGTCGAGTTGACCGGCGCCGACGCGAGGAGTTGGGCCACAGCATCTCGCAGTTTCGCATCGCGTTGGAGTCCCAAGACCAAGGTCTGATCGGCGCGCTACGCGAAGCCCTCCTCGCGCGGCTCCTCGACCTCAGCGAACGCTCCGACCGCCGCTAACCACGCCGTCTGGGGTCCGGTCCCGATCGCGCCGGTCGGCAACCCCTCCGCCTGTCGGCGATCCCTACTAGGACCCAATTCGACGGCAATTGGGTGCCATTGCGGTGAACCAGGCCGCAACTTCGTCGCCGTTCATGGCCGCTCGTCGCCGCTCGTCGCCGTTCACGCCACCGAACTGACCACTCGTCGAGTCGCGCTGTCGGTGCGGTGGGGCGAAAAGGTATGAGTCGAACTTAGGCATGCAGGGCGGACTTCTGTCGCTCTCGGGGCATGCGTCATTCGCTCTCGACTCAAGCGGGCAACCTCATCACAGGAGCGTGGTCAAGTGAACGATTCAAGCAAGTTCAGCTACTCGGAAGAACGGCTGGAAAGCGCCCCGGATCGGGAGTGCTTCGAGCTGGAGGTGGTGCGCGCGGATCAGCACAGCCAGTCGGAAATCGACTTGGCGCTGACTTGGCGCGAGCTTACTCGCGGGCTTTCGCGCATCGTGGGCTGGTTCTTCACGGACCAGCGATGTGGCCTCATTCTTGCGATGAGCGACTGCGCGCCGGAGCCCGCGTTGTCGGGGCGCAGGCTCGAGATCGTGGAGTCCATTCTGTGCGGAGTCGGGCAAAAGACCGTGGCTATCAACCTGGGCGTGGCTCCGTCCACGATTGCGCTCAATGCCCAAAGGGGGCTCGCCGGCATCGGTAGTACCGGGCGTCCATCGCGAGTACACCCGATGCTCATGCAGGTCGCCAAGGCTGCGTGCGAGCGCTCGCTGGCGGCTGCAGCGATCTCCTTCGTATCGAGCTCGTTGGGAGACTTGCAGGTTATCGGCATGAAGCGCCCCGATCGCTACCTTGCCGGCACCACGCCGCCGGCCGAGCTCGACGTGGTGCGGTTTCTCTTCGAGGGCCGTAGCTACGCCGACATTGCCGCAACCCGCCACACGTCGCAGCGCACCGTCGCCAACCAGCTAGCGGCGGTGTTCAAACGCGTCGGAGTTTCGGGTCGAAACGAGCTTATGATTCGGCTATTCGGGCTTGAGCGGCCCGAGGACTTTCGCCTGGAAACAGTGCTGCCGCCCACGGTGCGCGAGCTACGTCCCCATCGCGGTCGCGAACTAGTCGGCTCGCAGGTCGGCGCGCCAGTGTTTGCAAGCATGGGCGGCGGCTAAAGAGAGGTTCAGGCCGATCAGGGGACGGCGCCGTCGGCGAACGAACGCGCCGAGCAAGAGCCCGAGCACAGCGAGCGGGCTCGAACGTCGTGGTGCGAAGGTGCAGTCGCAGCCAACTTCGTCGGCGAGCGGGCTGGCGTCGGTAGCGGTAATCCCTTCGACCGCGCCCCCGGCACCAGGGCGTGCGCTTGATCCGCCGGGCCCAGCGTTTGGAAATCACCCAGGGCTCCCGAGGCCGAATGACGACTTTGGCATTCGCCGAGGGTGAGCGTATTCCCGGGGCAACCAACTTACCAGGCCGCTCAGCGTTGCAGTGCGAGAAGCGCCGGGTTCAAGCTCGACAGCGGACGGATGCCGCAGATGCGGGAATCATGCGCGCGAGACTGAATCGGTGCATTGCGGCTGGCTGGCGGGGGCGGCATCGTTTCGGGCGCTGGGCGCGAGGCGATGCCATCAAGCACGAACAAGCGCTGGATGAGCTCACTGCGCCCCGACACGTTCAAGCGTTTGAATACGGCTGCGATTTGGTTGGCGACCGTGCGCTCCGCCGTACTGCGCCGCCGCGCAATCTGCGCGTGGCAGTAGCCCTCGACCAGCATGCTTAGGACCTCCAGCTCCGCGGTTGGCAACGTGCCTACTAGCCGACGCCCCGGTCGCGGGATGCCGATGACTTGCACCTCACCGAACGGTGACGAAACGAAGCTTAGCGAAGCCGAAGCTAGCGTGCGTTCGCACCCAGCCTTCGCTGTCAGCATCAACAAGGGATGCACGTGCGAAGGCCGACAGCCCACCCCCATGGCCTCTAGCCCCTGCCGCGCATTCAACGCCACCGTCGAGGGCGCAAGCTGCATGTCGATTGCTACGCAGTTCTGCCCGACCCCACATACAAGATCTCGAGACGACGGCCCGACAGTGGTTTGTCCCGACGTTGTTGGGAAGACAACAGCAACCCGCAGCGAGCTTCGCTGAAGAAGCTGCCGATTACGATCGAAGAACCCTGAATCAGCTCTCGCCAGGTGAGCGCCAAATCGATCTCAGACGAAGTTTGCTCGTCTGAGGCGATGACTTGGCTCACTAGATCTGGCTCGCCCGCCTGGAATTCGATTGAGTTGGTCACTGGAGGACGCTCCTAGGTTTCCACGGGCGATGAAGGCGCCCGAAATGGTGGCTGATCCGATGAATCCCAGACACCACCCAATCGAAATACAATCATGGCCCGGGTAACGAAAGGGCGACGCGACGGGCGGGCGGTCGAGCGTTACCAACGGCGCTGCTCGACTGATGAACGGAGGCTTGCTGGCCGCCACGCCGGCGGCGCTCACCGCGCCGAGCTGAGCATTGCACGCAAACTGCGCCGTGCCCTGAACACCCGCGTGCCCGCGGTCCCGATGGGGACGCACAGACGTCGGGCGGTATCGGCGAGAGACAGCCCTTGTTCTTCGTGTAAGACGAAAGCGTCGCGAACTCGCGGATCCAGTCGTGCCAGACAGCGCCTGACGTCTTCGTATTCGAAGGCGAGCCACAGCGGGTCCGGCGCAGCAGGGCCCACGGCGAGCGCAGGCAGCGTCGTTTCGTCGAGGGGCAGCGTGGTGCCGCGACTGGCTCGACGACGACGATCGATGTGAAGGTGCGACATGACGACGAACAGCCAACGCTTGGCGTCCTCGGCGCGGGTAGCGTCGAGCCCGTGGTCGATGGCTCTCACCAGCGTATCTTGCACGAGGTCGCTGGCATCGGCGTGAGCACGAGTCAGTTTGAGCGCTCGCCGAAACAGTGCTGCTCCGTGGAGTTGAACGATGGTTGCCAATGTGCTCGAGCCGAGCGGCGCCGCTTTGCCTGAGAAAACCGGCCTGACGTCTAGTGCCATGTCACGTCCCTCGAAAGCGCGGGAGCATGAGCCGTGGAATGGCCCGCTCCAGCGCAATGCCATTGAGTCGGCCGCGATAGCTACACCACTCTCGGTTGGGGTACTCCGGAATCCGACGAACGTTTGAAAGAAAGCGCCGGGTGACCACCACAGGTTGACGAGCCGCGCCGCGAACCCGGACTTAGGCCTTACAGGCTGCGCAGGTTGTCAGCACACGACCGACTGGCAACGAGTTCGGTATTCTTGGAATCACACAGCACCACGCGCATCCGACCGTCGTACGATCGCCGGATCTCTGCAATCCAGGCCACGTTGACCAACGTGGAGCGGTGTATCCGCACAAAGTCGCGTGGATTGACGCGCTGCTCAAGCTCGATCAAGGGGATGTCGATCAGGTATTCACCGCTGGCGACTTGAACCGAGGTGTACTTGTGGTCCGCCTGAAAATACAGCACCTCACCGATCTTGATCAGCACCGTGCGGTCACCCACTCGACACGAGACTCGGCTCAGGTAACGCGAACCGCTATTTTCGACCAGCTGCTCCAAAGCGCGCGAAAACTGCGTGTGGTTGAACCCCATCGCACGTAGCTTGCCGAGCGCGCGGGCGATCGCGTCGGAGTCGATGGGCTTTAATAAGTAGTCAACCGCGAACGCGTTGAACGCGCGGAGTGCGTGCTCATTGAAGGCGGTAGTGAAGATGACAGCTGGCTGGTAGTCGAGCTGTTCGAGCACCTGGAAGCCGTTGAATCCCGGTAGGTCGATGTCGAGAAACACCAGATCTGGCTTGTGGCTCTGGATCGTTTCTACCGCGCTCGGACCGTCGGCCGCTTCTCCCACAATCTCGAGCTCGGCCTCGAACGCGCTGAGTAGGCGCCGAAGTCTAGTCCTCGAATGCTCCTCGTTTTCAACGATGACGGAACGATACGTCGCAGGCATCATCCACGGGGTCCTTGGGGCAAGGAAGCGCTGTCCGGACGAAGGCGGCGAAGGTGGCGAAGTCGTCACCCCACCACAATAGACCTGAGGTCGCGATTTGCCAATCGGGCCAACGCATGGGGAGAGCCTAACCCCAGCCGAAACATAGGGAGTGCTCCACGCGACCGGAGGTGGATTGCGAACGACGACCGACCGAAATGGGGCGACGAGCGGTAGGAGCGTGGGCGACCGCGGTCGATAGGCTTCGTAAGGCTGAACCTCGACAGCCGGATGGCGACGATTCGACACACGAAACTTCGGGAAGAAATGACACGCGCTGCGTTATGGTGAGCAAGGATGTCACATGCCGAATCTCGATGATCCGAACCTGATCGATGAGTCCACGGGGGCTTACGACGAGCTCTTGAAGGACTTGCAGTGCAACATTCTGTCGGGCAACGGCCGACCGAACACTCACTACTTTTTCCTTCGGTTTTCGGCGGACGCGAAGGTGAACGTGAAGGGGTTGCTGCGCGCCCTAGCGCGTGCCGAAGATTTACCTAAAGAGCTGGCGCTCGAACCCGAGTCGAGCTCGCGTGACAGGCGTGCCGCCTACTTGAAGACTGCGAAGCACGGGCACGATGAGCCTTCACCACGCTTAGTCGCCTCGGAAGATCGCCCGCACCCACACATTTCGACCAATCTGTTGCTCACCTCCACTTGCTACTCAGAGTTTCTAGAAGGGTTTCCCTCACCGCCCGACCCGGCCTTCGTGGCGGGCATGGCCACCCGCGACGACACGTTGGAGGGCGCCTCCAAGCTAAACGATCCTCCTATTCTCGGTAAGGCTCCTCCGGTTCACGCCGTTTACGTCGTCGGCTACGACCTTGGACCCGAGGACTGGGAAAAGCTCAAGCGGCAAATCCTCAACCTGATAGCGCAAGATGGCGTCACTGTGCACGAAGAGTCGGGCTATTTGCTGCGGCACGAGACCAAAGATCTCGCGAGCAAGAACCATTCGGCCAAGCAGCACCGGAGCGAGGGCTACGCGATTGAACCGTTTGGTTACCGCGACGCGATCAGCCAACCCTTGTTCTTTAAAGCGGACCTCGAGGCGGCGCGTCGCAAATACGCGGGCGCCGCAGCCACGGTGGGAACTGGCTGGGACTCCTCCGCTCCGCTCTCTTTAGTGCTGGTACCGGATCCCCATGGCGACTCCGCTCAGCCGTGCGGTTCCTATGTCGCTTACCGAAAGATCAAACAAAAGGTCGATTGCTTTTACCAACAGGCAGAGCGATTGGCTCAGCAGCTCGCGAGCCAAGGCAAAGGACTATCGCGAGACGAAGTCGCAGATCGCTTGATTGGGCGCCGCGTGGACGGCACTACCCTAGACCAGGCTCCGCAAGAGTCGCCCGCAAACGATTTTACATACGACGGCAGTGTGTGCCCGATGCATGCGCACGCTCGCAAGGTCAATCCGCGGACGAAATACGGGCGCCCTCGTCGCATCGTGCGTCGAGCGACCGTGTTCGGGCCCAAGCTCGAGCGCAAGGACAACGGTCGTCCAATCATCCCCACGCGTCACCTACATGCCAAAGCATCGAAAGAGGTAAAGGCATCGGAAGATGTCGGATTGCTGTTCTTCTGTTGTCAGGCCGACATCGCGCACCAATTCGAAGAGATCCAAAGCCAATGGGCCAACGACCTCACCCGCGGTGCCGACGCAGTGATCGGCCAGTTTGCCGAGGGGACGAGGAACAGCTTTGGATTGAACGGCAGCGGCGTCGTGTTGGATTGTGACCCGGTAGTGGAAGTGATGGCAGGCGAGTACTTCTTCGCGCCCAGCATTCGCTTCTTTTCGAGGCTCAAGTAGTTACGGAGTTATTCATGGCGATTATAGACGTGTACAAACCCAACGCGTGGAAGACCGCTAAGGACTCGCTCGCGGATCACATGAAGATGGACGGGCCATTCCAGAATGGCCTGCTCCACCTCATCTACTACCTTCTCTACACGGAGGAGGGCCGTAAGTTCATGCACAATTTGATCCCTGGACAGCCCCCCATTGACGGAGGGGATGCCAATACCGACGCCTTTGTTCGGACGGAGCTCAAGAAGAAATTCACGAGCTTCCGAGTCGACCCATCCGTGCACGAAGCGTTGATCGGGGCGCATTTCGCAGGCTTTGCATGGATTGCAGCGCACAGTAAGGTTGGGGGTGCCGACATCCCCGAGCGCGATAAGCAAGAAGCCATCTACAAACAGAACATCGCCGGCGTTTCCTGGTTCCTGTGGGAGCAAGGTTCGGAGGAGGTTTTCCCGTTGGGTTGGTGACGATGTTCGGCGCGCCTCAAGCCATCGGGCTCGAGGCTTCGCACGGCACCTCGAGCTCGACGCGGTATCCGCCATGCTGGCTGATGGCAAAGCTGAAGTGGCTACCGTAGACGAGCTCGAGGCGTTGTTGCACGCTGCGTAAACCAAAGCCGGTGCCGGTGCTGGCGTGCTTGGTGCCGTCGCCGTCGTCTTGCACGACGATATTGCAGCGATCGCCCTGCACTCGAGCGTGCACCCAGACGCGACCCTCACTCATTTTGGGCGCGACCGCGTGCCGAATGCTGTTTTCTGCCAGCGGTTGGATCAGCAGGCCCGGTAGGCGAACCTTCTCGAGCGGCCCCTCATGAGTCACCGAGAAATCCAGCTTCGAGCCAAAGCGTAGCTTTTCCAACGCCAGGTAGTCCCGCACGATCGATAGCTCACGTTCCAGCGGAACCAACTCAGTGGCGGAGCTGGCCAAGATGTAACGGTAGAGGTGCGACAGCTTGACGATCGCCGTCTCTGCTTTAGTGCCATCCACTGTAGCCAGCTCGGCGATCGAGCTGAGCGCGTTGAACAGGAAATGCGGGCTGATCTTGGCCTGCTGTGCCTCCAGCTGAAGCGCGTGGAAGCGAGCGTTCGTGATCGAGATCGCAGCCTGGCTGGCTAGCAGGCTGACCATCTCGAGCCGTCCGCGATTGAACACGTGACCTACCCGGTTGTTCTCCAGGTAGATCAAGCCCAACACCTTCGCCTGATACGTGATTGGCGTACACAAGACCGAGCGAGTGCGCTGCGCCTGAACGTAGGGGTCACGACCGAATGTTGGATCCTCGGTCGCTTCGGCGAGGACCACGGTTTTGTCGAGGCGGGTTACGTAGCGAACGATAGCTCGGCTCACGCGCTCGGTGTTTTCGATGGTTTCATCGGCGATCAGTTGCACCTGCGGTTGGTCGACGTCGGCGGACGCTGCTACCACGAGCTCGCCACGTTGCTCGAGCAGGAGCACGCCGCGTTGTGCGGCGGTGTGCTCCATCATGGTTTGGAGTAGACGCTCGAGCAGCCTGGGCTGAAGCACTTCGCCCGAGATTGCCTGCGAAGCCTTGATCAGCGCGCGGTAGTCGAGATTCTCGGTGGGGCGGGTCGAATCGTTGGGGCCGAGCAGACGCGATGGCAGGAGCGAAACGTGTTGCGGGTGCGTCACGCTCAGCCGTTCTGCCGCGCCGAGCGCTCCCCAATGTTGATAGAGGCTGTGGGCGTCCCGCACATGTTGGCCCGCGATGCGTAAGAAACCGCGTTCGAACCACAATGTTGCCGCGCGCTCGTGGGCGAGAGCTGCCTCGTGAAAGTAGCTTTGCGCACGCGCTTCTTCGATCGCGAGCTCGTAGCTACGCGCCGCTGCATCGAGGCGGCCGGACAGGCGCAAGCGCTCTGCTTCCACGAACCGAAGCTTGGAAAGGAAGTTGGCGGGTGCGTGTTTGCACCAGGCGCGCAGCTGCTTGTGCCGCTGGCGTAGCTGGCGGTTGGCCTTGGAGAATCGGTTGCTGGAGGCCCTTGCGCTCGCCCCGAGGGTCCAAGCCTCGTAGAAGTAGAAGACAGCGAGCAGGTAGCTGCCAAACGCGCCGTTGGCGATGTGAGGCTGAACACGCTCTACCGCTTTCTGAGCGGTCGCCATGTCGCCGAGGTGGGCTGCGACACACAGCTCGGCCAGGTAGTGATGGAACACCAGCGTGTGATCCATCGGGTTTTGACAGCCAGCCAGCCCGGCGCCCCGCTCGTAAAAAGGCCCCGACATCGGGCCGTTGGGCGCGCCATGCCGGAGTTCGTGAGCGGCTTCACACATTAGGCTTTGCATCAGCACGCAGCGCTCTTGGCTGAGTGCCCGAAGCTGGGTCAGGTTTTGGTCGAACTCCGCCGTGAGCTCCGGCAGCCCGCTGGCAGCGTAGAGCTGGCCAAGACCGCGCATCGTGACCGCGTAGCCAAAGAACTCGAAGTCGCCGTTCTCGATCGCGCCCTGCGCCGCGTGGGCGAGCTGGGGAAACGTCTCGCGTGCGGGCCGCAGCCAGGGTTCGACGAATGAAGCGACCGTGAATTGGGAACGGCAGCGCAATTTGTCGCCGGCCGGCGTCGAAGGTAGGGCCAGACTTACTTTGCCAAGGTCTCGCGCCAGCTCGGCCTCACCTAGCCCCGCCAAGATCATCGACATTGCGCTGTAAGCCTGAGACGAATACGCGTCATTGCCATGGGTCGCGCACTGCTCGACCTGCCGATAGACGAACAGTGGAAACAGCTCCGGCTTGTGGAAATGCGTGATCGCGAACACGGCTTGCATCAGGCGCGAAGCGGCGGTGATCTCTTCGTCGCGTCGCGGCGGTAGCTGCAGCAGGCGTTCGGGGCCGAGCGCTTTGACGCGGCGCAGAGTCCAGATGTAGCCCCAGATTACGTGTGCCATCTTGGGATTGCTGGGGAAGTGGATCTTGAACTCGCTCTGCACTTGCAGAGCCTTCTCCACCGCCTCGCCGAAGCGCTTCTGTGCAGCCAGCGCACGGATCAAGAATTCGTTGGCGGGGGCCTTCTGCAACGCCGTGCTCGAGTGCGCCAAGACCTCGTCGCATAACTCAGCCGTCAGCTCGAAGCGGTTGCACAGCAACGCCGCTTCGGCGGCCTGGCAGTACACGACGCGAGTCAACTCGGACTGGACGGTCCAACGCTTCTCTCCGGGCAATAGCCGCAGACCTTCGACGGCCTTCACCAAATGAAATTGGGCCTGCGAGTAGGCGCCCTTTGATTTGGCTGCCTCACCCGCGGCCTGATTGACGAACACGCCCGCCAAGCGGTCGGCTTCGCTCTCGATCTTTGCGCTGCCAGCGTTGAAAAGATTGGCCAGGGTGAAGGTCAGCACTCGATCGGTGGAACTGGCTTCGACGGCCAGCAAATTGAACAGCCGGATGCTGAGCGCGGCGCGCTCCGCTTCGGAGGCCAGCGTCAATGAAGCCTCGAGGATTCGGTCGTGGGCGAAAGCGTACGTCGGGTCGTCCCCAGCCTGATGCTGATTGATCAGACCGGCTGCGATGACTGCGTCCATGCACGCGCTCACCGTAGCCGCGTTGAAGCCAGTGGCAACGCAGAGGTCCGAACGCCTGACACCTTCGCCGATGCAGGCTGCGGCAACCAGCAGCGCCTTGGTCTCGTCCGAGAATTGGTGAACACGCCGCATCAAAAGATCGAGCAAGCTGTCGGGAAGGGCGACTCGAGATGCCGAAGCCGTCCAACGCCATTTTTCGGCCGATCGCTCGAGCACGCCCTCGCGAACCAGCACGTTGAGCAGCTCGCGAACGAAGAACGGATTGCCGCGAGTCTTGTCGAGCAGGTACTGCAGCAAGTCATCGAGTCCCTCGACTGCGGCGCCCAAGCTGTCCGAGACCAGTGCGCGCAAATCCGTCGCCTCGAGACCATCGAGCTCGACGACGCCGACGTCGACGCCGCTGCGCTTGAGCGCGCTCATCAACGCCGTGAGCTCCGAACGATCTTCGCCTGGTTCGGGCGAGCGCACTGAAGCGAGCACGCGCAAATTGGGAGACCTCGGCAGCGTGAGGATCAGCTCGAGAATGCGCAGCGACGACGTGTCCGCCCACTGCAGATCGTCGAGGAATACCCACATCGGCGTCGCCGGGTCCGCGTAGCAGCTCAACAAGCGTTGCAGCGCGACGGCGGTTCTGTTCAAGCCCCCCTCGAAATGCTCGGCCGGGCCGGGGCCGCAACGCAAGACGGCGTCCCATTCCCGCGCCAACGACACGAGTGCCGGCCCGCTCCCGCCGAGCACGTCTTCGAGGTGGAGACGCAAGTCATGAAACTCGCCCGGGCCGGAGCTCAGCGCTGTGTCGGCCAACGCGCGCGCGAGCTCGCCCCAGCCGCTCAACGGCTGACTGGCCCCCGCGCGCACGAATCGGCCCCAGCACGAGGTGTGAACGAACGGCGCCTTGCGCAGTTCCTCCAGCAGCGTGGTCTTGCCCGAGCCAGGCTCGCCCTGGACGAAAGTGACGACGCACTTCGTGCTTTCTTCCAAGCTCGAACGCAGGTCGAGGAGGGTGTTTTCTCGCCCGTAGAATCGGCTGCTCCAGCTGGGGTGCGCTCGAGGTTCCGCGGGAGGCGAGCGGTCGTCGGCGCTCGCGTGCTCGGCTTCGAGCGTGGCGAACTGACAAGCTTGAAGAAAGTCACCCGTGCTGGCGGGCCGCTCGGAAGCGCTCTTCGCAAGCAGCCGCATGACGGCATCCGTGAGCGCTGTCGGCAGCTCGGGTGCCAGCTGGGCTAGGGGCTTCGGCTGACGCGCGAGGTGTGACTGAATCAGCTCGGCGGCATCGGCGCTCTCGAACGGTGGACGTCCGCCCAGTAACTCGTAGAGCACCGCGCCGAGCGCGTACAGATCGGCGCCGCGATCGAGGGGCCGCGGCAGCGCGCGAATGGCTTCTGGCGCCGCGTAGGGCAAAAACGGGCTGCGGACCCAATCCGCCTCGCTCTGGGCGACGGCCGCGCCGCTGGCCAGCGCGAACGGCGCATCGACCAGCTGCAGCCGCCCAGTGCCGTCGAGCAGGAACGAGCGCGGTGACAGTCCGAGTAGCAGCAGGCCTGCAGCGTGGAAGTCGTCGAGGACTGCACACATCGCCCGTGTCAGCCTGGTGATCTCGTCGAGGTTTTGAAGGCGGGCGGACGGCAGAGGTTCGCCGGGAAAGTCGACGTAACAAGCGCACAGCTGCTCGCGTACGTGAACGAGCCCGACCGCTCGGGCGAGGCGCAGCGACGCAATGCCAGCGAATGTCGCTTGCTCGCGCTTGAGTAGGTCGCTGCCGCCGTTGTCGAAAGCGAACGATTTGACGAGCAGCTTTTCGCCCGTCGGCGTCGTCACTCGGTGCAACTGGAACAGCGAGCACCGCTTGACCTCGCGACTTTGACTGATTTCGAGCTGTTGCATCCCCGCCCTCAGTGACTGTTCGGTAGCTGATCCGGTTGCTGCTGCGATTTTTGGGAACTGCGCTGCATTAGCCCGATGTACGCCTTCGCCGAGTCGAGCCGAGCGCCGACGAAGCGCAGCTTGACGTACCAGTTGCGCGCCACCCATCGCCCGTTCGAATCAGTAATCACGGGGCGCCGCAGCAGCTCCAGCAAGGCCTCGGCTTTGGCAGGCTTAGCGAGCCCACTGGCGATCAATTCCTCGAGAAGCGCCGCACGTTGCTCCTTGCTGGGCTCGTCCGGCCCGGTGCAGCAAAGCTCCACCTCGATTGGCAGTTGCTCTGGTGACGAACTAACGACGCAGTTGAGCTGCACGCGCGTTTGCCAGGGAGCGAGAACGCGCAGTTGCTCCGCAACCGCAGCCACGTCGCCCTGCCCGCCCAACGCACCAAGGAAGCGCAACAGCTCGCCTGCAGGGAGCGTCAGATCGAGCTTCAACGTGGGGGGCTGTCTGGCGAGCATCAGCGAAAGCTGGCGTACCTCGATGTCGTCCGCGCTTTCGAGCAAATGCTGCGCGCGCTTTCGCAGCGACGGCGTCACCCAATCAGCCTCGAGGCTCGCCTGACATGCGTCGAGCAGTCGAAGCGAAGAATCGAGCGGTGCCGGCGGCATCGGGAGCCCCACGCGTCGCATGAAGAAGGCGGGATCGGCGCACATGCTCAGGCACGGGACCGGCATGTCGGCGACCTCGGTCGCGAGGTCGAACGCGGTGAACAGGAACGGGACCCCCGCCAGTGCCGTCTCTTCCCCGTGCGCCCAGCTTGTGAGCAAGCGAATGCAACGCTGCCAATGCGGATCCCTGGCGTACCTACGACCGAGCGACTCGAGCGCGGAGCCGAGGCCGGCCGTATGCGTTGCCAAACACAGCGCTAAGTCCACACGCTCGTCGTCGTCCAAGCGGCACTCGAGGCAGACGGTTCGCGCTGGCAAATCCAGCGTCGCGGCGCCGCGCAACAGCCGCGCGCGAGCGGACGCACTGAGCAGCGCGTGCAGCTCATCTCCAGCGCCCTCCAAAAGCTGGGCCGGGCTCGTTTCGAGCAGAAAAGGGACGACGGACATGGGGTCAGCAGCGATGCTGCCACCAGGCTTTTCGTGGTGCAGCGGGGTTACCCTATCCCCAGATTCTCCCTGGATGGTGGCGAAAATGGCGCCGATGACGCCTGCCTGGCTCGGTGACATCGAAGGCCGTCGTTCGTCGCCGGTTGCTGCATTCGAGCCTAGCTATTCGTCCGCTCGTCGGGAGGAGCCTCACTCATAGTAATTCCATTCGACACGCCGCAGAATCGGCTGGCGCGCCCTCCGAATGAGATGCGCTAGAGTCGCGACATCATGGAGGCGCTAGAGCCAAGCTCGTACGGCGAGCTTCAACAGCAGTGTGTTGGTGACGTTTTGCACTCGCGCCCCGAGCGTGAAGCTAGGTCGACTGATTTTGGAGGCATGTACCATGTCACCCCCGCGGTGGTGCTCCGGCCTGCGTGCGTGGCAGACATCCAAGCCGCGCTCCGCTTCGCCGCGGTGAGGGAGCTGACCGTCAGCATTCGAGGCATGGGCCATAGCCAATCAGGGCAAGGTCTTGGCGCCGGTCTCATGCTCGACATGACGTCCCTCAGCGCCATCGTGGCGCTCGACCAATCCACTCGCTCGATCGAAGTCGAAGCTGGCATCAGTTGGCGAGCTGTAGTCGACGCCACATTTGCGAGGGGGTTGCTGCCCGTGGCATTGACCTATGCTCTGGACACGACCGTCGGCGGAACGTTGAGCGTGGGCGGGATCGGCTCGGCGGCTTGGAGCCATGGACCTCAGGTCGACAACGTCCTGTACCTGGACGTCGTAACCGCCGACGGAGATCTGGTGCGTTGCAGTTTGGAGCACGAGCGCGAATTGTTCGACGCCGTGCGCGCCGGCCTCGGCCAGTGCGGAGTCATAGTACGGGCCGGACTGCGCTTGCGGCCGTGTGCGGTGCAGATCGAGACTCGCGCCTTCGTGTATCGAGACCTCGATGAGCTGCTGCGTGATGCGGAGCAGTTGGCCGCGGTCTTGGATCCTCAGCGGCTGCTGGCGGTGCGCCTGGGGCCGGATCCGCTGGGCCAGATCGGCGTGATGGCGGTGCTGTTCGTCGGTCAAGATTTCCCGAGCGACACCAGCTCCGGCGCAGAGAAGTGGCCGACGCTGCATCATGGCTTCGAACCTCCCGCTCGGCGTGATCCCACCTGGACGCCAGACGGTATTCCTGGCCATTCGTTCTTCCGAGTGTACGGCACGCCCCATCTAGCTCCGTCCACGAGCATGCAGAAGCATCCTTGGGTGGACCTGCTGTATCCGCTGTCGGCCGGGCCAAACGCACTCGCCACTTTGGTTGCCAACCCCAATCGGCTTCTCCACCAAGGATCCGCCGAGCTCATCTTCGTCCGGCGGGGAGCGAACCCAGCGCCTTTGCTGGTGACCCCCGCCAGCCAGCTGAGCATGGGCCTGGGCATGTTTGCGACCTTCAGCGCCGACGACGCGGAGCGGGCGGGCACCGTCATGCGGGGCTACGCGCGCGAAATGATCGCTTGTGGCGGCAAACGCTACCTCTCGGGGTACTTCGACCCAAACAGCATGGACTGGGCCAATCACTACGGAGACGCGTGGTCGTCTTTTTGCGCCGCCAAGTCGCGGTACGATCCGGCGCGTCGATTCGAGTCCCCGCTCGTGCGTTGGCCTTAAGGACACGCAGGCGAGCTTGCTGCTCGTCGAGATTCTAGCTTCGGCCACGCTGCTCTTCGGCGCCTGCGAGCGGATGCGGCGAGCCGGAGCGCGATCAGGCCGAGCAACGCAAAGGCTCGATGCGAGCCGGCCCTGATGCGGCAACCACAGCCGTCGTCGTCCTTCGCGCCCGCGCCGGTGTTGGTGGGCCCGCCGCCGCCGGTTGAGGGGTTGTCGCTGGCGCCGCCGGCGGGTCCGCCCGACGTGACTCCATCCGAAGCGGGCGTCGCAGAACGGTGGTCGCTCGGATATTGGTAGGTGAGGGTCGGCACGTCGCGGACCCTGGCTTGGGTTTTTGCCGGCGCGCCCGCATAGTTATTGAGGTACAGCAGCTGATGGATGGGCGGATGGGCTGGTTGGAGTGCGCGTACTGCCGTCCCGCTCGACAAACTTCGCCGGTTCGAATCGCTCACCGCGCGCGCGTTCCTGCGCGACCGTCGGCGCTTCGCCGCGGGCGGTCGCTTGCTTGTGGGCAACCGCCGTCCATTGCAACTTCATCGTCAAATTCTGAGCGCGCAGGTGGGGGCGCAAGCGCTCTGCCGCGCCTCGTAGTGAAGCGTGTCGTCTGCGCACAGGTCGTCGAACGCGCACGGGTGGGTGAGCGACGTAAACGCGGGCTGGCTGGCTGCGCTTGGACGCTAAATCAAACCCGGTAGCGGGCCCGTACAATAACGCGAGTCGCCGAAGGTGGTGTCGGGTACCCCCATTGCGTTCAGTATGGATACGAGCAGGTCATTGTTTGAGGCGTGCTGGTACTGCAGGTAACGCCCTG
>JBBSAB010000137.1:0-18997 GCA_038252755.1 Polyangiales bacterium | reverse complement strand
GTTGAGGCCATGCGTTGTTCGAGCCTGCGCGGGTGTGCCTTGGTGCTGGTCGTGCTTTGCCCGCAGGCGTTGG
This sequence comes from Polyangiales bacterium, assembly GCA_038252755.1. Lineage (GTDB taxonomy): Bacteria > Myxococcota_A > Polyangia > Polyangiales > Polyangiaceae > PMG-095. Next base: position 18,924 of record JBBSAB010000137.1, on the reverse strand, counting down.
CAGCGGCGCCGCGAGCGGGCACCTTGCCGCTGACTCGTGTGCGTTTCTACGAAACGGGGGTGGGGTATTTCGAGCGGAGCGGCGCCGTGCCGGCGGGGGAGACGAGCTTGCCGGTGCCGGCCGGTCACCTCGATGATGCGTTGAAAACCCTGGTCGTGCTCGGTGGTGACGTGAAGGTGAGCGGCGTGGCGTTCTCCAGCAGCGTCAGTCGTGACATGGCGCGCAAGCTGGCCGGATTGCCTGAAGCGGGCGACGCGCCACTCAGTTTTTCCGAGCTATCACGTAGCTTCAAGGGCGCAGGCGTGACGCTGACGACCGCGGGTGGCTCGTTCAGCGGTCGCCTCGTCGAAGTGCTCGAGCCGGGGCAAGGCGAGCTCGAGCGCTGTGCGGAGGGCAAAGCCAAGGACGGCGAAGTCAAGCCGGAGCAAGCGTGTCGGCTTTTGGAGCGTGGCAGCTTGCTCGTCCTGACGGCGAATGGCGAGCTACGCCGTGTCGCAAGCGCCGACGTTCTCAGTCTCAGACCGACTGAGCCAGCGGCGCGCGCCAGGCTCGACGCGGCGCTCGATGCGCTGTCCCAGCGGGGCGCACAGACGCGGCGCGACCTCGGCGTGCGGTCGACGAGCGGCGGCAAGGTGACGCTCGGCTACGTCGCCGAAGCACCGGTCTGGCGCTCGACGTATCGCGTGGTGCTCGGCGCCAACCAGGCCAAGCTGCAAGGCTGGGCGCTGCTTCACAACGACACCGACGAAGATTGGAAATCGGTGCACGTCGATCTAGTCAACGGTCGGCCGACCTCGTTTCTGTATCCTTTGGCGGCGCCGCGCTACGCCCGGCGCGAGCTCGTGACGCCTCAAGACCAGCTTTTCAGCGTTCCGCAGCTATTCGACACGACGGTCGACAACCTGTGGAGCGGCGAACAGGGCTCGGGCGAAGGTTTCGGGGCTGGCGGCATCGGCTTGGGCGGTATCGGTGCTGTGGGTTACGGCGCGGGCGGTGGCGGTATAGGTGAGGTCGTCAATCCCGAGAGCAGCGAGCTCGACGTCGGTAACTTGGCGTCGCTGACGCCGGCCGAGGGCGTCGAAGCCGCGGCGCTGTTTCGCTACACGCTGCCGAACAAGCTCGCGCTCCACGCGCATGGCTCGGCGCTGGTGCCGTTTCTGGATTCGGCGATCAAAGTCCGGCAAATTGCGTGGTTCCCCGCTTCCGGCGCCGCCGCGGCCAGCGCGCTGCACGTCACCAACGACACCAAGCAGACGCTGCCAGCCGGCACGATTTCGGTGTTCGCTGATGGCGGCTTCGCGGGCGAATCAATCTTGCCGCGCGCCAAACCCAACGAATCGCACCTATTGAGCTACGGCATGGATCTCGATATCGAGCTCGACCGCGATCGTGGTGACGCGGCAGAAGAGCCACGGCTGTTCGCGTTCGCCGATGACACCTTGGAACAGCATTACCTGCGGCGCCGCACCGAGACCTTGATGCTGAAGAATCGCAGCCGCAGCGCGCGCACCGTCTACGTCGAGATCGACGTCGTCAACAACGCGCGCGTCGATGGCGCGACCGAGCTTGGGCACGACGCGGACAGCGGCAAGACGTATACGGTCGTGCAGGTCCCGGCCGGTCAGGAAGGGTCGCAGACGCTCAAGCTCGAAGAAGGGCTGCGCCGGACCTACGAGTTTGCCAAGCTCGACTCGCGCACGTTGCGCGGTTTCTCGGCGATCAAGACCACGCAGCCCTCACAGCGCGCGACGCTGCTGCGCGCGGCTGAACAAATGCTGACGGCTGAGTCGCGCCGCGGCGCCATCCCCAAGCGCCAGGCCGAGTTGAACCAAGCTTTGGCGGACGTGGCACGCATCCGGGAAAACGCCCGAGTCTTAGGCGGAATCCACGCCAAACAGGTCGACACGATGGCCGAACGGATCGTGCAGCTCGAGACGCGTATCACGCAGCTGCGCACGCGCCTGGCCGAGCTGACAAGTGAAGCCGACGGCTTCGTCGCCGGCGCCAAGCGCGAGTTGCGACGACTCTAGTCTCCGAACCGTGGCGTCAGAGCTCGAGCGGCTCGGCGCCGTACCAGAAGCCGCCAGTCACCGAGAATGGCTTGATCGCGAGCTCCAGCATCCGGACAGCGCCGTCGGCGGGCTCGCCGGGTGCGTTGGGACCACCCAGATCGGTCTTCAGCCAACCTGGGTCGAGTGAATTGACGGCGACCTGGCCCTTCAAGTCTCCGGCGTAGGAGAGCGAAAGCCCGTTGAGCAGCAGCTTGCTCAGTCGGTACGCAGGCATGGTCGGCTCGTCACGCACGGCCGAGAGCTTGCCAGCGCCCGAGCTGACGTTGATGATGCGCGGCTCCGTGCCTTGTTTGAGCAGCGGCAAGAGCGCGTGGATTAGCCAGTGAGCGCTGAGCACGTTGGTCGTGAGATTACGCTCCAGCGCGTTGAGCGGCTCGGCGTGAAAGCCGGCGTTGTACTCTTGGATCGCGGCGTTGTTGATTAACAGATCGAGCGCGCCCCAGCGCTTGGCCACGACCGAAGCCAAGCGTGCGCCGAGGCCGCGATCGGTGATATCGCCCGGGACGCCTTGGAAGCCGGGAAATTCGTGGGCCAGGGCTGCGAGTTTTTCACTATCGCGGGCGACACCGATGACTTCTGCGCCTTCGCGGCTGAACAGTTTGACGCTTTCCCGACCCACGCCGCGCGAAGCTCCGGTGAGCAGGATGCGGCGACCTTGCAAGAGAGTCATGCCGCCCGAGTAGCACGACCGGTCGCGGTGGTGCTGCGAAAGCTGCCGGAAACGCAGCATACAATTCGCCGCGGGAGATGAAAGAGACTTGCCCTTTCCCTGGTTTCTAGCCAGCGTGAGGCGGTGGACGACGAAGACCAGCTGATCTCGGTCTCTCCGCGGCACGCGGTGCGGATCGGCGCCGAGTACGCGGTTTGGATCAAAAGCGCGCCGCGGCAGGACTTCGTGGTGCGCACGATCATGAAGCGTGAAGCCAACGGCATGCCGTTGATGTCCGCCGACATCGTGATCGCCGGTGAAGAGACGCGCGCCAACTTTCCGCTCGCCGCCAGCTACCCGCTGCACTTTCGCAAGACCTACTACCCAGGGCGCCTCCATGGCGACCCGCGTGAAGAGCGCGATCGCCAGAACGAAGCCGCCGAGATCTTGGGCATACCGCCGGCGATTGGCGCTACCCACCAGGTCTTTCGTAGCTGTTTCTTGCCGGGCAGTCCGTACCATCGGCTGTCGCCGTTCGGCGCCGAGCCGGAAGAGGCCAACCTGCCGATCGCCGGCAAGCTGCACGTGGCTCACGCCGCTGGCTTGTGGCGTTTGCTCCACGACGCGTTCGACGCGCTGCTGCGCCTGCACGACGCCGGTATCGCCCATGGTGATCTGGAGCTGCACAACCTGGTCGTCTGCGCCTCACCGCTCGAGTGCATCCTGATCGATTTCGAAGCCACCGTGAAAAAGGAAACGCTCGACGAGGCGGCTTGGAACAAGCGCCGTCAAGAGGACTTCTTGCCGATGTTGAAGGAAGCCGTGCTCTTGGAATGCGCGCTCGGCGCTCAACCAGGGCCAATGGCTGACATGGCCCGCGCCCAAATCCAAAAGCTCTTCAAACGCCCCGAGAAATTCTTGGCCGAAATCGGTGAGCAGTCGAAAATCGCTTAGCGGCTCCCAGAGTTTTTTCACAGGGAGATCGGGAGATCGGGAGATTTCTTGGCGCCGCGCCGCGCCGCTGCTGCGTCGAAATGGTCGAATCCGTTGCCGCGCTCTGCGACGCGAGCGACTCGACAATTCAGCGCCCAACCTGCTCGCTCCCGAGCTCCCTGCGAAAAAATCTCGAGCCGCACAAAACACGAACGCCCCTTACGTTTCCGTAAGAGGCGTTCGCGTCAGCCGTCAGCCGCTTTTCAGCGCATGAACAGCATCTCTTGGTACGTCGGCAGGGGCCACAGGTCGTCCGCGATGATCGACTCGAGCGAGTCGGCTGCGCCGCGCACGGCGAGCATCAGCGGCAGCACGTCGTCCTTCAGGTGCTTGGCTTCGGCTTCGACGCTCGACGCCTCGTGCCCGAGCGACTTCTCGAGGCTCGCCAGGCCCGAGTCGAGCTTGTCGGCGTAGCCCGAGACCTCGGCCAGCAGCTTCTTCGCCGGGCCCGACGAAGCGGCCGCGGCGCCGAGCTCGGCTTGGTAGCGAATCGCAGCCGGCAAGATCAGCGTCTTGCCCATCTTGACCACGAGCTTGGCTTCGACGAGCACCGTCTTGACGTACGTCTCGAGGTAGATCTCGTAGCGGCTCTTCAGCTCGCGCGGCGTGAGCACGTTGTACTTGTCGAACAGCTTGATCACTTCGGGCGTGTTCAGCTGCGGCAGCGCGTCGACCGTCGTCTTCAGGTTCGGCAGACCGCGCTTCTCGGCCTCCATGTGCCACTCTTCCGAGTAGCCGTTGCCGTTGAACACCACCGCCGCGTTCTCGTTCGCCAGCTCGGTGAGCAGCGTCTGGATCGACGCGTTGAGCGTCTTGCCAGAGCCGACCGAGGCTTCGAGCTTGCCAGCGATGTAGTCGAGCGACTCGGCGATCGCCGTCTGCAGCGCGATCAGCGGGCCCGCGATCGACTGGCCACCGCCAACCGCGCGGAACTCGAAGCGATTGCCGGTGAAGGCGAACGGGCTGGTGCGGTTACGGTCGCCCGCGTCCTTCGGCAGCTTGGGTAGCGTGTCGACGCCGATTTCCATGACGCCCTTGCTCTTGGACGACTTGGCGCCGCCAGCCTTGAGCTGGTCGAACACGTCAGACAGCTGCTCGCCGAGGAACACCGAGATGATTGCGGGCGGGGCTTCGTTTGCGCCCAAGCGGTGATCGTTCTGGGCCGAGGCGATCGCAGCACGCAGCAGGCCGCTGTGCTTGTGCACCGCGCGGATCACGCCGGCCGTGAACACCAAGAACTGCGCGTTCTCGTGCGGCGTGTCGCCCGGATCGAGCATGTTGCCCTGGGTCGAGTTGCCGAACGAGAAGTTGACGTGCTTGCCGGAGCCGTTGACGCCCGCGAACGGCTTCTCGTGCGTCAAACACTCGAAACCGTGACGGATGGCGAGCTTGCGCATCATCATCATCGAGACCTGCTGGTGGTCCGCCGCCATGTTGGCGCTCTCGAACACCGGCGCAATTTCGAACTGGCCCGGCGCCACTTCGTTGTGACGGGTCTTGGCCGGAATGCCGAGCTTGAGCAGCTCGCGCTCGAGCTCGACCATGAACGCGATGACGCGCTCGGGGATCGCGCCGAAGTAGAGGTCCTCGAACTCCTGGCCGCGGGGCGGCTTGGTGCCGAACAACGTGCGGCCCGAGTTCAAGAGGTCAGGGCGGGCCATGAAGAAGCGGCGATCGACCAGGAAGTACTCCTGCTCGGGGCCGGCATACGCCACCACGCTCGCGATGTTCTCGTGACCGAACATCTTCAAGACGCGGGTCGCCTGGCGGTTGAGCGCCTGCTGCGAACGGAGCAGCGGGGTCTTCTTGTCGAGCGCCTCGCCCGTCCACGACACGAAAGCGGTCGGAATGTAGAGCGTCGAATCGATCACGAACGCGGGGCTGGTGACGTCCCACGCCGTGTAGCCGCGCGCTTCCGACGTCTGGCGAATGCCACCGTTCGGGAAGCTCGAGGCATCCGGCTCGCCTTGAACGAGCAGCTTGCCTTGGAACTCGCTGATCGCGCCACCATCGCCGTCCGGCGAGATGAAGGAGTCGTGCTTCTCGGCCATGTGCCCGGTCAGCGGGAAGAAAAGGTGCGCGTAGTGCGTGGCGCCCTTGGCCATCGCCCACTCGCGCATCGCGGAAGCCACCACATCGGCGACCGCGGGGTTCAGCGGCTCGCCCTTGTCGATGGTCTTCTTCAAGGACTTGAAGACATCCTTCGGGAGCTTCGCCTTCATCGCGGTGAGGCTGAAGACGTTGCTAGCGAAGAGCGCGTCAGGCGACTCGTCGATGGTGACGAAAGGGGCAACGGCCTGGCTCGCGATGTCGGCGACGGCTTGCTTGCGAACGCTAATTCCGGTCATGACAGTGGATTCCTCTTCTAATTTTCTGGGTGCTGCCGTGGAGGCGTAGGCGGGGCCGTCGATTGCGGGGCCTGAATCCGCGCGGTGCAGAAGGCGTAACCGGGCTTTTTTTTCCGCAATGTTTCCAAAAAGCGTCGAGATTTCTTAGCTAGTATAAAGATCCTCAAATATCCGAAATCATGCAGATATCTTTCGTTGCGGGAAGATGTCGGATCACGGAGCGAAGCCGCGTCAGGGTAGATCTGACGCACCGGCCAGGGGACCGAGGAGGCGTCAGGCGGTCACCAGACGAAATGACCACCGATACCCGGCTGAAGCAGGCCGGCTCCCGTCTCAGTGTTGGTTGAAGCTTCGCCGTTGAACTGAGCCTTCGCGATGCCCGTAGGCCGGCTCCGCTAGGCCGCTTGCGGGTGACTCGGCACTGGCTGCACGCGGCTCTTCAAGAACGCGATCACTTCGTCTTTGCTGCGCACCGGCGCGCCTTCGAGGTGCACGAACTTGTCGGCCAAAAAGCCCCAACGGCCGAGCATCATGTTCAGCCAGATCTGGAAATAGTCGACGCCGTCGAAGACGATTGCGTCGTGGGAGCCGTACTCGGGCAGCGCCTTTTCGAACTCGATCGGATGCTCGGTCCAGTGCGCGCGCGGCTTGATGTGATGCAGAATGTGATAGCCGTCGTTGAAGCAACGCTGGTTGTAGCGCGTGTTGATGCAGGTGATGCTCGACTGAAACGGATCTTCCGGGTGCTCTTGGCTGATGAAGCTGTGTTGGGTCCAGTTGCCCATCATCATCAGCGTACGGATCAGCACCAGCGGAATCAGGAACACCACCAGCGTGGCTTGCGGTCGGAACCAAAGCCCCAGCGCGACGATCGACCAATAAGTGCCCTCTCCGCTCAGCACGCTGCGAAAAAGCTTCCAGTTCTTGCGCTTGAAAAAGTACAAGAACAGCTCGGGCAGGCCGATCAACAGAAAGCGAAAATAGTACCTGAGCCAGTGGCTGATGCGATTCCGAGTGAAATGCATCGTCGAGCTCAGGTCGTCCGGGAGGTTCTCTTCCCGGTGATGCATGCCCATGTGGTGGGCAAAGTACGTGTTCGGTGTTTGCCCAAAGAAAGGACCGAGCAGCCACGGGATGACGTGGTTCAGGCTCTTGTAGTCTTTGTTGAACAGCTGCCGATGCGACGTGAAGTGCAGCATCAGCGTGAAGCGGTCCATCACCGCGCCCATCATCAGCGCCCAATACAGCGGAGCCACGTACCAAACCGAAATGCCGACGGCATAGGGCCAGAAGAACAAAGACACGCCGACCCCCGCCACGAACGCGCACTGCAGCATCAGCCAAATCACGGAGGTGTCGCGCGCGTCGTTGAGCATCCGCACCGTTCCCGAAAGAAATGCCGGGGCGGATGTTGCACGAGGGTCGGTTAGGGTGATCAAGGCGGCTACTTATTAGTCAAAGCAGCGACACCCGGAAGTACCTTGCCTTCCAAAAACTCGAGCGAGGCGCCGCCGCCGGTCGAAACGTGGCTCACCTTGTTGGCTACGCCCGCCTTTTTGACGGCCGAAGCGCTGTCGCCGCCGCCAATCACGGTGGTCGCGCCGGCTTCGGTCGCCTTGGCCAACGCCGCGGCAATGGCCAACGTGCCCTTGGCGGTCGCGTCGATCTCGAACACGCCGACCGGCCCGTTCCAGACGACCGTCTTGGCCTTGAGCAGAATCTGTTCGAACTTGGCGATCGTCTTCGGGCCGATGTCCACGCCTTCCCAGCCAGCCGGGATCTCGTTCACGCCGACGGTCTTGAGCTCACCAACCGTGCGCGCCTTGAAGTCGAGCTTGTCGGTGACCACGAAGTCTTCACCGAGCACGAGCTTGTCGCCGGCTTCGGCCAACAGCTGCTTGGCGAACTCGACCTTGTCGTTCTCGCACAGGCTCTTGCCGATCTCTTTGCCCTGCGCCTTCAAGAACGTGTACGTCATGCCGCCGCCGAGCAACAGGTAGTCGACGCGGGGGAGCAGGCTCTGAATCACGTCGATCTTCGACGAGACCTTGGAACCGCCGATGATCGACACGAACGGGCGCTTCGGATCACTGAGCGCGGAGCCCAGGTAATCCAGCTCCTTTTTCATCAAGTAGCCCGACGCCGCCTGCGCGATGTGTTTCGTGATGCCTTCGGTCGACGCGTGGGCGCGGTGAGCGCTGCCGAACGCGTCGTTGACGTACACATCGGCCAGCTCGGCCAGTTGCTTGGCGAACGCCGAGTCGTTGGCTTCTTCTTCGGCGTGGAAGCGGAGGTTCTCGAGCAGCAAAACCTCGCCACCGTTCAGCGCCGCGACAGCCTTCGTGGCCGGCTCGCCCACGCAGTCGTCGGCAAACTTCACGTCGACGCCGAGCAACGCGCCGAGCGCCTTCGCGACGGGCGCCAGGCTCTGATCGGCGACACGCTTGCCATCCGGACGGCCCAGGTGGCTCATCAGAATCGTCTTGGCGCCCTTTTCGCGCAGGTACTTGATCGTCGGCAGCGACTCTTTCAAACGCTTGTCGCTTTCAACCACGCCGTCTTTGAGCGGCACGTTGAAGTCGACGCGCACGATGACGCGCTTGCCCGAGAGGTTGAGGTCTTCGACGAAGAGTTTGTTTTGAGTGCTCACGAGAGCGCGGTAGCAATTCTTCCCGCAGGGATCCATGTCGGGCCGGCCCAAAACCAGTCAGTTGGTCGTTAAGTAGATGATAATAATGAATAATTTATCAAGTCGTCGCCGCGCGCTGCTGGCCGCGTCGGCGCTCGTCGCCGCGCTGGGATGTGGTCGGGAGGCCGGGCCTGGTTCTGCGCGGAAGCCGGCGGGCGCTGCCGCAGCTGCGGCAGCTTCGGGGACGGCGCCGGGCGGCGCCGCCAGGGGCGGGCACGAGACCGAGCACGAGCAAACAGGGAGACGGGGAGGTGGGGAGGATTTGGGGGTTGAGCAGGCAAGGGTGGGCGGTGTGCTCACTCATGCGACTGCGGCGGAGTTGCTGAGGGCGATCCGCGCGAGTGGCAAGAAGGGGACGCTGGTGAATGCTTGGGCGAGTTGGTGTGGGCCGTGTCGGCGCGAGGTGCCGATGCTGCAGGCGTTGTCGGCGAACTTGAAACCACAAGGTGTGGAGGTAGTGCTGGTGTCGGTGGATGAGCCGAAAGACGAAGCGAAGGCGCAGTCGTTCTTGAAGGACAACGGCATCACGCTGCCCAGCTACGTGGTCGAAGGCAGCATCGCGGACTTCAAGGAAGGCATCAATCCGGGCTGGCCCGGCATGCTACCGGCCTCGTTCTTATTCGATCGCACGGCTGGGCTGGTCCACTTTTGGGGCGGCGAAGCGTTCGAGAGCGAGATTGTGCCGGTGGTCGAGAGCTTCATCGCGGGGCGACCGGTGGAAGCGGAGACGCGCTACGGGCTTGCGCCGGGCAAGGTCGAATAGGAGTTGGCAGTTGGCAGTTGGCAGTTGGCAGTTCAAGCCAGAGCAGCCCAGCTGGAACCGCTTTCGGAGCTGCTAACTGCCAACTGCTAACTGCCAACTGATCGGGCCCGCATTGCAGATTCGCAAGGTCCGATCCACGGCTTCTCACGCTGAGACGTAAAGCTGAGGCGGCTGCCTCGAAATGGTGCATTTCCCGACGCTAAGTCCGCGAAACTGCCGCCGGACGACTTGGCCCAACACTTGCGAAGCAGTAGCGCATGCCGCGTGAAGTCGTTGCCGTCGCTCCTCCCAAGTCTTGGTCTTTCGAGCCCACTGGTCGGTTGGTCCACCTACGTTGGGCGGTGGCAGAGATCGGCATCGGGATCGAGACGCCGAGCGCTGGTCTCGACGCTGCAGAGCGCGCGCTGCGCATCTTTAGCCAACGCGCAGTGGCGTTGATCGAGTCGCTCGACTCCGACAGCGACATCTTGGCCGACGCTTGCTACATGGCCGAGCTTGGCATTGCCGACGCGCGCAACTCGCTCGCGCAGGGACAGCAGCTGCGCGTCGAACGTGCGCGCTCGCTGCACGATGCGCGCCGTAAGTTGCATCGCGCTTTGATCGTCGTGGCTGAAGCGATGGCGCGTGAAGGCGGCTCGCGTGCGACGGGCATCTCGGGTTTCGACCCGCCGGAGCTTGGTTCGCTGCTCGCGCTACGCCAGATGTTCAGCGCTTTCCGCGGCGGGCTGATTTCGGCCGCCGAAGAGCGCGCGCGGCTGAGCTGGGCGCTCGAGGTGGCGGCGGCCGAGCTTTCGGTCTTGCTCGCCAACCCGGTGCTCAACGATCTACCGATCCGCTCGCAACAGGTCGTCGCTGACTTGTCCAGGCGCGTCACGGCTTGGGGTCTCAAGGAGCCCGAGCCGGTGCTCGGTCGCTCGCTGTACCGCGAGGCCTCTACGATTCCGGCGATCGCTGGCGAGTTGTCGGCGCATCCGCTGCTGGTCGAGCACGACGAACAGTCGCTATCCGAGCTGGCGGGATTGCTGGCCAACGAACCTTCGGGTTCGCTGCTCGAGGCTCGGGTGCTCGGTCACCTGTCGAGCCTGCGCGGCCTCGACACCGAGCTCGATCGCCTCGAACTCTCGTTGATTTACGGCGCGGCCGGCGTTTTGGGGACCTTGAGCATGCGAGTGGCTGACCTGAGGTCGAGGTTGTCGCACCCCGCGCGTTCTGCAGCGTCGTGGTCTTAGAGTGAGTTAGGAGTTAGGAGTTAGGAGTTGCAGTTGAAATCCGAGAGCGTCGCTTTCACGGGTTTCGAAACTCCAAACTCCAAACTGCCAACTCCCCTAAGCCAGCGGCCCCGTCCAGTCGAACCGACGCTCATGCTCGGCCGGTAGCCCCTGGCCGATGCGATCCATCGCCTCGTTGCCGAGGCGGTCGACGTGCTCGTTGCCGACGTGGCCGGAGTGACCGGCGACCCAGCGGAACTCGACGTCGCGCGGCGCTAGCAGCTCATCGAGCTGTTGGATCAGGTCGAGATTCTTTAGCGGGTCGCCTTTGCGCTTCCAGCCGTTCTTCTTCCAGCCCGCCATCCACTGCGTGCAGCAACCGATCAGGTATTTGCTGTCGGTCACGACCAAGATCTTGGTGTCGAGCTTCTTGACCGCCTGTAGCGCGGCGATCGCAGCGCCCATTTCCATGCGGTTGTTGGTCGTCTGCTGCTCGCCACCTGCCGCTTCGAGCGCCTTCTTCGTCTCGACGTCGACCAGCACGAACGCCCACGCGCCAACGCCCGGATTGCCTCGACAACCGCCATCGGTGAAGGCCACGACTCTCGGCATCGCGGCGAGCGTTGCTGATGCCGTGGCGCGGCGCAACCGGCCGCCGGGAAGGTCACAAATGGGCTATGAAACCCTGAGTACCCGCAACCTCACGGAGCCCTGATGACCGACTTCGATCCCGAGTACGTCTTCTCGCATCATTCGGCGACGCCAGAAAAGCTCGCCAGCTACGAGGCCATTCACACCGCCGCCAAGCACTTCGCAGAAGTGATCTTGAAGCGCGTGCCCGATTCGTCCGATCGCGACAGCGTGCTGCACCTGCTGCGCGAAACTTCGATGTTGGCGTGCTCGGCAATCTCGCTCGACGGCCGCCTGAAGTAGCTGCTGTCAGCGGCATGCCTTACGACAGCATCAGCTGTCCCAAGGCACGCCGAACGCGGCCGCTGACGGGTTACGGCAGCGAGTGGTAGAGCGGCAAGCCCTCGGCAGCGGGGAAGAAGGCGACCGGCAGCCCAGCGCCGATGCTGTCGCTGGTAAGCAGAATGGCAGGCGCAACCGGTGCCCCGGTGTCCTTGCTCACGCCCAACTGCATCGGGCTGAAGCCGCCAAATGTCCCCGAGACGAGGCTGACCCAAAGATTGTCGCTGTCGTCGAAGGCGGGGTTGAGCGGCAACGCCTGCACGTCGACGACGAACGAATGCTCGGCCTTGACCGCCTTGTCGCCGGTTTGGCTCAACGCCATCGAAGCGACCTCGAACACGAAATTGGCGCCTTCGTCGATGCCCCACAAGTTGCCGGCCTTGTCGAACGCCATCACGTCCGCCTTGATGCCGGTGGTGCCCACAGCGGCGCTGATAGTCAGCGACAAGTCGGCTGGATCGCTGTCGGAAGAGCCGAGTCGCGCGGCGTCGTAGCGAAGCAGCTTCGCGCCGCCGCCGACCCACAGGTTACCGTTCTTGTCGAACGCGATGCCGTCGTTGTCGGTCACGCCGTCGAGCACGACGTCTGCCGTCTTGTCATCGGTTCCGGTTAGATCGGCCTTGGCGATGCGGTGGATGCCGGCACAGCCGCTCAGCCACAAGTTACCGTCGCCATCCAAGGCGATGTTGCGAATTCGCGGGCTGCATTCGATGGCGGGGACGTTGAAGTGGATGTCGGGCGTGCGGGTTCCAGACTCGCCCAGGTCCGCCGCCTTGAAGCGGACGACCATGTCGTCAGCCACGGTTGGCCCGACTGCCCACAGGTTGCCGTCGCGGTCGAAGGCGATCGAGGTGCTGCCCGGACCATCAATGGCCACTGAAGCATCGGTGATGCCGGTTTCGGCGATCGCCAAAGAAGAGAACGCGGCCAGCTCCGCGTCCATATCGCTCGTCATCCACAGCTTGTTGCTGCTCGGAATCGCCGTGTAAGTGACCTTGATCGTGTGGCTGTCGCCGTCGCCGAGGCAAAACCCCGACTCGGCGACGGTCGCGTCGTAGACCGTCCGAACCAGCGGATCCGCGTCGAATACGCGATCAGCGGTCACGGTGTAATTGCCGGCGCCGACGTTCTCCAGCGGACCATCTTCGGTTGCGTTCAACATGTCCGGGCCGGCGATCGAGACATCAGGCGCCACGCCGTCCGGCAGGCCCGTCACTTCGACGACCACGGTGCCGCTGCCGTCGCTGGCGCACGCGCCGCCCGCGCTCACTTCGCCACCTTGGCCGGCGTTGGCAGGACTCACGGGGGCTTCGCCACCGGCGCCCCCATCTCCGATGGTGGCGTCGTCGTCGCTGCCGCACGCGGCAACGAACAGCGAGAACGAAGCGAGGCCCAGTACCGGCAAGAAAAAGCGCAAGCGCATCATGTGACGTTCCTCCAAGAGCGTTTCTAAGGAGCCCCCGCGACGGAAGCAAGCGTGCGCGCTGGGCGAGGCGTTATGCAACAAAGCTCACGAAGCCCATGCCACTTGGCCGCTCATGATTTGGACGGGCGGGGCCGCCAGTTCTTCAAAATGGGCCCAATCGTCCCAGAAACCGGCGGCGCTTTTTGGCTGGCGAGCGGCTACCAGCGCCCCTGAATGCTATTCATGAATCCGTAGGGATAGCCCAGCTCGAGCGCGCCCGCGTCGTCGAGCCGTTTGAGTTGCTCCGCACTGAGCGCAAGCTCGGTCGCCTTCACGTTGCTTTCGAGCTGCGCGAGATCACGCGCGCCGAAAATGGCCGAGGTAACCTGCGGTTTGTGCAGCAGCCACGCCAACGAGACAGCGGCAGGCGTCGCCGATAGCTCGGCCGCTACTTCTTTGACGACGCCGATTGTGCGCCAACAACGGTCGTTGTCGAAGCGCGCGAAGCGCTCCTTTTTCTCGGTCAAACGCGTGCCAGCAGGCAACGGCGCCGCGCGCTCGTACTTACCGCTGAGAAAGCCGCCGGCCAGCGGCGACCACGGCAAGATGCCGAGGCCCAGCTCGCGGCACAGCGGCACGTGCTCGCGTTCGAGGTCGCGCGCAACCAGGCTGTACTCGGCTTGCAGCGTGACGAAGCGCGAAAGATGCTCGGTCTTGCTCGTCCAAAGCGCGTTCATCAAGCGATACGCAGCGTAATTGGAGCAGCCGATGTACAGCACCTTGCCTTGACGCACGAGATCTTCGAGCGCGCGCAGCGTCTCGTCTTCGGGCGTTTCGATGTCTTGCATGTGGATCTGGTAAAGATCGATGCGGTCGGTTTTTAGTCGCACCAGGCTGGCTTCTGCGCAGCGCATGATGCGGTAGCGCGACGCGCCGCTGCGGTTTGGCCCGTCACCCATCGTGAAGCGGAACTTGGTCGCCAAGACGACGTCGTTGCGGCGCTTTTCGCGCTCGAACCAATTACCGATCACGCGCTCGCTCAAGCCGTCTTGACCATACACGTCAGCGGTGTCGATGAAGTTGACGCCTAGCTCCAATGCTCGGCTCATCACCTTGGAGGCGGTCTGCTCGTCGCTGCCAAGTTTGTGCATGAACGACTTCTCGTCGGCCTCGCCGAACGTCATCCCGCCCAGGCACAGCTCCGAAACCTTCACACCCGCGCCGCCCAGTCGCTTGTACTTCATGGGTTTCCCTCATGTGGCCGACGCGGCGCGAGGTCAACGGATCCAGATCTTAGTCGCCCACTTGCTGATGTTGCCCTTGGCCTGCGCCTCGTCGGCGACTCCGGCCCAACCACCACCAGACGGCGTGCAGAACGACGCGTCCGAATGACCGCCGTAGTACGCGCCATGGCCCGACCAGCCCATCCCATTGCAGCCGCACTCGCCGACCGGTACGTCGCTTGGCTTGACCGCCCAGCTGCTGTCGCCGGGGCGAACGTCAGGGCTGCGACTGCCGCGGCACAACACGGCGCCGCCGGCGCTGTTCACCCACCCGCCGAGCGTGGCGTCACTCGTCCAAAAATCGGTGACTAGCATCGATTTTCGCACGTTGTTGGTGAACGCCTCTTCGGTGATGCGGAAGTAAATCGCACCGCCGCCACCCTGCTTGCTCGACCAGCTGACGCGGAACTCATCGTATTGGCCGGCGAAACGCGCACCGAACAGCGCGCTTTGACCGTGGCGAGCCGCGGCCGCTGGATCACCCACTGACACGCCGAGGAATTTGAACGTACCGCTGTCGCCCTCGCGCTCTTGCCCGACCAGCGTCCAGCCGCCGTCGCTTAAACTCATGTCACACAGCACCTCGAACGCCGGCTGCCCCACACCGGGCCCATCAGGATCGACGGTGTAGACGCCGTCCGCGCTGCTGGTCGCGCTCTGCTTGATCGCTTGGCACGTAGTGAACGAGGTCTCGGTGCAGTCTTTGCCGAGGAAGCCGGTCGGACAGTTGCAGCTGTAGGCGTTGACGGCGTCGACGCATGCGCCGCCGTTGCGACACGGATTGGGCGTGCAGTTGTCGACGTCGTGCTGGCAGGTCGCGCCGTCCCAGCCGGCGACGCACTGGCAAAACGAGCTGTCGGCGCTGCCGAAGCAGGTGCCGCCGTTTTTGCAAGGATCGGGTGTGCAGCCGCCGAACGGCGCTTCACATGTGTCGCCACGAAAGCCAGCCGGGCAGTTGCACGTGAACGCGTTGAGGGCGTCGACACACGTGCCGCCGTTCAAGCACGGGTTGGGCGTGCACTCGTCGACGTTGTGCTGACAAGTCGCGCCGTCCCAGCCGCTCTGGCATTGGCAAAAAGACATGTCGTTGCCGTCGACGCAGGTGCCGCCGTTTTGGCAAGGGTCCGGATTGCAGTCGTCGAAGTTGGCCTCGCAGGTGTCGCCGCGAAAACCATCGGCGCACAGGCAGACGAACGAGCCCTGGAACGGGATGCAACGTCCGTCGTTCAGGCACGGGTTCGCAGCGCAGGCGTCCAACGCGGGCGGCGCACCACCGGCGCCCGACTCGAGCTTGTAGTCGGGAAACTCGCAAGCACCGACGACCAGCCCGAGGGCGACCACACTGATTCGTCGTAGAGACAAGGCGATTCGAAGCTATCACGACCTCGGGCGGCGCTTTCGCGGATCCAAAGATCCGCAGTACCCACACGGCTGCCCAGGGTATGCCCCTCTCGTACCGCCGCGTGTTTCGCGCGGCTAGGCAGCCAGCGCGGGGCTTGCTCTGCTCAGGCAGCCGGCGCGTGTTGTACGGAATTGGCGATCCACTCAATCACGACGGGGCTGCCGATCGCCGGAATGCGGCTGCGCAGCTTGCGCTTGGTACGCGCCTCGAGCTGGCGCGCTCGCTCGCGCGACACGCCCAAGCTGCGGCCGATCTCGGCCAGCGAAAGCTCTTCGGCCGGATCGGCCATCAAGCGGTGCTCGGCGATGTACCGCTCGCGCGGGTCGAGCTCGGAAACGGCACGCGCCACCGCGGTCTTCATGCTGCCACCCACCTGGTGCTCGAACAGGCTGCGCTCTTGATCGTCCGGCGCGGGCAACAAGTCGACGAGCCGCACGGGCGAGTCGTCGATCACTTTCACGTCGAGCGAAACGTCGCGCGCTTCCAGTCGATTGACCAGCTTGCGCAGCTCGTCCGGCGTGACGCCGACGCGCTCGGCCACCATCTGATCGGCGGCTTCGCCTTCACCCATCAAGTTCACGGCGCGCACTCGCTCGCGCCGCAGCTTGAAGAACAGCCGTGAACGCAGCGGACCCGAGCCGCCGCCGACCATGCTCCACGACTTGATCACGTGATCCAAAATGTACGCGCGCACCCAGTGTGCCGCGTACGTCACGAAGCGGATGCCGCGTTCCGGGTCGAACTTGCCGAGCGCATGCACAACGCCAAAATTTCCTTCCGCGATCAGCTCGCTTACCGGCACGCCATAGCGCCGGTACTTCATGGCCACGGCCACCACGTGCCGCAGGTTGGCGCGCGCTAGTGCGTCACCGGCTGCCCGGTCGCCGTCTTTCCAGCGGTGCGCCAGCGCCATTTCTTGTTCACGTTCCAGGCGCGGTGCGCGCTTGGCTTCGGCGATGTAAAACGCCACGTCGTCGTTCGGGGAAGTCATGAGAAATACCTGTGCTCAGGCCCCTCGGCAGAGCTCTTGAAACAGCCCATTGGCAAAGTCCGTGCCCTCAGCGTTGAGGGCCGTTCAACACGTCGTCGATCTTGCGAAGCGCCTCGTCCAGTGCGAGGCGAATTGTCCGCATCGTGGCGGGCGACATCCGGCCGCGATGTGCGCCCTTGCGGAACGTCATCATCAGGCGCCCGACGCGCTTCATCAGCTCGGCAAAGTCCTCGGCGTACGACTCCCAAGGCTGGTCCTCGGTGAATCGCGCATAAAATTCGTCCACGCTGGTACGATTCGTCTCGAGGTCGGCTTTGCCGAGGTCAGTGATGGCGTAAACCTTCTTGCCCTCTTGCTCGACCACACGCGCGTGCTGCAGCTCTTCGAGCATCTGCAACGTCGGGTAGATCACACCGGGGCTGGGGCGGTACGAACCACCCGCGCGCTGCTCGATGTGTTGAATGATTTCGTAGCCGTGGCGCGGTTGCTCGGCGATCGCCTCGAGTACCAGGTAGCGCACGCCGCCACGTTCAGCGCGGGGCGGTGGCTCGCCCATGGCGTCGGCCCACCACGGGCGTCCGCCGCGACCACCCCCCTCGCCAAAACCGCGGCCACTGCGTCCGCCGGCCCAACCGCGGCTCATCCACAAGAATCGTTCCGGCCCACAGGCGGGATCTCGATACATCTTCATCTTCTCCAGTAAAAGCGACGGGTTAGAGCTTCAAAACCGCTCTAGATATGTCTCGCGATATGTCGTTAGACATAGCTATAGATATATCTAACGCATCGTCAAGGCCTGCCGGATGAAGTTTTGTGAGGGCGAGCGAGACCGCAAGATCGAAGCGCAAGTTGCTTGCCGTCGCGGGTGTCGTTCCTCTCCGAGCGTTCACGATTTCCGTCGAAACCACGACCGGCGGCGGACAAGCGTCCGGACATTCGTCCGCGCGCGGATCCAAGCGTCCGGCGCATCAGCTACCATCTCGGCATGGCGTCCCAGCAACTCGTGGGGGTGGTGGTCGCGTCCCTAGCGCTCGTGGCCGTGCAAGCGTGCGGCTCGAAGGGCGGCGACAGCCTCACCTCCGGCGGCGAGACGGGTGGCGACAACGCCCACGGTGGCTCGTTGATGTTGGGGCCGCTCGGCGGCTCGAGCACGACCGATGGCGGTGGCGCCAGCGGCGGTCCCGGTCCGGCGCCCGGCACGCTACCTACCGGTTTTACGAAGGCTGACGTCGGCGGCTACCAGCTCGGTGATCCGATCACCGACACCAACGGTAGCGGTAGCGCCGGCGCGCCTGCCACGGGCGCCGACGGCTGCGGCACGCTGATCCTGGCCGTGATCCGCGACTTCAAATCCGATCATCCTGACTTCGAAAAAGCTACCGGTTCCGAAGACGGTTTGGTCGAGGCGACGCTCGGCGCCGATCGCAAGCCGGTATTCGCGCACACGGGCGCGACCGCGACCGTGTCAGGCCCCGACTCGTTCAATCAGTGGTACCGCAACGTGAAGGGCGTGAACCAGCCGTTCGTGCTCAAAGTGTTTTTCGCGCCGCAGAACGGCACGACCAGCTTTCAGAGCAGCGCGTTCTTTCCGCTCGACGACCAGGGCTTCGGCAACGAAGGCAACAACCATAATTTTCACTTCACGACCGAGATCCACACGCAGTTTCGTTACAACGGCGGCGAAGTCTTCAACTTCACCGGCGACGACGACGTCTGGATCTTCATCAACAATCACTTGCTCGTCGATCTGGGCGGCGTGCACGGCGCTAAATCAGCCAAAGTGTTGATCGACGACAAGGTGACCGAGGCCGGTATCGCCAAAGGCAAAGTCTACCCGTTCGACATGTTCCAGGCTGAGCGCCACACCACCGAATCCAACTTCCGCGCCGACACCAACCTCGACTTCGTCGACTGCGGCACGATCGTCCCCGAAGTGCCGAAGTAAAATAAGCGGCCGAGAACGAGTGCGAGACAACAGGAAGGCGGCTCGCCATTGGTCTCATTTCAACTGGCGGCCACGCCCGCTGATCCTGGCTTCTGGCTTCGTTTTCGCTCCGGTCCGGTGCTCACGTACCCACGTACGTTCAACGAGAGGCGACCGGAAAGGTCGCTTGGTCCTCGCGAAAGCCTCGCCAGAAGCCAGGCTGAG
>JBBSAB010000136.1:0-19596 GCA_038252755.1 Polyangiales bacterium | reverse complement strand
GATGGGGCCTCAGGCGCCTGTTCGAACAACAGAAATCTTCCCGCCTTCCCGCCTTCCTGTTTTCTCGCTGCTCGAATCGCGAAATGAGACCAATGCTCAGAGGAAGGCGGGAAGACGGGAAGGCCGAGATTTAGGGTGGGTGGTACTGGCAACTGGACGCAGAGGGATCGCGATTGGGCCTCAGGCGCCTGTTCGAACAACAGAAATCTTCCCGCCTTCCCGCCTTCCTGTTTTCTCGCTGCTCGAATCGCGAAATGAGACCAATGGTCAGAGGGAGACGAGGAGACGGGAAGATTTCTTGGTTCGAGCAGGCGGGTCGGGGGCCTCGGCGTGGCACTGCAGCCTCAAGCTGACGGCCTGCCCACCAACAAACCTCGTTCTCCCCTCCCCGTCTCCCTGTTATCTCGATCTCGAACGATGAGTGACGTTTATCTCGTTACGACTTCGTATCCGGAGCACGCCGGCGATGCGCAGGGGCATTTCGTGGCGGCCGAGGTGCGGAGGTTGACGGAAAATAGCGACGTGACGGTGTTGGCGCCGGGGCGGGAGCGCGTTTCGATTTGCGGCGAGCGGGTCGTGAGTTTGGACGGGGGCGATGCTTTCGGATTTCCGGGCGTCGTGGCGCGCGTGCGCGACCAGCCGTTGCGCGGGCTCGGCGCTGTGCAATTCGTAGCCAGCGCGATCAGCTGGCTACGGCGCGCGCCCACGCCATCACGTTTGATTGCGCATTTTTTGCTGCCCTGTGGCGTACCGATCGCGACGCGCGGGCTTGGCGCGTGCCAAACGGAATTGGAAGTGGTTGTGCACGGCAGCGACGCGCGGTTGTTCGCGCAGTTGCCAGCGGGACACGGCTGGGTCGGGCGCGAATTGGTTCAGTCTCGCGCACGGCTACGTTTCGTCTCGAGCGAGCTTCACGACTTGGTGTTGGGTAGCTTGCCGCGCGCGCAGCGCGAGATCTTGCAGCCGCTCTCGCGCGTCGAACCCTGCGCAATCGATCTTTCAGGAGCCTTGTCGCGCGCCCAGGCCCGCGAGTTGTTGGGGATCGCAGCGGGAGCGGCGGTCGCCGTAATCGTCGCGCGATTGATCCCTGCAAAGCGCGTGCAGGTCGCGCTCGAAGCTTGTGAGCGCGTGCCGAAGCTTCACACGATCGTGGTCGGCGAAGGACCGGAACGCGCGCGGCTGATGCGACGCTTTCCCCGCGCCACTTTCGCAGGTCAAGTCGAGCGCCCGCTGGCGCTGGCCTACGTCGCTGCGGCCGATGCCTTGGTTTCGGCGTCACTCCACGAAGGCGCGCCCACGGTCGTGCGCGAAGCTCGAGCGCTGGGCACCCCGGTGGTTTGTTTGGCGGCGGGTGACGTCGCGCGCTGGGCCGAGACCGACGCGGGTATTCACGTCGTCGGGCACCACCCCGCTGCCCGAGCGAGCGGGACAACCGGAAGCGCCCACTTCTGCGATCCACAACTGGCGGCGCAGCCGGGTGCGCCCCCCCTCCCTGCGTCGGCACCCACGCCCTCACCGCCTGGAACCTACGGTCCTTGAGATGCTGAGGCGTGACTGCGGGCAGCTGCTCGGCACCGTCGGCTAGCGATTACCTCAGTGGAATCCCTGCCCTGGCTACTTGCTCGTCCGCGACGTTCACGCCGCTGCCGTGAGTTCTAGATGAACGCGAGGTGCTCGGGCTTTGGGCCGCCGGGATTACGCAGCTGAACCAGGCCCTTGACGTGCGCGTCGAGCGTCTCGTTGACCTTGTGCTGCAGGCAGAGCGAGCCGCACATGGTTTGGGCGTTGAAGGCAGGGCTAGCCAGGTGGTTCATCACTTCCCAGTAGCGATCGCTCGACCACATCTCCTTGAAGCCGGTCTCGCAGATGTTGCCGATGTGAAACTTCTTGTAGCGCTCGTTGAACAGCATGCCGCACGGCGCGACCAAGCCCGAGCCGGAGATCTGGATCATGAACGGCGCGCCGTAGCAGCGCTGGTAGCTACGTTGGCCCTTGGCCTCGATTTTCGACCATTTTACCGCGACTCGGTAGCCTTCGTCCGACATCGCCTCGGCGCGACGCAGCTTTTCGTAGAGCGCTTCGTACTTGTCGTACTCGACGCCCAAGTCGCCGTCTTCGTTGTCCGAGCAATGCTTGAGCACCAAATAGTCGGGCCGAAGCTCTTTGCCGAGCTGAGCTAGCGGCAAGATTTGGTCTTCATAGCTCGGCATCACGACCATCTGCAGGCCGAGTGTGACAGCCAGGCCGTCGCGCTGCTTGATCGCGACCATGTCCTTGACGTTTTGACAGACGCGATCGAACCACTCCTCGCGCACGCCCATGATCTCCGCGTAGCGCTTGCGCTCACCGGCCGAGATATTGATCCGCAGGTAGGTCAAGTGCGGTAGAATTTCTTCAGCCTTCATCCGCGTGATCGCCAGACCATTCGTGCCGACTGCCATCGACAAGCCGAGCGAGTGACCGTGCTTGATCGCATCGACGAACGCGGGCGACAGCGTGCTCTCCCCGTCGGAGACGAAGCTGATGCCTTTAACGCCAATTTCGGCGCAATCATCCAAAAAACGCAGAATGACGTCGCGGGTGATCACCTTGCGATCGTTCTCTTGCAGCATCGCGTAGCAGTACTCGCAGGCGTAGTTGCAAGCCCGGGTCAGCGCCATGTCGATGGTAATTGGCGCGATCCGCTCGCCCCGCTGCCACGCCTCGACGCGATCGAGGTGCCATGGAATCTTGGTGCCATCCAAGATCAACTGCGTATGGTCGGTCATTCCGGTCATTAGGGAGTCTCCACCAGCGCCAGGCGCCGTAGTTGGTTCTTGTCTTTGAGCTCCGAGACGTAGATCTCGAGCCGCGCGTCGACGCGCGCTTGCAACTCACGCTCCAACGCCATCACCAGCCGCGGCTGATCGAGCTTCTTCCAAGCCTCGCTCAAGCCCAGCTCCACGCGCACGTCGTAGCGGATCGACGCCACGCTGACGTCGCTGAGCAACAAGCCGAAGCTCGGCAAGATCTCACCAAGTGCGGCTTCGAGCAGTCGACCTCGCTCGTCCGCGCTGGCCGAAAGCCAGGCACTTCCTGGGCGATCGTCGTGTTGGCTCTGCGTAGCGGTGAAACCTGTCAGCTTCCGATATCCACCGAGCACGCCGCGTAGTAGGTCTTCCACCAGCGCGAAGTGCGGGTGCACGGCGCGCGGCAGAACGATGCCGTTCACCGGACGCGCTTGGTCGGCAGGTCGCAGCCGATGTTCGAGTCGCCCGGCACCATGGTAGCAAGCCTCCAACACCGGCAAGCCTTCGACGATGCGGCAAAGCTCGGATAGTAACAGGCCCCGCGCCTGGTCGGGAGCGTTGCTGCTGGCGCTGTGAACCATGTGCTGGTTCGTCGCCACGACCAGCTCGAGCGTGCAGTCTTGCTGTGAAGCACTGACCCGCACGGTGGCACCGTCCGGCCGCGTCTGCGGCGCCAACGGCCGTAAAAGCTGCGCACTTCGCAGCGCGGCCGCATAGCCGTCGAAGCTCACGCCGTTCCGGTGCGAGCTGACGACGGCCGTCGTCTCAGCCACCGGCGCTTGGCGCTCCGGAGTCGGCGCGAGCTTGCGCTCGGGCGAAGCCAGCGGCGCGGCACCGAGGCCGCTCACTTCGAAGAGCAGCGCCGCACCGCGCCGTTCGACACGCGCCCGGCCGAAATCGCCCCCCAGCTCGACCAGCTGCGCCTCGCTGAGCTGCGCGGCCGTGGTCTCGCCAAACTGCAGGCAGACCGAGACGCGGCCCAGGCTGGCGGCGGAATCGAGCAGGTTGCGCAGGCTGACGCGCAGGTTTTCGTCCGGCACCCACAGCTCGAGGCCGTTCACCTTCGGTGAAAAGCCGCGTAAAGTATCGATCAGCGACTGCGAATAGTCCGCGTAGAGCGCGTCGTAGTCGATGATCTCCGTGGCTTCGGGCAGGTGTGCGATGGCCATGCTCATGCGAAAAATTCCCGGATATTAGCGGCGACGTACGCGAGGTCCGCCTGGGTCAAGAACTGGTGTACCGGCAACGACAAGATGCGTTGCGCTTGGCGCTCGGCGACCGGAAACGCGCCCGGCGCGTAGCCGAGCGAACGCGCTGCCGGTTGCAGGTGAATCGGTATCTTGTAGTGGATCGCCGTACCGATGCCGCGTTCGCGCAAGAACTCTTGCAGCTCATCGCGGCGCTCGACCTGGATCACGAACGTGTGGAAGACGTTGTGCTCTTCCGCGCGACACGGCGGAAGGAAGATCTGCGAGATCCCCGCCAACAGTTCACGGTAGGCGTGCGCGTTACGGCGGCGGGTCTCGGTCACGCTATCCAACGCTGGCAGCCGCTCGAGCAGCACCGCGGCTTGCAGGCTATCGAGCCGCGAAACCACGCCCCATTCCAGTGCTGTCTCGCGATCGACCAAGCCGTTGCTGCGTAAGCGCCGCAGTCGCGCCGCAAGCTCCGCGTCGTCAGCCAAGATGAAGCCAGCGTCGCCCGCCGCGTTCAGGTTCTTCAGCGGGTGGCACGAGAAGCAGCCCAGGTCGCCGAAGGTTCCGGCGGCTTGGCCGTTCAGGCGCGCGTCGATCGCCTGCGCAGCGTCCTCGATCACGCGTAGATCGTGGCGGCGTGCCAGCTCCAACAGCTCGGGCATGTGCGCCGTGCGGCCGCTCAAATGCACCGGCAAAATCGCGCGGGTTCGCGGGGTCATCGCGGCTTCGACCCCGGCCGGATCGATGTTTTGGTCGGGCAAGACGTCGGCGAACACCGGCGTTGCGCCGACGTGCACGATCGCCGAGGCGGTGGCGATGAACGAGTTCGGCGCGGTGATCACCTCATCACCTGGCCCGATGCCGAGCGCGCGCAATGACAGAATCAAGGCGTCCGTACCGGAGCCGACCGCAATGCACTCGCGCGCGCCCAGCCGTGCCGCGAGCCGCGTCTCCAACTCGGCCACGTCCGGACCCGCCACCCATTGCCCGCTGGCCAACGTGCGCTGCAGCCGCGACAACAGCGCCGTCGCCTCTGCCGCGAACTGCTGCCCGAGTGCCACGTACGGCACCTGCCGTGGCGCTCGCGCTTCGGTCGGCAAGACGAGAGCAGCGGAACCCGCCATCAGCGCGCGGCCCCGTAGAATTCGCGGACGCTCTCGATGACGTAGTCTTGCTCTTCGCGGCTCAGGTGCTGGTCGCACGGGAAGCTGAGCACGTTGGCGGCCTGCGCGTCGGCGACTGGGAAATCGCCCTGACGGTAGCCGAGGTGTCGCAAACCCTCTTGCCGGTACAGCGGGATCGGGTAGTGCACCTTGCACTCGATGTCGCGCGCCAGGCAGTGCTGCTGTAGCCCCTCGCGATCTTGCGCGTGGACCATGTACAAGTGATACACGGTGCGCCGATCGGTGTAGCGCGGCGGCAACGTGAGCTGCGGGATCGAGCCGAGGTGCTTGTCGTAGTAGGCGGCGCGTTCGATGCGCCCTTGCGTGATGGTCTCGGCGCTGTCGATTAGCCAATTGCCGACGACCGCTTGCAGCGTATCTAGCCGCGAATTGTAGCCAAAGCAGGCGATTTCATCGCGATTCTTCAGGCCGTGATTGCGCAGCAGCCGCAATTTGTCAGCCAACGCGGCGTCGCTCGTCACGATTACGCCGCCGTCGCCCCACACGTTCAAGTTCTTGAGCGGGTGGAGTGAGAAGCCGCCAGCGACGCCGTAGGTACCGGCGCGCCTACCGCCCATGTCGGCCAAGATCGCCTGGCACGCGTCCTCGACGATCGGCAGATTGTGCCGCACGGCAATCGCCTGCAAGCGCGGCATGTCGGTCATGTAACCGGTGAAGTGCACCGGCATGATTGCTCTGGTCGCTTTGGTGATGGCGCGCTCGACCTGCGATACGTCCATACAAAAATCCGGGCCGCAGTCGACGAACACCGGCCGCGCGCCAACCTCGTTGATCGCGCCGGCGGTGGCGATGAAGGTATTGGCGGCCGTGATCACCTCGTCACCGTGACCGACGCCGAGCGCCTTCAGCGGCAGCTTCAGCGCGTCGGTGCCGGAGCCGACGCCGATCGCGTGCTCTGCACCAATCAACTTCGCAAACCGACCTTCGAATTTCGTCAGCTCGGCGCCGAGCGTAAAGTCACCGGTCTTGACGAACGCGCGGATCTGCTCGAGCAGCTCGTCGATTTGGCCAAACTGCTGGGAAAGGTAGGAATAGCGAACTTTCATCGGAGTCTCCGCAGCTTTCAAAAGGGCCCTTTGAAGGCCGGATGAGGGATGTCGCAAGGCAGGCGATCGCGCTCGGCGCTCAGCTCGGCTGTCACGGCCGAAAGGGCTTCGTCTGACAAGCCAACGCTATGACCGATCGCTTCGGCGATCAGCGGCGAACGCGGGTAGTAACGCTCGGCCAAGACTGGCGAGCTCGGCGTGGGATGCGCCGGCAGGCCCAGGCGCTCGGGGGCACGCTTCAGGCTCGACCAACACTCGGAGGTGATGCGCGAACAGATCTCGGCGCCGACGCCAAAATCGACGTAGCCGGTATCGAGCACGACGAGGCGACCGGTGCGGCGAACCGACTCGGCGATCACCTCGTGACGCAACGGGCTCACGACGCGTAGATCGATCAGGTCGATCTCGCAGCCGTGCTTGGCGAGCGCCTGAGCGGCTTGCATGGCCTCAAGCGTCATGTACGAGCTGGCGACGACCGTGACGTCCTTGCCTTCGCGGATGCGCCGCGGGCCGTCCAGAGCCTCGACCGGCATGGTCTCCGGCACGTGGCCGGTCGCGTAATGCACCCAGCGGTGCTCGATGAAAATTACCGGGTTTTCGTCAGCGATCGACGCCAAAAGCAGGCGTTTGGCGTCCGCCGCGCTCGACGGCATCACGACCTTGAGCCCCGGCAAGTAGGCGAACAAGGCTTCGAGGCTCTGCGAGTGCGCCGGCCCCTGCCCCCAGCCACGACCGACGATCAGCCGCACTACGAGTGGCACACGATGCTGGCCGTTCGAAACGTAGTGCAACTTGGCAGCGTTGTTCGCCAGCTGCTCCAACGCCAAGAGCGCGAACTCCACGCGCTGGTGGATCACGATCGGTCGGGTTCCCATCAGTGCGGCGCCGACGGCCATGCCGGTGAAGCCGTTCTCGGCCAGCGGCATCTCGAGCGAACGCGATGCTCCGAACTCTCTGACTAGGTTGGCGGTGGTGCCGAAGATCGCTTTCGGGTCATTGACGCCTTCGCCGAGCACGATCACGCGGCGGTCGGCGCGCATCGCCTGCAGAGTCGCTTCGTGAATCGCCGTGGCGGCGCTGATGATGCGTGGCTCACCTTGCGGCGCCACATCGACCGGGGGGGTACTCACGGCGCGCAGGGCCGGAGCCGCGTAAACGCGCTCTCCAACGCTAGACTTCGCCGGAAACGGCGCATTCCGAGCCTGTTCGAAGGCTTGACTAATTTCGGCGTCGAGCTCGCGCTCGAGCGCCGCGTCGCGCTCCGGCGTGAAGCCGTGGTGCTGGCTCAGCTCTGCGCGCAAGCTCTTGACCGGGCAACGCTCCTCGAAACTGGCAAGCTCACCTGGGGGGCGATACCCGAGATCATCGTCGTAGCTCGGGCCGCAGTGCTCGCGGAAGCGGTACGTATCGACGACGACCAACGTCGGCCCACCGCCCTTACGAGCGCGTTCGGTCGCTGCGTTGGCCACGTGATGCACCGCCATCACGTCGTTACCGTCGGCTTCGACCACCGCCATCGCGTGGGCCACGCCGAGCTGCGACAGCGGGCGCGCTGGCTGACGCTCGTTCAACTGCGTGTACACGGAGTACAGGTTATTTTCGACGAAGAACACCACCGGCAAGTCGTGCACGACCGCCAGGTTCGCAGCTTCGTGGAACACACCCTCTTCGAGCGCGCCATCGCCCAGGAATACCACGCACACCTGGGGCGCGCCGGTCTGCTTGAAGTGCAACGCCGCACCGATGCCCAAAGCGATCGAGCTGCCGACGATCGGCACGCTACACAAGACGCCGGCTGCGTCGTCGAACAGGTGCATCGAGCCGCCGCGCCCACCGCAGCAACCCGTCGCGCGGCCGTAGATTTCGGCCAACATCGCCGGCAAATCTCCACCCTTGGCCAGGTAATGACCATGACAGCGATGCGTGCTGACGACTTGGTCAGCTGGCGTCAGCCCGAGGCAGGCCCCCACCGCCGCTGCTTCCTGGCCGATCGACAAGTGCACCGGGCAGCGCATCTCTTGCTCGGCGTAACGCTGGGCAATGCGCTCTTCGATGCGCCGGATCCGCAGCATGCTGCGGTAGGCGCGCTCGAGCAGCTCGGTCGCCTGATTCGGCGTAGCCACGAGCTCGGGCAAGGCAACGCTATTGGGCATGAGTCTCCTGCATGCGCTTGATGTTGAAGTACATCGGGTTGTTGAGCGGGTCCTTGATCCGTCCGGCGTCGAACGCCGCCTTCAAGTCGCGCACGGCGCGCTCGACGCTGCGCTGCGGTTGGAAACCGAGCTGCTTGCGGATTTTCTCGGAAGAGACGTGATACGAGCGCGGGTCGTTGGTCGGCACGACCTCGATCGGAATGTTGCCGCCGACACAGCGCTGCACGATCCGCGCAATTTCGAGCACGGTGTGGTTCTCGCTACCCACATTGAAAATCTCGCCGTCGATGCGTTCAGGCGACTCAGCCAAGAGCTGCAGGTACACGTCGACCATGTCGTCGATGTGGATATTTGGGCGCATTTGGTCACCGCCGGTCACGCGAATCGAGCCCTTGTTGACCGCGTGGTTGGTCAAGATGTTCACGACCAAGTCGAGGCGCAGCCGTTTGGCATAGCCGCAAACCGTCGAAGGCCGCACGCTGACGGTCGTAAAGCCGGGCGCACGCTCCTGTTCGAGGATCTCTTCGCATAGCGCCTTGAACTTCGAATAATCGGTCAGCGGTTCGAGCGGCAAATCCTCGGTGACGTTCGCGTCGGCTTTGACGCCGTACACGCTCGAAGACGAGGCGTAGATGAAGCGCTCCACCTTGGCGCGCTTCGAGGCCTGCACCAACGGACGAAACGCGTCAGCGTTGATCGATTTGCCAAGCTCGGGATCGAGATCGTAGGACGGGTCGTTCGAGATGCACGCCAGATGAATCACCGCGTCTACGCCCTCGAGCGCGCGCTCCACGGCGCTCATATCGCGCAGATCGCCTTTGACCTCGCGTAGATTCGGATTGCCGCGTTGGTCTTCGAAAAGGTCCTCGCCGTAGAGGTACCAATCGAGCACCGTCACCCGGTGACCCTGCGACAACAGCCGCGGCACGAGCGCCGAGCCCACGTAACCGGCGCCGCCGGTGACCAACACACTGCGTTGTTTGCTCATTTGACACCCACTGCGATACGCGGAGCGCTCGGCACATAAGACGGGCGCTGCGCACCGCGCACGCCTTGCACGACCAAATCGGTAACCAAGTGACCAATCACGCCGTGGATGCCCTCGGCCATGCCGTAGTCATCGACTTCGACGTGCACGCAGCACTCACTCAGCTCAAGCGCTGCGCCGCCACTGAAGCCAACCCAGGCGATCGTCCGCATTTCGAGCTCCTGCGCCGTGCGCAAAGCCTCGAGCACGTTCGGCGAATTGCCGCTCGAGCTAATCACGAGCAGCACGTCGCCCGGATCTGCGTGCGCCCGCAGCCGCTCGGAGAATACGTTCTCGTAGCCTTCGTCGTTGGCCCAAGCCGTCAACGTGGCCATGTTGTCGCTCAACGACACCGCGCGCAGCCGCCGCGCCGAACGGCGCCCCCGCGGACCGGCGACCGTCTTCTCCAGATCACAGGCCAGATGGCTGGCGATCGCCGCGCTGCCGCCGTTGCCGGCGATGAACACGGTTTTCCCAGCTTGATATGCCTCGAGCAAGATCTGGGTCGACGTCATGATCGGCCCTGATTCGAGCTGATCCAGGATGCCAGCGATCGCGCGCAGGTAGTCTTTGCTGAAGTTGGTATCGATCACGTGACCTCCGGATGTAACGGCAGAGTGAGAGCGCCCGTTTTCCAGGCATCGCGCGCGCTCTCGAGGCGCGCCGGTGAATCGACGGCACAGCGGTAGCCGACGTGACGCTCGGCAAACAATTGCCCAGCGACGGCCAGCGCTGGGAACACGTCACGCGGTAGGTCAGCACCGGGCGCGTCGGGCAGGCTCAGCAGGCACTCGCGCGACAGCACGCAGATGCCCGAGAAAGCCCACGCCGAAACGCTGCCATCCTCAACGCCAGCGCTCGGGCGCTCCCAAAAGCGCTCGACGCGATCAGCGTCGCCGAGCGCCACCCGGCTGTTCGAGCCCGCGCGCTCGTGAATCACGATCCGCGCCTGCGCGCCCGAGGCGACGTGATGCTCGACCAAGTCGCCAAGCGGATGCTCACTCAGGACGTCACCATAGTGCACGAGCAGGCCTTGCTCACCGGCCCGCGCCGCCAGCGCGCGCGGCGTCCCCGCGGTGCCAAGCAGGCTCGTTTCGGCGAAATATTCGAGGCGTACGCCGTAACGCGAGCCGTCGCCCAGCCGCGCCTGCAGCTGCTCCGCGCCGAAATGCAGGTTCACGAACACATCGCACAAGCCCGCGGCGTGCAGCCGCAGCAGCGTGTGCTCGACCAGCGCCAACCGACCGACCTCGAGCAACGGTTTGGGTCGCTCAGTGCACAAGGCGCCGAGTCGGGTGCCGAAGCCGCCGCACAGGACCAGCGCTTTCACGATGCCGCTCCCAGCTTGGCGAACAGCGCAGTGCCTGGCTGCGCTAGCACCAACGCAGCCGCTTCTTGCAGATTAGCCGCGACGTGGTGCGCCGCGCGGGCTTCGAAGCCGCCGGTGACCTCGATCGGTGGCGCCAAGTGCGCGCCGGTCGTGAGCTGAATCGTCGTGCAGCCCGCGCGCAGCCCCGCCAGAACGTCGCTCGCGCGGTCGCCAATCATGAAGCTCTCGGCGAGCGAAATATCGAGCTCCGCCGCCGCCTGCAGCAGCAGGCCGGGGGCCGGTTTGCGGCACGCGCAGTCGCAACGCAGGTCGGGCCGGGTCGCCTTGGGATGGTGCGGGCAGAAGTAGAATGCGTCGAGCGCCGGCCCGCTCGCGTCCAAAATCCGCGCCTCGACCCGCTTTTGTAGCTCGATCACCGCGTTTTCGTTGAGTAATCCTCGCGCCACGACGGTTTGGTTGCTGACCACCACCAGCAGGAAGCCGGCCCGCGAAAGCTCACGCAGCCCAAGCGCGACGCCTGGCGTCAACACGATGTCGTCGGGACTCGTCAATGGTCCGACGTCGCGCACCAGTACGCCATCGCGGTCGAGAAAGATGGCGCGGCGGCTCATGCATCAACCTCGAGCAATGGCTAAGCGTCGGGCGCGCGTGCGCTCGGGCAGGTGTTCCTGCAGTTGCTCCAGCAAACGCGCCTTTTTGATGTGCTGGCTGTTGCCCATCACACTGATCTGCTGCGCTCCGGCGAGGTTGCCGAGCACGCCGACCAGCTCGGGCTGCACGCCGCCGGCGACCGCTAGCGAAGTCAGGGCCAAAACCGCGTCGCCAGCTCCCACGCGCTCCAAAACGCGTGTCGCCAGCGCTGGCGTCTCGAAGGCTCCCTGCTCGCGGTGGAGCAGTAGGCTGCCCTGTTTGCCGCGCGTGACGGTCAGCGCGCGCGCATCGAAGCGCTCGATCGCGGCCTTGGCCAGGCCCATCAGGTCGCCGTGCAGATCGCGAGCGTCGAGTCGCAGCTCGCCCTCGTGCAGACAGGCGTAGTCCAAACGCCGGTACTTCGACAGCGTGTGGTAGCCCTGATTAGCTGCGTTCATTTGGGTATTCACGGCCAAAAACGTGGAAGTGGTGACGAGTTGCTCGACCAGCTTCGGCGTCAACAGGCCGTGGCCGTAGTCGGCGACGATCACCAGGTCTGCACGTTCGAGCGCGGAGCCGAGCAGTGTGCTCAGCGCGGCTTCGTCGTCGGGACCGAGCGCCGCGGGATTGTAGTGATAGACGCCCATCAGCTTGGCCAGCGAGTATGCGTCCAAGTAGCGGCGTTTGACGATCGTCGGCGACGACTGCTTGTAGATGAAGTGCGGCTGAACCTGTGGCGCCAACGTGGAGCGCACGAACTCTTCGCGCGTATCTTGCGCACCAAGCGCGCTGACCAACTCGACCGATTCGCAAAACTCCGAGAGGTGGTTGGCGATCGCCAGGACGCCACCACCCTGCGCTTCCTGCGAAACGTGCCGACACACCAGCATCGGCTCTTTGCCAGATTTGCCGATCGCGTCGGTGTAAACGTATTCGTCGATGATCGTCTCACCGATCAGCGCCACGCGCAGCCCACGCAGCCGCTCCAGCTCGGCAGTCGCATGCTCGGCGGACAGGCGCGGATGGGATTTCACGGCATGGCCTCGACGCGGCGACTCGGATCCAGATGCTGAAACCAGGCTTCGGTGGCGACTGAAATCGTCTCCGGCGTCCACACCGGCGCACGCTCGAAATGGCCAATTTGGTCGAGCATGCTGCGCGCGCCTTGCTCGATCGAGACGCGCGGCTGAAAGCCGAGCGCGGCCGTGATCCGCGCTGTGTCGGCGTGGGTGCAATCCGGCTCACCGGGGCGCTTCGGAATGTGCACCACGGCGCCGTCGAGTAGCTCGACGATACGATTGACGCTGGTCGGCTTGCCCGAGCCCACGTTGAAGACCACGCCCGAGAGCGAGCTTTTGGCGGCGCGTAGGAACGCGTCGACCACGTCGGTCACGTAGGTAAAATCGCGCGTCTGACTGCCGTCGCCCACGACCGTGAACGGTCTACCCGCCAGCTTTTGCGCCAGAAATACGCCGAACATCGCGCCGTACGAGCCACTCGTGCGCGCGCGCGGTCCGTAAACGTTGAACAGCCGCAGCGAGACGACCGGCAACCCGTAGACTTTGCACCAGTGCAGCGCCGCCTGCTCACCCAGCATCTTGCTGAGCGCGTACGGGTACTGCGGCCGCAGCTCGGCGCTCTCCAGCGTCGGAAACTGGTCCGGGATGCCGTAGCAGGACGAGGAAGCCGTATAGACGAAGCGCTTCACGCCGGCTTCGCGCGCCGCTTCGAGTGCGGCGAGCGTGCCGTCGACGTTGGCGCGCGTGTATTCGAGCGGTCGCTCGATCGAAGGCACGATGTCGGCCAGCGCGGCCAGGTGATACACCTCGTGGGCGCCGCGGAAGACCGTGCGCGTGCGGTCCAGGTCGTTAATGTCGAGCTCGTGCACCGCCAGCCGCGATTCGCTCGACAAATGCGCCAGGTTCTCCAGGCGACCCGTGGCCAGGTTGTCGATGACGTGCACCTCAGCGCCTTCGGCAACCAGGGCTTCGGTCAGACTGCTACCGATGAATCCGGCGCCGCCCGTGACCACGACTTTGCGCGTGCTCTCCGACATCAGGCCCAGCCGTTTGCAAGCCGCGGGCCATAACGAACCGATGGGGCCATGACCTACCCGGGGAGAACGAGACAACAGGAAGGCGGGAAGGCGGGAAGACGAGATCGAGATTTTTGGGGGGGCGTACGACGTAGCTCGACGCGAGAGGTAGCAACGCGGCCCCATTCGCCTGCTCGAGCAATCAAAACCTTCCCGCCTTCCCGCCTTCCTGTTCTCTCGCTGCTCGGCGCTCGAGTCGGGTGTCTCGATTTAGAACGCCGAGCGTCGGATGCTTGACGCACACGGCCCCGGCGGTGTCAGGCGTTTGACACTGCTGTCTCGCTCCGAAGCAAACCCGACCGGCGCCAGCCGCCGACCGACGGCGCGAGAGTTGCAAACGGGGCCTCGTGCTCTCTACCCCGGATACGGAAGCGCTGCGGTTAGTCGATCAGGCGCTAGCGCTGGCCGGACGCCGCCCCGACCAGCTCCAGCTGGTGGTGTTGCTTGGTTCACGTGCCGGCACGCTGGTCGAAGCGCTCGCCGCACGGGCGCCTGGGCTGCCCCAGTTGTTGGTGCTCGAACCCGATCCGCACGTGGCACGCCTAGTCCAACAGCTCGCCGACCGGGATACGGGTTTCGGCAAGCGTCTCGCGCTCTACGGCCCAGACCAACTCCAGCCGGCGCAAGATCTGGTCGGCGCGTACCTGACGATCGGGCAGTTTCTGCTGGGCTCGCGGTTGGCGCCGTCGAAGGTCACTTGTGTCGTCGACTCCGGAGCCACCGAAGGCCCGCAGGCTCGCGCGCTGCTGGCGGCGCTCGCCGATCTGACGCGCGGCCTGAGTCGTGACTTTCTGCGCGTGGTCGGCGCTCGGCGTGAGTTCGCC
Source organism: Polyangiales bacterium (assembly GCA_038252755.1). GTDB lineage: Bacteria > Myxococcota_A > Polyangia > Polyangiales > Polyangiaceae > PMG-095. Next base: position 5,322 of record JBBSAB010000136.1, on the reverse strand, counting down.
AGCGTGCTCGTCGGCCTCGCTAAGTTCCTCGCCGCGCAAGGCGAGCACTACCACGCGCTCAAGTTCTACTCGACGATCGCCGCCGATCAGATGACCGCCGAGCTGGTGCAGGCGGCGTTCGCTTGCTTGCTCGCGCTCGGCAACCCCGAGCTGACCGAACATTGGCTGGCTCATTCGCCGCTCGACGAGCCGAGTCGCGACTTCTTACGCGCGCAAATCCCGGCGGTGAGCCCGATGCGCGAGGTCGAGGCGACGGCGCGGCTCGAGCGCAACCTGAGCTTTCTCGAACCACATTTTCCTGCCGCGGTCACGGCCCTGCGCCAAGCCCAGCCGTCGACGAACCTGTTTCGAATCGAGCTATCCGATCAACCGTCGCGCCTCCGCACCACCGCCGGTGACCGCGCCGCAGAACGCGGCGTCTACCCGCTCTTGGTGCGCGCGCAGGGCCTCACTCTGAGCGAAGAGAATCCGCTCGACGACCTCGTGGAGCTACAAGAGGCGATCAGCGCCTGCGCCACGCGCGGCCAAGACCACGTGTGGTTCGGGCGTTGGGTCAAGTACGCGATGATGGTCGAGCACGTGATCTCCGAGCCGAGCCAGATCAAATTGCACGGTTGGCGCCGCGTCACCTTCCTACAGGAGGAAGACGCGCCAGCGCTCGCGGCCCTACTCAGCGCAATCGAGCTCGAGCCGTGGTTCGACCTGGCCCAGGTCCGGCTCAGCGTCGGTGCGACCGCGACGGCGGAGCTGATTCAAAGCCTCGAAGACAACCTGCACCAAGCCGTGCCCGAGCTGGGCATTGGGGTGACGGCCGAGGCCAAAAAACAGGTCATGCAGCGGCGTTTCCGCAGATTGGCCGGCGCGTCCGAGCTGTTCCGCGCGCTCGAACATCGCTACCAAGAGCACCCTGAGCGGCTGCGCCGCGTCTTGGAAGAACGCAGCCGACCGCTGAAGGTCGTGCTGATGACCTCGCGCTACACGACGGTGTTGCAGCACGTGACCCGCGATCTGGCCGAGGGCTTCGAGCAGCTCGGTCACCAGACCTGGGTGCTGGACGAACGGCGTCCGGGTGAAGCATTGATCGCGTTCGGCGCCGCCGAGCAGTTGCTCGAGATCGAGCCCGATTTCGTGTTCGTGCTCGACCACATTCGCCCCGAATACGCGGGCCTCTTGCCCAGCGGCTTACCGGTAGTGAGCTGGGTGCTCGACGAATTGCCGACACTCAAAGATCCCGCCGCCATTGCACTCTTAGGCTCGCTCGATCTGACCTACGGTTTCAACAGCGCGGTCGCGCGAGGCTTTCGCGCACTCGGCTACCCGAACATGGGCCAGCTGCCGTTCGCGGTGAATCCCGCTCGCTATTTCGCCGAGCCGCCGCTCGCGACGGCCGAGGGCATCGCTTTCACCACGCACATCGGGCAGTTCACGAAAGACCCTGACGGCGCGCCCGGCCTCAACGCCGCACTTCGCACGCGCTTCGAGGCGCTGCCGGAAATATTGCTTGAAATGGGTCGAATCGCGCCAATGCTCGAGTCGGCGCTGCGCGAGCTCGGTCTGGTGGCTTCGCCCGAGGCGAACCGGCAGCTGCTCTATCACGCGTTGATGCTAGCGCGGCAGCAGGACCGCGAGCACGTGGCGCTGCAGATCGTCAACGCTGGGCTACCGCTCACGGTCTACGGACTCGGGTGGGACACCTTGCCTGAGTTCGCCGGCAAGGTCGGCGGCGTCGTGCCCGCCGGTCCCGCTCTGCGCCACGTTTACCGGCAACATCGCGCCGTCTTACATATCAACCGCGGCTGCAACATCCATCCGCGCGTGCTCGAGACGATGTGCTCGGGAGGCCTCGTGCTCGCGCGCTGGGATCCGCTCGATGACGAACCGGGTGAGACCTGTGACCAGCTCGGCGATTCCCTACCCTTGTTTCACAGCAAGGACGAAATGCTGGCGCTCCTGCGGCGTGCCGTCACCGATGACGCTTTCCGCACCGAGCTCGTGCTTCGCGGCCAGGCGCGCGTGCTCGCTGACCACACCTACCAAGCCCGCGCCCGCAAGATCATTGGCGATTTGGCGGCGTTGGTCGAAGCCCACCTGCGCCTGCCCGCCGCCGCCGCGAGCGCTCAGCCGCTGCGGAGCGCGCATGCTTGACGCACCGACTAGCGAGTCTGCGACTGCCGTGCTCAGCCCGGCGCACGCGCTCCGTCCCGACCCTTCCGAGCTCGAATTCCCGGCGCTAACTGCAGCCTCAACCCGTCATTTGCGTGCGCAAGTAGCGCGCCGCTGGGCGGTTTCTCCCGAAGCGCTCGAGCGCGTGGTCGAGCTTACCGACAAGCTGCGCGCAGCCAGCCGCGCGGGCCGGGCCGTGCTGTTCGTCGCCGTGCATCGCGAAAATTTCCCGACGCTGGGCTACCTCGTGCACGGCCTGCGCGAGCAAGGCGTGCGGGCGTTCGGCGTCTACTTGATGCCCGAGATCGATGAGACCAAACCGGAGCCGTTCGAGGACTGCACCTCGTGCCGCGGATCGTACGGCGTGCTAGGCGAAATCATGCTGCGCACGCCTGACGTGCCGATCTACCTGCAAGCCCACGCTACGCGCGCGTTTCTGAGCCAATTGTTACACGCGCTTCGGCCCGAGCTGCGCGTGTTTCAGGAGGTCTACGACTGGATGGACGCGTTCGTCGATCCGGCGCACGAAGCCGTGTTCGAACAAGAGCAGGTGTTCAGCCGCGACGACATCGACGTCATGCGCGCCTCCGAGCGCTACGTGCGGACGCGAACCAGCGGCTTTATCTACAAAGACGGCGGGACGCCGTTGGCTCAGTTGCTGGCGGAGTCGACTGTGCCTTCGGTGCAGCTGATGCCGTGTCCCCCACGTAGCTTCCAGCGCGAACCGCTACCGCCACCGTCAGGCGCGGTCCGGCTGGCGCACGCCGGCGGGCTGCGCAGCGCTGGTGCGGCCCGCGCATTTGCCGATCTTTACGCGGTTCCGCTGTACCAGGGCCTGCTCGCGCAGGGCTTGGATGTGACGGTTTTCCCGTCGGCGGTGCATCCGAGCGGCTTCGACGCGGCGTTCGGTGACTACCAGCGGCTGGCCGAAGCCGAGCCACGCGCGCACTTCCGCGAGCATCTGTCGCTGCCCGAGCTGATCGGCGCGCTGCACGGCGCGTTTCACTACGGCATCTTGCTGTACCACTTCAACGAAGACTTGATCGTCGGCCAGCGCCACTTGCGCGGTGCGCTCGCCAGCAAACTATTCGTGTATTGGGCGGCCGGCTTGCCAGTGTTGGTCAGCGACGAGCTACAGTACATGGCCACACTCGTCCAAGAAACCGGCGCTGGTCTGGTCGTGAGCCGAAGCGAGCTCGACGGCCTCGCCGAACGGCTGCGCAGCGTCGACTACCAGGCGCTTCAAGCGCGCGTCGTCCAAGCGCAGGAGCGGTATCACATCGAGCGCTTCCTACCGGCCGTGACCAGCCTGCTGACACGCTCGAGCTAGCTAGAGCTTCGTTCGCCACACTAGGCGTTTGCTGATCGGCCCGGGCACGTACGAGCCGCGCGGAGGTGGCACGTAGCTTACCCACCAGAGCTCGGCGGAGCGTAGGCGACCAGCTGGGGAATCGGCCGGGTACGCTTTGAGGTAACGCGCGAGGTCATGGCGGTAGCGCACGTTGCGCGAGTCGCGCATCGAGAAAAAATAGTCAGAAACGGCGATCGAATGCGGCACGACACCGAGACGAATCTGCTCCCAATTCGGCTTTTCGCCCGTAAAGGGGTCGATGTGCCGGCCGTCAAAGGTCACGGCTTCGACGACCATCGTTCCGTCATCGGTCGGCGCATCGGGCGCGAACATCGACCAGCCTTGAAAGCCGCGCAGGTAGGGCTTGTAGCCAGCCAGCCACGGCCGCGACTTGATGCGGAAAGCGCTCGGCACCGCGCGGTTGGACGACAGTACGCTGCCGGCTTCGACCAGCAACATCCAACCGAGCACGACCTCACGCGCGATCACGGCACGCCGCCGCCACACCGCCGGCAGCCGACGACCCGACGCCGCGCTCGATCGACCGAACCAGCGTCGCAGCGCGCGCACCGCCTGGGATCGGTACCGCGCTAAGCGCCATCCCGGAAAGCGCGACCAACGGCGTGTAAATCCAGCCAGCACGTCGAGCGCCGCGCCCGGGACCGCCAACCAGAGCAGGCAGATCATAGCGTAGGAAAACGGACCGAGCGTCATACACAGCGCGATGCCACCGTGGAGCATCACCGCCAACACGAACGCAGCCACGCGCGACTGGTTAGGGTGCGTGGGCCAGAGCAGCAGCACCGGCAGCACGAACTCGGTACGGCGCGTCATCAACGTCGCGAGTGGCGAAAACCAAACCGGTTCATGCTGCGCGAACCAAACCGCGATCGGCGTGTTCACGCGGTGCTGCCAGAGCACCAGGTGAACGGCGTCTCCACCACGCCAGGTTTGGCCGGTTTTATGCGCGGCATTCAGCCAATAGATCACCGCCGCCTGCAGCAAAACCGCGACGGCGGCCAAACTGACGACCGGCGCGTGCGTGCTGGCACGCGCCTGGACTCGCTCTTTCAGCGTCGGCAGTGCGGCGTCTCGCCGCAGCGCATCGAGCGAAAAGCGATCGCTCAATGGCAGGAGCAAGGTCCAGCCCAGCAGCAAGATCACCGTGCCCGTGCCGCCATCCTCGTAGAACAAATTCCGGGCGTTGAGGCTGGCGTAGCCGACGAGCGCGAGCGGCTTCATCAAGCGCGTGAACAGGCCGAGCCCGTAAAGTACGAACACCACGCCCAGGCCGGCGAACGCGAGTTGTACCGAGCTGGCGCTGGACAAGCTGAGCAGGAATGAAATCTGAGGATCGCTTTGCGGTGCCTTCTTCAGGCTCGCACTGCTGAGCACGCCGTCGCTCGACCACAGGAGCGCCGCGTCCGGAAAGCGGCGCAAGAGATCGTAGAGCAGCACGCCGCTAAACAAGATCCGGAACACGCCGAGCACGCGGCGGTCGAGCCGTAAGTAGACCTCTTCGAACGACCTCCAGCTCTGGCTCACGGCGAAAAGCGGTCTACCACGAAACCTGGCCGGTACTCAGCGCGCCCAAGCTTAGCTCCCGGGAGGGAAACAACAGGAAGGCGGCTGATGATTCATCGCATCTTGCCCGAGCGAGCGGGGACAACAGGAAGGCGGCTCACCATTGGTCTCATTTCAGCTGGCGGCCACGCCCGCTGATCCTGGCTTCTGGCTTCGTTTTCGCTCCGGTCCGGTGCTCACGTACCCGCGTACGTTCAACGAGAGGCGACCGGAAAGGTCGCCTG